>DASXSP010000126.1:0-31681 GCA_036505865.1 Casimicrobiaceae bacterium
GTCGGCCACGTGCTTCAGCGCGGCAAGCGGCGATGTAAATGTCGTGATCGAAGGATCGGGCAACGCTGGAAGGATGGCGCTGTTTTGACATAGCCGCCGCAATGCGCTTAGCACATTCGGTTCGTCGTCGACGATCAGAAGGTTCGACATGGCAGAGTCTCCATTCACGAACGCAAGACGCAACACGCGTCGTCGCGCGATATGGAAGCCAGCAAGCTGCGTGCCATCGGATGAGTCGCCGGACGTACGGCAATGCGCAATCGTCGAGTTGATACGTTCGCGTTGTAGCCGACATCAAGATCGAGTCGCGAGCGTCAACAAACCGATCGACGATCGCGGCGGTCGATTGAAGAAAGCGCGGAGCCTTGCGGCCCCGCGCTCTGAGAGAACCGCGATTGCGCTACGGGTCGACGCGAACGATCGTTGGATTCGGTAGCCCTGCCACCCCGCTGTAGGCCACCGATCCAAGATATTTGGTGCCAACCGTGAGTCCGCTGAACGACAGATTGAGCACGCCCGTCGTTCCGAGCACGGCCGTTGCCGGTGCCCTTACCGTCATGTTGCCGGCGGACGTGGAGCCAAGCACCCAATTGAACAACGTGAATGTTGACGACGGAGAAGGCGTTGCGAATCCGACGACGCGAACCTCATACGTCCCGGCCGCTGGATTCACCAAATTGACTTCCTCATCCGAGGTTCCTCCGCCGCTCGCCCCGACGAGTGTCCCGTTGAGGCGCACTTCAAGATCAAGGTCACTGTCGGGCGTCATCGTGGCATTGAACAGCGAGAACCGCGCGTATGTTGAGCCCGCAGGAACGACGACCTGGTAGTTCACCACAGCGTCCGTGGCGCCAGAGCCACTCGACGTCGCTGCCGGAATGAGGCCGCGCGGCGTTGCCGAGAACGCTCCGTCGTAACCGAAGGTGACGTTATAGCTGAGCGAAGTCTGCGTGGGAACCGCGGCGCTAAAAAATAATGTCGCACTCGAGGTGTGACCAACAACGTTGCCGGTAATACTCCCGCTGACTATCGGGAATTAAGCCGTTTCTTGGGGCACTTCGTGGAGACAGCGCGCAATCCACTGCGCCGTCAACTTCTCCTGCACGCCGTTTTGCGACAAGCGTGTGGCAAGTGCAGGAAAGTCGACTTCATCGAGGCGTTGATCCTGATTGAAGCAGGAGAATACGTAGCTCAGCTTGCCCGTTGCTGGATCGTGATGCGGCTGCAAACACTGCGCGCAGATTTCCTTCATCATGCATTGCATCGGCGAGTTGATCGAGCCGATCGCGTGCTGCCCCGGCTTCATATACGGCGCCAGTACACCGTGGCGCGCCGCCGCGACTGCGGCCATCATTCGGTCGGAGCCTATTGCGATGATCCGATCCGCTCCGGCGAGCGGAATTGGTTGCGACCCAAGCCGATTCTCCGCGTACGCGCGCATCGCCTCGACGATATTGCCGACGAACGTGCGATCCTGCGGCCGGTCGGGAACGAACGCCGGACCCTCGTCGGTGCACCACACGACGACATCGGCGGCGGCCTCGATTTCCTCGACTTTGTAGCGATCGATCGGCTTTCGATATCCGGCGAAATAAAGGACTTTCGAACCGGCCTCGCGGAACGCGCGTCCGATTGAAAACAACACGGCGTTGCCAAGCCCGCCGCCCGCAAGAACGACGGTTTCATCGCGCGCGATTTCAGTCGGCGCGCCAGTCGGACCCATCAGCACGATCGGTTCGCCCGGACGCAATCGATCGCACAGATCAGACGAGCCGCCCATTTCCAGGACGATCGTCGAGATCAAACCCTGTTCGCGATCGACCCATGCGCCGGTGAGCGCGAGACCTTCCATTGTGAGACGCGTGCCGTCCTTGACGCCGGCGAGCGCATCGAAATTCTGCAAGCGATAGAACTGCCCCGGACGGAAGCGACGCGCCGCGGCAGCCGCGCGCACGACGACTTCGACGATCGTCGGCGTCAACCGAATGACCCGCTCGACGGTCGCGCGAAACTCGCGGTCGAGTCGTGCAAAAAAAGCTGCGGTCGATTCTGAATGCGTTGTCTGCGCGCGCATCAATACTCGCGACACGATCGGATAACCCTGCTTCGCGCTCGCCATGGCCTTGACGACGTTGCCGTAAAACGATGGATGCAGGTCGCCGAAAAAGCTGACCGCACGTCCGTCGGCGCGTATCTCGGTGAGAACCGCAGGCCGATCGGGCTTGGCGAGCCCGCGTATCGGCTTGACCGCATTCCCTTCTTCGTCGAGCAGGCGAAAGTATTTGCCGTCGAGCTCGAAATGGGTGGGATCTTCGCGGGCGAGAACGGTGTTCGGTTGCGTGCCGGCGGCAATCAGAATCGTGCGCGCCGAAAGCGTGATGCGCGCGCGCTCGTGCCACACGCCATCTCCGTCATTGTGCTGCTCGGATACAGTGATGCCCTGCGCCCGGCCCGACGAATCGATTTCGATCGCAACCGGCGTGAGACCCTCCGCGAACCGGATACCCTCTTCCAACGCCTTCTCGACTTCTTCGTGATTGAGCGTGTACGACGGACTGTCGATCAATCGCCGTCGATATGCGATCGTGACGCCGCCCCATCCGTTGATCACCTCGACAATGCGCGGCGCGCGACCTTCGACAGCGGCCTGATGCCGTTCCGCGCGGAGCGCCTTGCCGTGCGCGATGAATTCGAGCGCGATTTCGCGTTCGTCGGCCGTCCAAGCCGACTCGACAACGTCACGGCTTGTCTCGGCGCACAGCCGTTCAAAGCGGGCGAGGAATTTCTCGACTTGCAGCGGATAGTAGGCGAGCGCTTCGGTCGCGGTATCGATCGCCGTCAGACCGCCGCCGATCACGACGACCGGCAAGCGCAGTTGCATGTTGGCCAGCGAATCGGCTTTGGCCGCGCCGGTCAACTGCAACGCCATCAAGAAATCCGACGCGGTGCGCACACCGTTGGCAAGCCCGTTGGGCATTTCCAGCACCGTCGGCTTGCCGGCGCCCGCAGCGAGGGCAACGTGATCGAAGCCGAGCGCGAACGCACCCTCGACGTCGACCGTGCCGCCGAAGCGCACGCCGCCGTGGAGCGCAAACCGGTCGCGCCGCTCGAGCAAGAGTCGAATCACCTTGAGAAAGTTCTTGTCCCAACGCACGGTGATTCCATATTCGGCGACACCACCGAAGCCCGCCATCCTGCGCTCATCGAGCGGTTCGATCATTGCGGCGAAATCGCGCACCGGCTCGAATGGGACACGCGTTCCGTCCGGCTTTACCCCACTGAGATGCGCATCGAGCGGCTCGATCTTGAGACCGTCGATGCCCACGACCGTGTGCCCATCGTTCAACAGATGATGCGCGAGCGTAAAGCCCGCCGGTCCCATGCCGACGATCAATGCTCGTTTGCCCGATGGCGCTACAGGCAACGGATGGCGCAGATTGAGCGGATTCCAACGCGTCAACAGCGAATAGATTTCGAAACCCCACGGCAATGCAAGAACGTCTTTCAGCAATCGAGTTTCCGACTGCGGGATATCGACGGGATCCTGCTTTTGATAGATGCATGACTTCATGCAGTCGTTGCAGATCCGATGGCCGGTCGCTGCCACCATCGGGTTGTCGATGCAGATGACCGCGAGCGCGCCGATCGGCCAGCCTTCGGCGCGGAGCTTATGAAATTCCGAAATGCGTTCTTCCAGCGGGCAGCCGGCGAGTGTGACGCCGAACGGGCTTTTCTTGAACGGATTATCGAGTGGTGCGCCGTCGGCGGTTTTCTTTTCCGGTAAGCCCCGAGCGCACGAGTCTTTGCCTTGCTCATGACACCAAATGCAGTAATGCGCCTCCGACAAGCTTCCTTCGAAGCTCGTGCCCGCGTCGGTCAATCCAAATCCGTCGCGCGTGCGCAGCGGATGGTGATCGGCGAGGCGCAGCGCAGCCACGCCATTCGCGGTCGTGGACTGCACGGGGACAAGCTTCAACACATCGAGCTTGCGCGGTGAACGGAACAGGACGCCGCCTTTGTGCTGTGCTTTGCCCGCTGGCGTATGCGCCGCCCATGCCGCGTAGCGCTGGGCAAGATCGAGTGCTGGCGCATTGAGCGCCTCGTCTTTTTGCCACCGCGTTATCGCATCGGCGAACGCAAGCTCGAACGCTTGCAACCTTTGCGGATGACCGAACAGCGCGTCCAGCTGTGCGCGCAGCGCCGCACCGTCGAACGTTGCTGCGACCTCGGCCTTGTACGCGTTCATCGCTTTCCGCTGGACGAATTGCCGGCGCACCGCAAACACTGGCGCCCATTCGTGGTGGCGTCCTTCGAGCGTACGCACGTGAGACTCGATGCCGAATAAATGCGCAAGAAAATCTTCGACATGCGGCGCGACGTCGATCAGCAGCGCCGCTTCATCTTTGCGCGACAACACGTCGGGCTCCGCACGGGCAGCCGCGAAGCGCTCCGCGAGCGCCGCGTCGGCAGCGCGCAGATGTTCGCTAAATTGCTGATCGATCGCCGCCGCGCCGTCGACCGAGTGAAGATCGGCGAAGCGGAGGCCGAATGCGAGTTTCAACATGGAAAGCCGTTAATATCCAAATGCGGCGCCGGTGGTCTGGTTCATGGCGGTGCAAAACAATCGATTTTACCCGGCCGAGTGCGTCCGGCGACAGCGCGCCAATGGAATATGCATAAGCCGTTTCTCGAGTAAGGCCCCTGTTAAACTGCGCCGCGACACTGCTTTCGTCGACCGCTGTCGGTCGAACCCTCTCGGAGCCGTCATGATTCGCCGCGTTGCCGCGTTCGCCGTCCTCGTTGCATCCGCCAGCGTTTTTGCCTCACCGTTACTCGCGCAGCCGATTCGTCTGGGCGAGCTCAACAGCTATAAGCAGTTTCCGCAGTTTCTCGAGCCGTACAAAAAAGGAATGGAGCTCGCCCGGGATGAAATCAATGCGTCGGGCGGCGTGTTGGGCCGGCCGCTGGAAATCATCTTTCGCGACGATAACGGCACGCCGGGCGATGCGGTCCGCGTGGCCGAAGAGCTGCTTTCGCGCGAAAAAGTCGTCTTTCTGATGGGGACATTCGCGTCGAACGTCGGCCTCGCCGTAGCGGATCTCGCCAAGCAGCGCAAGGTGATGTTCCTCGCCGCCGAGCCGCTCACTGACAAGATCGTCTGGGACAGCGGCAATCGCTACACATTCCGCTTGCGTGCGTCGACGTTCATGCAAACCGCGATGCTCGTTCCCGAAGCGGCGAAGCTCGGCAAGAAGCGCTGGGCCATCGTGTATCCGAACTACGAGTATGGCCAAGCGGCGACGATCACGTTCAAGAAGCAAATACTGTTTCGGCAATCCGGCGGACTGGAGTTCGTCGAACAAGCGGTACCGCTTGGCAAGATCGACGCCGGCCCCGTTGTCCAAGCGCTGCTCGACGCGCAACCCGATGCGATCTTTTCATCGTTGTTCGGGCCCGACCTCGCCCGCTTCGTTCGTGAAGGCGAGCTTCGCGGTCTGTTCAAGAACAGGCCCGTCTTCAACCTGCTGGGTGGCGAGCCGGAGTATCTCGATCCGCTGAAGGATGAAACGCCGGACGGCTGGTATGTCACCGGCTATCCGTGGTACGCGATCGACACGCCCGCGCACAAGCGATTTCGCGACGCGTATCAGGCGAAATACGGCGACTACCCGCGACTTGGCTCGGTCGTCGGCTATAGCACGATCAAAACGGCGGCCGCCGTGATCACCAAGGCACGATCGACGGATACCGAGAAGCTTATCGCCGCAATGCGAAATCTAGAAGTCGACATTCCATTTGGCCGCATCACGTTTCGCGCAATCGATCACCAATCGACGATGGGCGCATTCGTCGGCCGTACGGCGGTGAAGGATGGCAAGGGCGTGATGGTCAACTGGAAATATGCCGACGGCAAAGATTATCTGCCGGACGACGATACGATCCGCAAGATCCGTCCCCCGGATTAGACGTTTACTCCTTCGCTCTGAGCTGGTGACTGCGTGACGCTCGCGTCGCTGACGATCCAGCTGTTGAACGGCCTCGCGTCGGCGTCGGCGCTGTTTCTCGTGGCGGCCGGACTGACGTTGATCTTCGGCGTCACGCGGATCGTCAATTTTGCGCACGGCTCGCTGTACATGCTGGGCGCGTACATCGCGTACTCGATCGGCGCCACGCTGGCCGAAGCGTTGGGCCGTGGCGCAGTCGCGTTTTGGGGCGGCGCGTTGATCGCTGCGCTTTGCGTCGCTGCGATCGGCGCGATGATCGAAGCGCTGTTGCTGAAGCGCCTCTACGACGCGCCGGAATTGCTGCAGCTCACCGCGACGTTCGGTGTCGTGTTGATCGTGCGCGATGCGGTTCTCGCTCTTTGGGGCCCACAAGATCTGTTGGGTCCGCGAGCGCCTGGCCTATCGGGCACGCTGCAAATCCTCGATCGCGCCGTGCCGCAATACGACCTATTCTTGATCTCGGTGGGACCATTGGTGCTTGTCGCGCTCACGTGGCTCATCACGCGCACACGCTTTGGCGTCGTGGTTCGTGCCGCTTCCGAAAATCGAATGCTGACCGGCGCGCTCGGCATCGATCAAGCGAAGCTTTACACCACCGTATTTGCGCTCGGGGCCTTTCTCGCGGGCCTGGCCGGCGCGCTCCAACTTCCTCGCGAGCCCGCGAATCTCGGCATGGATTTAGCGACTGTCGCAGACGCGTTCGTCGTAACGGTCGTCGGCGGGCTCGGCTCCATTCCGGGTGCGTTTGTCGCTGCACTGCTGATCGGTCTCACAAAGGCGATTTGCATCGCGCTTGGCACCGTGACGATTGGCGACGTTACGTTTGCGTTTCCGAAGCTGACGCTGGTCGCGGAATTCATCGTCATGGCAATCGTTCTGGCGCTGCGACCTCATGGTCTGCTCGGCGTGCCACCGGCAACGCCGCCGACGACACCGTTACCGGAGCATCGCGCGATCGTCATGGCGCCGACGCGACGCGATCGCTGGATTACGATCGTCATCTTCGTCGCGTTTGCCCTGCTGCCGTTCGTGAACGATGACTACGCGCTCGTTCTTGCTATTGATATCCTCATCGCGACGCTGTTTGCAGCGAGCCTGCAATTCCTGACCGCGACCGGCGGCATGACATCGTTCGGACACGCCGCGTATTTCGGCGTTGGCGCTTATGCCGCTGCATTGGCCATCAAGCACGGCGTGCCATTTGCCGGCGCACTGGCGTTGGCGCCGTTGGCTGCGCTCATTGCCGCGCTCGTGTTCGGCTGGTTCTGCGTTCGCCTTGCCGGCGTCTATCTCGCGATGCTGACGCTCGCGTTCGCGCAAATCGTCTGGTCAATCGCATTTCAATGGGACAGCGTAACGGGCGGATCGAACGGCATCGTCGGCGTGTGGCCGGATGATTGGTTTGCCGATCGGCGGACTTTCTTCGCGCTGACGCTCGTTACGGTCGGCGTCGCGTGCGCGGCAATCGTCGCGATCGCGAATGGCCCGTTCGGCCACGCGTTGCGCGGCGCGCGCGATTCGCCACTCCGCGCCGCCGCGATCGGTATCGATATCCACAAACGCCAATGGCAGGGCTTCATCCTCGCCGGTGGATTTGCCGGAATCGCGGGCGCGCTCTTCGCGTTTTCAAAAGGCAGCATTTCACCCGAGACGCTCGCCATTCCGCGCTCGATCGACGTGCTGGTGATGGTGTTGCTCGGTGGACTCAGTGCGCTCTTCGGACCGCTGATCGGCGCCGCCGCGTTCACATGGCTGCAAGATACGCTCGCGCGCGTGACCGAATATTGGCGCGCGTTCTTGGGCGCCGGAATTCTCATTCTGGTGCTCGCCTTTCCGCAGGGATTGGGCGGCGCGTTCGCGCGTCTGCTGCGCAAGCGATGAGCGCCGCACCGATGAAAACGGTGCTCGAAGTCACGGGCTTGTCGAGGTCATTCGACGGCGTGCGCGCCCTACGCGATGTCTCGTTCGCGGTTCCCGCAGGCGAATTGATTGCGCTGATCGGTCCCAACGGCGCGGGTAAGACGACGTGCTTCAACTTGATCAACGGACAGCTCGTCCCGGACGCCGGTACGGTGCGACTTGACGGTGAGCGGATCGATGGCCTGCCGCCGCGACAAATTGCACACAAAGGCGTGAGCCGCACGTTCCAGGTCGCCGCCACATTTGCCTCGATGACGGTACGCGAAAATGCCGAGCTCGCGCTGCTGGCGCATGCAAGGCGCGACGGTATGCTTTTCGACGTTCGATCCGTACGATGGATCGATCGCGCTGATGCGCTGCTCGCGCGTACGGGCATCGCCGCGCTCGGCGACGTTCACTGCGCAACGCTCGCGTATGGCGACGTCAAGCGGGTCGAGCTCGCACTCGCGCTCGCCACCGAGCCCAGGCTATTGTTAATGGACGAGCCCACTGCCGGGATGGCGCATTCGATGCGCAGCGAGCTGATGCGTCTGGCGGTCGACCTGGCGCGGCGGGATCGGCTCGCAGTGCTGTTCACCGAGCACGACATGGACGTCGTCTTCGGCTTCGCGGATCGCGTGATCGTTCTCGATAGGGGGTCGATCATCGCCGAAGGCACGCCGGATGCGATTCGTGCGAATGCACAGGTGCAGGCCGTGTATTTGGGCCTGGACGAGGAAGCATAGGGTCATAATTGAGCTTTGCGGACCGTCGCCCGCGATCACTGCGCCGTAATGGAGAAGCACATGCCTCCAGCGAATCGAAAGATCGGTGTGATCGGCCTCGGCTTTGGCGCGCAGGTTTACATTCCGGCCTTCCGCTCGGAAGGCTGGGAGGTCGCCGCAATCTGCAGCCGGAATCGCGACAACGCCCAGAAGGTGGCCGATGCCGCGGGCATCCACGACGTGCACACCAACCCGAAGGAGCTGATCGCGCGGGATGATCTCGATGCGGTCGCGATCGCGACGCCGCCGCGCGCGCATCATGACCTCGCGATCGCGGCGTTACGGGCCGGCAAGGACGTGCTCTGCGAAAAGCCTTTCGCGCTCGATGCGAAACAAGCGGCCGAGATGCGCGACACCGCGCAGCACAGCGGCCGGACCGCGATGGTTGGCCACGAGTTCCGCCATACGCCGCAGCGTGCATATATCAAAGAACTACTCGACGATGGCTACATTGGCCGCTTTCAGGTTTGCACGATCGAGCTATTCCTCGACCGCTTCGTGACGCGCGAGCCGCGCCCGCTGACGTGGATGGCATACGAGTCGGAAGGCGGCGGGTTGCTCGGTGCGCTCGGGTCGCATTACGTCGACGGACTGCGTCACTGGTTTGGCGAAGTCGAATCGGTGAGCGGGCATCTTGCGACTCTGCGACCGGATCTCGTCGATCCGAAGACAAACGCCGTGGTCAAAGCGGAAACCGACGACACGTTCATGTTCACGCTGACGTTCGAGCGCGGCGGTATCGCCACGATGGTCGCATCGTTCGCCGCGACGCCGTCGCGCGGTGCGAAGATCGCTGTGATGGGCGAGCGCGGCACGCTGATCGCCGAGCAGCCGGGTCCGAACCCGATGGAGGACGGCATCGTCGTTGCGAGCCGCGATGGATCACCGTTGCAACCGCTCCCGACACCGCCGAAATACACGCCGTTCACCGACGATCGCGATCACCGGCTGATGGCGTTCCGTTTGCTCGTGCGCGATTTCACGAAGGGAATCGACCAGCGCATTTCGCCGTCACCGAGCTTCACCGATGGATTGCGCTGTCAGGAAGTCCTCGACGCGGTGCGCGCATCGTCGAAGTCGGGTCAAACCGTGAAGCTGCACTAATGAGCACCGTTGTCGGATCAACGTCATGATGCGTCTTGCCTGGCCCGAACTGCCGTACGCCGCATGGAAGGACACGTACGAGACGCTGCACATGTGGACGCAGATCGTCGGCAAGATTCGACTCGCTCAAATGCCGTGGCGGAATCACACGTGGCAGGTCACGCTTTATCCGACCGCAGCCGGTTTGGCGACAGGAAGAATGCCCTACGGCGACGAGGCGTTCGAGATCGATTTCGACTTCGTCGCCCACGAGCTCAACATTCGAACGAGTCGCGGGGACCGCGGCACGATCCAATTGGTGCCGATGTCGGTCGCGCAGTTTTACGCTTCGCTGATGGAGGCATTGACGACATTGCGAATGCCCGTGTCGATCTACCGAAAGCCCTGCGAAGTGGAGAGCCGGCTTCCTTTCGACGAAGATGACGTTCATCGATCATACGATGCCGAATACGCAACGTGCTGCTGGCGCATCCTATGTTCGTCGTTTGAAGTGCTCGGCCGCTTTCGGTCGCGCTATTACGGAAAGGTAAGCCCCGTTCATTTCTTCTGGGGAGGCTTCGATCTCGCCGTGACGCGATTTTCAGGGCGCATCGCGCCTCCGCATCCGGGCGGCATTCCGAATCTGCCTGATCGCATCACACGCGACGCGTATTCGCACGAAGTGAGCAGCGCCGGTTTCTGGCCCGGAGGCGCGATTGCGCCATATCCGCTCTTCTACAGCTATACCTATCCTGAGCCGAAGGGTTTCGCCGGCGCGAGCGTGCAACCGGAGGCTGCGCGCTACGATCCGACGCTGCACGAATTCATCCTGCCGTACGATGAAATGCGGCGCAGTGCCGATCCCGAGCAGGCGCTCCTCGATTTTTTGCAGTCGACTTACGTGGCGGCGGCGGACCTCGGCGCGTGGGACCGTGCTTCACTCGAAGTTTCAGCGGAAGCGTTGCGTGCGGTCAACGCGGCGTGACGTGGGCCGTCCCGGCTGGCTATTCCCTTACGTCCACTCGGGAATCGATGGAACGCGTAGCGCGTCGATCTCCGGCAGGTCAAAGCCAAAGTGCTTGATCACGAGCGATCGCAGAGCTGCGCGGTCGGCAAGTTGAATCGACTGCGGGATACTGCGCTCCCAAACGGTGACGTCACGGTTCATCACAGTCACGCGTCCCCCCGGTGTGAGCGCGCGCAGCATGATCCGGTTGACGAACGGCGAGGCGGGATGCGTAGACGTGTAATGATTACCGACTTCGAAGTCCGCGGCGCTATCGCGCTCGAGCGTTGATACCCAGCAGTCGACGATCTTCTCGCCGGTCTGGGTCCGCAATATCCAATTGTCGCCAGCCCGCGCCATCCAGTGCGTTTCCCCCTCGATGCGCACCCGTTCGCCGTCGGTGAGCGGCACCGGGATACGCGGCGCAAGCGCGCCGAAACCGGGATCCAGGACGAATGTGCTCTCCGCCATCGGTACCGTCAAGAACATGTGGGTGCGCGGAGACGCGTTGCGCGGCGTGATCAGCGTTACCCGTGCCGAGTGACGGGCCGGCTTGAATCCGATCGCTTCAAGAACGGCGGCAAACAGCGTCGCGTGCTCGAAGCAGTAGCCACCCCGACGTTGGTGGACCAGCTTGCGCTGCAGCCCGTCGATATCGAGGCGTATCTGGCGGCCAAGCAACACGTCGAGGTTCTCAAACGGAATTTTTGACATGTGCGCCCGCACGAGCGCCGCAAGGGTGTGGAACGTTGGACGGGCAGCACCGGTCCATCCGATACGCCCGAGGTAGACATCGACATCGAGGGAAGCGGTCATTCCGGTGTTGCCCCGAAGGCCATCATCAAGGAAAGGTGACGAATCATGAAGAATATCTACGCGACGTTCACGGCGGTCGTTCTGAGCGCCCTGTTGTCAGCCTGCGCGACGACGGGCACGAAAGCCACGAGCTCATCCGACACGTACAAGTCCATGGCGAAGAGCCAGCAAGCCTGGTGCTCGCAATTTGGTTGTGGCTGCACGCTCGACGGCCAACCGGCGACGTGCTCGCTCGTCGCCATGTGCGTGAACTCCGGAAGCTGCCAGGCCGCGACCCAGTAATCAGGCCATTTGCGGCATCGCGCGCGATGCCCGTCGATTGGCGTCCAACCGTGCATCGACGACGGCGACGACGTCATCGACGACCTGCGAGCGCATCCCCTTCGACGCCGCAATGCTCTTCACCAAGCAATCCACGCGTTCGATGTTGAGCGCGCCGCCCGAGAGCGCGCGCGCCGCGGACGACGGATTCAAGAGTCGCAGCGCCGCGGCAGCGTATTTTTCGAACGGCACTTGATCGCTCTCGGATGCGCCGAGCCTTTTGCACAGGTCGCCAACCCAGTTGTACACCGAGCGTGAAAGATCGATGTCGGTGTGCACCGCTTCTTTGATCGATCGCATTCCCTCTTCTTGTATGCAGCGGTAATTACCAGTCAGCAGCATGCTCCATTTCGCGAGGGGAACGAAAATGGAGTCGTGCACCTTGAGCTTCACGGGCAATTCGATCGTTCCGTCATTCGTTTTGAATCGCGCCGACTCAATGTCCGACTGCAGCTTGCGAAGCATCGCTGTGTGCTCGTCCGAATCGAACCGCGCCGCTTTGAAGTTGGTCGGCAATCCTACTTGCAGCACATTGACTTTTTCTTCCGGCGGACGAAACGCTTGCGGGTCCGGGCTGCACAGCGTCATCAGCGCGGGATCGAAGCCGTCCCAAACAGCCGGGTCGGTGTAGCACCGCCGATAGACGTCCTGCGACAAACCGGGAATGCGTTTCAGGAATGGCGGCGGCGGCATGTTCATGATTGACATGCACGGCACTTTCGCTCGAGCCACCGCGTTCAGGAGCTCGCGCGCGCCGGGCGAACCATACTGCGGCTCTTGCATGGCCAGCGCGACGAGGTCAAACGCAGCAGGATCGATCGCACTCGGAATATCGGCGGATAACTTACCGGGAAGCTCGCGCGAGTCGATCTCGACGAGGCCTTCTTTTCCGGCCACCGGCAAACGCACGCGGGTGCCTTCGGCGTTGATCAACTGCGCCTCGGCCGGTAGGCACGCCAACTTCACCGAGTGACCGGCAAGCAACAGTTTGGTCGCCAGCAGCGAGCCGTAAGAAGCGCCCATGATGAGAACCCGGCACGGGCTGTGCATCAACGATTCCTCCGTGTGGGTGTACCCCCACGCTATCCCGCAATGCTAGTCAACGATGAAGCCGAGCGCAACCTGCTACGGTTCTCGCGACAGCTTGTCGAGGAAGCGGTTGATCCGCCGCGCGTTGGTCCCGACGTCGCTCCCGCCGATACGGGATTCGGACCGAACGTCGGTTCGACTACCTCCCGGCGTTGGCGTGACGCGGATGACGATGTCGTCCTTGAAGCCGAACAGTAATGTCGTGTCGGTCGCTTCGATGCGACCTTCGGCCGGCGCGGTCGCAACGATCTCCCATCCCATCGCACGCGCCGCCTCGAGTGCTCGCGCAAACGCCTTGTCCGGTGATACGTTCGAATTGAGCGGCGCTATTTCCGGATACGCCTGACGTTGCTGCGCGGTGATCGCCGCTCCGCCGTAGTCGGTGGAATTTCTTGCGTTGGCGCGTAACGGCAACACGGCGACGAACTTCGGCGGATCGCTCGTATCGGTCGTGATGTCGTGGATCGACGGCAGCTCTTTTGCGCGGATCAGCATCATGCCCGGGATGCCGAAAGTCGCAAGACCGACGAGAACCGCGATGACCGACAACGCCAAATCGCGTTGCGTTCGATTCCGCTGCGATGCGACGGCGCCCGCTATCGCCAGCGCCGTGGCGACAACGGCGCCATACGCCGCCCAGCGAAGCGTTTCGAATCCCCAATCCAGCGACCACCAGCCCCAGCGATATCCCAATCCCGAAACGATTGCGGCCAGCGCACAAACAATTGCAAATACCAGGCTGTAACGCGCAAGGCGAGACGTCATGGGTCTCCTTCGCGGGGGCGCCGAGATGATCATCGGCGCCCCGCCGCAACATCAGGCCGCCGGACCGAACTCCACGTCGACCGGCGTCGGCGTGTGGACGAGCGTGCTGAATTTCAGTTTGCCGTTCGAGGGCTGAATATGGAACACGGCGATCGTGTCGGTGTTCTGATTGGCCGCGTACAAAAATGTTCCCGAAGGATCGATGTTCATTCCGCGGGGCCATTCGCCGCGTGTCGATTCCCAGCCGATCACATCGAGCTTGCCGGTGTCCTCGTCGATCTCGAACATCGTCACGCTGTTATGCCCGCGATTCGTGTTGTAGAGGAAACGTCCGCTCGGGTGAACGCGAATTTCCGCGGTCGTGTTGTTCCCGGTAAAGTCGTCCGGCAATGTCGAGATCGTTTGCGCCCAGATGAATGCGCCGCGCGTCGGATCGTAGTTGAACACGGTGACCGACGAGACCAGCTCGTCGAGCACGTACGCATGCTTCCGATCGGGGTGAAACGCCATGTGCCGCGGCCCGGAACCTGACGCGAGCGGCGCGAACGGCACTGTATTCGGCATAAGCGCGCCGGTTCCGGCATCGAGATTCAAGATGTTGACCTTATCGGCGCCGAGATCGACGGCGAACACATGATTGCCGCCGAAGTCGCTGAGGATCTGATGCGCATGGTTCGTTTCCTGCCGATCCGCGTTTGGCCCGCCATTAGGGCCATAGCCGACGCTTTGGAAGAGCGCCGTCATCGCGCCGACCGAGCCGTTCGCGTTGATTCGAAACGCCGGAAAACTACCCGGAGCAGCGAGATCGCCGTAATTGGCCGCAAAAAGATAGGGCAACGTCGGATGAACGCTGATGTGCGTCGTAAATCGTCCACTCGCCGAGGCGGTGTTGATGAAGCCGAGCGCTCCGTTTGACTGATTGAGCGTATATGCGCTCACCCGCCCTGCCACATCCTCATTGACCGAATACAAGTGCGTTTGCGCAGGATCGATCGCGAGATACGACGGATTCGACGCCGGCACGATCTGCAATTGCGTCAGCGCTCCATCGCTTGGGTCCATTCTGAAAACATAGATGCCGACAGCGGTGCTCGGATGCGTGCCGCCGGGTGGAACGCCCGGCGCCGTATAAGTGCCGACGTAAACGAACCGAGCGGCGGCGTCGGAGGGTTTGCTCTTCGACATATCCGACGACGCCGCGGCAAGCGCACGTGGGGCGATGGATGCCATGGCGGTTACGCCGAGAAGCGGAAGAAATTCGCGCCGAGTAAGCCGCGCGGACGGCGACTTCCGATCATGCCTGGAATTTTCCGATGAAGCCATGTTGCCTCCTTGCAGAACGATGGTTTGAATTTGGCAACCAGACGATTTCGCACCTGCCGCACGCGAACGCACGGAAAGCTCTCGAGAGAGCCGAGTTCCGTCTTTCCGATTCGTGTCCGGCTCGTCCGCAGCGCCGATCAGGAGCGAAGCCAATCTAGGCCTTCGCTGCGCGGCCTGTCAACCCGATTTTGTTGACAAAATAAGATTTCACGAATAAAACTCATTCCGCGTCGCAGGACTCTCGGGCGCTAAACCAGCGGCAACTCTTGGAGGAGACAACGGTGGGCTATCATCGACTTCACTTGACACTGCAATGTATCGGCGCGATCGCTTGGCTCGTGCTTCAAGGCACCTCAACCGCTTCGGCCGCAGGAGCGAGCGCGCTCCAAGCGGCGGACACTGCGCTGCAAAGCCTTAAGGCGGCCGGACATTCGCATCCGATCGTCGACACGCACATTCACTTCTATCAGCCATCGCGTCCGGGTGGCGTGCCTTGGCCGCCCCCACCTCCGGCGAGCGACCCGCTGCTGTACCGCGATGTCCTGCCGCCGGAATACAAGGCGCTCGCTACGGCCAACGGCATACTGGCGTCGGGTGTCGTGGAAGCAAGCCCGTTGGTCGAAGACAATCAATGGATCCTTGACCTGCTGGGTCACGACTCCTTCTTTCCGTTCTTCGTCGGTCAGCTCGAAATCGGCTCGCCCGATTTCACAAGCAACCTCGAGCGGTTCTCGCGGGATCACCGCTTCGTGGGCATCCGCGGCTTCTTGTGGAGCCCTCCGGCGATCACGCTCGACGCCGCGCAGTTGCGGGATTTGCGCGATCTCGCAAGCCGCGGGATGACGTTAGACATCATCAGCCGCGGCACGACGAACCCGAAGGCGCGCGTCGAAGCACTATGTACGGCGGTTCCGAATCTACGCATCATCATCGACCATTTGGCGGGCGCACAAGGCTTGACCCCCACAGCGGAGTGGGAGCTGTCGATTCGGCGATTGGCCGATCTATGTCCGAACCTTTACATCAAATTCTCGTCGTTCTATGACATGTACGTGGTCGGCGACGGCAATCACAAGTGGAGTGCGCCCACTGATCTTGCGGCGTACAAGCCGCACTTCGACGTGCTGATGACGGCGTTCGGTGAAGATCGAGTGATTTGGGGCAGCAACTGGCCCGTCAGCGATCTCGGCGGCAGCTTTGCCGGTCAAATACGCCTGGCCGAGGAATACCTGGCACCGTTGGGCCGCGTCGTCCGCGACAAGGTGATGTTCAGGAACGCGCTCTTGTTCTACCGGCGCCATGTCGAGGGTGATGACAATGACTGAGGGACATTGACGGAGCCTCGAAAACGTCCGGCGACGACGCGCGCTCCCCGCGCGGAGTTGCGTTATGCCGCGCCGGCGCTGGACAAAGGCCTCGACGTGATCGAGCTCCTGGCCCGTGAAACGGAAGGGCTCACGCTAAACGAGATCGCGCAATTGCTGGGCCGCACGTCAAGCGAGCTCTTTCGCATGGTCAACGTGCTTGTCCGCCGCGGCTACATCGGCCAGCAGGACGATCGCTATTCGTTGACGTTGAAGCTCTTCGAGCTTGCGCATCGCCACAAGCCGATCAAGTCGCTCACCGCCGCCGCCGCGCCGTTGATGCGCGATCTCGCGCAGCGCTCACTGCAATCGTGCCACTTGACTGTGTTTCATGCCGGACGCGTGCTGGTCGTGGCGGAGATCGATAGTCCAGAACGCTGGGCCTTTGGTCTCAAAGTCGGTGCGCAAGTTGGCCTCACCGACACCGGGTCCGGGTACGTGCTTCTTGCTTTCCAGGACGAGACAGGACGGCGATCGATGATCGCTTCGCATCAGAAGGTCGAAGGCGAGCTGGAGGTCAACGAGCGACAGCTGCTGAAGATCGTTCGCGATGTTGCGAAGAAGGGTTACGCACAGCTTCAGAGTCGACAAATCCGCGGCGTCACGAACATCGCATTTCCGGTGCTCGGCGCATCGGGACACGCGATCGCAGTCTTGAACATTCCATACATCGAGCGTATCGACAAAAAAATAACCCCGTCGATCGCGGACGTCAAAGAAACGCTGCGCGAAACGGCCGCCGGACTATCGCTGCTGATGGGCCACGTCGCGAGCACCGCCGGACCGCTCCAAGGCGCGAGTTACGCCCACTCGGGGCAGCGCAGCGGCCTCATTGGCCACTGAGGTCGCAAGCGTGGGGGGTCCATCAAGCTTTTAATCGATAGCCGGTCTTGAAGATCCATGCGGCGATGGCCAGAAAGACGGCGAGAAACAACACCGTCATACCGAGGCTCACGGCGACATTCACGTCGGCGATCTCGTAGAAGCTCCACCGAAAGCCGCTGATCAGATAAACCACCGGATTGAACAATGTGACCGTCTGCCAGAACGGCGGCAGCATGTCGATCGAGTAGAAGCTGCCGCCGAGAAACGTCAACGGCGTGATGATCAACAGCGGCACCAGCTGCAGCTTTTCGAACCCATCGGCCCAAATACCGATCAAGAAGCCGAACAGGCTAAACGTTACGGCAGTGAGCACGAGGAACAGGATCATCCAGACGGGATGCGCTACCTTGAGCGGCACGAAAAGCCCCGCGGTCGCCAGAATGATGACGCCGAGGATGATCGACTTCGTCGCAGCGGCGCCAACGTAGCTCACGACAATCTCGAGATAGGAAACCGGCGCGGACAAGAGCTCGTAGATCGTACCGGTGAATCGCGGAAAGTAAATGCCGAATGACGCATTGGAGATGCTCTGCGTCAACAGCGACAGCATGATGAGTCCCGGGACGATGAACGCGCCGTAGCTGATGCCTTCGACTTGCTGGATCCGTCCGCCGATGGCCGCGCCGAAAACGACGAAGTAGAGCGACGTCGAGATCACCGGCGAGATGATGCTCTGCATCAGCGTTCGCCCCGTTCGCGCCATCTCGAATTTGTAGATCGCGCGCATTGCAGGGACGTTCATCGTTCGACCTCCTGGTATTTCCCGCGCCACACGGCAGTCACGTTGTCGGTCTCCGCGACTCGCGCGCCGCCGCGCTCATCGCTCTTCCTTGACGAGACTGACGAAGATGTCTTCGAGCGAGCTTTGCGTCGTCTGGAGGTCTTTGAACGTGATGCCGGCGTCGCTTAAGCGGTCGAGCAGCGCGACGATGCCGGTCCGTTCGCTTTGCGTGTCATACGTGTACGTCAGCTCGGTGCCGCCGTTGGCGAGCTCGAGATCATATCCGCCGAGATCGGGGAGTCGGTCGAGCGGATGCTGCAGCTGCAGCGTCAATCGCTTCTTGCCGAGCTTTTGCATCAAGGCGATTTTGTCTTCCACCAAAATGATCTCGCCCTTGCTGATCACACCGATACGATCGGCCATCTCTTCGGCCTCGTCGATGTAATGCGTCGTCAGGATGATCGTCACACCCGCATCCCGCAGCGAACGAACGAGCTGCCACATGTCGCGCCGCAAGTTCACGTCGACGCCGGCAGTCGGTTCGTCGAGAAAGAGAATCGTCGGCTCGTGCGACAGCGCCTTGGCGATCAGCAGGCGTCGCTTCATGCCGCCGGAGAGCGTCATGACCTTGCTGTCCTTCTTGTCCCACAACGAAAGGTCCTTGAGGACTTTTTCGATATGCGCGGGATTGGGCGACTTGCCAAAGAGACCGCGGCTGAAGGAAACGGTCGCCCATACCGATTCGAACGCGTCTGTCGTGAGCTCCTGCGGGACAAGGCCGATCAACTGCCGCGCGGCGCGATAGTCGGCAACGATGTCGTGGCCATCCACGCGAACGCGACCCTCGGTGGCATTCACGATCCCGCAAACTATGCTGATCAGCGTCGTTTTTCCGGCGCCATTGGGACCGAGCAACGCGAAGATTTCCCCCGGACGAATGTCGAGATTGACGCTTTTGAGCGCCTTGAAGCCGGACGCATAGACCTTCGAGAGATTGGAGATCGCGATGATAGGTTGGATGCGCCCGCCGCGCTTCGCGGAAGCGTCTGCGCGATCGTGCCCATAGAGCTCACGTGCGCCGGTGCTGCGCGCGCCCCTGTCCATGCGAAGTGCCCGAATCAGCCGCGGTCGCGCGGCCGCGTTCCCGCAAAGGGAAGAAGCTCCGCGAACGACTGGAATAGCGACACGGTTTGAGCGATGAAGTACCGCTGCGCCTGCAGAACGGCACGCTCGTAAACCGTTCGATCGACCTCGCCCTCGAACGCTTCGGACGTGAACTTGCCGTCTTCCCACTGGGCGCGGCGAGCACGCACATGCGCTTTGCCGCCACGAACCGAGATCTCCGCGCTGGCGTAGCGGAAGCTCGCGAACGTCTTCATGGTCGGCGGCATGGCCTCGACCGCTTCTCGCTCAGCGGATCGCACCGCGCGGCGCTCGGCTTTCACAGGATGCTTGCTCATCCATACCTCCGTTGCTGAACTTCCCCATTGTATCTGCAGGGTCGCAAATCGAACGCTCTTTGGTAAACGTTACCGGGTTAGACGCCACGGGCAACGGGAAGTGTCCTCGATGGTCCAATGAAAACCAGGGTCTCGGGAGCACCGATGGAAAAGAGGCAAGTTCACTTCAACATCTGGTACCTGATCATCGCGGTGATTGGCGTGCTGTGGCTCCGCGAGATTTGGGTGACCGCACGGCAAGTACAGCCGATTCCCTACAGCGAGTTCCAGCAGCAGCTGAAGGACGGCCGCATCAAGGAAATCGCCATCTCACGCGATACGATTCAGGGATCGTACAAACAGCCGACGGCGGATGGCCACGACCGTTTTGTCACATCTCGCGTCGATCCGGATTTGGCGAAGGACCTTGCGCAGTACGACGTCAAATACACCGGGGCCATCGAGAACACGTTCTTTCGCGACATCCTGTCGTGGGTGCTGCCCGCGCTCGTGTTTTATCTGGTATGGATGTTCCTCGTGCGCCGGGTGTCCGAGCAAGGTGGCATCGGCGGCGGTCTGCTCTCAATCGGGAAAAGCAAGGCAAAGGTCTACGTCGAGGCCGACACCAACACGACGTTCGCCGACGTTGCCGGCGTCGATGAAGCAAAAGAGGAGCTCCGCGAGGTCGTCGGATTTCTGAAGGATCCGGCGCGCTACAGCCGTCTCGGCGGACGCATTCCCAAAGGGGTTCTCCTCGTGGGCCCGCCGGGCACCGGCAAGACGTTGCTTGCGCGCGCCGTCGCGGGCGAAGCCGGTGTGCCATTCTTCTCGATCAATGGGTCGGAATTTGTCGAGATGTTCGTCGGAGTGGGTGCAGCGCGCGTGCGCGACTTGTTCGAGCAGGCGGGCAAGCGCGCTCCGTCGATCATCTTCATCGACGAGCTCGATGCGCTCGGCCGCGCGCGCGGCGCGTATCCGCTGGGCGGCCACGACGAGAAAGAACAGACGCTGAACCAGCTTCTCGTTGAAATGGACGGATTCGATTCAAGCCACGGATTGATACTGCTGGCTGCGACGAACCGGCCCGAGATTCTCGACCCTGCGCTCCTTCGCGCCGGACGCTTCGACCGGCAGGTATTGGTCGATCGGCCCGACCGGATCGGGCGGCTGCAGATTCTTCAAGTCCATGCGAAGAAGATTCGTCTCGCGCGCGATGCCGATCTCGAGAAGGTCGCGGCATTAACGCCAGGTTTCACCGGCGCGGATCTCGCCAATCTGGTCAATGAAGCGGCGCTTTACGCAACGCGTCGCGGCGCCGATGACGTTGGCCTCGAAGATTTCACGCTAGCCGTCGAGCGAATCGTAGCCGGACTGGAGAAAAAGCGCCAAGTTTTGAATCGCAAGGAACGCGAGATCGTCGCTCACCACGAAATGGGGCATGCGTTGGTCGCCATGTCGCTGCCCGGTACCGACCCCGTGCACAAGATCTCGATCATTCCGCGTGGCATCGGCGCGCTCGGTTACACGATCCAGCGTCCCACCGAGGACCGTTTCCTGATGACGCGCGAGGAGCTCGAGAACAAGATGGCCGTGCTGCTCGGCGGACGCGCAGCGGAACAGATCATCTACGGCCATCTGTCGACAGGCGCCGCGGACGACCTCGCGAAGGTGACCGACATTGCGCGCAACATGGTGATGCGCTACGGGATGGATGAGCGTCTCGGTCATCTATCGTTCGAGGAAGAACGGCCGCCGCTCGTGCCGACGCCAGTCGCGGTGCAGGAGCGGAAGTACAGTGAAGACACCGCCCGCGAGATCGATCGCGCCGTGCGCGAGATCGTCAAATCTGCATTCGAGCACTCATTCGGCATTCTCAAACGGCAGCGAAACGTGCTGGAAGACGGCGCGCGGGAATTGCTGCAAAAGGAGACGCTGGCGGAAGCCGACGTGGCGGCGATTGCGAGGCGGCTATCGCCCCGCGTGCCGCAGCAAACCGACGAGAACACCGAAGGCCGGCCCTCGGTCACGATTCGCGCCTCATAAGGAACCTCGCACAGTTTGCGCCTACATCGTTGGCGAGTTGCGCCGACGGGTAATGCAATTTCTACAATAGAGCACCGTGAACGCAAACCTCGAGCGCCCGTTTCTTCCCGCTGACACGCGATCGTGCTGTTTTGGCACGATCCCTGCAGCGGATCGCAACGCACCTCGCATCGTGAGCGCCGCGGGGCCGCCCCAAGGCGCGAACTGCGCCCCCTTTTGGGGGCAGCGCAGCGGCGACTGCCGCAAGCGTGGGGGTTCAATATCGCGGCCGCGTTTTATTTGTGAACGATCGCGTTTCCAGGGCGCGTGACGATCTGAGAGACGCCCTCCGCCTCCCAGTCGAGACGCTGCCTCAGCCCGACGAGACGACCTGTGGACCGACGTGTCTGCATGCGGTCTATCGCTACTGGGGCGATCAGGAACCGCTCGATACGATCATTGCCCGCATGTATCGGCTCGAGCGCGGCGGCACGTTCGCAGTGTTCCTCGGCTGCGACGCGCTCCGAAAGGGCTACCGCGCGGCGATCTATACCTACAACGTCACGGTCTTCGACCCCACGTGGTTCGTGCGCGGCGTCGACATCGCCGAGCGGCTTACGAAGCAGCGCGAAATCAAGACAGATGAGCGGCTGCAGATTGCGACGTCAGGATATCTGCAGTTCCTGCAATTGGGTGGCAGGCTCCGCTTTGCCGACCTGTCGCAGGTGCTTGTGCGCGCGTTGCTGCGGTTTAAGTTGCCGATCCTGACGGGATTGAGCTCGACGTACCTGTATCGCTCGCCGCGCGAATACGGTCCGCAGGACACGCCCGACGACATCCGCGGCTTTCCCGCCGGACATTTTGTCGTCATCGCCGGGTTCGACCGCACGCGACGGCACGTCCTCGTCGTCGATCCGTACCAGCCGAACCCGTATGGCGAGGCGCACGAGTACTGGATCAGCATCGATCGCGTCGTCACGGCGATCCTGCTCGGCATCGTGACGCACGACGCCAATCTGCTGGTCGTTTATCCGGGGCGGGAGCGCGTGCAACGATTGTCATGAACATCTATTTCGTCGTGAACCAGCCGCGCGACTGGCCGTTCGAGACGCCCGGTGCCACGGTGATCACGGCGCGCGAATACGTCGCGAATTCGAACGACGCGGGCCCCGGCCTCGCCCGCGTGTTCAATTTCTGCCGGACGAATCGCTATCAGGGCCGCGGCTACTACGTTTCCCTCGTTGCGGAAGCGCGCGGCCATCAGCCGTGGCCCGATGTGAAAACGATCGAGGAGCTGCAGGCGGGCGATCCCAAACCGTTGCTCGCCGACAGCGACGATGCGACGACGCCCTGGACGATCGTCGCACCGAAGGAGCGAACGATCGCGATCGACTCGTATTTCGGCCGCGATCCAACGCACAAGAACGACGTCGCGGCCCGGCAGCTATTCGGTTTGCTCCACGCGCCGTTCATCCGCGCGACGTTCGAGTGCCGCAAAGGCTCCTGGATGCCGAAGGAAGTACGCCTTCTCTACCCCGGCAACCTCGATGCGACCGAGCGCCAGTTCGCTGCGGAAGCGGCTGCCGAATACCTGGCAGCGCCCACCCGCCGCCAGCGCGTAAAAGGACCGCCTTCGATCGCCATTCTTCACAATCCCGACGCGCCCGATCCGCCATCGACGTCTGCCGCGCTCAGGGCATTCTGCAGGACCGCGAAGGAAATGGGAATGCGCGCCGAGATCATTGGTCGCGATGCGATCCAGCGCCTGCCCGAATTCGACGCGCTGTTCATTCGCGACACGACGCACGTCAACCACTACACGTATCAGTTCGCGCGGCGCGCGGTGAACGAAGGACTGGTCGTGATCGACGATCCGGATTCGATCGTCCGCGCGACGAACAAGGTATTTCTCTACGAGCTCCTGTCACGCCATCGGATTCCGATGCCTCGCTCGCTGATCGTCCATCGCGGCAACGTTGCGCAGATTCTGTCCACGCTGAGCCTTCCTTGCATCGTCAAGCTTCCCGACAGCGCCTTCTCGCGCGGCGTGGCGAAGATCGAATCCCGCGAGCAGTTGGACGATGTGCTGAAGACGTTTTTCGAGAAATCCGAGCTCGTCGTCGCGCAGGAATGGCTACCGACCGACTTCGATTGGCGCGTGGGCGTGCTCGACGGCCGCGCGCTGTACGTCTGCAAATATCTGATGGCGCCGGGCCATTGGCAAGTGATCAAGCGGGAGCCCGGGAAGAACGTGGAAGGCGCGACGATCCCCCTTACCATCGGCGAGACGCCGGAGATTGTCGTGAAAACGGCGGTGGACGCTGCGAGCGTTATCGGCGACGGTTTGTACGGCGTCGACTTGAAGCAGGTTGGCGATCGCTGCTACGTGATCGAAGTCAACGACAATCCGAACATCGACGCCGGCAACGAAGACGGCGTGCTCAAGGACGCGCTCTATCGCGAAGTGCTCGGGGTTTTTCTGCGGCGCATCCGTGAACGTGGAAAACCCGTCGAGGCCTGACGTGCCAACGGCGCTCCACGCGTTCGCCGGGTACGGAATCGAGCTCGAGTACGCGATCGTCGATGCCGCAACACTCGCCCCTCGACCGCTCGGCGAGCCGCTATTGCGCGCAATGGACAGCGGACGCCCGAAACGGATTGACGGCGTCGAGATCGATTGGTCGAACGAGCTTGTGCAGCACGTCGTCGAAATCAAGAACGTCGCGCCCGTCCCTTCGCTTGAGCCCCTGGTGACGGCGTTTCGCGACGGCGTCGCGCAAACGGTGCGCCGGACTGGCGATTTCGACGCATTGCTGATGCCGACCGGCATGCATCCGTGGATGGACGCGCGCACGGCGGAGCTGTGGACGCACAGCGACGGCGACATCTATCGGACATTCGATCGGATATTCGATTGTCGCCGCCATGGCTGGGCGAATTTGCAGAGCATGCACATCAACTTGCCGTTTGCGGACGACGACGAGTTTGCGCGGTTGCATGCGGCGGTGCGCCTTGTCCTACCACTGGTGCCGGCGCTGGCCGCAAGCTCTCCGCTCGCCGACGGTCAACGGATGCCGTTCCTCGATTACCGGCTCGAGGTCTACCGGACGAACACCGAGCGCGTTCCGGCCATTACCGGCGCGGTCATCCCGGACAACGTGCGCGGCCGCGTCGATTATCAGACCAGCGTCCTCGAGCCGATGTATCGCGCCATCGCGGCCGATGATCCTGAACGCATCCTGCAACACGAATGGCTCAATGGGCGCGGCGCGATCGCACGTTTCGACCGCAACGCGATCGAGATCCGCTTGTGCGACACGCAGGAATGCCCGCGCGCCGACTTGGCCATCGCTGCGATCGTAACGTCGGTCGTGCGTGCGCTCTACGACGCTCGATGGCAGCCGCTGGACGCGCAGCAGGCCCTTCCGACGTCGCGGCTTGCAGCGCTTCTTCAGGCCACGATCCGTGATGGCGAAGACGCACCAATAGCCGACGCCGACTATCTGCGTGTCTTTGGCCTGTCCGCTGCAGCGCTTCGCGCAGGGGACTTGTGGGCGCATCTCCTAGACGAATGCGACGCGACCGCGAGTGCGCTCAATCGTAGCTGTCGTGCGCCGATCGAAACCATCCTCGCGCACGGTTCGCTTGCGCGACGCATCTTGCACGCAGCAAACGGCGACACAACTCGCGAACGGCTCGGGTCAATCTATCGGCGACTCTGCGATTGCTTGACGGGCGACGAGCTGTTCGTTCCTGAAGCATGACCTCGGGGCGCAGCGGACGCGTCGCGCTGCTCGTAACGTGCGAGCATGGCGGAAATCGCGTGCCGGCGGCGTATATCGAGTGGTTCAAGGATGCAAATAACGCACTTGCATCGCATCGCGGTTACGATCCCGGCGCGCTGGCGATGGCACGCACGCTTGCCCGTCGTCTGAGCGCCCAACTGATCTTTGCGACGGTAAGCCGTCTCGTTGTCGAGCTCAATCGGTCAACGCGCAATCCGCGGCTCTTTTCATCGTTCATCCGACAGGCGCCCGAAGCGATCCGGCGTGAGATCTTCGAGCGCTATTACGTGCCGTACTGGGTGTCGGTCCAATCGGCGGTGCGGTGCGCGCTCGAGGAACACACCAAAGTCGTCCACATCGGCTCGCATTCGTTTACGCCGGTGCTCGATGGCCACGTGCGCGATACCGACATCGGCTTGCTGTACGATCCGGCGCGAGCCGGAGAAGTCGACTTATGTACATGTTGGCGCGACGCGATACGCGGTCGTGCGCCGCAATGGAAGGTACGCCGCAATTACCCGTACGGGGGCGCGAGCGACGGACTTACGCGAGAACTGCGCCGGCGCTTTTCGCCCAGCCAATACATCGGCATCGAGCTCGAGATCAATCAACGGCATCCGTTGGCCGGCGAGTCGAACTGGGAATCGATGCGGTATGCAATTGCTGGAGCTTTGGGCGACGCGCTGGGCGCATGAAGGTGCAATGTACCGGACCCGCTTCCCAGAAAAGCGCCGCGGGGTGGAACGCCTGGCCGGCATCGCGCTCCAACGGTTGAGCGATGTTGCGTTCGGCGTCATCACGTCCGCGTAAAGGAAATCCCATGAGAGCCCATCGGCGACCCCCACGCATCTGGAGCAAGGTCATGACGAGCGCAGCGCTTGGCGCGGCGGCAATGTATGTGTTCGATCCGAACAAAGGGAGGCGACGACGGGCGATTTTCCGCGACAAGGCACGAAGTTCGCTTACGAACATCACGCATTTGGCGCAAGTGTCAGCACGCGACTTGAGCCATCGAGTGCAGGGCCTGCAGGCCACGGGGAGGCGCCTGTTCAAGCGCGGTGCAGAAACGGACGACTTGGTTCTGATCGAGCGCGTGCGCGCGAAGATGGGACGCGTCGTGTCGCATCCGCATGCGATTCAGATCGGCGCGCGCGATGGGCGCGTGACGCTGAGCGGGCCCATTCTTGCGCGCGAAGTCGAACCGCTGCTCGACACCGTGCGTTCGGTGTTTGGGGTATTCGACGTCGAAGAGCACTTGGTCGCCTACGATCAGCCTCAGTCTGTTCCAAGCCTTCAAGGCGGCGGGCGACGAAACGCAATGCGACCCGAGATCATGCAGGCGGAATGGACGCCGGCGTTGCGCGTCGCGGCTATTCTGGGCGGAGGCGCGTTGGCGGTTTGCGCGATGCGCCAGCGCGGTCTCACACGCCTTGCGTTGGCAACGGTGGCTGCTGGACTGACTGCACGCGGTGCGGCGAACATGCCGTTGAAACGCGTTGCAGGTTTCACACGAAGCCGACGCGGGATCGACCTCCAAAAGACGATTCAAGTTGCAGCACCCCGCGAAATGGTCTACGACTTGTGGACCGATTACGAAAGCTTTCCGCGCTTCATGTCGCATGTTGAAGAAGTGCGTGAGTTCGACGATGGGCGGACGCATTGGGTCGTTCGCGGACCTGCGGGGACGCGTTTCGAATGGGACGCCGTCGTGACGCGCGCCATTCGGCCTGAAGTCTTGTCTTGGCGCACCGAACCAGGCGCCGCTGTCCGGCACGCGGGTTCGGTGCAGTTCGAGGACGCCGACGGCGGCACGAGAGTCAGCATCAAAATGAGCTATAACGCGGTGGGCGCGCTCGGGCACGCGCTCGCGTCGTTGCTCGGCAGCGATCCGAAGCGACAGATGGACGACGATCTCGCGCGAATGAAGATGTTCATCGAGCAAGGCGTACCGCCGCGTGAGGCGGCGGAGGCGGGACTGCGCTCGAAACCGGCATTGCATTGATCGAACCGGCGACCCGGCATTCGCGAGCTCTGGGCCGACCGCGGTCAGCGCAATGACACGCGACGCCTCGGCGCGCGGTGTCGTCGCGACGTACTCATTGCGCGACAGCGAGGGACACCACGCGGCTATGACGCGTGAAGCGATTGCCGCAAAGCTCGCGAAGCTGAAGCAGTTCGATTTTGCGGGACCGTACGATCCGGCAACGCGCTACGCAGCACCGTTGTACCTGGTTCCGAGCGACACGCTTGTCGGTCTCGAAGCCGCAGCAAAGCTAGGTGTACACACCGAGGACGACTTGTTCGGCGGCGTCGTTCCATCGGCCTTCGCGGCCACGAAGACGATCACCCATCCATTGGTTAATGCGCAAGCCCGCGCGCCGACGGGCTGGTCCCACGATTTCGCCGAACGCGTGAGCGAAGCGGTGCTCCGTGGATACACGGTGTTCAGCAAAGAGGACGCGTGTCGCGCCGCTGCGCACCTCCTCGATCATGGACCAACCCGAATCAAGCTCGCGCGCGGCATCGGCGGCCACGGCCAATTCGTTGTGCAGCATGTCAGCGAGCTGAACGGGCTTCTTGACGAGATCGACGACGCGGAGCTCGCATCCGCGGGTGTCGTGTTGGAAGAGCACCTCGACGACGTGACGACTTACAGCGTCGGACAGGTGCGCGTAGCCGGCCTGATCGCCAGCTATTGGGGCACGCAGCGATTGACCCATAACAATCGCGGCGTGGAAGTCTATGGTGGCTCCGACCTCGTCGTGGTCCGCGGCGGCTTCGACGCGGTTCGCGCGCTGCCACTCTCCACCGACGCGCAGTTAGCGGTCTCGCGCGCTCTGGTGTACGACTCGGCGGCGGATGCGTGCTTTGGGGGATTTTTCTCGTCGCGGCGAAACTACGACGTTGTCGAAGGCACCGATGCGCGTGGACGCCGACGCGCCGGCGTGCTGGAGCAGTCGTGGCGCGTTGGCGGCGCAAGCGCTGCCGAAGTAGAGGCGCTGCTCGCGTTCCGTGACAATCCCGCCATTACAGTACTGCGTGCCGCGACCGTAGAAACGTATGGCGCATCGCCGGCGCTCCCAGAGGGCGCGATCATGTTCTTTACTGGCGATGACCCGCGCGTCGGGCCGGTCACCCATTACGTGCTGATGGACCCTTATGGCGACGTACGATGAAACCGTCCTGATCGACGTAGACCATCAGCAGGTCTGCGGCACGTTCGTCGCGACGCGCAGGCGCTTACCTGGCGTGCTGTTCGTTCATGGTTGGGGCGGCAGCCAACAAACGTATTTGGCGCGGGCGCGTGAAGTGGCGACACTCGGCTGTGTCTGCTTGACGTTCGATCTCCGCGGCCATGAGCAGACGCGCTCGCAGTTCGAGACGGTGTCGCGCGAAGACAATTTGCGCGACGTCATCGCGGCATTCGATGCGCTCGCCGGCCACGACAGCGTCGACGCCGGCGCAATCGCGGTCGTCGGCAGCAGCTATGGCGGCTACCTTGCCGCGATCCTCACATTGGTACGACGTGTCAAATGGCTCGCGCTGCGCGCGCCGGCGCTGTACAAGGACAGCGAATGGGAGCTGCCCAAGTGGCAGTTGAAGAAGGTGCACAATCTTGACGAATATCGGAAGCTTCCTGTGGCACCGACCGAGAGTCGCGCGCTCGCGGCGTGCCAGCAATTCGACGGCGACGTGCTGATCATCGAATCGGAGTATGACTTCGTGGTGCCGCACCAGGTGTTGGTGAATTATCGCGAAGCCTGC
Organism: Casimicrobiaceae bacterium; assembly: GCA_036505865.1. Classification (GTDB taxonomy): domain Bacteria; phylum Pseudomonadota; class Gammaproteobacteria; order Burkholderiales; family Casimicrobiaceae; genus VBCG01. Next base: position 29,074 of record DASXSP010000126.1, read on the forward strand.
TTGCGGCCGCGTTCGGTGACCTATCGCGTCATGGCCGGCGCCGACCACGGACTCGCCGATGAAACGATGCAGCATGCGTACACGAACGTGCTCGTCGAGTGGCTCCGGCACATGCTTGCGGAACCGACGGTTACATCGGAAACGGCCGTACCGGTCGCGTGAGATGTCCTTAAGGGGCTGGGCGAGCAGTGGCGCGTCCTGGCGAGGCTCCTCTGACGCGTCGCGATGACATAATGCCTACTAGCGTGGATTACAACTCGAACGCGGTGTCCCCACAATGGTCAGTTTCCTCAAGCGGCAAACGGAACCTTCGCGGATCGGACAAATCCGGTTGCTTAACCTGTTTGCCACGCTCAACCAAAGAGAGTTGCGGATCATCGATGGTCTGCTGCACGACAGGCATTACCTCAAGGACGAGGTTGTCTTCGATCATGGAGAAGAGGGCCAGGCGCTCTACGTCGTGCTCAGTGGAAAGGTATTGATCTGCCGACAAGGACAGCCGGTGACCGGCCGGATTGCCGAAATTCCGGCAGGCGCACTTTTCGGCGAGCTCGCTCTACTCGATGGCGCGCCACGCGTCGCGCAGGCGCGCGCTGCCGAGGACTGCGTTCTGGCCGCACTTTCTCGCGCGGACTTCACACGCTTGGTGGAGACACACGGGAGGATCGCCTCCAAGATCGCGTTGCAGCTCGCACGCGACCTGGGCCAAAAGCTTGTGGCAGTTAACGCCGCGATGGAGATGCGACCACTTTGAAGGACGCCTCCCATACGTCAGGGCCAGCGATCTGGCTTGTGACAATCGGCATCACCACGGTCCTTCTGGTTGTGGCAACGAAGGCACTGTGGCTGGTGGTGCCGTTTCTGCTGGCGATCATTCTGTATTACATCCTTCTTCCGATCGTGCATCGCTTGGTCGTCTTCGGCGTTGGGCGAGAAGCCGCGGCTGCCTTGGTCGCAGGAGGGGTCACTCTGCTTGCAGTCGGTATCATGATTCCGCTGCTACCTTGGCTTGCTGCGCAATCGGACGCAGGGGGAGAGACGCTTTACCGTTACCTAGAGGGCGGCCGCGTGCTCGTCGACCGGACGCTTGTTACGCTCGAGTCGGAGTTCGATTTTCTGAAACGGATCGGTTTCCATGCGGAGATGAGCAGGAAAGCGGCCGAGTTCGGCGATACATTTCTGCAGAGGCAATTGAGCGACGCGCTGAGCGGTGCCGCGGTCTGGCTGCCATCGTTGTTGCTCGCGCCATTTTTCGCGTTCTTCTTCTTGCGCGACGGCCGGCGCTTCCTGAAACTTCTGATCAAGGAAGTGCCAAACGCGTTCTTCGAGCGCACGATCTTCATGTTCGATCGTGTCGATGCGACGGCACGCAACTACTTTCAGGGCCTCCTGACGCTTACAGCGATCGACTCCGTGTTTCTCACGTTTGGCCTGTGGCTGATCGGAGTCCCCGGCGCGCCGGTCCTCGGCGTCACATCTGCTGTGTTCGAGTGGGTCCCGGTCGTTGGCTCGATCCTGGGCTGTGTGATGGTGGTGCTGGTTGCGGCGACGTCATTTCCCAACGACCCGTGGGTCGTTTACGCGGTGATCGGTCTATTCGTCTTCAACAGGATGCTCGACAATTTTCTCTTCATCCCTCTCACCGTCGGCCGCAGTATCCAAATGCATCCTCTTCCCACCGTGCTAATGGTCTTCATCGGTGGCGCCGTCGCCGGTGTTGCCGGACTCGTCCTCGCGTTACCCCTCGCCGGCGTGGTCAGCGCCGTCGTGGGCACGATTGGGGACATCGTGCGAGATCCGCGTCTTCGTGCACGGAACGCCTACGCCAAAGCGCTGCAGACGAGACGAGTGACGGCGGATTTCCAGCCCTGACGCCCCGTACCCCGCGCCGTAGGTTGCGCGAAAGCTCAACGACGTTGTGCTGTATTACTTGTTGTTGACAACTGGATATGGCCAGCGCAAAGTGACCTAGGACGCTGTCATCATATCGAGCTCTGGCTGGACCGGTCATCCCCCGACAACGAATGCACTTTCTTGGCGGCCCTCCCCGGGCCGCTAGGCGTTCTGGTGGGGTGTAGATCGGCTGAACAGGCAGCGTGCACCACGTTCTGAAGGAGGCGTAATCATGCAACGACACATCAAAGGCGTTGAGGGACCCTTCCCCAGTGCCGAAACGATGTGGAACATGGATCCACAATCGTTCGAGGCAGTGACGAAAACATATACGGCATGGTTCAACCAAGCGAACAGAATGCGAGACGAAACCATTCGTTTCGTGCAGGAACGATTCACCAAGGAAGTCGAAGCGGCCGTGAAACTCGCCGGCTGTACGAATCCGACCGAAGCGCTTGCCGTGCAGGCGGAATTCGCCAACAGACTGGCCGCAGACTACTTCGAGGAAGGCCAAAAAATCGTCGAGCTTATGGGCGAAATGGCGAAAGAGATTTCCTCGAGTCCCAGGCCCGGCAGAGCGCACCACTGATAAGGAGCAAGCGCCGCCGTGTCGATCGTGGCCCTAGGATCGACGCGAATTGGAACCTCCGAACTTGTGCTGTCGACCGTAAGCGGACAGTCGCAGATCCGCGAAGCCGACTGGGTCAGCCGATCA
>DASXSP010000127.1:0-22068 GCA_036505865.1 Casimicrobiaceae bacterium
GTCGGCGCCCACGGCGTCCAGCAGATCGGCGTCTTCTTCCTGGGCGAGCGCCTTGATCGCCCGCGTCAGCTGCTTCTCGACCATGCCGCCCATCGACAGGACGCCGGAGCGGATGCCTTCCATCTCGACGTCGAACTGCTTGTTGGTGTGGTCTTGGCTCATGGCGGTCTCCTGAGAGCAGCTTAACCAAAGCGCCCGGTGATGTAGTCCTCGGTTTCCTTGCGCATCGGCCGCAAGAAAATCTGGTCGGTTTCGCCGAATTCAATCAAGTCGCCAAGATACATGTACGCGGTGAAATCGGATACCCGCGCGGCCTGCTGCATGTTGTGCGTGACGATCGCGATGGTGTAATCGCGTTTCAAATCGGAGAGGAGCTCCTCAACCTTCGCGGTTGAAATTGGGTCCAGCGCGGACGTGGGCTCGTCCAGCAGCAGCACTTCAGGTTGCACGGCGATCGCGCGCGCAATGCACAGACGCTGTTGCTGCCCGCCGGAGAGCGCCATGCCGCTCTGCTTCAGTTTGTCCTTTACTTCGTCGAGGATCGCCGCTTTGGCGAGCGCCGATTCGACGCGCTCGTCCATCTCGCGCTGCGCAAGATTTTCGTACAACCGGATCCCGAACGCGACGTTCTCGTAAATCGACATCGGGAATGGCGTGGGTTTCTGGAAAACCATGCCGACTTTCGCCCGCAGCATGTTCAGGTCGACGCTAGCATCGAGCAGATTTTCGCCGTTGAACACGATCTGGCCCGTCGCGCGTTGTCCGGGGTAGAGCGAGTACATCCGGTTCAGCGTGCGCAACAGCGTCGACTTGCCGCAACCCGACGGGCCGATGAACGCCGTCACGCGCCGCTCGGCGATGTCAAGATTGATGTTCTTCAGCGCATGGAATTTTCCGTAGTAGAAATCCAAGTCGCGAATCGACATCTTCGGCGCCGTGATCGGCGCATGATCGGTACGGACTTCAGGCGTCGCGACAAGCGTGTCCATTGTCAGAGGGCCCTCAGCGTGCCCGCGGTTGACGAAACACCGTCCGCGCCAGAATGTTGAGCAAAAGCACCGTCATCGTAATCAGCAATGCGCCCGCCCATGCGAGCTGTTGCCAATCACTGTAAGGGCTCATCGCGAATTGAAAGATGACCACGGGAAGATTGGCCATCGGCGCGTCGAGGTTCGACGTCCAGAACTGGTTGTTGAGCGCGGTGAACAATAGCGGCGCGGTTTCGCCCGAAATGCGCGCAACAGCGAGGAGGACGCCCGTGATAACGCCGGCGCGGACCGAGCGCAACGTCACCTTCAGGATCATCTTCCATTGCGGCGTGCCCAGTGCCGCGGCGGCCTCGCGCAAACTATCGGGCACGAGCTTCAGCATGTTCTCCGTTGTGCGGATCACCACCGGCACGACGATCAGCGCGAGCGCAAACGAGCCCGCCCATGCGGAAAAGTGACCAACCTGAAACACATACGCCTCGTAGATGAACAGCCCGATGACAATCGATGGTGCCGACAGCAATATGTCGTTGATGAAGCGCGTGACCGGCGCAAGCCAGCCGCGACTGCCGTACTCGGCAAGGTAGATTCCTGCGAGGATGCCGATCGGCGTCCCAATCAACGTTCCCATTGCCGCCATCAACAAGCTGCCGGCGATCGCGTTTAACAGGCCGCCCTTGCTTCCCGGCGGCGGCGTCATCTGCGTGAAGAGGTCTGTGCTGAACGCGTGAAATCCTGCCTGCAGCAACGTCAACAGAATCCACAGCAAAAACGTGAGGCCGAACGCCATCGTCACGAGCGACATGATGAGATTGAAACGATTGACGAACAGCCGGCGTGAATAGCGCGTAGTCATGATGAATGGCGTTTCGCGATTACGTGCGACGGCCCTCGCCCTTGGCGAGCTGCAGCAACAAGAGTTTTGCAAGCGCAAGAACGATGAACGTGATGACGAACAAGATGAGCCCGAGCTCGATCAACGCGGACGTATAGAGGTCGCCCACGGCTTCGGTGAACTCGTTCGCCAGCGCTGACGCGATGCTGTTTCCGGGCGCGAGAATCGACGTCGTGAGCTGGTGCGCGTTTCCGATCAGAAAAGTAACCGCCATCGTCTCGCCCAGCGCACGGCCCAATCCGAGCATGATCCCGCCGATGACGCCGACTTTCGTATGAGGCAGGACGATGTTCCAGACGACTTCCCATGTCGTGCATCCGATACCGTACGCCGATTCTTTGAGTACGGGTGGCACAACGTCGAACACATCGCGCATTACCGACGCAATGAAGGGAATCACCATGATGGCCAGCACGAACCCCGCAGTGAGAACGCCAATGCCTTGCGGCGGTCCCTTGAACAACGCACCGATCACCGGCGCCGCGCCCACCGTGTGAATGAGCCACGGCTGAACGTAGTCGGCGAACAACGGCGCGAGGACGAACAAGCCCCACATTCCATAGATGATGCTTGGAATTGCCGCCAGCAATTCAACGGCGGTACCCAGCGGGCGCTTGAGCCACGGCGGCGACAGCTCGGTCAAGAACAACGCGATACCGAAGCTGACGGGAATGCCGATCAGCAGCGCAATCGCCGACGTTGCAATCGTACCGACGATCGGAACGAGTGCGCCGAACTGCTCGGTGACGGGATTCCACTCGGCGCTCGTGAGAAATCCGAAACCGAACTTTCGCATCGCCGGCAGACTGCCGTAGATGAGCGATCCGATAATCGCCAGCAGGACCGCCAGCACCAGAAACGCGAACGTGCGGGTGACGGAGCGAAAAAGCAGATCCTGAAGCTTGATGTTCTTCTGTTTCGGATCGGGCATCCTGGCCGTGCTCGCCTTACCCTGCCGCGGGACGGGAGCGATGATACCCGGAATGGCATGCGCAGTGGCTTGCATTGTCGAAGCGTTCACGTCATCTCTCCGAGTCCCCGTTCCAATGAACGCTGCAATGAAAAGAAAACGCGGCGTCCGACGATAGTGCGAACACCGCGCCCGGCTGATGCGACCGGGATTTCCGGACCGTCGTTCAATAGAGCGGCTTTCCCGACGTGTCCTTTATTTGCGACTTCCACGTTCCGCGAATCTGCGCGGTGACGGTTTCCGGAAGCGGAACATAATCGAGCGAATCCGCGAGCTTGTCGCCGTCCGCAGAATAGGCCCAGTCGAAAAACTTGAGCACTTCTTTGGCGGTTTCGGGCTTCGGTTGCGTCTTGTACATCAGGATGAATGTCGCACCCGAAATCGGCCATGCGTTTTTTCCGGGTTGATCGGTCAGCATCAAGTAATAGCCGGGCGCCTTGTTCCAATCCGCGCCTGCCGCGGCAGCCTTGAATGTTTCGGACGCCGGGCTCACAAAATTGCCCTCGCGGTTCTGCACTTGTCCGTACGTCATCTTGTTTTGCAGCGCGTACGCATACTCAACATACCCGATGGACCCCTTGACGCGCTGCACGTACGATGCGACCCCTTCGTTCCCCTTGCCGCCGACACCCGTCGGCCACGCGACCGACGTTCCCTCGCCGACCTTTTGCTTCCATTCCGGGCTGACTTTGGAGAGATAGTTCACCCAGATGAACGTCGTGCCCGAACCGTCCGAGCGATGAACCACCGTGATATCGGAATCCGGAAGCTTCAAGCCCTGATTTACCTTCGCGATGGCGGGATCGCTCCATTTGACAATTTTGCCAAGATAGATATCGGCAAGGAGCGCTCCGGTCAGCTTGAGCTCGCCCGGCTTGATTCCTTCAAGATTCACAACGGGCACGTCGCCGCCGATGACTGTTGGAAATTGCAGCAAGCCATCCTTTTCGAGCTCTTCCGGCTTGAGCGGCATGTCGGATGCGCCGAAATCGACCGTCTTATTCTGGATTTGCTTGATCCCGCCGCCCGAACCGATCGATTGGTAATTCATGCCGACGCCCGACTTTGCTTTGTAGGCTTCCGCCCACTTGGCGTAGATCGGGTAGGGGAACGTGGCGCCTGCGCCGGTGATGTCGATCGCATGGGCAGAACTTGTGACGCCGAGCGCCAAGGCGGCGACGGCGAGAAAATGATCTGTTATGCGCTTCATGGTTAGTTTTGTCCTTGCGTGGCGATGGCGGCTATTGTCAGGGCTGGTTGTGACATTGCCGTGACAGCCGCCGGCCGGAACTACCCCGCTGTCCGGCCGGTCATTTGAACATGAGGGAAAACCCGTAAAACTGCCGCCTAAGTGAAGCCCTCCGGCGGCTATCCTCGCGGAGACTGCCATGAATACGAAGGAGTTCCGTTTCAACACGTTGGGTCGCGCAATCGTCACCATTGCCGCGCTATCGGCTGGTGTCGCGTTTGCGGCCGGCCCTTATCCGGGCACTGCCGCTACAAGCAGCACCCCTGTCGTTGTCACTTACGGCCCGCCAATCACAAGCGTCATGACTGTAACGGCGCAAAGAAGCGCGACCGGAAGCGATACCGAAGTCTTGTCGGCAATACCTCGCGACCACGAAGCCGGCGTACGTGCCGCCGCCCGACAAGGTCCCGATGCGCTGCGGCAGTATGTCTGGCGTACGCGGATGATCTACAGCTTCTACTACGGAGATTTCCGGCCGCTGGCCGTCGGCTGATCCTTCTCCGCAACTTCGTCGGGCGCGTCGATGAGGGCCGCACGGGCGCGCTATTGGTCGGTGCTGCCGAAACGAAAATTCGCTTGTCGGATTGACGGGTCCGCGGCAGTATCCTCTCACCGCCTGGAGCGGAATCTCCAGATGCGGTGTCAACACGGAGACTGCTATGAAGACCACCGCAGTTCATTGCAAAAGGATCGGACGCGCGACGGTTGCGTTGATCGCACTGTCGGCGGGCATCGCGTTCGCAGCGGGCACGGCACCGGAAGTCGCCACAACGGGCACTGACGCTGTGATCGTCGCGCAGGCCGCGATGGCTGCCCCGCCGACTCGCGTCATCGTCGAGGTGTTTCCGTCCTATCAGGCCGGCGTGCGTGCGGCGGCAGCACAAGGGCCGGAAGCGTTGCGGCGCTACATCTGGCGCACGCGGATGATCTACAATTTTTATTACGACGATTTCGCGCCGCGGGTATAGCGCTTTTTCACGCACGAACGATGACAGCCGCCCGCGGTGCGTTGCGGGCGGTTTTCGTTTACGCACGAAGCCCCGTCGAATCGAGGAGTCTCTAGAAATGTCCCACACCGACGCTCCCCCCGGCGATAACGCGTCCGATTTCGATCTTTCCCCGCCCTCGCCGGAACAGCGTCGAGCGCTCGAGTCCGCGCTGACGCGGGCGGAGCGCGACGTGCTGTTGAACCATGGCACCGAGCAGCCGTTCTGCGGCGTCCTGCTCAACAACAAAAAGCCAGGTATCTACTGTTGCAAATTGTGCGGACTCCCGCTGTTCACCGCGAACCAGAAATTCGAAAGCGGTACCGGGTGGCCGAGCTTCACGGCGCCGTTTGCCGAAAAACACTTGACGCTGGTCGTTGATAGCAGCTTCGGCATGCAGCGCACGGAGATTCGCTGCGCGCGCTGCGGCAGTCATCAGGGACACGTGTTTCCCGATGGCCCGCCGCCGACTCATCAGCGCTATTGCATCAACTCGGTTTCGCTGGATTTCGTCGTAAGCGGCCAGAAATTGCCTGACAAACTTGGTCGCAGCGAAGGTCAAATTGCCGCGACCGGCACGCGATGACGATCAATCCAGTAGGCCCATGCGACGAGCAGCCAACCCGCGAGCGACGCAATCGCGAGCGCTTTCTCGCTTGGTGGCGGCGGCCCGAACACGGCGCCGAGATACAGAATGATGAGCGTCGCAACGAAGGTCCATGGAAGTACGGTGCCCAGGCGATCGCGTGCGCGAGTCGCCGTCGCGTAGATCCACACGCCGGCTCCGAACAGTCCGAATTCGGCAAGCAGCGTCAGCGGTAACGAATACCAGAGTCCCGCGCCGACGACCGGTCCACCGGGCCATGTCGGCACATCGGGTCGATGCGACAGCGCATCGAGAACCCAATGCGATAGCACGAGCGCAGCGATCCATCCCGCGGCTCGATTGTCGCGCCGCCACAGCCAATATCCGCCTGCAAATAACGCGGCCCAAACAATATCGGCGACAAGACTGTGCGTGTACGGAAAATAGACGAAGTCGAGGGGTGTCACCGGGGTAATGCCGGGCACGATCTTCACCTCCTCGATACGGAGCAATAACAGCACTGGCCAAATCACGTCCGCAAGTTGCGCGGCGAGGATCAGCGTACCAAGCGACGGGCGCGGCGCGACTTTTTTCGCGGCAAATGCGAGTCCGAAATGGCCCAGGAACATTCGTCACCTCACGTTTTCGCGTCACCGTGAAACAAACGCACCGTATGCCGCGCCTCGGCGAAGAACAGCCAGCGCTCTGCAATCAATCCCGCCATACACAGCGTCCCCGCCAACGATGCGCTCCACCAACCGGGCGCTGCGAAAACGATCCAAGCCAACGGTATCGCTATTCCCGCACTCCAGAAGACCGCACGCAACAACGTTCGATACCGACGCGCGAGCGTGAATCCAAATTCGTCGGTGAGAAACGTTCCGTGCGAGTGACCCGTATCGAACAAGCGGGCGCGCATGATCGATGCACCGCCCGAATCGGTCGGGGGACGCACGCCACGATCGACACCGATCGCGTATTCCAACGTCACCGAGCCCGTGTCGCCGTCGATCGTCTGCCAGTACATCCACTTCACCGCGATCGCGGCGATTCCCAGGGCGGCCGCAATCGCTGTTAACGCCGCACTGTTGGCGTCCGTTAACGTCGCTCTCAACAGGACCGCGCCCGACCAATGTCCGAGCACGATGTACAGCGCCGGGGTCCACCGCGTGTGCCATTGTCGAATCGGCTTGAGGCTTGCATAGATCATCGCTGTGCAGAAGAGCACGATCCACGCGAGCGCCACAACGGCGATCGCCACGGGTAGTCGCACAAGTCCAAACCTGTTGGTTGCCAGCAGCGCCACATAAATCGTTGCGACGACAACAAACGCTGCAGAGAAAACGGCCTCGCGCGATAACCATGACGTGCGAAAGCGCACAAACGATCGCCACGCGTTGCGCGGATTTGCGAGATGCAGTGTCGATGCGCACAGTCCTGCGACCACGAGCGCGAACGCCAAGAGTGCGACGCGCGTCATCCCTGAAGAAGGAACCGAGGGCGTCGACAGAATTCCGATCGCACCCGCAACATCGAGCAGACCGAGCAACGCGAACATCCCGAGACCGGCGCCCGACGCGACGGTGAAAAAAATCACCGATAGCGCCGGCTTCATCGCGTTTGCTAAGCCTGTGCAGCGAAACGGCGCGCGGCGTCGATCAGCCGCTGTAGCGCCGAGCTGCCACCAGCCGATGATTCACGAGATTCCACTTGAACTCGCGGCGGCTCTCGCGGCGGCAGATATTGGTTGACTGGCCGATAGCCCAAGTCCTCGAGCAAACCGAATCCGCGCCGCTCGGCGGTAATCCGCGACACTTGCGATGCCGGATCGTCGAAGTCGCCAAAGAATCGCGCATGCGCAGGACACGCGAGCACGCACGCCGGCTGCCGTTCCGCTTCGGGCAATGCCTTGTCGTAGATCCGATCGACGCACAACGTGCATTTCTTCATCGTGCCCGACGACTGATCGAGCTCGCGTGCGCCATAGGGACACGCCCACGCGCAGAGGTTGCATCCCATGCATTTGTCCTGGTCGACCAGCACGATGCCGTCGTCGCGCTTGTACGATGCACCGGTCGGGCAAACGGTGACGCAGGCGGCATCCTCGCAATGCAGACACGACATCGGAAAGTTGACCGTCTTGCTGTTTGGATATTCGCCGACTTCATAGTGGCGCACGCGATTGAACCAGACGCCCGACGGATCAGCGCCGTAGGGCTCGTAATCCGACAGCGGCCCCGAGATCGCCGATGCGCCGTTCCATTCCTTGCACGCCGTCGCGCAGGCGTGGCATCCGACGCAAGTGTCGAGATCGATGACCAGTCCAAGTTTCATCGCGCGTCCCAGCGCAAAACGTCGGGCCGAACGCCGTCGTCACCCGGAATCGACCGTAGCGTCGCGAACAATGGCCACACGCCCGTCTCGTCGGGCGCCGCTTTCCGCACGCGCACGCGCAGATCGAACCACGCCGCTTGGCCTGTGACGGGATCCGAGTTCGTCAAGCGCCGCTCGTCATTGGAGCCGCGCGGCAACAATTCCGAGATCAAATGGTTGAGCAGAAATCCCGCAGTCGCTTCGGACGCGCCACCTGAAAGACCCCACGCGCCGGACTGCTTGCCGACGGCATTCCAGGTCCACACCGTATTCGCTTCGACGCCTTCCATCGTTCGGAGACGGCAGCGGATACGCCCGTGATGCGACTCGACCCATACCCAGTCGTCGTCGGCAAGTTCAAGTTTCCGCGCAGTGCCGCGATTCATGTACAGACAGTTGTCCGACATGATCTGCCGCAGCCAGACGTTCTGCGAATCCCACGAGTGATACATCATCATCGGCCGCTGCGTGATCGCGTGCAGCGGATAGTCGTCGCGGGAAATCCGCTGGCTTTCCAGCGGCTCGTACCAGAAAGGCAGCGGATCGAAATACGTCGAGAGACGTTCGCGATCGACGGCGGACGTTGGCTTAGGGCCCGCGTAGTCGCCGCGTCCCGCGAGCCGGAACTTCTGCAGCGGCTCCGAGTAGATTTGCATGATCACGGGCACGGGCGGCGTCCCGAACAGCGCGTGCTTCTCGGCAAACTCGAGATAGTCCTTGTTCACGTAGCGGTAATAGCGCATGTTTTCCGGCCACGGATACGCGAAGAACGATTGATGGTCGATGTAGGCTTCCCACTGATTGGGATTCGGTTCACCGCGCAGATGCGATTCGCCATTCTTGCCGCGCCAGCCGGCGAGAAAGCCAATGCCGGGAAACTTCTCATAGTTGACGATGAAATCCTTGTAGTTTTGGAACTTGCGCGAGCCATCGGAATTGGTGAACTGCGCAAACTTCATCCGCGATGCGAGCTCCACCAGCACGTCTTGCCACGGTCGAACGTCACGGTCGGGCGACAAAATCGGATGACGGATCGCGTCGGCAACGGTATCGATTTCCGAAATCGGCCGGTCGAGGAGCGAGATCGCGTCATATCGCTCGAAATAGGTCGTGTCGGGAAGCACGAGATCGGCGAAGTTCACCGTCTCGGAATGAAATGCATCGACGACGACAAGAAACGGAATCGCGTACTCGCCGTTCTCGTCCTTGCGCACGAGCATCTCGCGGACGCCGCTCGTGTTCATCGAGGAATTCCACGCCATGTTGGCCATGAACAACAGCAGCGTGTCGATCGGATACGGATCGCGGTTGGCAGCGTTGGTGATGACCATGTGCATCATGCCGTGCGCGGACAGCGGCGATTGCCACGAATACGCGTGATCGATCCGCAGCGGCTTACCTTCTGCGTCGATCACGAGGTCTTCTGGCCGCGTCGGATTGCCGTTCGGCATCCGCTTAAGCGCCGTGTTCGGTGCGAAGATCACCGCTGGATCGTTCTCGGGTAGCGAACGCAGTGGTATGCGCCGCGGAAACGGCGTGCGCGCGCGGAAATTGCCGGGACCGTCGAGCGCCCCCAGCAGCATCTGGATCAGATGCAACGCGCGGCAGGTTTGAAAGCCATTCGAGTGCGCCGAAATGCCGCGCATCGCATACATCGCCACTGGCCGGCCGACGACGCTATCGTGCGTGCGCCCCCACATGTCGGTCCAACGGATCGGCAGCTCGACGGTCTCGCGAAAGGCGACCTGCGCCATTTCCCGCGCAAGTCGGCGGATCGCATCAGCGGAGACGCCGCATTCCGGTGCGACATGCTCGGGCGAATAGCAGTCATCCAGATAGCGTTCTGCAGCGAGCGAGAGCACCGTCTTTACGTTGCGGCTATCCGGCAACGTGAATGTGCCGAACAACGACGGACGAATGTCTGCGCCCAGTGCATCGACAAATGAGCCCGAGATCTCGTCGTGCACCAGCGCATTGCCCGCGGCGTCGCGCGCAAAAAGCCCGTCTTCGCTCGTGCCTGGCGCATCGATCACGAGCCACGGCGCGTTCGTATAGCGGGAAAGAAACGCGTAGTCGATCGTTCCATCCGTAAGCAGAACATGAACGATCGCGAGCGCCAGCAAACCGTCGGTGCCGGGCCGTATTGGAATCCATTCGTCGGCGATCGCCGAATAGCCGGTGCGCACCGGATTGATCGACACGAATTTCGCGCCGCGACGCTTCAAATTTTCGAGCCCGATCTTCATCGGGTTCGATGAATGGTCCTCGGCAACGCCCCACAGAACGAAATATTTCGCGTGATCCCAGTCCGGCGCACCGAATTCCCAGAACGAATAGCCGATCGTGTACAGACCAGCGACCGCCATATTCACCGAACAAAAGCCGCCGTGCGCCGCCCAATTCGGCGTGCCGAACTGCTGCGCCCACAGGCCCGACAACGCCTGCATCTGGTCGCGCCCGGTGAAGAACGCGAGCTTGGTGGGATCGGTCGCACGGATCTTGACCAGTCGCGCAGTAAGGATATCGAGCGCCTCGTCCCACTCGATCTCGACAAACTCGCCGCTGCCGCGCGCGCTGCCGGGTTTCCGCTTGAGCGGCTTGCGGAGCTTCGCCGGCGACGCTTGCTTCATGATGCCCGCCGAGCCCTTCGCGCACAGCACACCCCGATTCACCGGATGATCGGGATTGCCCTGAATGAAACGGAGCCGATCGTTTTCGAGCGTGACCTTGATGCCGCAGCGGCACGCGCACATGTAGCACGTCGTGTATTCGACACGGCGATAGGCGATGCGCGCCTCTGGTAGCGGCCGGTTCTCGATGGGGATGCGTCTCATCGCAAGTACTCGACAAGCTTCAGGCGCTGCACCTTGCCCGACGGACCCTTCGGCAGTTCGGCGACAAAGCGAAGAAACTTTGGCGTCTTGTAGCGCCCGAGCTCGCGCTCACAATGCGCGCGAAGCTCTGTTTCGGTCAACACGAACTGAGGCTTCACGACCACGCAGGCGAGGATTTCCTGCCCGTATTGGTCGTCGGGAACACCCACCGCTGCGCCCTCCAGCACCGCCGGATGTCGCAGCAGCGCTTCGTCGATCTCGCGCGGTGCGATGTTTTCGCCGCCCTTGATGATCAGCTCCTTCAACCGTCCCGTGACGAAATAGAAACCGTCGGCGTCGCGGTAGCCCAAGTCACCTGTTGCGAGCCAGCCATCGGCATTCACCGCATTCCAAGTGTCCTGTGGCGCGCGGAAATAACTGAGCATCACATTCGCGCCGCGGATTTGAATTTCGCCGGGTTGTGCTTCGCCTAAAACCGTTCCATCGGCCGTAACGACACGCGCCTCGACGCCGAGCGGCATTCCCACGCTGCCGATCTTTCGTCGCTTCCGATCGAGCGGATTCGCGAAGGCAACCGACGCGCATTCGGTGAGGCCCAACGCCTCGAGAACGGAAATGCCGAAACGGGACTCGAATGCGCGATGTTGCTCGGGTGGAAGGGGCGCCGACGCCGAGCGCGCGAAGCGCACGCGCCGGCACGCCTCCATCTGTGCGGGCGTCAGCTCCGGCCCGTGCAATAGATACGCCATGATCGTCGGGACGACGTTGAGCCACGTCGGCCGGTAGCGCTCGACCAGCGGCCACCATTGCGAAACGCTGAAGCGATGCGGCATGACGACGCTGCCGCCGGACACGAGCGGTGCGACCGTCGCAATGCATTGGCCGTTGATGTGGTAGAGCGGAAGCGATGACAGCACGCGGTCATTCTCCGTCAGCTCGTGCGCGCTTGCTATTGCGCTGCCGGCGTAAATCAAGTTCGCATGCGATAGCAGCACGCCTTTCGGCGTCCCCGTTGTGCCCGAGGTGTACATCAGCATCGCCGGCGACTTCGGCTCGATCGGCGCGAGAGCCTGAGCTTCGCGGCCAACATCGCCTGGATCATCGACTGCGACAATTTCTACGATCGCGTGTGAGCCTGTGCGCTCAATGGCCGATCGCAGGCGTTCCTCGAGATCCGGTGCAACAACGATGATCGCCGGTGCCGCGTGACGAAGGATGTGATCGAGCTGTGCGTCCTGCGCGAGCAAGTTGATCGGCAGCACGATGTAGCCGCCGTACATCGCGCTCAAGAAAGTCGACGCTGCAGCCACACCGTTCGGCAGCATGAAGCCGACAACCGCGCCCGGTAGAATTCGACGCGATTGCAAATCGGCTGCAAAAGCACGCGCGCGACGGCGAAGATCGTCGTACGTCAGCGTCGACTGTGGCTCCGGCGCGAACAAGAACGGCGACGACGGTGAACGCTTCGCCTTCTCATCGATGACGTCGCGAAACGTCCGCATCCGTCGGGCCTTACAAGCCGTGGCGGCGTCGATAGTCGCCGAATAACTGATCGTCAGTGGGCTCGCGCACCGGTTCAGCCGCCAGTGGATGCACAACACGCGTGATATTGAGGAAGTGCCGATAGTTGAGATTGTCCGAGATGCTGTTGCCGCCCCAGCTTCCGCAACCCATCGACAGCGAAAACGGCAGCGCATTGTCGTAGCTGCCGCCGGTCGCAAAGCAATGCGCCTGATTGACGATCACGCGGCAGACCGGCAGCGTCTGACCAAGGGCCAGTGCACGTGCCGCATCGCGTGAATGCAATCCGATCGAATGGCCGGCGCCCTGGTATTCGAGAATGCGCGCGGCAAGGCTCACGGCGGCGGCGAAATCGGCAACGCGATAGAACGTAAGCACGGGCGAGAGCTTTTCGCCTGAGAACGGATGCTCCGACCCTACGCCGCCTTCCGGGACGAGCAGAAACCGCGCGCTGTCGACTTCGGGTCGCACGAAACCCGCGAGCGCGGCAATCGTCGCCGCGTCCTTGGCGATGACGGCGTTCGATAACTTGCCGTCGCCGAACATCTCGTCCTCTAGACGGCGCGTTTCTTCCTCGTCGAGCAGCAATCCGCCTTCACGCGCGAACGCGGCGAGCAATGCGCCGGCGACCGCTTCCACCGCAATCACGCTGTTTTCGGACGAACAGCTCGTCGCATTATCGAAGATCTTCGAACAGGCGATCTTGGCGGCGGCGTCATCGACATCGGCGGTTTCATCGACGATCACTGCGACATTGCCCGGTCCGACGCCAATCGCCGGCGTGCCGCTCGAATAGGCGGCGCGAACGTTCGTTGCCGATCCCGTGGCGACAACCAAGTCCGCCTGCCGCATCAGCTCGAACGTGTGCTCGCGTGAAACCGGTGGCGACAGCATCTGTACGAGATCACGCGGCGCACCGATGCGGTCGAGCTCCACGTGAACGAAGCTGAGCAAAAGCGTCAATGTACTGGCGCCTTTGGGCGACGGCGCGAGAATGATCGCGTTGCGACCCTTTAGCGCGTTGATAATGTTGTTCGCGGGCGTCGCCGCGGGATTGGTCGACGGCGTGATGGCGGCCACGACGCCGATCGGCCGCGCGATTTCGATCAGTCCGCGCTCATGGTCTTCGGCGATGATCCCGACCGACTTCGCACCCCGCAGATCGCGCAAGAGGCCCATTGTCTTGCGCCGGTTTTTGGCGATCTTGTCAGGGACGTTGCCGAGCCCCGTGTCGCGCACCGCGCATTCCGCCAGCGCCCGATTGTGTTCCGGCTCGACGATCGCCCAGCCGGCGGCTGTAACAAGCTCATCCACTTGCGCCTGCGACCATTGGTCGATCGCACGCTGCGCGCTGCGTGCCCGGGCAACGAGCGCGCTTACGACTTCACTTGTCGAAGGAGCGACCATCATTCCGGCGTGATTTTGGCTTCGCGTATCACGTATTCCCATTGCTTTAGCTCATCGCGAATGAGCTTTTCGAATTCCGCCGGCGTCGTCGATGCCGCCTCTGCGCCTTGCAGCAGCAGTTTCTCGCGTGTTTCCGGCATCTGCAGCACCTTGACCATCGCCGCATTGAGCTTCGCTACGATCGCGGGCGGTGTCTTGGCAGGAACGAGCGCGCCGTACCACGAGTTCACGACGCAATCGACGCCCTGCTCCGTCATCGTCGGCACGTCGGACGCGGCGATGCTGCGCTTGTCGCTCGCGACGGCGATGGCTTTCAGCTGGCCGGCCTTCACGTGTTGCCAAGCGGCCGGCAACGAAACGATCGCGAATTGGACCTGTCCGCCGAGTATGCCTGCGATGGCAGGGCCCCCGCCCTTGTACGGAACGTGAACGATGTCGACGCCGGTCTTCAACTTAAAAAGTTCGCCGGCGACATGAGCGGGCGATCCGACGCCAACCGACGCGTAGTTGAGCTTACCGGGACGCGCCTTCGCGTAGGCGATCAATTCTTGAACGTTGCTGACCGGAACGCTCGGATGCGCGACGAGAATCTGCGGAATGTACGCGGCGAGGCTTACCGCGGTGAAATCTTTCTCGACGTCGAATGGAAGATGCGCGTACAGCTTCGGGTTGATCGTATGCGACGACAGTGTGAAGAGGATCGTGTAACCGTCCGCAGGTGATTTCGCGGCGAGATCGGTGCCGAGATTGCCCGCAGCACCTCCTTTGTTGTCGACGACGATCGCTTGTCCTAGCTCTCGCGACAGCGGTTCGTTGACGACGCGCGCGACGATGTCCGTACCGCCGGCAGGCGGGTAGGGAACGATCATGCGAATCGGCTTGGTCGGATATTCCTGCGCGATCGCGCTCATCGCGACAAGCCCAAGCAATGTTGCGCACACCAATCTCGCTATCGACATTTGCTCGCGACTCCTGATCTCACTCGATTACCCGGTCTGCTCGCAGCAACAACGACTGGGGGATCGTAACGCCGAGTTGCTTCGCTGTCTTCATGTTGATCACGAGCTCGAACTTCGTTGGCTGCTCGATCGGAAGGTCGCCTGGCTTCGCGCCTTTGAGGATCTTGGCAACATACCCCGCTGCGCCACGATAAAGCTCATAAAAGCTGGGCCCGTAACCGACGAGGCCGCCAGATTCTGCGTACAACCCTGGCTGGAGACGAGTCCTGCGCCCACCGGATCGGCAACACCGACGATGACAATCGGGATCGTCTTTGTGCTGTCCTTCGCTGCGACCGACGCTTGGGTGACGAAGGTTACGAGCACGTCGACCTTCAATCTGATCAGCTCCCGCACAAGACCGGGAAGTCGATCAAATTGTTGGTCGGCAAAACGATAATCGATCGTAACGTTGCTTCCTTCAACGTAACCATGATCTTGCAAACCCTGCCGGAAGCCGGCGACCTGCTGCAAAATCGCGGCACCCTCGCGTGTACTGGCACTCAAAAAGCCGATGCGCGGCTTCGTGGCCTCCGCCTGTGCCTGGATCGAGCAAAGCACCACAAGCGCGAACAGCAGACTACGGGCCGTGACTCTCGAACGCATTTGCGTTTACTCACGCTTCGCCATCGTCGACTGATATTTCGCCAGGTGTCGCACCGGCAACGCGAGCGCGTCGCGGCGGAACGGGTCGCCCAGTTCGCGCGTCACCATCATCTCGAGGATCGTCGTCTTGCCCTCGTTTTGCGCCGCAGCTGCTGCGCGCAGCGCAGGACCGACGTCGGCAAGCTTCTCGATTCGGAGTCCTTCCGCGCCCATCGCTTTCGCCACGGCGGCCCACGACGGTTGACGATCGAGGTTCACGCCGACAAAGCGCCGCGCATAGAAGTCGACGTGATTTTTCTTCTCCGCGCCCCACTGGCCGTTGTTGAACACGACTGCTGTGATGGAAATATTTTCGCGCACGCACGTCTGAATCTCACCAAAGCTCATCCCCCACGCGCCGTCACCGACGTATGCGACGGCGGGACGCTCCGGCGCGGCGACCTTCGCGCCGATGATCGTCGGAAACGCGTAGCCGCAATTACCGAAGCTCATCGCGGCGAACATCGAGCGCGGCTCTCCGAAGCGCAGGTAGCTGTTCGACACCGAGCAAATGTTGCCGATGTCGGTCGACACCATTGCATTGGCCGGCATCGCACGCTCGAGCTCTCGCAACAGTTGGCGCGGATGCATGAACGTCGAGTCGCGCGCAACTTCGAGCGACCACGGATCCTTCTCGTGCGTCCACGCGTCGAGCTCCGTCGCCCATTCGCGCTTCTCCGCGGCAATCGTTGCGACACGATGATCGAGATTCGGTTGGCAGTTGAGTTTGCGATTGCGCAAGCGCTCGATCAGCGCACGCGCGGCAGCACCAGCATCGCCGCATATTCCGACCGAAATCGGCTTCACGAGACCGAGCATCTTCGGGTCCGCGTCGATCTGAATGATCTTCGCATTCTTGGGCCAGTAGTCGATGTCGTATTGCGGCAATGTTCCGAACGGCCCGAGTCGTGTACCGAGCGCGAGCACGACATCGGCCTTCGCGATGATCTTCATCGCGGCCTTCGATCCTTGATAGCCTAACGGGCCGCATGCCAGCTGATGCTTTGCCGGAAAAGCATCGTTGTGCAAATAGCTGCACACGACGGGCGCCTGCAGCAGCTCGGCAAGCGCAATCGCGTCGGCCTGCGCGTTACCCATCACGACACCACCGCCGGCGAGGATCACCGGAAATTGCGCGCCGGCGAGCAATTCCGCGGCGTCGCTAAGACTTTGCTCGCCGCCGGCGCCGCGTTCGATCACGATCGGCGTGGGAATCTCGCATTCGATGTCGCCGTAAAAATAGTCGCGCGGAATATTGAGTTGCGCGGGTCCCATCTCGAAGAGCGCGCGGTCGAATGCGCGGCTCGTGAGCTCGGCCATCCGCGCTTTGTTATTGACGTGCGCCTGGTATTTCGTGATCTTCGAAAATATCGGGAGCTGCTCGGTCTCCTGGAAGCCGCCGAGGCCGAGCGTCATCGAGCCGGTCTCGGGCGTCACGACAACCACCGGAGAGTGCGCCCAATACGCCGCGGCGACGGCGGTGACGAAGTTCGTGATGCCAGGACCGTTTTGCGCAATGCACACGCCATGGCGGCCCGAAACGCGCGCGTAACCGTCCGCCATGTGTCCGCCGCCTTGCTCGTGCGCGACGGAAATGAAGCGGATGCCGGCAAGTGGAAATAAATCGAGCGCGTCCATGTACGCCGAGCCGACGATGCCGAACACATCCTTGACGCCATGGGCGACGAGCGTCTCGACGAATGCTTCGGACGGCGTCATTTTTTGGCGCCCGGTCACGGGCACGGGAAGATCAACAGGTTTGTTCACGGCGGACTCCTGACGACGCGAGTGCTAGGGGCGAGAGCGATCAGTGTTTCACAGCACTCGACCGATGACAATTGCCGTGCGCAAATTTGGCGTTGAAACATTCCATTTTTCGAGATAGCGTGCGCCCTTCCGGAACATCGCGACTTCGCCCGCATCTCATGGCCCGAAAGATCGACCGCACATCACCGCTGCTGCGTGCTTTCGCGCTGCTCGAACGCATTGCGGGCGCCGACGCGCCCGTTACGCTTGGCGAAGCGACGGCGAGCGTCGCGTTGCCGAAGCCTACGGTCTACCGCATGCTCGGTACGTTACACGACGCCGGCCTCGTCGCGCGTGAACCCGGTGGTCGCCGATTCGGCGCCGGTCCACGCCTCACGCGGTTTGCGCTCGATGTGCTGCGACAAGGTTGGTCGCAGGCGCCACGCCGCGCGATCCTTCAGCAACTCGTCGCGGCGATCGGTGAAACCTGCAACCTGACGACAATCGAAGGAAGCGAAATCGTCTATCTCGACCGTGTCGAGTCAGCGTGGCCTCTCCGCGTAACGTTGCACCCGGGCTCGCGCGTGCCGTTGCATTGCACGGCGAGCGGCAAGCTGTTGCTCGCGTTGATGCCCGCCGCGCGTCGCAAGCGTCTCATCGCTTCGATGCCGCTCGCACGCTACACGGACCGCACGATCATCGACGCACGTCGATTCGCACGTGAGCTTATCCGCGCTCGCCAAGAACGGCTCGCGACCGACAATGAGGAATTCATTGCCGGCTTGGTCTGCGTTGCGGTGCCGGTCACGCTGCCGAGCGGTCGCGTTGTCGCATCGGTCGCCGTGCAAGCGCCGGTGGCCCGCATGTCGCTCGCCGCCGCGATGCGTCATGTAGTCGTGCTACGACGCGCTGCGATCGCGCTCGGGACGACGATGAACGACGTTGCGCCCCAAGCGGCTCTGCGCGACGCCGCGCGGCGCCGCACATAACACATTATCGGTTTATGAAATTTCGCATACCGGAAACTGCCGGCATGGTTGCCACCTCGGCAGCAAACGTCTACATTCCTCCGGCCGCGGGAGGCACGTCGGCACAAGCGACGCGACACGACACGAACCAACAACGTTATGCACGCCGAGAGGAAAACATGAAACGGCAATGGCTTTCGACATCCGCCGCTGTGCTCGCCGCTACCGCGATCGCATGGACAAGCGCACAAGCGCAAACGGCGCCGCAACCAGTCCGCATCCGCATCCAGGCAGCCGTACCTTCGGCGTCGATCTACTTCGAGCTCTTGAAGCGGATGTCCGACCGCATCGATCGCATGTCGGCCGGTCGCGTGAAGATGGAGATTTTGCCTGACGGCGCCATCGTACCGGCGTTCGAGATTCTCGACGCGGTCGATAAAGGTATCGTCGAAGGTGGATACGCCTGGACGCACTACTGGTCCGGCAAACATCCTGCGGCCGGGCTCTTTTCCAACCCGATGGCGGGCGCAGGCGTTGGGCTCGACCAGATGTCGCACGTCGCATGGGTCTTCGAAGGCGGCGGCTACGATCTGTACCGCAAGCTTTACCGTGATGTGCTGAAAGTCAACGTCGAGCCGATCTTCGTCCAACCGATGGGTCCGGATCCGCTCGGGTGGTTCAAAACGCCCATTGCGACGACCGCTGACTTCAAGAAGATGAAATACCGTGCACCGCCTGGCATCACCGGCGAAATCTTCAAGGAGATGGGCGTATCGGCTGTTGCACTTCCCGGCGGTGAGATCGTTCCGTCCGCGCAGCGCGGCGTGATCGATGCCGCTGAATGGATCGGTCCCGCCGACGACATGAACCTCGGCCTGCAAACGGTGTGGAAGCACTATTACCTGCAAGGGCTCCATCAATCGACGGACATCGGCGAAATCCTGATCAACAAGACCGTGTGGGACAAGCTGACGCCCGACTTGAAGGAAATCATCCGCACCGCGGCGATGGCGTCGATGACCGAGACGTACACGTACAACGTCTATCGCAATGCACAGGCGATCGTGAAGCTGCGTAACGAACACAAGGTCATCATCCACGACACTCCGAAGGACTTCTTCCCTGAGTTCGTACGCGCGACCAACGTCGTGCTCGACCGCTACGCGGCCAAGGATGCATTCTTCAAGCAGGTGCTCGACTCGCAGCGCAACTTCGCGAAGGTCGTCGTCCCGTACTGGACGAAGGTCATCGACCTCTATTCCGAGCTCGGCAATGCCGCGCTCGCCAACCAGCCGAAGTAGCCTCCTCGTCCGCCACACTCCGGCCGCCGCGACGGCGGCCGGGCTCCGGGAAAAAAGTGATGTCCACGCCGAACGAACGGTTCGCGCGCGTCACGCGCGCGCTCGATACAGTGACCCGTGTCGCGGGCATGGGCATCGCCTGGCTCATCCTGCCCATGGTGATGTCGCTCGTCTGGGAAGTCACCGCCCGCTATCTGTTCAACGCGCCGACGGAATGGGCGTACGACATGACCTTCATGCTGTACGGGACGTTTTTCATGGTCGGCTCTGCGTGGACGCTGCAGCGTGGCGGCCACATCCGCACCGACAGCTTCTACGCGAACTGGACGAGGCGGACGCGAGCACGCGTCGATCTCGCGTGCTACGTGGTGTTCTTCTTTCCGGCGATCGCGATCTTCGGCTGGCTCGGCGCCGAATATTTCTGGAAATCGTACCAGCAAGGCGAGCGCATCGTCACGAGTCCCTGGCTGCCCATCGTCTGGCCGTTCAAGTTCATGATGCCCGCCTCTGCGGTACTGCTCCTTCTGCAGGGCGTCTCCGAATTCCTCAAGAACTGGCCGCGCGCCTTCGGGCCCGCGGACGACGCGCCCGACACGGCGGTGCTCGATATCGAAAACGGAACGAACACATGAGCCCCGAATGGTTCGGGATCGTCCTGCTGGCGATATTGTTCGGCGCAATCTTCATCGGCTTTCCGATCGCGTTCACGTTGATCGCGGTGGCGGCGATTGGCGGGTATTTCGCACTTGGACCGCTCGCGCTTCACCTGATGACGTTGCAATTCTTTTCCGTGATGCGCGACCCGACGCTGGCGTCTGTCCCGTTCTTCCTGTTCATGGGCTACTTGCTCGAGCAATCGGGCCTGATGCAGCGCCTGTTTCGCGGGGTCCAGCTCGCATTCGCATCGGTGCGCGGCTCGCTCTATCTTGCAGTGTTGCTGACCGCGACCATTTTCGCCGCCGCGACCGGCATCGTCGGGTCCTCGGTTACGTTGCTTGGCGTCATGGCGGCGCCGGCGATGAAACGCTCGGGGTACGACATCCGGCTCTCCGCGGGCGCCATCACGGCTGGCGGCACGCTCGGCATCCTGATCCCGCCGTCGGTCATGCTGATCGTGATGGGGCCCGTCGTCGGCGTGCCGGCCACGGACCTCTTCGCCGCCGCGGTGATTCCCGGCCTGTTGCTTGCGTTTCTCTATATCGTCTACACGCTGGTGCGGAGCTACCTCAACCCGGCGCTCGGGCCGGCGCTGCCGCCGGAAGAGCGCGCTGAATCGGTCGGCGAGGTCGTGCGCGAGCTTGTCTTCGGCATTGCACCGGTGTGTGTCGTTATCGCGGCAACTCTCGGCGTCATCCTCGCCGGCATCGCGACGCCGACCGATGCAGGGGCAGTTGGGTCGTTTGCAGTGCTGTTGTTGACGCTCGCATACCGCCGAATGACATGGGCTGGATTCCGTTCGGCCGTGTATTCGACGTTGCTCACTTCGTGCATGATCCTGCTGCTCGTCGCGGCGTCGAATTATTTCGGCGCGGTGTTCTCGCGCCTGGGCAGCGCGACGCTGATCGCCGAGTCGCTGCTCCAGCTCGATCTGCCGCCGACGATGATGCTGCTCGTGATCCTCGGCATCATCTTCGTGCTCGGCTGGCCGCTCGAATGGGTGCCGATCGTGCTCATCGTCGTCCCGATCCTGCTCCCACTCGTGCAAAAGCTCGGCATCGACCTCGTATGGTTCTGCACGCTCGTCGCCGTGTGCTTGCAGACGGCGTGGCTGTCGCCGCCCGTGGCGCTGTCCGCTTACTTTCTCAAGGGGGTCGTGCCGGATTGGGATATTTCCGACATCTACGCCGGCATGATGCAGTTCATGGTGCTGCAGATCATCGGGCTGCTGCTCGTGCTTTATTTCCCTCAGCTCGCGCTCTGGCTCCCCGCGGTATTGCGGGATTGACGAGCGCGGGCGTCGTCGTCAGGCCATCACCTGCGCCGGATCGACGAACGGATAGCCGAGCGCTTCGGCGACCGGCTGGCACGTCACCTTACCGAAGGCGACGTTGAGCCCGTTCTTGAGATGGGCATCATCGGCGAGCGCCTTCTTCCAGCCCTTGTTCGCGATTGCGAGAACGAACGGCAGCGTCGCGTTGTTGAGCGCAAAGGTGGAGGTGCGCGGCACGCCGCCCGGCATGTTTGCCACGCAGTAATGCGTCACGCCATCGACCACGTACACAGGGTCGGCATGTGTCGTCGCGTGCGACGTCTCGAAGCAGCCGCCCTGGTCGATCGCGACGTCGACGATCACCGAACCCGGCTTCATCCGTTTTACCACCGCTGCCGAGACAAGCTTCGGCGCGTTGGCGCCTGGGATCAGCACGCCGCCGATGACGAGATCCGCCGTGGTCACATGTTGCTCGAGGGCGTCGTGCGTCGAGAACACCGTGTTGAGCGGACGTCCGAACTGGCGCCATAACGCGCGCAGCACCTCGACGCTGCGGTCGAGCACCCACGTTTCCGCGCCCATGCCGAGCGCGATATGGCACGCATGCGAGCCCACGACGCCGCCACCGAGAATCACGACCTTCGCGGGATCCACGCCCGGGACGCCGCCG
>DASXSP010000128.1:0-41371 GCA_036505865.1 Casimicrobiaceae bacterium
CGGGAATTCGGCGATCTTGCGCATCCGCAGCGGATGCTGCTCTTCGAGATTCGCGCGCAAGAACGCGTGCGCGAGCCGCATCCCGGACGTCGCATCGGCTTTCGACTCGCCGCGATCGAGGCTCGTGCCGGCGAGTCCGAGTGACCCGTACAGCACGGCGGACAAGAGGGCGAGCAACACAAGGGCGATCGTCAGCTCGATCAACGTGAAACCATGATTACGTTGCTTCATAGGGGATTCCTTGCACCGAGCTTCAACGTCGACAAAGAGACGACGCGGTCACGGCCGTTGTCGCTCGGAAATCGTACGTCGACGCTTACGCGAAAAAGCCGCGTTGGCAGACCTTCCGATGCGCGTTCGAGATCGTCGGTCGTGTTGGGCGGCGTATAGGGTGCCACCTTCGTCTCCCAGCGAATCCGGCCATCGCTCTCGCTGCCCTGATCGACGCTTTCGCGAAGAGGCAGCGCGCTCGCCGCCATCGCCAGACGCGTTTGCGCGAACAGCAACGCTCGGCTCCACTCGTTCGCCGCCGCTGCGTTGCCGAGCGCGCCGCCGAACAAGCGAAACAGCGCAGTGGCGACAAGCGACACGATCACGAATGCAACGAGAACTTCCAGCAGCGAGAATCCGCTGTTTTTCGCGCGCATGTCGACGGCCGCGAGCATCTATTCGAGAATCGCGACGCGACCGGTAAGCCAATCGACGTCGACTTCGTATTTGCGTTCGCCGGCCGCCACGGTTATGCGCCCGCCATTGCTGCCGCCGTCGGGAAAGAAGCGGATCGCACCGATTTTTTCGTTGACGATGTCGCTTTGCGCGGTGAACAGCTTGAGGTTGACCCGCGGCGGAAGCGAATACTCGCGCGGATCGTGATCGACCTTGAAGCGCCGGCCTTCGAGATCGAGCGATAGAAACGCTTCGCGCTTTTGCGATAGCGCTTCGCTTCGGGCAATGCGGAGGCCCGCTGCGAGTTGCCGCGCGGCGGACTTGAGCTCGCTCGTCGGCACGCCGCTGCCGAACGTCGGCAGAACCATCCCCGCAACCAGCGCAATCAGCGCAAGCACGATCAGCAGCTCGAGCAATGAGACGCCGTGTGCGTACCTTTGATAAAGAGGACGATGCATGGACGGGTGAGATGACGCGGCAACAATCGTTGCTACCAGTTGGTGATGTCCTTGTTGGGACCCTCACCGCCTTCCTTGCCGTCGGCGCCATACGAGAGGAGATCGTAGGGTCCGTGCTGCCCTGGTGCTGAGTACTTGTACTCGTTGCCCCATGGATCCACCGGCACCTGCGCCTTCTTCCAATACGGGCCGTTCCAGTTGTTGACACCCGGCGGCGCGGTGATCAGCGCCTGCAGCCCTTCCTGCGTTGTCGGATAGCGGCCGATCTCCAGCTTGAAGAGATCAAGCGTTTGACCGATCTGCCCGATTTCGATTTTTGCGGCATCCGCCTTGGCCTTTTCGCCGCGACCGATGAAGTTGCCGCCGACGATGCCGAGCACGACACCGATGAGAACCAGCACGACCAGGATCTCGATCAGCGTCATTCCCGACACGTGCTTGCGTGAAAGGTTCATTTTCATCCTTCAGCGTCCCTACGCTTGTGGTGCCCCGGCGGCATAGCCAGGACCGAGGCGAATCTTAGACAGGTTTCAGCCGACGAGTTCGCTCATTCCCATCACGCCCAGCAGGATCGAGAACACGATTCCGCCGACGAGAACCGCGAGACCGAGGATCATCGCGGGCTCGAGGATGGCGAGAAAGCGCTTGACCGCGATTTGCACCTCACGGTCATAGACGTCCGCAACTCGGACGAGCATCTCTTCCAAACGACCGCTCTCCTCGCCGACCATGATCATTTGCGTCGCAAGACGCGGATAGATGCCGCTCTCCGCCAGCGGACGGCCGAAGCCTTTTCCCTCGCGAAGCTTCACGATCACGTTGTCGAGCGCGCCGGCAAGAATGACGTTGTTCATCGTGTCCTTGACGATCGACAGGCCGGACAGCAGCGTGACGCCGTTGCCGAGCAGCGTCGCGAGCGTGCGCGCGAACCGTGCGACTTCGACTTTCGCAAGAACGTCGCCGAGAAGCGGCGCTCGGAGCAGGCGTGCATCCCGCCTGCGGCGCACTGACGGGTTCTTGCCGCGGCGGCGGAACCAGAGGACGCCCAGCACGACCGCGGCGAGCGTCGCCCACCACCAGCGCCGCATGAACGTACCAAGAAAAATGACGATCTCGGTCGGGAGCGGCAACGCCTTGCCTGCCTGCGCGAATGTCTGCTGAAACTGCGGCACGACGAAAATCAGAAGAACGATCACCGACACGACGGCAACGCCGATCAGGATCGTCGGATAAATCAACGCGGAGCGGACGTTTTCACGGAGCTCCTTGTTGCGCTCCATCGTTTCAGCCAGGCGTTGCAGCACGACGCCGAGCGCGCCGCCGGCTTCGCCGGCACGTACGATGTTCACGTAGAAGCGTGAGAACACCTCGCGCCGCGCATCGAGCGCCTGTGACAATGACTTGCCGCCGCGAACGTTGTCGCGAATACCTTGCAACAACGCCGCAACGGGCGGCGTCGGCGACAGGCTGATCAATATTTCCAGCGCGCGATCGAGCGGCAATCCTGCGCGTAGGAGCGTTGCGAGCTCGCGCGTCAAGCCGAGCACTTGATCGCGCGTGACGTTTTTCGATTGGAACAGCCGGCGCCGCGGCGTTTGCGCCGCGCTTCCCGTCGCCGCACCGGCGAATCCCTCGGATGCCTGCGCGATCTGCATCGGCATCAACCCCTGCTCGCGCAGCCGTTCGACGATGTCGGATTCGGTGGCGCCGTCGAACTCGCCGGTCGAGACTTCGCCGCTGGAGGTGACGGCGCGATAACGGAAGATCGGCATCGAAGGCTGAACGCGTAGCCGGTCAGTTCTCGCGCGTAACGCGCAACACTTCTTCGAATGTCGTGACGCCCTTGAGCGCCTTGCGCAAGCCGTCTTCGTACATCGTCAGCATCCCTTCGCGAATCGCCTCGGCGCGAAGGTCGGTCGCCGTTGCGTGCTTCATCACCAGGCTGCGAAGCGTATCGGTCATCGGCAGCATCTCGAGAATGCTGATCCGGCCGATGTAGCCAGTATTGGCGCAATGGCTGCAGCCCTTTGCGTGCCACAACGTGATGTCCTTCTCATCGGTGAACCGCCGCAAATTGATTTCCTCGACCAATTCCGGCAGCGCGGTGTACGTTGCTTTGCAATGCGGGCACAACGTGCGGACCAGCCGCTGCGCGAGGATGCCGACGATCGTCGACGTCAACAGATAATCCTCGACGCCCATATCGAGCAGCCGGTTCATCGTCGATGGCGCATCGTTCGTATGAACCGTCGACAGCACGAGGTGTCCCGTCAGCGCCGACTGCACAGCAATCTGCGCGGTCTCGAGATCGCGAATTTCGCCGATCATGATCACATCGGGGTCCTGCCGGACGATCGAGCGAAGCGCATTTGCAAACGTCAGATCGATCTGCGGCTTGACCTGAATTTGATTGATGCCGGCCATTTGATACTCGACCGGGTCCTCGACCGTCAGAATCTTGACGTCGGGCTGGTTCAGGCGATCGAGTGCTGTGTAGAGCGTCGTGGTCTTGCCAGAGCCCGTTGGTCCCGTGACGAGCAGAATCCCGTGCGGTTGCATCAGTGCGTCGAGAAAGCGCTTCAGCGTGTCGGACTCGAAGCCGAGCCGCTCGAAATCCAACGCTACGCCGCCTTTATCGAGGATCCGCATGACGACCGATTCGCCGTGCATCGTCGGCACCGTGGAAACGCGCAAGTCGATTTCCTTGCCTTGAACGCGCAACCGAATGCGGCCGTCCTGCGGCAGCCGGCGTTCGGCGATATCGAGATTGGCCATGATCTTGATGCGCGAGATCACGGCGGCGGACAAGCGTTTGGGCGGCGACTCGACGTCGTGCAGCACGCCGTCGATCCGGTAGCGAACGTTCAGACGGTTCTCGAACGGCTCGACGTGGATGTCGGACGCGCGCATTTCGAGCGCGTTGGTGATGAGCAGGCTCACGAGGCGGATGACCGGCGCTTCCGACGCCAGATCCTTCAGTTGCTGGACATCGGCGTCGAATGCAAGCTCGTCGACGCGCGTCTCGACGTCGCCAATGATTTGGCTTTGCGCGGATTTGCCGCTGCCGTAGAGCCGCTCGAGCGCCGCCTCGAGCTCGGTGGGAATGGCGATCATCGGACGCACGGTCCGACCCGTCACCATTTCAAATGCACCGATCGTGTATGCGTCGGTGGGATCGGCCATCGCCAGCGTGACCTCGGTCTCGTCCTCACGCACCGGCAGCGCGCGCGATTCGCGGAGGAAACGCGCCGATACACGCTCTTCGAGAATCGGGAATTCCGGATAGCCGCTCGCATCGACCAATGGAAGTGCGAGCTGCGCGGCGAGCGCTTCCGCGACATCGCGCTGCGCGACAAGCCCGAGCGTCACGAGCAGTTGACCAAGCTTTTCGCCGCTGCCCTCCTGGAGACGCAGCGCGCGCTCAAGCGCCTGCGCATCGAGCTTGCCGCGCTCGATCAAAAGCTCTCCCAACGGTTTTCGTGCAGATGCGTCCACGCGGTTCGAATCGGGTTCCGACGAAAAATCGGGCGTGGATAATAGCACGGCGCTCATTCTAAAGTGATTGGAAACCCGTGTTGGAAAAGGAGTTTTTGGTAATCAGCATTTCGTGGAATCCGCGCCAAGCCTGCGCGGCCTGTGCCTTAAGCGGCACGATGGCGTGATTGAGACCGGCATGCAGCCGTTGCGTTCACGCTCGATCGACCAACGGTAGCGCATTGCCGCCGCCGCACTACTTCGCCAACGTCGCAAATGCCTGCGCAGCGGCGGCGAGAGTCACCGCGATGTCGTCATCCGAATGGGCGGCCGAAACGAATCCGGCTTCATAGGCCGACGGCGCCAGATAGATCCCGGCATCGAGCATCGCATGAAAGAACGCGTTGAAGCGTTCCTTGTCGCACGCCATTACCTGCTCGTATGTGTCGGGAATCCCGGCTGCGAAGTAAATGCCGAACATCCCGCCGATCGCTTGTGCGCAAAACGCCACGCCGGCTTCCGTTGCTGCCGCGGACAGTCCGTTTGTGAGCGCCTGAGTCGTAGACGACAAGTAAGCGTAGAACCCCGACGATTCGGTCAATGCGAGCGTAGCGAGCCCAGCCGCAACCGCAACGGGATTTCCCGACAGTGTGCCCGCCTGATACACGGGACCGAGCGGCGCGATCTTTTCCATGATCGCGCGCTTGCCGCCAAATGCGCCGACCGGCATGCCGCCGCCGATCACCTTGCCGAGCGTCGTCAGATCAGGGACAACGCCGAAGCGCGCTTGCGCGCCTCCTTGATGGACACGAAATCCGGTCATCACTTCATCGAAGATCAACACGGCGCGGTAACGATTGCACAGCGCGCGAAGCGTCTCGAGGAAGCCGGGCGCCGGCATCACGAGATTCATGTTGCCCGCAACCGGCTCGACGATGACGCCCGCAATCGCGTCGCCGTCGGCGGTAAACGCCGCCTCGACTGCCACCGAATCGTTGTACGGCAACACGATCGTCTCGTTCGCAATCGCCGGAGGAACGCCGGCTGAGGAAGGCTGGCCGAACGTCAACGCGCCCGAGCCCGCCTTTACGAGCAAGCTGTCGCCGTGACCGTGGTAGCAGCCCTCGAACTTCACGATCTTCGAACGGCCTGTGTAGCCTCGCGCAAGGCGCAGCGCCGACATCGTCGCTTCGGTTCCCGAAGAAACCAAGCGGACCAACTCGAGCGACGGCATCCGGCGGACCAGCGTCTCGGCCAGCGCGATCTCGAGCTCGGTCGGCGCGCCAAACGACAATCCTCCTGCCGCAGCATTCTGCACCGCGCGAACGACCGAAGGGTGCGCGTGACCAACGATTGCGGGCCCCCACGAGCCGACGTAATCAATGTAGCGCGTACCGTCCGCGTCCCAGAGGTACGCACCTTCGCCGCGCGTGAAAAAGCGCGGCGTACCCCCCACGGAACGAAACGCCCGAACCGGCGAGTTCACACCCGCCGGAATCGTGCGCTGCGCACGCGCAAAGAGCTCGTCGTTGCGGCTAATCATTGGACCCCCACGCTTGCGGCTACCGCCGCTACGCTGCCCCCAAAGGGGGAGCATTCGCACCTCGGGGCGGCCCTTCGGTGCTCATTGATGGACGCCCATGCGCGCAACGATCGACTTAGCGGCCGCTCTCACGTCGGCGGGATCGTCGTGCAGGAAAACCGCGGTGATGACGGCGACCGCATCGGCGCCCGCATCGATCAGCGTTCTCGCGTTGTCTGCGTCGATACCGCCGATGGCGACCACCGGAACGTCAAGCGATCGCGCGCGTCGCAGTAATTCGAGATCGGCGCGGCGCGCCGACGGCTTGGTTGACGACGGGAAAAAGCTTCCGAACGCAACATAATCGGCGCCCGCGTCGACAGCAGCGCGCGCCCGGTCGAAGTCGTTGTAGCAGGACACACCGATGATGCGGTCCGGCCCCAGCAGCTCGCGTGCGGACATGATCGAGGCATCGTCTTCGCCCAGATGCACGCCGTCGGCGCCAACATTTGCTGCCAGCGCAGGGTCGTCGTTCACGATAAGCAGCGCGCCGCGCGCGGCGTGCAGGCGCGCGAGCGCCAACGCCTGCATTTGCCGCAATGACTCCGTCGCATCCTTGCAACGGTATTGAACTGCCGTCGCGCCGCCCTCCAGCGCAGCAGCGACCTTGGCGAGCAGCAGCGTCGTATCGTCGAGCGCCGGCGTCACCGCGTATAACCCGCGAAGGCGCTGCGCACGGGAGCGCCGGCGCAGCGCCGAGTCAGTGACTGCCGCGGACATCGGCGCGGCGCGGCTCATCGCCTTCTTCTTCTGTATGTGCGTCCTTCTCGTCGCGCGCCCAGAACAACCGGTCCGGAATGAACTGGCCCATGCCGGGTCGATACGCTTTCGCGAGCGACTGCCACGTATATTCCTGCGCTTCCCGTGCGGCATCTGCGAGCGTAAGGCCGTTTGCGAGCATTGCCGCAATCGCCGATGCGAGCGTGCATCCGGAGCCGTGATACTTCCCGGGCAAACGGGGCCAACTATCAGAGCGAACGACGCCATTTTTTGCGTACAGTGTGTTCTCCACTTGCGGCGTCGCCTCATGC
Organism: Casimicrobiaceae bacterium; assembly: GCA_036505865.1. Classification (GTDB taxonomy): domain Bacteria; phylum Pseudomonadota; class Gammaproteobacteria; order Burkholderiales; family Casimicrobiaceae; genus VBCG01. The sequence continues at coordinate 7,212 of DASXSP010000128.1, forward strand.
GTTCCCGTGATGAGCACGTGGTCGCAGCCCGCGACGATCAGCCGCTCGGCACATTGTGCAAGCGAAGGCTCGACGTCGTCATCGCCCTCCGCAAGTCGTCGCGCTTCCATGCTATTGGGCGTCAACAGCGTCGTATGCGGCAGCAACAACTCGGTGAGGGCATGCATCATCTCGTCGCTCGCGAGCTCGTCTCCGCGGCCGGATGCCAACACCGGGTCCAGCACGAGCGGTACGCCCGGATAGTCGGACACGATCTCCGCAATCGCTGCAATGTTCTCGACGCTTCCGAGCACGCCGATCTTGATCGCATCGATTCGCATGTCCTCGAGCAGACAGCGCGCTTGATCGGCCACCCAATCGGAATCGATGGCGAGAATGTTTTCAACGCCGGCCGTGTCCTGGACGGTGAGCGCCGTGACCACCGACAACGGATGGCAGCCCATGCTGGCAAGCGTCAGGATGTCCGCCTGCAAGCCGGCGCCACCCGAAGGATCGGATGCAGCGAACGCGAGAACGATGGGAGGGCACTCCGCTTGCGCGTCGGCCATTTAGGAAACCTCTGAGCAAGCCGCGATGGACAACGCGTCGCGAATGAGATTGCTACACTACGAATTCTACTCCAACCGACCGCGCGCTCCGGGATACCGGCAGGCGTTCGCACGACGCCGGTCCCGAATGCATTCGATGAAGCGATACATGTGTCTCATCTGCGGCTGGATCTACGACGAAGCCGAGGGAGCGCCCGAAGAAGGCATACCTCCGGGGACGAAGTGGGAGGATCTTCCGCCGAATTGGACTTGTCCGGAATGCGGTGCGCGCAAAGAAGACTTCGAGATGATTGAAATTTAGGACGAGCGATGCGAATCCTGCATACGATGCTGCGCGTCGGCGATCTTTCACGGTCGATCGATTTCTACACCAACGTGATGGGCATGAAGCTTCTTCGCAAGACCGACCGGCCGGAGCAGAAATATACGCTGGCCTTCCTCGGCTACGGCGATGAAAGGCTTGGCGCAGTGCTCGAGCTCACACACAACCATGGCGTCGACAAATACGATCTCGGCGCTGGATACGGACACATTGCGATCGAGGTCGACAACGCCGCGCTTATGTGCGAAGCGGTGCGCGCCTCAGTTGGCAAATACGGCGGCAGCGTCACGCGCGAGGCGGGTCCGGTGAAAGGCGGTACGACGGTGATCGCCTTCGTCCAGGATCCGGACGGCTACAAGATCGAGTTAATCGAACGCTAGAAAAGTATTCGCGCCTTCGGACGGCCCGGCGGCGCTCAGCCGTCGTCAGCCGGCCTTCAATAGCTCGTGCAAATCGTGCGCAAATACATCGGGGCCTTGTGCGAGCCCGACGTAAAGCCGCAGGCGCCCCTGCGGATCGAAAATAAACGTCCCCGCGGAATGATCCATCGTATAGCTGCCCGGCGCTGAACCCGGGTGCTTCTCGTACAGGATCTTGAATTCCTTTGCGGTACGGGCGGTTTGCTCCGCATCGCCGCGCAATCCGAGAAAACGCGGGTCGAATGCCGGCACGTACTTCGATAAGAGATCGGGCGTGTCGCGCTCGGGATCGACGGTAATGAATATCACCTGCACGCGGTCCGCATCGGGCCCCAGTCGCTTCATCGCTTCGGCAAGCGCGGCGAGCGTGGTGGGGCAGACGTCGGGGCATTGCGTGTAACCGAAGAATACGACAACCGCCTTCCCGCGAAAATCCGCAAGCGTGCGTTCTTTTCCCGTGTAATCGGTGAGCGCGAAATCGCGCCCGAATGCCGATCCGGTGATGTCCGACGCTTGAAATTTGGCGCCCTGTGGCGTGCACGATGCGAGCGTGAGCGCCAAAGCCGCGATCATCGATACGCTAAACACTTTCAGCGAGACACCCATCGGAACGCCATGGCGAATCAGCGCCAATAGTGATCGAGCAGCAACGCGGAGAACAACGCAGCGAGGTAGAGAATCGAAAAGCGGAACGTCGCGCGGGCAAGCGCGTCGCTGTAGCTGCGGTAGAGCTTCAACGCGTGGTAAACGAATATGGCGCCGAGCACAATCGCCGTAACGAGATACGGAACCCCGCTCATCCGCACCGCGTAGGGCAATAGCGATACGGCGAACAGCACGAGCGTGTAGAGAACGATCTGCAGTTGCGTGTAGCGGGGTCCGTGCGTGACAGGCAGCATCGGGAGGCGGGCGCGTGCATAGTCGTCGCGCCGATACAATGCGAGCGACCAGAAATGCGGCGGTGTCCAGATGAAGATGATCAGGAACAGCAACAGCGCTTCGGGTGCGACGCCGTTGGTGACGGCAGCCCAGCCCAGGACGGGCGGCATCGCGCCCGATGCGCCGCCGATCACGATGTTTTGCGGCGTCGCGGGTTTCAGCAATATCGTGTACACGACTGCGTATCCGACAAACGTTGCGAGCGTGAGGCCCATCGTCAGCGGATTCACGAATCGAAACAGAAGCCACAGTCCAAGCGCTCCGACGACGCACGCAAAAACCAGCGTCTGCAGCGACGTGAGCTCGCCGCGCGGCAACGGCCTGCCACGCGTTCGCCGCATCACCGCGTCGATTTTTTGCTCGACCAGACAATTGATCGCTGCAGCGGCGCCCGCCACAAGGGCAATGCCCACGGTTCCAAACAGCACGGCCTGCGCCGGCGGCATCCCCGGTGACGCGAGAAACATTCCGATGACCGCGGTGAACACGATCAGCGACACGACGCGCGGCTTCGTAAGTGCGAGAAACTGGCGGAAGCGCTGGGGCGCGAGAGCGAGTGTGGTCATCGATTGCCGGTCGGCGGGACCTTCAGGACGGCAGCCAAAAGATCGGGCGCACCCTTCGCTGTCGAGTTGAGAATTTTACCATCGCAGTGTTTGCTTCATTTCGGTCCTCAAAAACGTCTCTAACCGATCTGCGAGACGCGTAGTACACGGCCAAGGTCTTTTGCCAACGCTTTGATGTCCGGATCGCTGGGCCACGCAAGGACCCAATTGCCGAGCGGGTCGATCAAATGGATTCGTTGATTCCCGCCGGGGAGATTCGCTACGGTTGCGGGTTCCACGCGAACGACCTCGAGACCACGATGTTGTGCAAGCAAAGCGGGAGAAGCGTCGCCTTCGCTGGTAACGAGCCACACGCGAAGGACACGGTCCTGATCCCCCCCCTGGATCGTGCGCGCCTGCCGCGTCGCATACAGCATTCGCTCGCAGACGACATCACACGGCGCGGGCGATGACATCAGCAATACCCATCGCCCGCGTAGCTCCGCTAGTCGAAACGGCCGTCCATCGGCGCGCACGCCGTTGATCGCCGGCGCCTGTCGCGTCGCGAGCAGCTCACCGTAGTTGACGTGCGCCTGCCGTGGCCAGAAATAGTAGACAGCATACGACGCAGTGATGGGCGCGAGGCCGATCGCGGCGATCAGCAACAACGTGCGCTTGGCGCGCGCCGCCGCCGGAACGCTTTGCGTCATGATCTAAACCAGCGCGGGCGCAATACGAACCATGCCCAGAGAGAAAATGCCATCGCTGCAAACGCGTACCACTGAACCATGTAGATCCGGTGTCGTTCGATGCCAAGATCGGGCGCTGGCCAATCACGTGCGAGCGCGCCGTCGCCGCCGGTGGGCATCATTGCTTCGATCACGATCGGCAATATGGGCATGCCGGTGGCTTCACCGTACCGACGCGTGTCCAGGTGCTGCCACAACGTCCCCGTAGCTTTTTCGTGACCGAGCTCGAAATAATTCGCCGCCGGCAAATTGACGCGGCCTCGAACCGTAACAATGCCGGAGGGCGGCGGTACGGATGGCAGGATTTCGCGGGTAGGTCCTGCCGGGACGAATCCACGATCGACAAGAACGATGCGGCCATCGTCCAAACGTAGCGGCGTCACGACGTCGAAGCCGACGCTGCCGCCATGAATCTTATTATCGATCAGGATCTGGTGATCGGCATCGAACGTGCCCGTTACGGTAACCGGACGAAAACGCCAGGCGGACCAATCGGCGACATTTTGCGGCAACGGCGCCGGCGAACTGGCGGTCGCGGCGTCGAGCTGCGCGCGCAACGACTCCTTCGCTTCCATCCGCGCGCGCTGCCAATTGCCGGCAATGATGCAGATTGCGACAAGCGCCACCATCGCAAACGTCGGCAACATCGGAGGCCATCGCACGTGCGCGCGCCGAGGTGTTGCGGGTAGGTCAGTTAGATGTTCGTCGATGTGCATCGCGAACAGGGCTACACTCGCCGGTCGTGAGAATCGTCGTCATCATCGGACTCGTCGCGGTCGTCACCGCGCTTATTGTCGCGGGCGTGTTCCTCTACCGCGATCAAGGGCGCGGCAATCGCGTCGTGATCGCGCTTGCGGTGCGCGTATTGTTGTCGATGAGCCTCGTCGCGTTTCTCGTATTCTCGTATTGGATGGGCTGGATCGCTCCAACCGGAGTGCGCTGATCCGGCGTTCGCGTAGGCGCGTCACGCCTGACCTTCGGCCGGCTCGCTCACGCCATCCAGTAGACGAGCACGAACAGCAACAGCCACACGACGTCGACGAAGTGCCAGTACCACGCGGTCGCTTCGAAGGCGAAATGGTGCTCGGCGTCGAAGTGGCCCTTCAGCGTGCGCCCAAGCATCACCGTAAGCATCGTGGCGCCGATTGTCACGTGCAGGCCGTGGAAGCCGGTTAGCATGAAGAACGTCGAACCGTAGACGCCGGTGGAGAGCTTCAAGTTCTGCACCGTGTAGGCGTGGGCGTACTCGTGCATCTGAAATCCCAAGAACGTGAAGCCGAGGACAATCGTGATGAAGAGCCAAAAATTGAGGGCGCCGCGGTGCCCAGCTTTCAGCGCGTGATGCGCGATCGTCAACGTTCCGCCGGACGTCAACAAGATGATCGTGTTGAGCAGCGGGATTCCCATCGCGCCCATCGGCGAGAACTGCTCCTTGAAGTACGGGCCGACGGTGGGCCATTGTGACGCGTACTCGGGCCACAGCACGCGGCCGGTCAGCGCGTCGCCAAGACCGGGAACCGAAATATTCCGAATGAAAAAGAGCGCGCCGAAAAATGCCGCGAAGAACATCACTTCGCTGAAGATGAACCAGCTCATTCCCCAGCGGAACGATCTGTCCACCTTTTTGTTGTAGAGCCGTGCCTCCGACTCGCCGATCACCGTTCCAAACCAGCCGAACAGCATGACCAGCAGGACCAGGAAGCCGGCGCCGACAAGCCACGGCCAGAACGAGATGCCGTTCACCCAACACGTCGCGCCGAGCGCAAGCAGCAACAGCGCGCACGCGCCGGTAATCGGCCAGTGCGAAGGCTGTGGGATGTAGTAATACGGCTTGGCGCCGGGCGTCGCGGCTGCATTCATATTCAGTGCTCCCGTTTATTACTTTGTTAGCTCCCGTTGCCCTCGACTTCGAAAAACGTGTACGACAACGAAATCGTGGTCAGCTCACGCGGCGCCGCGGGATCGACGACGAATACGACCGGCATCTTCCGCGTTTCGCCGGGTTGCAGCGTTTGCTTCGCGAAGCAGAAGCAATCGAGTTTGCGGAAATACTGCGCCGCGTACTGCGGACCGTAGCTCGGAATCGCCTGACCGGTGATCGGACGCGTTTCGTTGTTGACGACTTCGAACTCCGCGTGCGTAACCTCACCCGGATGCACGGACATCACGGGCGTCGTCGGCCTGAAGCGCCACGGCAGGTTGCGAACGTTCGTGTCGAATTCGATGCGCACTAGGCGCGTCGCGTCCACTTGCGTGTTCACCGCAACATCGGCGCGCGCGATGTCGCGGAGACCGGTGACCTCGCAGATCTTCTCGTAGAACGGCACGAGCGCAAATCCGAATCCGAACATTGCGATCACGACGACGCAAAGCCGCACGAGCAGCGCACGATTCGAGCGCCGCAGGTCGTCGCTCATTTACCGCTGCCCACGTTGCGGCCGATCGCCACGACCAGATAGAGCACGACGGCGATGCCGAGGACCGCCATCCCCGCCGCCGCACCGCCGACATAATGCGAAACGATGATCCCGATGAAGAAGATGAGCGCAATGGCGCCGAGGATCACCGCGGTCCGCACGTTGACAGCACGCAAACGCGCCGCGTCGGCGGATGAGCCACGTCGCGAAGGAATCATCGTCATCGTCTTTTTACGTTGGAAGAAACGCCGTTACTGCACGACCGGCGGTGTTTCGAACGTGTGGTACGGCGCGGGAGACGGCAATGTCCATTCGAGTGTCGAGCCGCCCTCCCATGGCTTGGCGGGCGCTTTTTCGCCGCCGCGTATGCATTTGACGACGACGTACAGGAACAGCAGATTCGAGAGGCCGAAGCCGAACGCGCCGAGCGACGCGACCATGTTCCAGTCCGCAAACTGCTGCGCGTAATCCGGAATGCGGCGCGGCATTCCGGCAAGGCCCAGGAAATGCATCGGGAAGAACGTGATGTTGAAGAAGACGAACGACCACCAGAAATGGATCTTGGCGAGCTTCTCGTCGTACATGTGACCCGTCCACTTCGGTATCCAGTAATAGACGCCGCCGAAGAAAGCGAACAGCGTGCCGGCGACCATCACGTAATGGAAATGGGCGACTACGTAATAGGTATCCTGGAACTGGACGTCAATCGGCTGGATGGCGAGCACAAGTCCCGTGAAGCCGCCCATCGTGAACAGGAACAGGAAGCCGATTGCAAACAGCATCGGCGCCTCGAGCGAAATCGCGCCCTTCCACATCGTCGCGAGCCAATTGAATACTTTCACGCCGGTCGGTACGGCAATCAACATCGTCGCGTACATGAAGAACAGAATGCCCGCCGTGGGCAGCCCGGTCGTAAACATGTGATGCGACCACACGAGGAACGACAGAATCGCGATCGCGGAAAGCGCGTAGACCATCGACGCATAACCGAACAACGGCTTCCGCGAAAACGTCGGAATGATCTCCGAGATGATGCCGAACGCCGGGAGGATGATGATGTAGACCTCCGGATGTCCGAAGAACCAGAACACGTGCTGGAACAGCACCGGATCGCCGCCACCGGCCGCATTGAAGAACGACGTGCCGAAGTGACGATCGGTCAGGAGCATCGTGACGGCGCCCGCGAGCACCGGCATCACCGCGAGCAACAGGTACGCCGTGATGAGCCACGCCCAGCAGAGCATCGGCATCTTCATCAGCGTCATCCCGGGCGCGCGAAGATTCAGGATTGTCGTGATGATGTTGATCGATCCCATGATCGATGACGCGCCCATGATGTGGATCGCGAAAATCGTCAGGTCCATTCCCATGCCCGCCTGCACGGTGAGCGGCGGATAGAGCGTCCAGCCCGCGGCCGCGGCCCCACCCGGCACAAATAGCGACAGGATCAAAAGCGATGCTGCGGGCGGCAGCAGCCAGAAGCTCCAGTTGTTCATCCGCGCGAACGCCATGTCGGGCGCCCCGATCTGCATCGGGATCATCCAGTTCGCGAACCCGACGGCGCCCGGCATCAACGCGCCGAAGACCATGATGAGGCCGTGCAACGTCGTCAGCGAGTTGAAGAACTCCGGATTGACGATTTGCAGACCCGGCTTGAAGAGCTCGGCACGGATCGTCATCGCCATGATCCCACCGACGACGAACATCGTGAACGAAAACCACAGGTACATCGTGCCGATGTCCTTGTGATTGGTCGTCGTGATCCAGCGCATGATTCCGCTCGGATGGTGCGCGTACCCGTGGTCGGGGGCGTGCTCGCCGGGAGCGATCGTGTGGGGTGTGCTGCTCATTTCGTCTCCATCGGACGAAAGTGAAAACCTACTTTCGTCCGGTCAGGTTTCCCTTGAATCGACGGGCTTTGCCCGCGATTCAAGGTCGAAACTACCACCAAAAAGCACGTCACTTCCGTGCAGTCTTCACTTCAGCCGGCTGCACGACGTTCTGGTCCGCCTTGTTGCCCCAGCTGTTGCGCGTATAGCTGATCACCGCCGCGATGTCGACGTCGGACAGATGCTTCCATGGCGGCATCTTGCCGTTGTTCTGACCGTTCAGCACGACGTCGATCTGATGTTCCTTCGGCCCGAGCACGACCTTGTCGCTCACGAGCGCCGGCGCGCCCAACGCCGGATTGCCCGCTCCGGTCGTCTGGTGACACGCAGCGCAATTCGAGTCGAAGACCGTGTGCCCGCGCGCCACGAGGTCGTTCAAGCTCCACGTCTTGTTCGGATCATCGGCCGCAGCGGCGAGCTTGCTCTTGTGCTCGTCGACCCACCTGGCATAGTCCTCCTTTGACTTGACCTCGACGACGATGGGCATGAAGCCATGCTCCTTGCCGCACAACTCGGCGCACTGGCCGCGGTAGATGCCGACCTTGTCCGCCCGAAACCACGTGTCGCGGACGAAGCCCGGAATCGCATCCTGCTTGACGCCGAACGCCGGCACCCACCACGCGTGGATGACGTCGCCGGCCGTTACCAGCACGCGCACTTTCGCGTTGATCGGAACAACGAGGGGATTGTCGACTTCGAGCAGGTAATGCTCGCCTTTCGGCTCGCGGTTCTCGATCTGCGCGAGCGGCGTCGCAAGGTTGGAATAGAACCCGAAACCTTCCTGCAAGTAATCGTAGCCCCACTTCCATTGATAGCCGGTGACCTTGATCGTCATGTCGGGCGCCGACGTGTCGTGCATCGCGAGCACCGTCTTCGTCGCCGGATACGCCATGAACAACAGGATCAAAAACGGGATGATCGTCCATACGATCTCGACTAGCGTGTTTTCGTGAAACTGCACGGCTTGGTGGCCGACCGACTTGCGATGCCGGAACAGCGCATAGAACATCACGCCGAACACGCCTATGAAGATCGCGACGCAGATCCAGAAAATGTAGGCGTGTAGGCCGACGATCTGCTCGGCCATCGAGCTCACCGGCGGCTGGAAGTTCCACTCGTAGTCCGCGAACGCGAGACCCGGTACGGCGCCGGACAGCGCAATGGAAGTTCGAAGAAGACGCGCGACGGCGCCGGGTCCGGTGCGATTCTTCATGCTATCCCCGATGAAATCCTTTTGCGTTTCTCGTTTTGTATCGCTATCCGGCCGCCCGCACGCCGACCAGGCGCTTCAGCGTGCTTGCGATGGCGCTGCGCTCGCGGTCGGGCAACGCATCGCCGAACTGCCATTTCTCGTTTCCACAACACAGCAGCAGACGCCCAGGACGTCCAAACCGCGATTCCGTCCACTCGGCACGCACCCACGGGCGATTCCACTCACGCCGCTCGCACGTATCGCCGATACAGCGCTCGACAATCACGCGGTCGCCCGACACCGTCAACCGTTCCCATTCCATCGCTCGGCGTTCGATGTAGTGGAACGCACCGGCAAGAATTCCTAGCTCGAGTACCGAGTACGGCAACACCATCCACGCACCTGCGGCGGCAAACACGCCGGCCAGCGTGAGGCTTACGGTCGCGAGCAGCGCGAATATCCGCCAGCGCGTCTTCGCCGGAAGCGACAGATTCCACCGCGAGACGACGCAAAAATCGGGGTCGACGGGCAACGGAGGAAGGGTAGCGACCGGCATCGATCAGGTACGGCAGAATCGTTCCAGTCGCAATGAGCGCGAGCGGAGGACGACCCGATGAGCTATCGCCACGCCGCCTTCGGCAACGCGTGCTGAAAACCGCAAAATCTTAGCATGGTTGAGGGCGGGACGAATCCGAACCACGCGACGTCGAGCGAACGCTGCATCGACATCGCGACGACGTTCCGCTCAGCACGAAGGTGTCAGCGCTTCTTTCGTTGCAACTTGACGATCGCATGTCCTTCCGCAGTCTGCTTGGGCTCGCCTTTCCAGGCGTGTCCATAGATGATTTCAAACGTCGCCGGAACCCGTCCATCGCGTCGCATTCGCTCGAGCGCGTCCAGCATCCGTTGCCAGCGGCCACATCCCATCAGCCCCCGCGGCCTACCCCTCGTCGCGTTGGATGCGCCGACCGCTTTCAATTCGTCCAGTAACGCCCTCGGCTCGGCGTAGGTCAGCGTCAACTGTTCCATGTCCATCACCGGATCGGCGAAACCCGCGTCCACCAACATGTCGCCCACATCGTGCATGTCGATGAACCGATTGGTATGCGTGTATCCGTCCGCTTGGACGAACGCCGCACGGAGCTCCTTCAGCGTGTCCGGTCCAAGCGTCGTGAACGTCACCAGCCCGCCGACATTCAGCACGCGGCGGAATTCGCCGAATGCGCGCGGCAGATCGTTGGCCCACAGCAGAGCCAGGTTGCTCCAGACCAGATCGAACGCGACGCCACGCAGAGGCAGCGACTGGAAATCCGCGCAGATGAATAACGGCGCCGCGCCATTCGCACGCGGCATCAACGGCGCAAGCAGCTTGCGCAGCATCGAGCGGCCGCCGCGAATTCGTTCCCGCGCTGCAGTCAACATCGGCAGCGCCACATCGAGTCCGATAATGCGCGCCGACGGATAACGAAGTGCGAGCTCCCCGATCGCGTAGCCGGTGCCGCAGCCAGCGTCTAGTATTCCGAGCGGCGCAAGCTTGATGTAGTCGAGCCGCTGCGCCATTCGCATCGCAACCTCGCGCTGAAGGACCGCCGCCGGGTCGTACGTCGCCGCGGCACGGCTGAACGCTCGGCGGACAGAACGCGGGTCGACGTCGCGCGGATCCGGTGCGGAATACTTCGGCTCGGCGGGCATTGAAAACGACGTCACAGTGCGATGAATCGATGCATCGCTGCTGGGGCGCCTTTGCGCTACATCGCGGCGAGACCCAGCTTCGCGAACAGCGTTTGATCGGCTTCGACGTCAGGATTACCGGTGGTGAGCAGGCGATCCCCGTAAAAAATCGAGTTGGCGCCGGCGAGGAAACAGAGCGCTTGAACGGCGTCGGAAAACTCGCGGCGCCCTGCTGAAAGCCGAACCATCGCCTTCGGCATCGTGATCCGAGCGGCCGCGATCGTGCGGACGAACTCCAGCGGATCAAGCGCGCTCTCGCCGTGAAAACGAGCGTGCAGCGGCGTGCCTTCGACCTGAACAAGGTGATTGATGGGCACCGACTCGGGATACGGGTCCAAATTGGCGAGCTGTGCAATCAAACCGGCGCGCTGCCGGCGCGATTCGCCCATACCGACGATGCCGCCGCAACAGACGGCAATGCCGGCGTGGCGAACGCGCGTCAGCGTATCGAGACGATCCTGATAGACGCGCGTCGATACGATCTCGCCATAAAATTCCGGCGCGGTGTCGAGGTTGTGATTGTAGTAATCGAGGCCCGCTGCCTTCAACGCTTCGGCCTGCCCGTCCTTCAGCATCCCGAGCGTGCAACAGGTTTCGAGTCCCTCGTCCTTCACCGCGCGCACGAGCTCGGCCACGCGTTCGACTTCACGGTCCTTGGGTCCGCGCCACGCCGCACCCATGCAAAAACGCGTTGCGCCCGCGGCTTTTGCGGCCCTCGCGGCAGCAAGGACCTCTGCGACGTCCTTAAGCGTTTCGTTGGGAACGCCGGTGTGATACCGCGCGGCCTGCGGGCAATACGCGCAATCCTCGGGGCAACCACCCGTCTTGATCGACAAAAGCGTCGAAAGCTGAACGCCATTGGGCCGGTGATGCGCGCGATGCACCCGCTGTGCCTCGTACAACAAATCGCCGAATGGCAGGGTCAAGAGCGACTCGACATCGTCGATTGTCAAACGCTGCCTCGTTCCCGGCGTCGCGCGACCGGCGCGGTCAGTCGGATTGGATGTTGCTGCGTGCTCGTCAAGGCTCATGCGTTTGGATGATGGCAGCGTGGCCAATGGAACCTCTAGGATGTAGGCGAGTGTCAACGAGCCCCTATCAACTTGTCAAATTTTCGCGAACAAGAATTTGACAGCGCCCGTCGGAGACCGAATGGCATGAGGCGCACGCTCGCCGCGTTTCCGACACAAATCTTTCGATGGTTGCAGCGGGCGCTGCCTCAATCGTGTGCGTTGTGTGCCGCGCCGTGCGGCAACGCGTTGTTGTGCCGGCCATGCGCCAATGCGTTGCCCCGTGCGACGATTGCGTGCCCGCTCTGTGCGCTTCCATCAACCGGGTCGGCAGTTTGCGGCGTATGCATGGCGCGGGCACCGCCGTTTGCCGCCGCCATTGCAGCGTGGACGTACGCGTTTCCGGTCGACCGGCTGCTGCAGGCGCTCAAATATGGGGGCGTTCTCGCGCTCGCCGAGCCGCTCGCGGACGAGCTGGCTTGTGCGGTTCGCCGGCGCCATGACTCGCGCGCGGACGCTATCGTCGCATTGCCCTTGTCGCCGGCTCGGCAGCGACAGCGGGGGTTCAATCAGGCCCACGAGATCGCGCGGCGCGTTTCGGCTCGGCTGAACATCCCGTTGCTTTGCGGCTTGGCGCGTATACGCGATTCGCCGCCGCAGGCCACGCTCGCATGGACGGCGCGCACCGACAACGTGCGACACGCATTCACGGGTCACGCGTCGCTGCGAAGTCGCCATGTCGCGATCGTCGACGATGTCATGACCACCGGCGCCACGCTGGCCGCTGCGGCGACCGCGGCGCGCCAAGCCGGCGCAACGGCAGTGGAAGCGTGGGTAGTCGCGCGCACGCTCCCACCGGCGTAGTCTCAAGCACCCGTCGCAAAGAGCCACGCGCCCGCATTCGGAGCACTCATGTTCGCCGTCGTTCTCGTAGCGCCGGAAATCCCGCCCAACACGGGCAACGTCATTCGCCTCACCGCGAATACCGCAAGCGACCTGCATCTCATCGAACCGCTCGGCTTCCGAATGGACGATCGCGAGTTGAAGCGGGCGGGGCTCGATTATCACGAGTACGCCCGCGTGCGCGTTCATCGCGATTTTGCGGCGTGCCAACGTGTGTTGAACGATGAGCGTAGCCGACGCTACTTCGCGCTTGCGACGTCGGCGACGCGCTCGCTCTACGAAGCGCGCTTCGAACCTGGTGACGTGCTCGTGTTCGGTTGCGAGAGTCGCGGTCTTTCGGAGGACTTGCTCGCGCAGTTCGCACGCGAGCACCGCCTTCGGATTCCGATGCGGCCGGGGGTGCGCAGCCTCAATTTGTCGAATGCCGTCGCCGTCGCGGTCTACGAGGCGTGGCGCCAGCAGGGATTCCGCGTCGTTGACCGACAGCCGACGTACTAGGGCCCGAGCCCAAGCACGCTCATCAGGAAGCGCAATTCGTAATCGCGGTCGATGACGCGCTGCTGATTGGTCTTTCCTGTGCCATGGCCGCTATCGAAGTCCATATACAGCAGAAACGGCGACACCTGGCCCGGATTGTTCTGGACGGCGGCGACAAATTTCTTTGCATGCATCGGATCGACTCGGGAGTCATATTCGCCCGCCACGACGAGCGTTTCCGGCAAATTGACGCCGAGGCGGACATTCTGATAGGGCGAGTAGCGGAGGATCCACCGAAAGTCATCGGGCTTCTCGGGATCGCCGTATTCGGGAATCCAATAGCGCGCAATCAAGAATCGTTGGAAGCGCACCATGTCGAGCAGCGGCACCTGACAGATGGCTGCACGGAAGAGATCGGGACGCTGCGTGATGACCGCGCCCACCGTCAGACCGCCGTTGCTGCCGCCTTCGACGGCAAGCCTCGAAGGCGACGTGTAGTTGTTCGCGATCAACCACTCGGCCACCGCGATCATGTCGTCGAACGTCGTCTGCTTGCGCGCGAGCATTCCCTGCTGATGCCACGTCTCGCCATATTCGCTGCCCCCACGAACGCCCGCGTCGACGAACACACCGCCGCGGTTGACGAACGTCGCGTAACTGCCGAGATAGAACGGCGCCACGCTGTGGTTGAATCCTCCGTAACCGTGCAATAGCGTCGCGTTCGCACCGTTCATCTTCAGGTCTTTGCGATGGACGATGAAGATCGGAATCTTCAGACCGTCTTTTGCCGGCACGTACACGCGTTCCGAGACAATGGCCGACATGTCGAGCGGCGGATCGTCTTCCCAAACAAGCGTCCAGGCGAGCGTGCTGCCGTCCAGCGCATAAACCTTGTAGGGCGCCGTGTGCGAAGCGACCGTTGCGTAAAGCCGGTCGGTGTCGCGGTCGTAGGCCGACCTGCTGACATTGCCGAAGACCGGCAGCTTGAGTTCTCGCACGCGCTTGCCGTTCTTGTCGTAAACCGAAAGCCGCGACAGCACGTCCTCGCGGTCCTGGACGACGATCCATTCGCTTGTCGCCGTCACGTCGTCGATCACCGTTTGCTGTTCCGGAATCAACGTGGCCCAATCGCGAAACTCCGGTTTGTCGTAGGACGCAACCATCAACTTCCAATTGGGCGCCTCGTAATTCGTGCGTATGTAGATGCGATCCTTACGGAAGTCGGCCTGACCCTGGAACTTGTCGCTCGAATAGATCATGCGCGGCTCGACCGCGGAACCGATGGGTCGAACGCGAATCGTGTTGGACCAGAAGTCGCCGGTCTCGAACACCGTGAGGTCGGCTTCCTCCGGCTCGTAGACGCTGCACCAGTTCTTGGCGTCCTCCATGGCGAGCAAGAGCTCATCGTCGCTCCGGTTGCCGCCGAGACGATGGCGGTAACAGCGATGCGGCTCCTGCTTCGCATCCGATTCCGCCGTACGCGGCGAAATGAATGCGTAGCGCTCATCGCGCGCCCATGCAAACGAACGGAGTCCGTTCAGCACAGGTCCGATACGCGCGCCGGTGCTCGAATCGATAATATGAAAATCCTCGATTTCCGAGCCTCTTGCGTAGATGCCGACGGCGAGTTTCGAGGCATCTCGATTCGGCACGACTTCACCGAGTTTGGTCTTACCCGAGGGATCGAGCGCAATCGGGTCGAACAGCAGAATCTCCCGGCCGTCGAGGCGTGTGTAAAGCCGAGCCTGCGCTTCGCCTTTCTTCGTTCGCTGGAAAAATTCGCGGCCATGCTTGAAAAACGGCGCGTCGGTCTTATCGCGGTCGAAATAGCGTGTGAGCTCTTCCCTGAGACCCGGGATCGCCGGCGCCGAGCGGTCGAGGTACGCCGCGCTCGCCGCGTGCTGCGCGCGCGTCCACGCCTCGACCGCCGGATCCTTGCCGTTTTCGAGCCAGCGATATCGATCGGTCAGCGTGACGCCAAAGACCTTTTCGATGACCGGCTTCGCCGGCGTCTCCGGCGGAAAGAACGCGGACTCTTGCGCCAGTGCGTTTTGCATCATTGCGAAGATGAGCACAAGCGTTGCGCGGGCAAACGACGGCATGATGCGATCTTCCCTTCGATCACGGCGATTCGGACTTGGGCTCACGGGCAAGCAGCGCTTCGACTGCGCGGCGCACCGGCAGGTCTTCGTACAGAACGCGATAGACGGCTTCGGTGATCGGCATGTCGAGTCCGTGGTGGCGCGCAAGCAGCGTCGCCGCTCGCGATGCCGCCACGCCCTCGGCGACATGTCCAAGCGAGGCAAGGATCGCGGCCAGTGTCTCGCCACGGGCGAGCGCTAGACCCACGCGTCGATTGCGCGAGAGATCGCCGGTGCACGTCAAAACGAGGTCGCCCAGACCTGCCAGCCCCATCAGCGTTGCCTCGTCGCCGCCCAGCGCAGCGGACAAACGCGCGGTTTCCGCAATGCCCCGGGTGATCAATGCGGCGCGCGCATTGTGACCGAAGCCCAGCCCGTCGCTCAATCCCGCTGCGATCGCCAGCACGTTCTTGATCGCACCGCCGACTTCAACGCCGGTCACGTCGTCGCTGTCGTAGCTTCGCAGCGCGCCGCCGCGGAGAATCTCAGCGAGCTCACGGGCGAATTGGCGTTCGGTTGCTGCTGCAACAAGCGCCGTCGGGAGTCCCTGCGCAACCTCTTCCGCGAAGCTCGGGCCTGAAATCACGCCGACCGGCGATGGCCAACGAGGCGCAATGAGTTGGTGTGCAAGGCCAATGCCCGAAGGTAAGCGATCGTCGATGACAAAGCCTTTGGATAGCCATGCAAGTGGGGACGAAGCACCGGTCGCGGCAATCGCGTCGACAATCTCGGCGAGCGCAGCGATCGGTGTCGCTGCGATCAGCGTTGCGGCGCCCGCCGCATCGTCAAGGTTCGACGTGATCGCAAGCGCGGGCGGAAGCGTTATTCCGGCGAGATAACGCGAATTCTGGCGCATGCTTCGAAGCGTCTCGGCGTGAGCCCTCGAACGGGTCCACAGCACGACGCTCGACTGGCGTGCGCTGCGCGCGGCAAGATGGATCGCGAGCGCCGTTCCCCAGGCGCCCGCGCCAAAGATCGCGACGTCGCTCGTCATCGATCAACGAGGTTACGCTCGGATGTCGCGCTACAACCCGAACACCTGCGCGACACGAACGAATCCAATCTGTCCGTCACGGTGGCGCACCTTGACCCAACCGGGCGTGGCGGTCGCTGCGGCAGACGTCGCGGACTCCGCGAGCTCGAGCAGCACGTTCTGCTCAACGCGAAATATGACGGCAGCGCCGTCTTCCGGACTTACGCGCACGTCGGCAATCGGCGCGCGCACGACCAGCATTCGTTTGTCCGCAAGCGCGCGGTTGGCGATCCATCCGATCGTACCGCTCGCATCGCGCACCTTGGTCCAGCCTTCGACGCTGACGAGCGTTTCCAGCGGAACGTCGCGGCCGTAGACGAACAGAGGTTTCGCGCGCGCTGACGGTGCGTCGTACAGGATCGTCGCCGCATCGGACGTCGCGCGAAATTCAGCCGCTGCGGACGCGAGCGGCAGTACAAGCGCCGCCGCAAGGACAATCCGGCGCAACCGCTCGCTCATCGGTCCCAGCGGACGTCGGCGCCTTTCAATTGGGCGCCGCGCCCGCGGACGGCGCTTGCATCTGCGCAAGCTGCTGCTGATAGAGAACGTCGAAATTGATGGGTGCCAACTGGACCGGCGGGAAACCGGCGCGCATCGTGGCGTCAGCAACGGTCTCGCGCGCGTAGGGAAAAAGCACCGTAGGGCAATGGATCGCCAACACCGGTTGAAGTTGCTCGGCGGCCACGCCGCGGATGCCGAACACACCCGCCTGCGATGCTTCAACGAGAAACACGGTCTTGTCGCCGGCCCGCGCAGTGACCGTCAACGTGAGCACGCACTCGTACATATCCTTCTCGATCTGCTCGCCGCGCGTGCGGAGGCCGATCTCGATCTGTGGCGCTTCGGTCATCTGAAACGACTGCGGCGCACCGGGATTCTCGAGCGATAGATCCTTGACGTAGATCTTCTCGATCGAGAACTGCACGAGCGCGGCGGCATCGCCCGTCTGCGGCGTGCTCTGGGGTTCGGCCATCAAACTTCTCCGGAAAAAGGGAAAACGGCGAGTCTACCTTAACCGCTTGAGCTCGCGGCGACCACGGTCTATGCGGCGAGCAACGGCGCGAGATTACCCGCACGATCGAGCGCGATCAGATCCTCGTAGCCCCCGACATGCCGCTCGCCGATGTAGATCTGCGGGACCGTTCGCCGACCGGTCCGCTGCATCATTTCGACGCGACGCGCCGGATCGAGATCGACGCGGATCTTCGCGATTTCGGCGACGCCTTTGGCGCGCAAGTAGCTCTCCGCCCTCACGCAGTACGGACAGATTGCGGTCGAATACATCAGTACCTGCGCGCTCATGTGTGGACCCCCACGCGCTCATGCCTTCTGAACTGGAAGCCCTGCTTCCTTCCACGCCTTGAACCCGCCTTGAAGATGGTAGACGTCCTTGAAACCCAACTTGGCGAGCGGCGCCGTCGCGGCCCGCGCGCGCTGGCCACGGTCGCAATACGCGATGACCGGGCGCGAAACGTACTTCGTGAGCTCGCCGCCTCGGCTTGCAAGCTGCGAAAGCGGTACATGGATGGCGTTCGGCAGCTTGCCGCCGTTGACTTCCTTCGTTTCGCGCACGTCGAGCAGCAGTGCGTTCTTTGTGTTGATGAGCTGCGTCGCGCCGAGCGTGCCGACTTCGCGGCCACCGGACAGGCGCCGGCCCACCAGCGGCCAGACGAGCATCGCGCCCGATGCCACTAGCGTGGCGACCAGCATCCAGTTCTTTTCGACGAATGCAAGAAACGACATTAGATAAGCTCAAGAAGCCAAAAGATAAAATGATAACTGACTCGACGTGCAGCAGCCGGTAACGATCAGACGTTTTGCCGTCGACGCACTTCTTCGCCTTTCATGGCCACGCTCACCCCAATACGACCTGAAGCCAAAACTGCGTCCGACTCGGTGCGTCCGGCCGTGCGGCCCGTCGTGCTTTTGATTCTCGACGGCTTCGGCTGCCGCGATGACGCACCCGACAACGCAATCACGCGCGCGCGAATGCCGAATTGGAACCGGCTCATCGCGACGTGCCCCAATACGACGATCGACGCGTCGGAACTTCGCGTCGGTCTGCCACGGGGCCAAATGGGCAATTCCGAGGTCGGTCACCTGAATATTGGTGCCGGCCGCGTCATTTACCAGGATTTCACGCGGATCGATGTCGCGATCGAATCCGGTGAATTCGCGAAGAATCCGGCGTTGACGGATGCGGTCGAGACGGCGCGGAGCGATGGCCGCGCGCTCCATGTCCTTGGACTGTTGTCGCCCGGCGGCGTGCACAGTCACGAACGACAGATCGCCGCGATGGTCGACTTGGCGGCGACACGCGGTGTGCCCAACGTATTCGTCCACGCGTTTCTCGACGGGCGCGACACGCCGCCGCGAAGCGCCAGAGCATCGCTCGATACGATGGCCGCCGTCTGCGCAAAGCATCGCGGCGCACGGATCGCCACCGTCTGCGGTCGTTACTATGCGATGGACCGGGACAAGCGCTGGGAGCGCGTGGCCCCCGCCTATGCAATGCTCGTCGACGGCGACGCCGAGCACGTTGCAACGTCCGCCGCAGACGCACTCGAAGCGGCTTACGCGCGCGGCGAATCGGACGAGTTCGTCTCGCCGACGGTCGTGAAAGACGCCCACGGAAACGTTGCGCGAATGAACGACGGCGACGTCGTCGTCTTCATGAATTTCCGCGCCGACCGGGCCCGCGAAATCACGCGCGCGTTGACCGATCCTGCGTTCGACGGCTTTCCACGGCGGCGGCTGCCAAAGCTCGGCCGCTTCGTCTGCCTGACGAGCTACGGCGACGAATTCGCCGGTTTGCCGGTCGCCTTCCCGCCGCAGTCCATCGGCAACAGCTTTGGCGAATACATTTCGCGGCTAGGGTTGACTCAACTCCGGATCGCGGAAACCGAGAAATACGCGCACGTCACGTATTTCTTCAGCGGCGGCGCCGAAAAGCCTTATCCCGGCGAGGACCGGATCCTCATACCTTCTCCGAAAGTCGCGACGTATGATCAAAAGCCCGAGATGAGCGCATCCGAAGTGACCGACGAGCTGGTGCGGGCGATCGCAAGCGGCCGATACGACGCCGTCGTCTGCAACTACGCGAACAGCGACATGGTCGGCCACACGGGCAACTTCGACGCCGCGAAGCGCGCGGTTGAAGCGCTCGACGCCTGCATCGGCCGCGTTGTCGGTGCCGCCAAGGCGGCCGGCGGCGAAGTGCTGATTACGGCGGATCACGGAAACGCGGAAATGATGCACGATCCGGCGACCGGTCAGATGCACACGGCGCATACTCTGAACCATGTTCCCTGCCTGCACGTCGGCAGGCCGGCGACGATGGCCGACGGCGGAGCGCTCTCGGACATCGCACCGACGCTCCTGGCAATGATGGGTCTCCCCAAGCCCTCGGAAATGTCCGGCCATTCGCTCGTTCGCTTGACGTCGAACGCTGGGCGATGATTTTCGGTGCGTGAAGCGCTTTGGCGCCTAAATCTTTTGGCGCGACGGAACTCTAGAGCGTTTTCACAGACGAAGGTCCGTGGTGCGGCGGCGGCAGAAGAATCCGATCCCGATCACCGTCGCTCGCGTCGTCAAGGCAGTCCGCCGGCTCGTTCGTTTGGCCGGGCGCTGACCCTTCAAGTCCCTTGATACCCGACATCGGCGGTGTCCTCACGCGCGGAGGGCCCTACGCGCACATTCTGCGGTGTAGCAAGGCCCGAACGATGCAAATGAGCGGCGGAGCGGCACCGCAACGGCGAAGAAGCAGGCGTATACTTTCGGCGGCGTCAGGCATGCGGTGATCCCGCGAGTTCTGATCCGGCGAGCATGAACATTCGAGGACGGCGATGCGCGATGGTTTGAAGAAGGCGGGTTTGATCGGGTTGGGCACGGTGCTGGGGCTTTTGCTCAGCCTGAATCTTTCGGTGTTCGCGCAACGCGAGTCGCGCTTGCCGATTCCTTATGAGGATCTGCAGCTCTTGTCGGCGGTGTTCGGCAAGATCAAGAGCGATTACGTCGAGCCCGTCTCCGACGACAAGCTGATCAAGGAAGCGATCAACGGAATGGTGCACGGGCTCGACCCGCATTCCGACTTCCTCGACGCCGATGCATTCAAAGAGCTGCAAGTCTCGACGCAGGGCAAATTCGGCGGCCTCGGAATCGAAGTTGGCGTCGAGGACGGCGTGGTCCGCGTCATTTCGCCGATCGAGGACACGCCGGCGTTTCGTGCGGGCATCAAGTCCGGCGATCTGATCGTCAAGATCGACGACTTGGTCACGCGCGGCATGCCGCTTTCCAAGGCGGTCGACAAAATGCGCGGCAAGCCGGGGACGTCGGTCGTCCTCACCATCGTGCGTAAAGACACGGAGTCGCCGCTCAACTTCACGCTGACGCGCGAGGAAATCAACGTCAAGAGCGTACGCTACAAATCGCCGGAGCCCGGATACGGCTACATTCGCATCCGCCAGTTCCAGGATCGCACCGGCGAAGATCTCGCGGCCGCAATCCGCGATCTCTACAAGCAGCAGGGCGAGCTCAAAGGGCTCGTGCTCGACGTGCGTTCCGATCCCGGCGGCTTGCTGAACCAGGCGGTCGCCGTGTCGGCGGCGTTCCTGCCGAAGGATTCGCTCGTTGTCTACACCGACGGTCGTACGGCGGACGCGCGGATGCGCCTCACCGCGTCGAAGGAAAACTACGTGCGTCGCGGCGACGATTATTTCCGCGACGTGCCTGCCGCAATCAAGAAAGTGCCGATGGTTGTGTTGGTCGACGGCGGCACGGCGTCCGCATCGGAAATCGTCGCCGGCGCATTGCAGGATCACAAGCGCGCAACGGTGATGGGTGCGCAAACCTTCGGCAAAGGCTCCGTACAAACGATCCTGCCGCTGGGCAATAACGCAGGTCTCAAGCTGACGACGGCACGCTATTACACGCCTTCGGGGCGTTCCATTCAGGCCAAGGGCATCGAGCCCGATGTGCTCGTTGACGATGGTCGCGAATCGGCCAACCGCATCCGCGAAGCGAACCTCGAGCATCATCTCGACACGGCAAAGACGCTCGACAAGGCGTTGCGCAATGCGCCCGCCGAGAAAATCGGCAACGCCCCGCCCGGCGCATCGGCCGATCCTTCGGTCTCGACCCCGATCAAACCCCCGCTGCCGGCCACTCCGGACGGCGTGCAGGCCGCCCCGCCCCCGCCGCGAATCGACTTCGGCTCCGACGAGGACTTCCAGTTGAAGCAAGCGTTGAATCAGCTCAAAGGCGCGCCGGTGATCACGTCGGCGAAGGCCGTGCAAGCGCAGGCCGCGCAAACGCAGGCGCTGCCGACGAAACCCTGATCGAATCGAGATCCGAGCCTTCGCGCCGCAGGGCCGCCCCGAGGCGCGAAGTGCTCCCCCTCTGGGGGGCAGCGCCGCGGCGTCAGCCGCAAGCGTGGGGGTCCAACAAAACGCCCGGCCCGAGCCGGGCGTTGTCGTTTGGCGGTTCAACAACATGGATGACTCGCAGCTTCTTCGTTACAGCCGCCATATCCTGTTGACCGAGCTTGGTCCCGACGCACAGGAGAAATTCGCTGCAGCGCGTGCACTGATCATCGGTGTGGGCGGACTCGGCAATCCGGCGGCGCATTTCCTGGCGGCCGCGGGGATCGGCACGCTGACGTTATGCGATGCCGATCAAGTAGATCTGACCAATCTGCAGCGACAGATTCTCTATGCGACACCGGATATCGGACGTGCCAAGGTCGACGCCGCTGCGGCGCGCCTCGCATTGATCAATCCCGATGTGCACGTCCGGCAGGTTGCGATGCGCGTTGGCGCCGTCGAATTGGCGCCGCTGGTTGCGAACGCCGACGTCGTGCTCGATTGCAGCGACAATTTCACAACGCGTCACGCCATCAATCGTGCGTGCGTCGAGGCGCGAAAGCCGCTGGTGTCGGGTGCAGCGCTGCGCTTCGACGGACAAATCGCCGTATTCGATGCCCGCGCTTCAGACAGCCCCTGCTATCACTGCTTATTTGGCGAAGGCGACGAGCTCGAGGAAACGCGTTGCGCGACGATGGGCGTATTCGCGCCGCTTGTCGGCATCGTCGGCGCGACGCAAGCCGGCGAAGCGCTCAAGCTCGTTGCAGGTGTCGGTGAAACGCTCGCCGGGCGGTTGCTGATTCTCGATGCGCTGACGATGCAATGGCGCGACGTTCGCGTTCCGCGCGATCCGGCATGTCCGGTGTGCCGGTCCCGCTAGACGCATCGATCAAGCGCTTTCGTCAGCGACGCGCAGGAGCGGAAAGGCGTCGTTCGCATTCGTTGACGGCACCTGCGCGCGCCCTTTCGCGAACAATCTTGTCCCATGTGTCGACCGTGCGTGCCCGGATCGAGGCATCGGACGATTCGAGTGCGGTCAGCATCGAACGCTCGTCATCGCCGCAACGTGCCAGCAACGCCTGCAGCGACGCACGGCTCGCACGAATACGCTCTGCCGCTCGTTCATCGGCGGCGTTTCGTTCAGCTATCCCTGCGCCGATCGTTCGCGACGTCGCCGCGAGGCTCCGCTCAGCCATCGCGCCGCCCGCTTTCGCGCAACCACCGCGACGTGTTTCCGCAATGGCCGCAGGTGCTTGGCATGGACCGGGCACCAGCGCCAATGCAGGCAGAGCCTGCGCGCTGCCGTAACCCAACGCGAGCTCCGCTTTGACAGCGCGGTCGAGCTCCACGGGAAACGCCATCACGTACTGCCAGTATTCGAGCCATCCGCGCGACGAATATTCGTCGAAGCGCGGCTTTGTCGCCGCAAGCTCGAGATACGCGATCGTCGCATCGTTGTCGCCACGTTTGCTTGCGCGCGCCGCGAGCAACATTGTCGGAAGACCGTTATCGGAATCGCGTGTCGCCCAATCGGCGAGTCGGTCGACGGCGTCGCATTCGGGCAACGTCGGCTGGACCGGCTGCAAGCACGTCATCGCAAGCGATGCGAGATACAGATTTTCCTGCGGCGCGGACGTGCGCGCGGCTGCGTAATGCTTGACTCTCGACGCAATGTCGGTCGCATCGAACTGTCCCGCGATCCAGTGCGAACGTGGATCGTCGGCCGACAACACACGAAGGCGGATCTGCTCGTCCAGACCTGCAGCGTCGGCCGCCCAACGCGAGGGTAACGCGGGCTCGCCGTCAGACAGATGGTTCGGGCTTTGTGCCATCGCGGACGCGCATCCGATGGCGAACAAAAGCGCGAAGCAAGCGTGGCGGTCCATATTCGCGCCGCAGGGCCGTCCAAAGGCGCGAATTGCGCCCCCTATGGGGGCAGCGAAGCGGCGACAGCCGCGAGCGTGGGGGTTCATCTATCTCTAGCCGAACAAGAATTTGCGCTGCAAGTCCCAGCTTTCCTGCGGCACGCGTTTGAATCCCGTCTTCGCGAAAAGCTGCCAGCGACCGACCACATAAGAGATCAGCACCGCAGCGTCCGCGTTCGCATCGCCATGCCAGCCGTTCGCGGCTTGCGCGACCCGCAATGACTGGCGCAACGCGGCCTCGAGCTTGTCCGTCAACTGATTGATCCGCGCCTGCAACCGCTCGTCCTCATGCACGAGCGCATCGCCGATCAACACACGCGTCATTCCGGGATTCTTTTCGGCGAACGACAGCAGCATCACCACGGTCTGCTCCGCTTGCGCAACGCCGTCTTGCGTGTCGGCACTGATTTTATTGACGAGCGAGAAGAGCGTCGATTCGATGAACTCGATCAGACCTTCGAACATTTGTGCCTTGCTCGCAAAGTGCCGATAAAGCGCCGCCTCCGACACATCAAGGCGCGCTGCCAGCGCGGCAGTCGTCACGCGTTCACAGCGCGGATGTTCGAGCATCGTCGCGAGCGTCTGCAGAATCTGCAGTCGCCGTTCGCCGGGTTTCGTCGCCATGTTCGATTGCGCGAGAGAGGACGCGCCGGCAGGATCGTATCGAGCTTACGCGCCGATTCGCGGCGGTGCGCCGTCGGCGCGGATCATCGTGCCCACGCCTTCGTTCGTCAGCACCTCGAGCAGAAGCGCGTGCTCTACGCGGCCGTCGATCACATGCGAGCTCTTGACGCCATTCTTGACGGCGTCGAGCGCGGAACCGATCTTGGGCAACATGCCGCCGTGGATCGTGCCGTCGGCGAACAAGCCTTCAATTTCGGTCGCAGTGAGGCCGGTCAGCAACTTGCCATTGCGGTCGAGCACGCCACTTGTATTCGTCATCAGCACGAGCTTCTCCGCCTTCAGCGTCTCCGCGAGCTTGCCGGCGACGAGGTCTGCGTTGATGTTGTACGCCTCGCCCTCGGTGCCGACTCCGATTGGCGCGATGACCGGGATGAAGTCACGCGAATCGAGCAGGCTGATCAACTCCGGATCGATCCGTTCGATGTCGCCGACGAGGCCGATGTCCACCAGCGCTCCGTCGTCGTCCGTACTTTTCAGCATCATCTTGCGCGCGCGAATAAACGCGCCGTCCTGACCGGTGAGACCCACCGCCTTGCCGCCTTGCTGGTTGATGAGACCGACGATTTCCTGGTTGAGCTCCCCCAGCACCATCTCGACGACGTTCATCACGCGTTCGTCGGTGACGCGCATGCCTTGGCGGAACTCGCTTTCGATACCCATCTTTGCAAGCAACTCGCCGATTTGCGGGCCGCCACCGTGGACGATCACCGGATTCATCCCAACCAGCTTCAGCATCACGACATCGCGCGCGAATCCGGCCTTGAGATGCGTCTCGGTCATTGCGTTGCCGCCGTACTTGATGACGATCGTTCGATCGTGAAAGCGCCGTATGTACGGCAGCGCCTCGGCGAGAATCTGCGCCTTCACGTTCGCGTTGACCGCATCGATCGGCATAGGTGGGAGCTTCACTCAGGTCACTTGCCGCGAACTCGAAAGCGGCGATTGTACCCGAACCCGACGCGCTGTCCTGTGCTCGCACGGTGCAGTGAATCGCTTGTCGTGCGAATCGAATTCCCGCGCGGGAAAACAGATTTTGGTATCGTCTTACGCTATGACGAGCCCTTTGCCGGACGCCGTACCGTTGAACGAGGTGCGGCGCGTGCTCATCACCAAATTGCGACATTACGGCGATGTTCTGCTTACGTCACCGGTATTCTCGACGCTGAAGCGCGCCGCGCCGCACGTCGAAATCGACGCGCTCGTCTACAGCGACACCGCTCCGATGCTGGCGAATCATCCGGCGATAGCTCGGCTTCATACGATCGACCGCGAATGGAAGCGCCAAGACGCCATGCGTCACATCGCGAGCGAATGGACGCTGTTTCGTGCGCTCCGCGCGCGGAAATACGATCTGTTGATTCATCTGACCGAGCATCCGCGCGGCCTTACGCTCGCACGACTCCTTCGTCCGCGTTATGCGGTAACGCGCGAACGGAGTGGCGGCGTGCTGTGGCGGCGCCGCTTCACGCATTTCTACAAAACGCCCGCACGCACGCCTCGCCACACCGTTGAAACGCATCTCGATGCGTTGCGCCGCATCGGCGTCTATCCCACGGCTGCCGACAAGCGCCTCGTGCTGGTGCCCGGTGCCGACGCGGAAGCAAAAATCGATGCGCTGCTCGCAGAGCACCGGCTCGTGCCCGGCACATTTGTGCAGGCGCATCCGGGTTCGCGTTGGTTGTTCAAGTGCGCGCCGGTCGATCGAATGGCGGCGCTGCTGGACCGCATCGTCGCGAGTGGTATGCGAGTCGTCATCACGGGCGCGCCTGATCCACGCGAGCGCGCGATCGTGGCGCAAATACCGGCGGCATGCGCGCCGCAAACGCGCGCGGGCTTGGTTGATCTTACGGGCATGCTCTCTCTACTCGAGCTTGCTGCATTGACGGCGCGTGCGCGGATTTTCATCGGCGTCGATTCGGCGCCGATGCATATCGCGGCGGCAATGCAAACGCCGACGCTCGCGTTTTTTGGGCCCTCGAGCGAACACATCTGGGGTCCATGGCAAGTCGCGCATCGCATCATCGTCTCGAATGAGTATCCATGCCGGCCGTGCGATCTCGACGGCTGCGGCGGCGGCAAGGTTTCCGAATGCCTGACGACACTCTCTGTCGAGCACGTGCATGCCAACTTCGTATCGCTGCTAAACGATACGGCCGCCGGGCGATCCTGATGCGGCTTGCGCTTGTTCGCCAACGCTACACGCCATACGGCGGCGCTGAGCGCTTCATCGAGAGCGCGCTGGAAGCGCTGCTCGAGAGAAACGTTGCGATAACGCTCTATACGCGCGAATGGCCCGAAACGAATCTCCAGTTGATGGAGCCCCAAGTCGTCAATCCGTTTTACGTCGGCCGGCTGTGGCGCGATGTCAGCTTCGCCTACGTCGTCTGCCGGAAAATCAAGCGCACGCGACCCGAGCTCGTCCAGTCACACGAGCGGCTTCGTTGCTGTGATGTGTTTCGCGCGGGCGACGGCGTACATGCCGTGTGGCTGGAGGAGCGCGCCAAAGGTCAAAGCGCGCTCGCCCGGCTCTTCGCCACGGCGAGTCTCTATCACCGGTATGTGTTGTGGAAAGAGCGTTCTCTATTCGAAAGTCCGACGCTAGCCGCGGTCATCTGCAATTCAAATATGGTCCGCGACGAGATCAAACTTCGCTTCGGCGTGGCCGATGGGAAGCTCCGCGTTATTTACAACGCCGTCGACACGGAGGTGTTTTCGCCGGCGCTTCGCGCGCATCGTGCGATGGTGCGCACGCATCATGGCATTCCCGATGAAGCGGTCGTCTTTCTGCTCGTCGGATCAGGCTATGAACGCAAGGGCGTCATCACGGCAATCGATGCACTCGCGAGCATCGAAGCGCCTGCGCATCTCATCATTGTTGGACGCGAAAGCCGGACAGCGCCTTATGTGCGGCACGCGCGCGCACGCGGTGTTGCGGACCGTGTAACGTTCGCAGGACCGCGGCAGGACCCGAAACCCTATTTTGGTGCGGCCGACGTATTCGTGCTTCCGACTCTTTACGACCCGCTGCCCAACGCTGCGCTCGAAGCGATGGCCTGCGCGCTCCCGGTCATCACGAGCACGAAATCCGGCGCGGCCGAGATCGTCGCCGGCGCGGACGCGGGCTTTGTGTGTTCGTCGCGCGATGCAGACGCGCTTGCCGCGTATATGCGTACATTGCACGACGGCGCGTTGCGCGAGAGGATGGGCGCCAACGCACGCCGCGGCGTGCTTCCGTTTTCCCCGCCGGCGATGACTTTGCAGCTCGTGCTGCTTTACAAGGAACTGCTCGAAGCGAGCGTCGCGCGGCGTGGCGCGAAAATGGGCGTCGCCGCGGTCGCCGGGCGCCAACCGATTGCTCGCACAAGGGCAGAAACCAGATCGCCGCAGGATTCCGGCGGCGACGCGGTAAAGTAGGGTCAGAGACGATGACGGGCTACCACCTCTACCTTCGCCTGCTGCGCTATGTCCGCCCGTACTGGTGGGCGTTTGCGCTTGCAGTCGTCGGCATGGTCGTCGTCGCCGCGGGCGATCTCATCATGGCGATGCTGGTGATCCCGATCGTCCAGACGTTCCAATCAAACGATCCGGTGCGCGCACAGTGGCTGCCTGTGGCGGTGATCGGCGTGTTCCTGTTTCGCGGCATCGGCTCGTTCGTTTCCGAATATGGAATGGCGTACACCGGACATCGCGTCGTGTTTGACCTGCGGCGCGAGCTGACCGACAAATTGCTGAAGCTTCCCACGCCCTATTACGATGTCACGCCTTCCGGCGTCGTGCAGTCGAAGCTCACTTTCGACGCGCATCAGCTCGCGCAGGCGGCTTCCGGAACGATCACGACGGCGATACGGAGCACGTTGACGATCGCCGCGAGCTTCGGCTGGCTGATGTGGATCAATTGGCGCCTCACGTTGATGACGTTTTTCGTACTGCCGATCGTCGCGGTCGTGATTCGCTATTTCAGCCGACGGCTGCGGCGGATTGCGCGTGACGTGCAATCGCGCACGGGCTCGATGACGCACGTGCTCGAGGAAATGATCGGCGGTCACCGCATTGTTCGCATATTCGGCGGCGAACGCTACGAGCGCCAACGCGCCGTCAAGGCGGCCAACTCGCTGCGCAATTCGATGACGAAGCAATCGTCAGCCAGCGCGGCAAGCTCGCCGCTAACGCAGGTGCTCGCGGCGATCGCAGTGGGCGTCATCATCTGGGTCGCGCTCGCGCAGAACCAGACAGGCAAACTAGATCTCGGAATGTTCGCGTCGTACTTGGTCGCGTTGTTGACGCTGCTCGAGCGGCTGAAATCGCTCTCGGGCATCAATGCGGCGATCCAGCGCGGTCTGGCGGCGGCCGAGAGCATTTTCGGCTTACTCGATCGCGACGAGGAGCCCGACACCGGAACGGTGACGCTGGAGCGCGCCCGCGGCGAGCTCCGCTTCGACCGCGTGTCGCTGCGTTATGCGAGCGCAGAGCGCGAAGCGCTCATCGATGTCTCGATGATCGTACGGCCCGGCGAAACCGTCGCGTTGGTCGGCAGCTCGGGCAGCGGCAAATCGTCGCTCGTCAACCTGATACCGCGGTTTTACGAGCCGACGGCAGGACGGCTGTTCATCGACAGTCACGACGTGACAACGCTGACGCTGAAATCGCTGCGGGCGCAGATCGCTCTCGTATCGCAGGACGTAATGCTGTTCGACGACACGGTCGCCGCCAATATCGCCTATGGCGCGATGAGCGGCACGCCGAGCGCGGCCATCGAACGCGCCGCGGCTGCTGCGCATGCATTGGAGTTCATTCGTGCAATGCCGCAGGGGTTTGACACGCCGGTGGGTGAGCACGGGGTGCGGTTGTCCGGAGGTCAGCGGCAGCGAATCGCGATCGCGCGCGCCATCCTCAAGGACGCACCGATTCTGATCCTCGACGAAGCGACCTCAGCGCTCGATTCCGAGTCGGAGCGTCAAGTTCAGGACGCGCTCGATGCATTGATGCAGGGACGCACGACATTGGTTATTGCTCACCGATTGTCGACGATCGAGCATGCCGTGCGCATTGTTGTACTGGAGCGCGGGCGCGTCGTCGAACATGGAACGCACGCCGAATTGATTGCGCGCGGCGGCGTTTATGCGCGTCTGCATCGCATCCAGTTCAACGCCGCAACGGCGGTGGCCTGAAGCCCACGATGAGCGCCGCAGAGCCGTCCCAAGGCGCGAATACTCCCCCTCTGGGGGCAGCGCAGCGGCGAAGCCGCAAGCGTGGGGGTCCATGAGTGTGCCGCTTTCGATAGCGCACACCGAAGCGTCCAACGGCTGGGGCGGACAGGAGATCCGCGTGCTGACCGAAGCCGCCGGTTTCATCGCGCGAGGTCATCGTGTCACCGTCGCCGCGGCCGATGGTGCGCGCATTCTGGCCGAAGCGCCACGCTTCGGCGTTCCCGCGATGGCATTGCCGATCGACCGCAAGAGACCGCGCGGCGCGCGAGCGCTCGTCGCATTGTTCGCGCGCGAACGCTTCGATATCGTGAACGCGCACAGCTCGACGGACAGCTGGCTTTCCGCGATCGCGTGCTGTTGGCTTGCAGTGCGACAACGCGAGCGTCCGGTTCTCGTACGGACGCGCCATGTATCGATTGCCGTACCCAACGATCCGGCGACGCAGTGGCTTTATCGTCGCGCCACTGCCCGGGTCGTGACAACCGGCGATGCCCTGCGTGAACAGCTGATTCGCGACAACGGGATCGATCCAGGCCGCATCGATTCGGTGCCGACCGGCATCGACGCGGCGCGATTCGAGCCAAGGAGCCGGATAACAGCGCGAACTGAGCTCGGTCTTCCGCGCGATGCGCCATTGATCGGCATCATCGCGACATTGCGAAGCTGGAAGGGCCATCGCCATCTGCTCGACGCGCTGCTGATGATGACGCGTTCCGACGCGCGTCTCATCATCGTCGGAGACGGTCCGCAGCGCGCGGCGCTTGAAGCACAACGGCACGCGCTCGGGCTTGGTGAGCGCGTGATATTCGCCGGACTGCAACACGACGTTGCACCATGGCTCGCCGCGTTCGATATTTTCGTGCTGCCGTCGTATGCGAATGAAGGCGTGCCTCAGGCGCTCTTGCAGGCGATGTTCGCGCGCGTTCCCTGCGTGACGACGTCGATCGGCGGAATTCCGGAAATTGCGCGCGACGGTGACACTGCACGCGTCGTTCCCCCCACGGATCCCAAAGCGCTTGGCCGAGCAATCGATGCATTGCTCGCCGATCCAGCGGAAGCGCAGCGGCTGGCGGCAAACGCGCATGCATTCGTCGTGCCGCGGTATGGGCTCGAAGCGATGCTCGATAAGATGGACGATGTGTTCCGACGCGCGCTCGCTGACCGCGCCAGCGGATAGGAGCTATTGTCGATGGCGACACTTTTCGCCGATGTGAAGAGCGAAGCGATCGGCGCGTTTCATGACCGATACGTCGCCGATACGCAGTGGGCGCAAGCAAGCGAATCGCCGGACGAGAGCGCATGGGCGTGGATCGCAATCAATCATCGCTGCAATATCTTGCTCTGGGATCAAGAGGATCAAGCGCGGCGCACCGATGTCGAGTCGGAAGCCATCGCAGCGAACAAACGCGCCATCGATCGGCTGAACCAGCGGCGTAACGATGCAATCGAGAAAATCGACGAGGCATTGCTCGCGCGACTCGCGAGCGTTGCCGTCGGCCCCGGCGCGTGGCACAACTCGGAGACCGCGGGCGCGATGATCGATCGGTTGTCGATTCTTTCGCTCAAACGATTCCACATGGATGCGCAAACGCGACGCACCGATGTACCTGCCGAGCACGTGAGCGCATGCGGGGAAAAGCTGCGCCGGCTTGAGATCCAGAGGACCGATCTCGCCCGCTGTTTCGATCAACTGCTCTTGCTTGCGAGCGAAGGACGCGCTTTCTGGCGCGTGTATCGGCAGTTCAAGATGTATAACGCCCCGGAGACGAATCCGTATCTGTACGGTACGAAGCGATAAATCGTCCTTGCGAGACGGCCTCGCTTTCGGCCGTCGATGCCGGACTGAGGCCCTATAATCCTGCCCGTCGCCGGCAGCCGTCGGCGCTTCGGCCGCACGTCCCCCTTCGATGCACTTTCGCTCTCGTTCGCAATTCGCCTTTCGACTCGACGGCGCCTCGGTCGAGTTCGCGCTCCTGATCGCGCTCGCGATCACGCTGCCGATGTTCGAAGGAGTGAAGAACATCTTGTGGGGACTTTATGCCGCGGCGTGGTACGTGAACCGTCTGCGCAATGGCTGGTCATGGAAGGCTCTGGGCGGCCGCTGGGACCGTTGGGACACCATTCTCGCGATCTGGCTCACGGGCACCGTGCTCGGCGCGGCGTTCGCCGGAATGCAGGCCGATGAATGGCGCGGTTGCCGCGATATGTTTCGCATGGCGTCGATCCTGTGGTTCATCAAGCGCAGCGGATACAGCGATACGCAATGGTTGCGGCTCCAAATCGCGCTGCAAATCGGCGTCACGCTTGCAACGGTCTGGGCACTCGCTGCGCTCGCCTGGCCGCACACCTACGAGGGCATCCAGCTCAATTCGGTGGGCCACGTGAACCAAAGCGTCATCTACATCGTCATTTGCTTCGGCGCGTTGCTCGGCGCGGTATCCGCGTATTGGCGCACGATGCGTCTGTGGCTGCGTACGTTGTCACTGAGCGAAGTCGCCATTCTGCTTGGCGCGCTGTTCGCCGCCGCGAGCCGCTCCGCGGCGGCGACGGCGATGATCGGCGCGCTCGCGTTCGGGCTCCTGTGGCTCC
The DNA here is from genome assembly GCA_036505865.1 of Casimicrobiaceae bacterium. GTDB lineage: Bacteria > Pseudomonadota > Gammaproteobacteria > Burkholderiales > Casimicrobiaceae > VBCG01. The sequence goes on from DASXSP010000128.1 coordinate 39,292, forward strand.
GTCATTCGCCACGCTTTTTTATCTGGATCGTCATCGTGACTGCAGCGTTTGCGACGGTCGTCGCGCGTTTCGACACCGACATGCGCCGCAAGCAGGAATATGCAAAAGCAAGCTCTTCGCCGCTGTTGAACGAGCGCTCGCCGATTTGGCAGCAAGCCGTCAGCGCCTGGCGTGCCTATCCGATATTCGGCGTTGGCGGAGACAACTTCGCGCATATCGACGCTGCGCGGATTCAGCGTTGGGAAAGCGCGCGGGGCGAGAACTACGACGTGACGGCGTTCGTCGGCACGTCGCATGCGCACAGCCTTTATCTCAATACGCTGGCGGGGCGCGGGCTCGTCGGCGTCGCGTTGCTGGCGCTATTGCTGGTTGCATGGGCAACGAGCCTCTTAGGCGCGTTGCCGCGCGCGCGTGATCCGCCGCTCTATTGGCTCAATTGGAGCGGGGCCGCGTCGGCGTGGGTCGCGTCGGTCTGCATTGGGCTCTTCAACACGACATTGCACGACGAGCATGGCTTGCTCGCGTTCATGCTGCTCGGCATTTGGCTTTCGTATCTCCAGCAGCGGCGGGCGCATGCCGCCGCAGTGCCGGCACAAGCCGGCATCGCTACCGCCGCCGCGGTGCACGCAACGGTAACGGAACGGCTGCTTCGGTAGGCGCTTCTGCAGGGAACGGCTTCACCGGCGCGCCGGCGGGCGGCGCGTACTCGGGAATCCACGCCTTCAAGCGCGCGCGGACTTCGGCATCGTCGGCCGCGCGATCGCGTTCGCACCAGGCAACCATTTGACCGACGGCATCGCGATTCGCCTCGCGCGCCTGCGCGACGCGAAGCTTCGGGTGCGGCGTCGCTTTCGAAGCTTCCTCGGACGCGAGCGGCTCTTCATACAGCTTCTCGCCGGGGCGCAATCCGGTGAATACGACTGCGACTCGATCGGGATCAGCGCCGTAGAGACGAATCAGATCGCGCGCAAGGTCGACGATGCGCACGGGCTCTCCCATGTCGAGCGCGAGAATCTCGCCGCCCTTCCCTTGCAATCCCGCCTGCAACAAAAGCTGCGTCGCCTCGGACAGCGACATGAAAAAGCGCGTGATGTCCGGGTGCGTGACCGTGACGGGGCCCCCGCGCGCGATCTGCTCCTGAAAACGGGGGATGACACTGCCCGCGCTGCCGAAGACGTTGCCGAAGCGGACGAGCACGAATTGCGTGCCGTTGCCTTGCAGACTCTGGCAAACGATCTCCGCAAAGCGTTTCGTCGCGCCCATGACAGACGTCGGATTGACGGCTTTGTCGGTCGACACGAGCACGAATTTCTCGACCCTCGCCGCCGCGGCCGCACGCGCAAGCACCCACGTGCCATAGGCATTGTTCCTCACCGCTTGCCACGCGTTGGTCTCCTCCATCAGCGGAACATGCTTGTACGCGCCTGCGTGAAAGATCACGTCCGGCTTTTCGCGCGCCAGCACATCGTCCACCAATGCTTCGTGCTTGATGTCGCCGACGATCGGCGACATCGGAAGCTGCGGAAATGCATCCGCAAGCGCCATCTGGATCTCATAGAGCGCCGCTTCGGAGATGTCGAACAGCACGAGCCGCGCGGGACGGAAGCGAGCGATCTGTTTTGCAAGCTCGGCGCCGATCGAGCCGCCGGCGCCGGTCACCATGACGACGCGATTGCCGAGCCACTCGGCAAGACCGGCGTTGTCGAGCTCGACCGGATCGCGCCCGAGGAGATCGTCGGCCTCGACGTTGCGCAGCATCGTCAGCGGAAATCGGCCAGAGATGAGCTCCTCGTACGACGGCACCGTCAGCGCCTCGACGCCCGCCGCGGCGCAACGTTCCGCGACGCGGCGTCGCACGGCGTGATTCGTCGACGGCAACGCGATGATCACTTTGCGAACGCCATAGCGCCGCGTCCAGAACGGTAGATCGGCGATCGGGCCGAGGACGCTTACGTTGCGGAGCAGACGGCCGTGCTTCGCCGTGTCGTCGTCGAGCAAGCCGACGACACGCCATTGCCGGCTCCGCGCCATCTCTTCGGTCAGCCGCGCGCCCGCTTGGCCAGCACCGACGATCAGAACG
>DASXSP010000129.1:0-4500 GCA_036505865.1 Casimicrobiaceae bacterium
GCCCCCGGAAGGCCGGCTGCCCGCGGCGATGCGTTTGCTCGGCATCGATTTCTCCCGCTTGTCCGACGACGTCGGACACGCATGACCGATGGCACCGAAAACGAACGCGACCGTCCTCGCGTTCGATTTCGGCACGCGCAGGATCGGCGTCGCCGTTGGCAACACGCTGACCCGCTTCGCACAGCCGCTCGTCACGATCGCCGGAGATTCCGCCGCGATGACGCTGGCCGCAATCGCCGCGTTGGTAGACGAATGGCAGCCCCAGCAATTGGTCGTCGGCTTGCCGCTGCACGCCGATGGCACGCCGCACGCGATGACGGCGAAGACGCGAGACTTCGCGCGCGAGCTTGGCGAACGTTTTGGCCTTCCGGTGATCCTTGTCGACGAGCGGTGGACGACAGAAATCGCACAGGACGCGTTGAATCGCGAGCGCGGCGGACGCGACGGCCGAGCTCAGCGCGACGAAATCGCCGCGCGAGTCATCCTGCAGGCTTATTTCGATGAGCAGCAGCGAGACACTGGAGATTCCTGACGCCGAAGCGGCGCTCGTCGCGCTCGCGGAGCGAATGCGCGGCGCCGTCGCATTCGACGCCGCCTTCGTCGGAATCTATTCCGGGGGAGCGTGGGTGGCCGAACGCCTTGCCGCGCTGATCCCGGGCAATCATCCGCTGGGCTTCATCGACGTTTCGTATTATCGCGACGACTACGCGCGCACCGGCTTGAAAGGGGGCGCGCGCAGGAGCGCGCTCAAGTTCGACGTCGATGGCGCGACGATCGTGCTGGTGGATGACGTGCTGTTCACCGGTCGCAGCGTTCGCGCTGCAATCAACGAATTGTTCGACTTTGGCCGGCCTGCGCGCATCGAGCTCGCGGTCCTGATCGACCGCGGTGGACGCGAACTGCCGATCGAACCCGACTATGTGGGTGCGCGGCTCGCTGTCGCCCGCGATTTGTCGATTGTGTTGTCGCGAGACAACGATCGGTTGTCGTTGACCGTCGAGCCGGTAGCGGATAAATGAGCTTGGGACGCAATCCACAGCTCAACGCCAACGGCGAGCTGACGCATCTGCTGACGCTCGAAGGTCTACCGGCCGACGTCGTCCGCCATATTCTGGACACCGCGGAGCCATTCGCCTCGATCTCCGAACGCGAGGTAAAGAAGGTGCCGCTTTTGCGCGGCAAGGCGGTATTCAATTTGTTCTTCGAAAATTCCACGCGGACGCGAACGACGTTCGAGATCGCGGCGAAACGGCTATCCGCGGACGTGATCAATCTCAACATCGGCGTGTCGTCAACGTCGAAGGGCGAGACGCTGCTCGACACCGTCGACAACCTGGTCGCGATGAATGCCGACATGTTCGTCGTACGCCATGCGCAATCCGGCGCGCCGCACCTGATCGCGACCCATTTGAATCAACACGGGCAGTCGCACGTGCACGTCATCAACGCCGGCGACGGCCGCCACGCGCATCCCACGCAAGGACTCCTCGACCTCTACACGATCCGCCATTACAAGCGCGAATTCACCGGTCTGACCGTCGCGATCGTCGGCGATGTGCTCCATTCGCGCGTCGCGCGATCGTTGATACACGGGTTGACGACGCTCGGCACGCCCGAGGTACGCGTGATCGGTCCGCGCACGCTGATGCCAACGCGCGTCGATGCGCTGGGCGTGCGGATATTCACCGATATGAGCGCGGGACTCGCGGGCTGCGACGTCGTCGTGATGCTGCGTCTGCAAAGCGAGCGGATGAAAGGCGCGTTGTTGCCATCGGCGGGCGAATATTTCAAGCACTACGGTCTCACGTCGGACAAGCTCGCGCTCGCGAAGCCCGACGTTATCGTCATGCATCCAGGTCCGATGAATCGCGGCGTCGAAATCGATTCGGCCGTTGCCGATGGCGAGCGCTCGGTCATCCTGCCGCAGGTCACGTTTGGCATCGCAGTGAGGATGGCCGTAATGAGCATCATCGCCGGTAACTGAAAGATGAACCCCCACGCTTGCGGCTTCGCCGCTGCGCTGCCCCCAAAGGGGGCGCAATTCGCGCCTTGGGACGGCCCTGCGGCGCGAACGATGGACCCCCACGCTTGCGGCTTCGCCGCTGCGCTGCCCCCAAAGGGGGCGCAATTCGCGCCTTGGGACGGCCCTGCGGCGCGAACGATGGACCCCCACGCTTGTGGCTTCGCCACTGCGCTGCCCCCAAAGGGGGAGCAGTTCGCGCCTTGGGACGGCCTTGCGGCGCGAACGATGGACCCACACGCTTGAAAATCGAGATCAAAAACGGCCGCGTGATCGACCCCGCGCAGGGAATCGACCGCGTAGCGTCGCTTTTTATTGCGGCCGGAAAGATCGCGGCGATCGGCGCCGCTCCACCCAGCTGGCAAACGCATCGCGCGATCGACGCACGCGGCCTCGTCGTGAGCCCGGGGTTGATAGACTGCTCGGCGCGTCTGCGCGAGCCCGGCTTCGAATACAAAGCGACGCTCGAATCTGAATTGGAAGCCGCCGTTGCCGGCGGCGTGACGAGCCTCGCATGCCCGCCCGACACCGACCCGCCGCTCGACGAGCCCGGGCTCGTGGAAATGCTCAAGCATCGCGCGCGGGTTCTGAATCGCGCACACGTTTATCCGATCGGCGCGCTGACCGCTGAGCTCGCGGGCACGACCCTGACGGAGATGAGCGAGCTCGCCGAAGCCGGCTGCGTCGCTTTTTCGCACGCCGACGTGCCGCTTATCGATACGCAACTGTTGCTGCGTGCGATGCAATACGCCGCGACGTTCGGCCATCGCGTATGGTTGCGCCCGCAGGATCCGCATCTCTCCAAAGGCGGCGTTGCGCACGACGGCGAAGTTGCGACGCGCCTTGGATTGACGGCCATCCCAGTCGCAGCGGAGACAATTGCGCTCGCAACGATCTTCGCATTGATCCGCGAAACGCGCGTCAATGTTCACCTATGCCGGCTGTCGACTGCCGAAGGCGTCGCGATGGTGCGCGCGGCCAAGCAGGAAGGATTACCGATTACGTGCGATGTTGCGGTCCACCATCTGCATTTGTGCGACGTCGACATCGGCTGGTTCGATGCACAAGCGCACGTGATGCCGCCATTTCGCGGTACGCGCGATCGCGCGGCGCTCCGTGCGGGTCTCGCCGACGGAACGATCGATGTGATCTGTTCGGACCATACACCCGTCGACGATGACGGGAAGCAGCTTCCGTTCGCGGAAGCCGAATCCGGCGTGACAGGGCTCGAGCTCTTGCTGCCGTTGACGCTCAAATGGGCAGCGGAGGAACGGATCGGTTTGCCCGCCGCCCTTGCAAAAATTACCGGAGCGCCGGCGACGCTGCTCGGCATTGAAGCGGGCACGCTGGCGATCGGACATCCCGCCGACGTGTGCGTCTTCGATCCCGCGGCCCATTGGATCGTCGACCGGTCGTCTCTCAAAAGCCAGGGAAAGAACACGCCCTTTGTCGGTCTCGAAGTGCCGGGGCGCGTCAAGTACACGTTGATCGATGGCGTATTGGCCGGTGGATTTGCGCCGCTGCCTGCGAACGCTTAACGGCTGCGCTGGTCGTACACACCTTATGAGTGTGCAGCCTGACACGCTGGATCCGCAATTGCGAAGCCTGCTCGGCGAACCGCATCCGGTCGACCGCCGAACCTTCCTCGTCACTTCGCTTAGCGCGGGATTCGCCGCGGCGGTACTGCCGGTGTCTGCGCAGACAATCACGACTTCGAGCGAAGGACTGGTCGCCGGAGAAGTCAAGATTCCCGTGCAAGGCGGCGAGATCCCGGGATACCGCGCGATGCCGTCGACGGGAAACAACTTCCCGACCATTCTCGTGGTGCAAGAAGTCTTCGGCGTCCACGAATGGATCAAGGACGTCTGCCGCCGATTGGCGAAGATGGGCTACTACGCAATCGCCCCCGAGCTCTACGCGCGCCAGGGCGACCCGACGAAGATCAGCGACACCAATACCCTGATGAAGGAGATCGTCGGCAAAGTGCCCGACGCACAGGTGATGGGCGATCTCGACGCCGCCGTTGCGTACGCGAAATCAACCGGCAAAGCCGACACCGCAAAGCTCGGCATTACCGGCTTCTGCTGGGGTGGCCGAATCGTCTGGATGTACGCGGGCCACAATCCGAATCTGAAGGCCGCCGTCGCGTGGTATGGATTTGTCAATCGGTCGTTCCACGAAGGCGACAAGACGCCGATGGACGTCGTGCCCAACATCAAGGCGCCGGTGCTCGGACTCTATGGCGGTGCCGATCCCGGCATTCCGAAAGACTCGATCGACAAGATCGATGCCGCGATGAAAGCAGCCGGGAAGACCGTCGAAGTTGTGGTCTATCCGGACACGCCGCATGCCTTTCTCGCCGACTACCGGCCGAGTTATCGAAAAGAGCCTTCCGAAGACGGATGGAAGCGGCTGACGGCGTGGTTCAAGAAATACGTGGGCTGAACGCGGAGCGCTGTCCACAACGCAGGAAAAGCAGG
>DASXSP010000130.1:0-67988 GCA_036505865.1 Casimicrobiaceae bacterium
TCAGTTCCTTGAGCAGGGCGAGGCGGGTTTCCTTCGGCCGGCCGACGATGAACGTGACTTCAAGCAGGATGAAGTCGTCGGAGTACTTCATTCCGACAAACGACGGCGTGTGCAGGAAGCGGTTGCGGGGAAGCTCATGGATGATCTGGAAAAAGTCGTCAGGGGGAATCTTGAGAACGCTCATCAGCGCATCCTGGACCGCCTTCGACACGTTGCTGAGGCGGGGTTCGTCGTATTGCTCTTGGAGGACATGAATCTTTACGATTGGCATTTTCAATTCTCCTGGTTTGACGTTTACCTAACAGATCGGCATGGGAGTTTCATGGGTCATGCGTACCGCTCTCGAGCCACTTCCGAATATTTGAAACGGAGTCTTCGTAGAACGTCCGGTAGAGCTCCTGCGATACGTAGCCGATATGCGGTGTCGCCAGCACGTTGTCGAGCGTCCGGAATGGATGGGACGCAGGCAGCGGCTCGACGTCAAAGACATCAATCGCCGCGCCCGCGATTCGTTTGTTCCTCAGTGCGCTGATCAAGGCCTGCTGATCCACGATTGGCCCCCGCGAGGTATTGATCAAGCGAGCCGTCGGCTTCATTAGCGCAAGCTCGCCGCGCCCACCAGATTGCGTGTGCGGCCGCTCAACACCAGATGGATCGTCAGAATGTCTGCCTGCTCGAAGAGCGCATCCTTGGAGACGAGGACTGCACCCGCAGCCTGGGCTCCCTCCGGGGTCATGTTTTGACTCCAGGCGATCAGATCCATGCTAAATGCGCGGCCGATTCTCGCCACTTCTGACCCGACTCGCCCAAGGCCTAGAACGCCGAGAGTCTTTCCGCGCAACTCCGTACCCACGGTTCTTTGCCAGCCGCCGGACCGAAGCGATTTGCTCTCCGCTACGATGTTGCGCGCACTGGCCAGGATAAGCGCCCAGGTTAGGTCGATCGTTGGGTCCGATCTATATCCGGTATGGGAAACCACGATCCCGCGATCGGCAGCTGCAACGACGTCGATCGAGGCGTTTCCAGGTCCCGTCGAGGCGATGAACTTTAGATTGGGCAGGCGCTCGATGACGTTGCGCGGGAGCGGGGTGCGTTCACGCATAACGCAGATGATGTCGAACGGAAGCAAGCGCTCGATCACGGCATCTGTATCGTCCAGGTGATCTTGAAATACCGTGATATCGGCTCGACCGCTAAGCACGGACCAATCAGCGCTTTCAAGCGCTACATTTTGGTAGTCGTCCAGCACCGCGATTTTGTATTTCATGGTTCGACCCAAGTGCCGCTATCTCTCGGCCCATTGATCGGTGAATATCACCGGCGCCCAGCTATACCCACTCCCGTCCTTGCGCAAGCGACCCAACGGCGGGAAAAATGACATATGCGGCGCCGCGATCAAAACATCCTCGCGCACGAGCCTAGGCAGCAATTGATTCCGCGTCGCCGCAGCCGCAGCCGGGTCGATGTCGAAAATCGCGGTGACGTCAGGATGCTGCAGCTGGACGCGCAGTGCATGGATGATGTCGCCCCAAAATAGGATCTTTTGTCCCTTCGACGAAAATTCATAGCCGGTATGTCCGGGGGTATGACCAGGCAGCGGGACGAGTCGCAGGCGCCCCGTCGATCAGATCTGCGCTCTGCCGGCATCCATCGGGTTAATTTCAAGGTGACCGGTCATCTTAGACGAAGACAAAAAAAACTAACTCAGGATTTTCGAGAAAGTGACCTTAAGGAAAAGCTGCAAGGGCGCTCGGTCTTTGTCGGCCCGGGCCCGCAGCAACGCGCCCTCCCACGCATTGATGAGGAATTCCGCGAGCGCTTTGGGCGAGAGGTCCTTGGAAAGAGCGCCAGCTCGCTGCGCCTCGCCGATCACCACTGCAATCTCATCGGACCATTCGGCAAACGCCACGGCGACCTGCTCGCGAATCAATGGACTCTGATTGGATAACTCACATGCGAAGTTAGCCAGCAGGCACCCACTCCAAGACTCGGTCTTGAGTGCGCGTTCAGCCAGGCCCTCGAAATACTTCCGCAACCTGGTCAGCGGTGCCGCCTTCGTATCCCTCAGGGCTCGCGTCGCGGTCCACGCCTCGCTCGCCTCCCGGTACTTGACCACTGCCTCTGCCCCGAGTGCTTCCTTGCTCTCGAAATGGTTGTAGAACGAGCCCTTTGGCACACCCGCCGCTTCGGTAATGTCCTGCACGCTGGTGGCGTTGAAACCCCTGCGGTGCAGGGTCTCGAGACCCGCGGAGAGAAGTTGTTCGCGAACGTTTCGTCTAGCCATCCGAGCAATATGACCGGTCGTCTTGCAATTGTCAAGACCCCTTCGGTGGTTTGTGCAGCCTCAGCTCGAAACGGCCTCGGCGGAGGTCCAATCTGCGGCCCAGTCGCCGTCGCGCAGGATCTCTCCGCCGCGATGAAGACTTCGCACGCGTCGACGCACCGGCCCGCCGATCATTTGGAACAGTTTGGGCACACCTGCAAACAGCGAGCGCGTGCAGAAGCTAATCCAAGTTCCTGAATACTTGTGGAATGCCGCGACTTGACGATGACCAGCGGATTCTCGCGACACATTTTTGGACACACCGCGAGTAGAAACCGACGCAAGATTCGCGCACAACGCGCTGATTGATTTGGCTCCCCGACCAGGGCTCGAACCTGGGACCTGCGGATTAACAGTCCGTCGCTCTACCAGCTGAGCTATCGGGGAAGTGACGCGGACGAAGCCTTAAATTATAACTTTTCCGCTCAAATCGGGTCAACGAAACGTGCCGAACCTCACGACACTATCTTGTCGACGCGCCGGGATCAGCGCGTGGCGATGGATTCCGCGGTCGTGCTTCCGGGATGCGTGAAGGTGGTTCGGCAAGATGCGGCGCCGCGAGCCGCAGATAATGAAACATCGACCACAACGTGAGTATCGCGGCGATCCAAAGTGCAATCGTACCAAGCAACGGCGTGGATACGCCCGGAATCAGCGGTTCGTAGAGCAACAGCGCGATGATCGCTGTCATCTGCGCGGCGGTCTTGACCTTGCCGACGAACGCGACCGCAACGTTCTTTGTCTTGCCGAGTTGCGCCATCCACTCGCGCAATGCAGAGATCGCGATCTCCCGTCCGATGATGATGATCGCGAGATAAGCCTCGGCACGATTGAGCGCAACGAGAAGAATGAGCGCCGCGGCCACCATCAGTTTGTCGGCCACCGGATCGAGAAATGCGCCGAACTCGCTTGTCGCGCCCCAGCGGCGGGCGAGATAGCCGTCGAGCCAATCGGTCACCGCCGCGACGGCGAAGAACGACATCGCCGTCCAATTCTTTGCGACCGGCGAAAGCCACGCATCCGGCAAATAATAAACAGCGACGAAGACGGGGATCAAGACGATCCTGAGCCACGTCAGCGCAATCGGAATATTGAGAAACATGCGCTGGTTGAGCGCGCTATGCGCAAGGTCCGGCTTTTCGGACACGAAAGAAGAGAATTCTACCCTGCCGTCTGTACGCGCCGATGCCAATCTTCCGCAGTCAGTGCAGCAAACCGTAGATGCGCTCCGCCAACGCACGGCTGATGCCGGGAACGCGCGCCAAGTCGTCGATGCTTGCCGATTGCACGCCACGCAGTCCGCCGAAGTGCGCGAGCAGCGCACGCCGCCGCGTCGCACCGATGCCGGCAATTTCCTGCAGCGATGACGTCGTCCGCGACTTGCCGCGACGGGCGCGGTGGCCCTGAATCGCGAAACGGTGCGCTTCATCGCGGATTTGTTGGAGCAGATGCAGCCCCGGATGATCGGATGGCAGATTCAGTACCGCGTCGCGATCGGGAAACACGATGTCTTCTTCACCGGGTTTGCGTTCCGGGCCCTTCGCGATGCCGATCAGCGGCGTCATGTGAAGCCCTTGCTCAGCGAGCACTTCTGCAGCAACGGCGACTTGTCCCCTGCCGCCATCGATCACGAGCAAATCAGGCGCCGGAAATTCTCCGGCGACGATGCGCGCACAACGCCGCGATAATGCTTCGCGCATCGCAGCGTAATCGTCACCTGCTTGCAGAGGCGTCACGTTGAAGCGGCGATATTCGGACGTTTGCATCGCCAAGCGATCGAAGATGACACACGACGCGACGGCTGCTTCGCCCATCGTGTGCGAAACGTCGAAGCACTCGATTCGCTGCGCCGAAGACGGCAAGCCGAGCGCTTCCTGCAGCGCCGTCAATCGCTCCTCCTGCGTGGCTTTCTGCGCGAGTCGCTGCCGAATCGCCAGCGTTGCATTTTGCGTTGCCATCGTGAGCCATACGCGGCGCTCTCCGCCCGGGTTCGCGACGATTTCAACTTTATGCCCCGATTGCGAGGACAGGACTTCGGCGAGCGCATCCTGGTCTGGTGCGTCGGGGGCAATGATCGTCGGTGGAACGGGACGTTCGACGTAGTGCTGCGCGAGAAACGCTGGCACGACTTCGCCGAACGCCGATGCATCCGCGTGCTGCGGAAAAAAGGTACGATCGCCGACGTGCCGTCCGCCGCGAATCATCACGAGGTTGACCGCGACAACGCCGCCTTCGGCTACTGCGGTAACGACGTCGATGTCGCCCGCCGTTGCGCTCTCGACGAATTGCCGCGATTGCAGTTGTTGCAAGCGCTGAATCTTGTTGCGAATCCGCGCCGCGCGCTCGAACGCCAGCGCCGCGGCGGCCTCGTTCATTTGCCGCTCGAGTTGCGCCAACACTTCATTCGTCTTGCCCTGAAGGAACAATGTCGCACCCTGCACGTCTTCGGCGTAATCGGACTGCGAGACAAGACCGACGCATGGGCCGGTGCACCGTTGGATTTGGTAGAGCATGCAAGGCCGCGAACGATTCGCGAACACAGTGTTCTCGCACGTACGCAGTTGAAAGACTTTTTGCAATAGCGCCATGCCTTCGCGAACCGCGCCCGCACTGGGAAAGGGGCCGAAGTATTTATGCTTGCGATCGAGCGCGCCGCGATGAAACCGAAGCTGTGGAAACGGATCACCCGACAGGCACACGTACGGGTAGCTCTTGTCGTCGCGAAACAGGATGTTGTAGCGCGGCTCGAGCGCTTTGATCAGGTTATTTTCGAGGAGCAGCGCCTCGCCCTCCGATCGGACGGCCGTCGTATCGACACGCGCAACCTGTCCGATCATCGCGGCGATTCGCGGCTCGTGCTCGGACTTCTGGAAATAGTTGGAGACACGCTTCTTAAGATCGCGTGCCTTGCCGACATAAAGCGCGCCGCCGTTCGCGTCGAACATCCGATACACGCCCGGTAAGTGCGGCAGCGACGCAATCAGCTCGCGCGCGTCGAACAACGGCGTCTGCGTTTCCGATTGCGCAACGGTATGCACGAAACGTTTAGGCACCTTGGTCATTGGGAATGGGCAAGATGCTCGGCTACCATGTCGAACACGTCGAGAAACATCTGCTGCGTCAACCGTCCGGTGTTGGTGTTGTAGCGGCTGCAGTGATAGCTATCGAACAATACGACGCCGTTCGGCAGATCGTGACGGGCGCCGTGCCCGAATTTGAAACGCGATAACGGCTGCTTGAGCGCGCGTAGCGCCGCCTCATGCGCAATACGCCCGAGCGCCAGCACCGCCGCGGCTCGGGGCAACGTTGCGAGCTCGGCACTGAGATACGCGTTGCACTGCCCGATCTCGCTCGGTGCAGGCTTGTTGCCCGGCGGCAGGCACTTCACGGCGTTCGTAATCCGGCAATTCTTCAGCGTCAACGGATCGGCGCGCGAATTGGAGTGGGCCGACGATCCAAACCCGTATCTGTGCAACGTCTCGTAAAGAAGGATGCCCGCGTAGTCGCCGGTGAACGGGCGGCCGCTCGCATTGGCGCCGTGCATGCCGGGGGCCAGCCCCACGATGACAAGCCGTGCTGCCGGATCGCCGAACGGCGGCACCGGTTTGCACCAGTACGATGGGTGCTCGGCGGCCACCGCGTCGAGAAATTGCGCGAGCCGGGGGCAGCGTCGACAAGCCGGATCGTATACGGCGCCTTTGCTTACTTCTGGCATCATCGAAGGTTACGGGTCAGGACAGGAATCATAAAAACTGCCTCGTGGTCGTACCTCCTTATTTTCCCATGCAGGCGAACCGTCCGACTGACAGGACGCGGGGACGGTTTTTGCTTTTTCACTGTCGGACACCCGCCGCCTCGCACCTTCTTTAATTCGCCCCTTCGATCTGTCAACCGTGCTCGCCGCTGAATCGCATCTCGAAATCCGCCAGCGCTTGCCGGCAACGCCAACGCGAAAACCGCCGCTTCTGTTCGTCCATGGCGGCTATTGCGACGCGTGGTGCTGGGAGCCCTATTTCCTGCCATGGTTCGCCGGAAAGGGCTATCCCTCGTATGCACTGAGCCTGCGCGGTCACGGTGCAAGCGGCGGCGCACGCATGCTCTTCGTCGCCGGCTTGGACGATTACGAGGCGGACGTGGAGCACGTCGCAGGTGGGCTCGACGCCCCGCCGATTCTGATCGGGCACTCGATGGGGGCTGCGGTTGTCGAGCGGATCGTTGCCAAGCGTCCTGTTCGGGGCGCGGCGCTGCTCGCTCCCGTGCCGCCCGCCGGACTGCTCCCGATGGCGACACGCCTTGCGGCTCAGAATCCCGAATACATCATGCAAATGGGCGCACTCGACCCTGCTCGTCTTTCATCTGCAGTGTTGACGACGCTACGTCCGTTCTACTTTAGTCCCGATGTCGCACCTGCGATACTTGCCGAAGCGGTGAATCACTTGAATGCCGAATCGCCGCGTGCGCTGATCGATCTCTCGTTGCGGCTGCACTGGGCTCTGCCCGTCGCGAACAATCGACCGCTCTACGTCCTAGGCGCCGACGGCGATCGGATTTGCACGCCCGACGACGTACGGGCGACCGCTGTGCATCACAGCGTAACGGCGACGATCGTTCCTGGACTTGCCCACATGATGATGCTCGAGCGGCAGTGGCGCAGAGCGGCGGAAGCGCTGGAAAGCTGGGTGGCGACGGTGAAGTGACTTTGTCCCCTTCGTCATCCCGAGACGAAGCCCAGGGACCTGCTTTTGTGCGCAAATGCAAGAAGCAGATCCCTCGCTAAAAACTCAACAGCAGCTCCTTCGCTGCGCTCAGGACTCGCTTCGCTCGACTCGGGATGACAAAGTTACACCGCAGCGCCGCGGGCGACACAATGCGTCAATGCGGTTTGCGAGTGACGAACTCCACAAAGTTTTCCGCCGACAACGGTTTGCTGACCCAATAACCTTGGAAGTAGTGGCAGCCGCGAACGTCGAGAAACTCCAATTGTTCGCGCGTGCCAACGCCTTCGGCGACAACCTTGAGGCCCAGGCCGCGCGCCAAACCGATGATCGCTTCGGTGATCGCGGCGTCGCCCGGGTCGGTTTCCAGATCGGCGATGAATGAAATGTCGATCTTCAACGTGTCGATTGGAAAATGCTTGAGGTGCGTTAGCGACGAGTACCCGGTGCCGAAGTCGTCGATCGCCACCGTGAAGCCTTCATCGCGCAGTTGATGCAACACCTTGCGAATGGCGTCGATGTCATGCACGAGGCTCGTTTCCGTTACTTCGAGCTCGATCCACGATGGTTCGCAACCTTCGGCACGCACGATTTCAGTGATTCGTTGCGACAAGTCGTCACGATAAAACTGCTTCGCCGATAGATTGACCGAGATCGTCAGCGGCATTCCCGACTTGCGCCATGCGACGCATTGCGCGGCTGCAGTCTTCAGCACCCACTCGCCAAGCGCATGGATGAGACCGGACTCTTCAGCAAGCGGTATGAAGACTTGCGGCGCAATGCTGCCATGCTCCGGGTCGCTCCAACGCAACAGCGCCTCGGCGCCGATGATCGCGCGATCGGTGATCCGCACCACGGGCTGATAATGCAGGCGGAGCGTGCCGTTCGAAAGCGCGCCGCGAAGCGCCGTCTCGAGCGTGTGTTGCTTCAGACGATGCTCCGCCAAATTCGCATCAAGAAACTGATACGTGTTGCGGCCGAGCTCCTTCGACCGGTACATCGCGACGTCAGCGTGCTTCAATAATTCATCCGGATCGTCCGAGTCGTCCGGATAGACAGAAATGCCGATCGACGATGTGACAAAGATATCGTTTTGCTCGATCTTGAATGGTTGCGCGATCGCGTCGAGCAGCTTTTGCGCGATCCGCGACAAGACGGCGGGTTCGTCGACGTCCTCGACGATCACCATGAATTCGTCGCCGCCCAGGCGCGCGAGCAGATCGGTCTCACGCAGCGCGCCAGAGAGGGCCCGCGTCACATGTTTCAACAGCTCGTCGCCGATGCGATGGCCGAGCGTGTCGTTGACGTTCTTGAAGCGATCGAGGTCGATGAACAGCACGCCAACGCGCTGCCCCGCACGCTTTGCCTTGGAGATCGCCTGCGACAGTCGCTCATGCAGCAACAGCCGGTTCGGCAATCCGGTCAGCGTGTCGCGCGTCGCTAGATTCTGCAGTCGTTCCTCCGCTTCGATCCGCGACGAAACGTCCTGCACGAACGACAGGATCGACACGATTCCGCCTTGATCGTCGAGGAGCGCCGAGTGATACCACTCGCACCAGATCGTCTCGCCGTCTTTGCGTTGATTGCGTGTGAGACCCGTCGCGCGTGGTTCTTCGCCTTTCATCAGGCGGCTGACAAGCGCTGCGAACGTCTCGCGATCGGCGTCGTGAATGAGCGGATTGCCGGTGATCGGCATTCCCAGCACTTCGTTCGCCTGCCACCCGAATATGTTCTGCGCCTGAGGTGACCACCGCACCAGCCGGAATTCGCGGTCCCATTCCATCACCGCGAGCGGCGTGTTGTTGATATGCGATGACAGCATCCAATTGGCGCGCCGCAACGCCTCCGCGTTGTGCTTCTCCTCATGAATGTCGGTGTGCACGGCGTAGATGCCGATGACGTTGCCTTCGGTATCGCGATTGGGCGCGTAGTGGATGCTCTCCCAGCGCTGCTTGCCGTCCGGTTGTCGCAGCAATTCTTCGGTCGACACTTCCTCGCCGTTCAGCACGCGGTCGAGGAACGGCTGCAGTTGATGGAAGCGTTCTTCGCCGACAACTTCGGTCACGCGGCGGCCAGTTAAATCGCGGCGGCTCGCGCCGAGCCATTCTTCATTGTGACGATTGAGGAATCGATAACGGTAGTCGCGATCGATGTACGACACGCGCGCCGGCACGTTGTCCATGATGAGTCGGAGCTCGGCCTCGGATGCCCGCAGTGCTTCCTGCGCCTGTTTCAATCCGTGGATATCGTTCATCAACACGAACGCGCCGACGACTTCACCCGACGATGATGCATCGGGCACGACCCGAATCGTCATCCAGCGGCGCACGCCGTTTGCGCCGGGCACGAGACGATCGAACGCCGTCGACTCGCCGTGCAACGCGCGCGTCAGCATCGCTTGGGCGCTTTGGTAAATGCCGTGGCCGACGATGTCGGGAAGGCGCATCCGCGACACCTGCTCGCTCGTCAAGCCGAAGTACTGCAGGAACGTGCGATTGACGTAATGACAGCGCTCTTCGCGATCGATATACGCGACGGGCGCCGGAACGCCGTCCATGATTGCGCGAAGCTGTCCCTCCCGTGCGGCGAGCGCGTTTTGAACCTGCTTCAAATCGGAGATATCGTGCGCAATGACGTAGACGCCCTTGATCGTGCCGTCGAATTTGCGATCGGGCACGATGCGACCGCGCAGCCACCGTGGACGGTTGTCCGCATCGATTGCCGGGCGTTCGTAGGTCACCGCTTCGCCAGCAAGCGCGCGCGCAACGAATTCCGGCGGCGCAAGCGATGCTTCGGCGCCGCTCACTTCCTCGATCGTTCGGCCGATCACATCGTCGCGGAGGAATCCGGTGAGATTGAGGAATGCTTCATTGACGAACACATAGCGCCGGTCGGCGTCGAGGTACACGACCGGTTCAGGAATGTTGTCGGTGAACACGCGAAGCTGTTCTTCGCGCGTCGCCAGCGCTTGCTCGGTCTGTTTGAGATCGTGAATGTCGTACTCGGTGCAATAGAGGCCGCGCACCTGGCCCGTCGCGTCCAAGTCTGGCGCGATACGACCATGCATCCACCGCCATTGTCCTTGCGCGTTCTGGCTGATTCGTTCGTATTCGACGTGCTCGCCGGTCTGTGCGCGTTTGAGAATCGGACGCAGAAACGACGCGACATCCGGCGTCATCACTTCGAACGGCGATTTGCCGTAGATGTCTTCCTGCGGCTTGCAGACGCGATTGGCGAACGCCTGGTTGACGAATGTGTAGCGCAGGTTCTTGTCGAGATAGGCGATCGGCCCCGGAATGTTGTCGGCGAACAACCGCATCTGGGCTTCCTGCGCCTTCAGCGCCTCACGCACGCGGACGTCGTCTTCGATGTCGTGCCAGACAGCGAACGCGCCACCGACGCGGCCGCTCACCTCGCGATCGGGGAACAACGTGACGCGCACCCAGCGAAGCTCACCTTCCAGCTTGCGCTCGCGCCGTTCGTAGGCGACCGTCGCGCCTTCGAAAACGCGCTCGACGTTGGCGGCCATCTGATCGAACGCATCCGACGGCAGAAAATCCTTGAGGCCATGGCCGAGCAGATCGTCGGCCTCGACGCCGAGCCAACTTGCAAACGGTTTGTTGGCGAAGCGAAGCCGGAAATCGCGATCGAAGTAGAGAATCGGCAACTCGACGCTGTCCGTCACCAACCGCAAGCGATGTTCGCGCTCGCCAGCCTCGAGCTCGAGCCGCTTCAGATAATCGACGTCGCTGTACGTCGCGAGAAAACCGCGCACCGTACCGTTGGGGCTGCGATCAGGGTAATAGTCGACGCGGATCCAGATGGCCGGTTGACCGGGAATCGAGAGCTGTCGCACGAAGCCCGTGCACTCGCCAGTGAGCGCGGCCTCGATGTAAGCCTGGTAGAGCTGATAGATATCATGGCCCCAAACATCGAAGACGGTACGGCCGACGACTTCCTCTTCGGGCTTGGCGACACAGTCGAGGAATGCGGTGTTGACGAGCCGATAGCGTTGCTGGCGATCCACATAGGCGAGCGGCAGCCCGAGCGCATTGAGCTTGCGTTGGGAAAGCGATGACAGCGGCTCGATCTGCGCGTCGTCCAACACCTGTTGGATGGACGCGACATCGACACGTGTAAACGGCCGCACGGCGGCCATCAGACGCTCGCAGGTGAATGTGGAACTGCTTGCCGTTTATGCATGCGAAAACCCACGCGGCTCCGCTGTCGCCCGGCCCAGCACAGCTCTGGCGGTCGGTGACGAAGCGCGCGCGGATTGAGAGTCCTCGTAGCGGTATAAAAGCAAGGATCGAGCCCACTTTTTACAAATCACGACAGCAGCGCCGCGACGTTGAACCGATCCACCGCCATCGAGCGTTTGTGGGCGACAAATCACGCAGTTCGGGCCGCTTTGGTCCCACTGGTTACAATCCGCGTCATTTAGCAACGTCGGGCGGCACCATCAACCGTATTTACTCCCTTCGCGCTGGACGTCGTAAACGTCTTCCGTTGTGTTGAGATCCTTCATAGGCCACTGATGCTCGCCGTCTATTCGTCGAACGTTCGCCGAATTTCGCGCTTCACCGCTGCCGTTATGGTGATCGGATTGCTGGTCTCGATCACGGCGAACGCGGCAACAGGCGCTCTTGTCGAGCCGCCGGCGATCGCGGGCATACCGATCGATTTCATCCTGTTCGCGATAACGCTGATCGGCGTGGCGATCTTTCACCATCACACACTGGAGGTCGCCGTCAGCGGACTCGCGGCGATTACGATCTTCAAACTGCTGTTCTCGCCGTTTCCCGAGGGGCCAGGTGTGTCAGGTTTGATCGAACATCTGGCGCACGAATGGGTGCTGCTTACGAATCTGCTCGGCCTCTTACTCGGATTCGCGTTGCTGTCGAAGCATTTCGAAGCGAGCAAGGTGCCTGCGTGGCTGCCCAAATTGTTGCCCAACGATTGGAAAGGCGGCTTTGTCCTTCTGGTCATGATCTTCGTGTTGTCGTCGTTCCTCGACAACATCGCGGCGGCGCTGATCGGAGGAACGATCGCCGGTGTCGTATTCCGCCGCAAGGTGCATCTCGGCTATCTCGCTGGAATTGTCGCCGCGTCGAATGCGGGGGGTTCCGGCAGCGTCGTCGGGGACACGACGACAACGATGATGTGGATCGCCGGCGTGTCGCCATTGTCGGTCTTCGAAGCCTACGTCGCCGCGGGGCTCGCCTTGGTGATCTTCGGCGTACCCGCGTCGTTGCAGCAGCATCGATATTCACCGATTGTGCGTGAGCCGCCGGTCGGCGTGCACATCGATTGGACGCGCGTGTTCATCGTCGCCGCGATTCTCATCATCGCAATCGTCACAAACGTTGTGATTAACGTGCGCTTTACAGAGTCGGCCGACAGCTTTCCATTTATCGGCGCCGCGGTGTGGGTCGCGCTTCTGTTATGCGTACCCCTCCGCCGTCCGCATTGGGAAGAACTTCCCGGCGCGTTCAAGGGCAGCATTTTCCTGCTGTCGCTCGTGCTCGCCGCGTCGATGATGCCGGTTCACAAACTTCCCGATGCATCGTGGCCGGTGTCAATGGGTCTCGGATTTGTCTCGGCCGTGTTCGACAATATTCCATTGACCGCGCTGGCGCTGAAGCAAGGTGGTTACGATTGGGGCTTCGTCGCGTTTGCCGTGGGGTTCGGCGGATCGATGATCTGGTTCGGATCGTCGGCCGGCGTCGCATTGTCCAATCAATATCCCGAAGCCAAGTCGGCGGTCGCATGGGTACGATCCGGTTGGCACGTGGCCTTCGCTTACGTCATATCCTATTTCGTGATGGTCGCCGTTGTCGGCTGGCATCCGGATGTCAGTCTGCGTTCGTCGCGTGTGCCGGCTGCGTCGCTTAGCGAGGGGGCAAGATCGTGACGATCGTCGATGACATCGCAGGTTTGAAAAGAATTTTGACGCGCTATCGCTCGATCGCGGTCGTCGGCATCTCGGCCAACTGGTATCGGCCCAGCTATTTCGCTGCCAAGTACATGCAAGACCACGGCTACCGGATCTTTCCGGTCAATCCCAATTACAAGGAAGTGCTCGGTCGGCCCTGCTATCCGACGATCAGCGCGATCCCTGAGTCCGTCGACATCGTCGACTGTTTTCGCAAGCCCGACGAAATCGTTCCGCTCGCACGCGAAGCGATCGCGAAGGGTGCGAAAGTGCTGTGGATGCAATTGGGCATTCGCAACGACGAGGCGGCGGCGATCGCATCGGATGCAGGCCTCGAGGTGGTGATGAACCATTGCGTCAAGATCGAGCACGCGCGCATTCTTGGCGGACTCAATTGGGCAGGCGTCAACACCGGCGTGATTTCGTCGCGTCGCGCCGTATGACATCCATTCATTCATGACTGATCATCTCTACGGTTTCGACACGCTGTGTCTGCATGCCGGACAGATTCCGGACGCGGCCACCGGCGCGCGAGCGATGCCGATCTATCAAACAACATCGTTCGTGTTCGACAGCGCCGATCACGCCGCGAGCCTGTTCAACCTGCAGACTTTCGGCAATGTCTATTCGCGCATATCGAATCCGACCGTTGCGGCACTCGAGGAGAGAGTCGCCGCGCTCGAGGGTGGACGAGCGGGCCTTGCCGCCGCGACAGGAATGGCCGCGCAGATGACCGCGCTCCTCACATTGTGCCGTGCCGGCGATCATCTGGTCGCGTCGCGCACGCTTTATGGCGGTACGTATTCGCAGTTCGCCGTCACGTTCGCGCAATTCGGCATCGACGTCACGTTCGTCGACTCCGATGATCCAGAGAATTTCCGCCTTGCGCGCAAGGGCAACACCAAGGCGCTCTACGCGGAGACGATCGGCAATCCGCAGCTCAACATCGTCGATCTGGAAGCGCTGGCGGCGATCGCGCACGAAGCCGGCATTCCGCTCGTTATCGACAACACGCTGGCATCGCCGTATCTATGCCGGCCAATCGAGCACGGCGCCGACATCGTCGTTCATTCGCTCACCAAGTACCTGGGCGGCCACGGCACGACAATGGGCGGCATCCTCGTCGAGTCCGGCAAGTTTCCCTGGGACAACGGCAACTTTCCGCAGATGACCGAGCCGTCTCGCGGCTATCACGGCGTGCGTTTCTACGAAACGTTCGGCGACTTCGGCTTCACGATGAAGGCGCGGATGGAGACGATGCGAACGCTGGGCCCCACGCTTTCGCCAATAGCGGCGTTTCTGTTACTGCAAGGCATCGAAACGTTGCACGTGCGCATGCCGCGTCATTGCGAGTCCGCTATCGCCATTGCGAAGCATTTGTCGGAGCATCCGAAGATTACCTGGGTCAACTATCCGCTTTTATCGGGTAATCGCTACGAAACGCTCGCGCGCAAATATTTGCCGCGCGGTGCCGCCGGCATCCTGACCTTCGGCGTGAAGGGGGGTGCGCAGGCAGGCGAACGCTTCATCGAAAGTGTGCAGATGTTGTCGCATCTCGCCAATGTCGGAGATGCGAAGTCGCTGGTCATTCATCCGGCGTCGACGACGCATCGTCAATTGAGCGAAGACGAACAACGCGCCGCCGGCGTTCTGCCTGAGATGATTCGTCTCTCGGTGGGTCTGGAATCGCTGTCGGATATCCTGTGGGACATCGACGAGGCGCTCAACAAAATACAATGATCCGTT
Organism: Casimicrobiaceae bacterium; assembly: GCA_036505865.1. Lineage (GTDB taxonomy): Bacteria > Pseudomonadota > Gammaproteobacteria > Burkholderiales > Casimicrobiaceae > VBCG01. Next base: position 14,720 of record DASXSP010000130.1, read on the forward strand.
ACGCTACCGTTCAATGGCCTTGGTTCGGCCTGTTGCTTTGTGTTGCGCTGCTCGGTCAGGAAGCCCTGCTCTCCCGCTTTCACGCCGGTCCTTCGCTGGTGCAATCCGGCTACCGCGTGCTCGTCGTGACGATCGGCGTCGTCTCGCTTGTGTTACTTGCGCTCCCGCGACGGCGCGTCGCGTATCTTCTCGCGTTCGCGGTTTGCGCTGGATTGATGGCGTGGGCATTCTGGCTCCAGTATCACGAAGGTCTCGAGCCCTGTCCGCTGTGCATGTTTCAGCGAGTCGCGGTAAGCGCGGCGGGCGTCGTGTTCCTGATCGCATTCTTCCACAATCCAAAGCGAACCGGCGCAGCAATCTATGCGGTGCTGATTGCACTGTGTGCCGGCGCCGGAGCCGTGTTTGCCGGCCGCCAGATCTGGCTTCAGTCGCTGCCTAAGGACCAAGTGCCGGCGTGCGGGATGGGTCTCAATTACATGCTCGAGTCACTGCCACTGCTCGACGTCATTACGAAAGTGCTCGGCGGCAGCGGCGAGTGCGCCGAAAAAAGCTGGGAGTTGCTCGGCTTGTCGATCGCAGGTTGGACGTTTGTGTTTTTCGTCGCGATGATCGTCGCGGCGATTGCGCTCACGCGGCGGGAGTAGTAGTTTGTCATCCCCAGCGTGAGCGAGGGACCTGCTGGTGCACTGTCATCCCGAGCGAAATCGAGGGATCTGCTGCTGCACTGTCATCCCGAGCGAAAGCGAGGGATCTGCTGTTGGGGACCCGAGATCCTTCGTCGCCCTGCTCCTCAGGATGACGCATTTGTTTCCAATCGCTCGACGCTACGCGTCTTGCTCTTGGACAAATGCGTCACTTGGGCGCCATCCTGATCGCGCCGTCGAGGCGAATCACTTCGCCGTTCAGCATCGGATTCTCGACAATCGCTCGCACCAGCGATGCGAATTCGTCAGGGCGACCGAGGCGCGGCGGAAACGGAACCATCTTTCCCAGCGATGCCTGTACCTCTTCGGAGAGGCTGTCCATCATCGGCGTTTCAAAGATTCCGGGCGCGATCGTCATCACGCGAACACCATAACGCGCGAGCTCGCGCGCAATCGGCAGCGTCATGCCGACGATGGCGGCCTTCGATGCGCTGTATGCAGCCTGACCGATCTGACCGTCGAAGGCCGCAACGGATGCCGTGTTGACAATGACACCGCGCTCGCCTTCGGCATTCGGAGCGCCTTTCGCCATCGCCTCCGCGGCAAATCGAATCAGATTGAACGTACCGATCAGGTTGATGTTGATCGCGCGGGTAAATCCAGCGAGGGAGTGCGGACCTTCCTTTCCCACGATGCGCTCGGCGTGCACGATACCCGCACAGCTGACAAGGCCCTGCAAGCTGCCGAAGTCGTTTAGCGCAGCTGCAACCGCGGCCTTCGCGCTCGTCTCGTCGCACACATCGGTGCGGACGAACTTCACCGACTGGCCGAGCGACTCCGCGAGCACGTTGCCTTCGTCCTCCTTCAAGTCGGCGATGACAACCTGGGCACCCGCTTGACTCAACATGTGGACCGTTGCCGCGCCGAGGCCCGACGCGCCGCCGGTGACGATGAAGTTGCTGTCTTTCAAGTCCATACAATTGCCCTAGATAAAAAACAAAAGCAGGCCCCTCGCGTTGCTCAGGATGACACCGGCGTGGCTCAGGACACCGGACGGCTCGAAGGCGTCGCTTTCACAACGGACAGCGCTGTCGCGATAACGCCTGCGACATCGGCGACGTTCGTCGGCAGGATCAACGTGTTGGTCGTGCGCGCGAGATTGCCGAACTGGGCGATGTATTCTTCGGCGACGCGCAGGTTCACCGCCTGCAATCCACCATCGGCGTTGATGGATTCAGCGATTTGCCGGATCGCCTTTGCCGTTGCCTCCGCTTTCACCAGCGTCGCGGTGGCCTCACCCTGCGCCAGGTTGATCTCCGCTTGCTTTTCGCCTTCGGACTTCGCGATTGCGGCTTCGCGCGCGCCTTGCGCGACGTTGATCTGTTCCTGTCGCCGCCCTTCCGATGTCGCGATCACGGCGCGCTTCTCCCGTTCGGCGGTGATTTGCGCCTGCATCGACCGCAGTATCTCCGCCGGCGGCGTCAGATCCTTGATCTCGTAGCGCAGCACCTTGACGCCCCAATTCGGCGCCGCCGCATCGAGCGCGCTGACGACGGACGCGTTGATCTGGTCGCGCTCCTCGAATGTGCGATCGAGCTCCATTCTGCCGATGACGCTTCGCAACGTCGTCTGCGCAAGCTGCGTGATCGCGAGCACGTAGTTCGATGCGCCGTAAGAGGCGAGCCGCGGATCCGTCACCTGAAAATAGATGATGCCGTCGACCTGCAATTGTGTGTTGTCCTTCGTGATGCAAACCTGCGGCGGCACGTCGAGCGGGATTTCGCGCAGATCGTGCCGATAGGCGATGCGGTCGATGAACGGCACGACGAAATTGAGTCCCGGTTCAAGCACCGCATGGAACTTTCCCCATCGTTCGACGACCCACGCCCGCTGCTGCGGCACGACGCGGATCGCCTGAACGATGACGACCAACACAACAACGAACAACAGGAATGCAAAGATCGACGATCCGAACTGCATGGTGGCTCCGATTGTGACGAGAGAACCGTTACGGGCGGCGGTCCGACAAGACAAGCGTCGAACCGCGTGTTGCAACGATGTACATCGTGGCGGAGCGCACCGTATCGGCGGCGGCCGCTTCAGCATTCCATTGCGTGCCGCGGTACTCGACGCGCGCAGTGCCGTCGGCGTTCCACTTCTCGACGTGAACCGCCTGTCCGCGGTCAAGGTGCATCATCGGTGCGGACGTTGCCGCGCGCTTGCGCCAATGGTGCGCAACGGCGAGCGCAATGGCCGACAAAGCGCCGCCGATGATCATTTGCATTGTCAGTGACGCCCCGAGCCACGCAGCGAGACCCCCAAGCAAGAATGCGAGGCCAAGCGCAAGCAGATAGAAAGTGCCGGTGGCGAGCTCCAGGCCGACCAACAGCGCAGCCAGTATCCACCAGATCCAAAAGTCAGCCATCGAGGCTGCCTCCCCGTGTTTGCGCGAAGCATAAGGCAGTTTGAAACCGCGAGGATTCGCACCCACGTTAAAGCACGCGCAGCGCAGCGGGCGACCGTCGTGAATTTGCCCCGCTTTCACGTATAATTACCTTTTCGAATCAAATGCTTTTAGCAAACTTACTCGCGTTAGGGAACTGACGAGGTCGCCATGCCCATTTACGAATATCGCTGCTCGTCCTGTGGCAGCGAGCACGAAGTCCTCCAGAAGATATCGGAGCCCCTACTCGCCACGTGTCCGACTTGTCGCAAGGACACGCTGACGAAGCTCGTGTCGGCGGCAGGGTTCCAGCTCAAGGGCTCGGGCTGGTATGCAACCGATTTCAAGAACAACAGCAAGCCCGCGACCAAAACTGCGGCCAAGGCCGAGGCGAAGGCGGACGGGAAAGCAGACGGAAAAGGCGATACGGCGACGGCCTCGGACGGTAAGTCATCCGAGACCAAGAGCGATACGAAAAGCGAAGCGGCGCCGTCCACCGGCTGCGGCGGCAGCTGTACCTGCCATTGATCGTGCTTGTTGCTTTCGGCTACCCGCTTAAGTGAGACGCTACCTCATCGCCGGCCTGATCGTCTGGGTGCCATTGGGCATCACGATCTGGGTGCTCCATTGGCTGCTCACTTCGCTTGACCAGATCCTGCTTGTCCTGCCGGAGAACGCACGGCCGCGCGCGCTCTTCGGATTCGACATTCCGGGACTCGGCTTGGTCGTCTTCTTCGTCATTCTCTTTTTGACCGGCGTGCTCGCCGCCAATTTTTTCGGCCAGCGCCTCATTTCGGCGTGGGAAGCGATCCTCGGTCGCATTCCGTTCGTCAAGTCGATCTATTCGTCGGTCAAGCAGGTCAGCGACACGCTGCTCTCCAGCAAGGGCTATGCGTTCCGCAAGGCGTTGCTCGTCGAATTTCCGCGTCCGGGCAGTTGGACGATCGCGTTTTTGACGGGTACGCCATCGTCCGCCGTCACGCCGTATCTGACGGAAGAGCACATCAGTGTTTATGTGCCCACGACCCCGAATCCGACGGGCGGCTATTTCCTGATGCTGCCGCTCTCGCAGGTTCGGGAACTGGACATGACGGTCGACGAGGCGCTCAAGTACATCATTTCGATGGGCGTCGTCGTTCCACGCCCGCACGCCGCCCCGTTCCCGCCGCCCGTGATTCCACGGCCCGACACGGTGGCGTCGTCCGATTCGTCGGCTGATCCGATCGTCGATTCCCGAAATTGACCGGCCCGAACGCGCTGGTCGGCCGATGCACTGCATCTCGCGGACTGACGCGCAGTGGTCGGCTTTCACTCAACGTGCTCTCATCCTGCCCACGAACCCGATCCGTCGGAGATTGATTTGAAACGCACCGACTACTGCGGCAGCATCGACCGCCGCTATCTCGACCAGACGATCGCGCTGTGCGGCTGGGTTCATCGCCGCCGTGACCACGGTGGCGTGATTTTTATCGACCTCCGCGACCGCGAGGGGTTGGTGCAGATCGTTTGCGATCCCGATCGCGCCGATACGTTCGCTGTCGGCGAAAAGCTGCGCCACGAGTATTGCATCGCGGTCACCGGGCGCGTCCGTCTTCGACCCGCAGGCTCAACAAATCCGAATCTTGTCTCCGGCGAAGTCGAAGTGCTCGCTTTCGACATCGAAATCCTCAATCCATCGGTGACGCCGCCGTTCCAACTCGACGACGAGAATCTATCGGAAACGGTGCGGCTTACGCATCGCGTGCTCGATCTTCGGCGGCCCGAGATGCAACGCAATCTGCTGCTTCGCCATCGCGCGGCGAGCTCGGCGCGGAGATACCTCGACGCGAACGGATTTGTCGACATCGAAACGCCGGTGTTGTACAAGTCGACGCCGGAAGGCGCACGCGAGTTCCTGGTGCCGTCGCGAATGCACCATGGCTCTTTCTACGCGTTGCCGCAGTCGCCGCAGCTCTTCAAACAGTTGCTGATGGTCGCCGGCTTCGATCGCTACTACCAGATCGTCAAATGCTTCCGCGACGAAGACATGCGTGCCGACCGGCAACCCGAATTCACGCAAATCGACGTCGAGATGTCGTTCCTGGATGAGCTCGAGATCCGTGCGTTGATGGAAGGTCTCATTCGCGCGATGTTCGACGAGGCGCTGGGCGTCAATCTGCCCGAGCCGTTTCCGATCATGACGTTCGCCGACGCCATGCGCGATTACGGCTCCGACAAGCCCGATCTCCGCGTGCCGCTCAAGTTGACCGAATTGACCGACTTGATGAAGCGCGTCGACTTCAAGGTCTTCCGCAGTGCAGCCGATCTACCGGGCGGTCGCGTGGCAGCGCTCCGTCTGCCTAAAGGCGGTGAGCTCACACGCAAAGAGATCGACGACTATTCGGCATTCGTGTCGATTTATGGCGCGAAGGGGCTTGCGTACATCAAGGTCAATGACAACACGAAGGCTAATGAAGAAGGGCTGCAATCGCCGATCGTCAAGTTCCTGCCGCCTGATGTGCTCGAGGCGATTCTCAAGCGTACCGGCGCGCAATCCGGCGATCTGATTTTCTTCGGCGCCGGAAGTGAGAAGATCGTCAATGACGCGTTGGGCGCGCTACGCGCTAAAGTCGGCCATGACCGCGGCTTTGTGGAGACCGGCTGGCGCCCGCTATGGGTCGTCGATTTTCCGATGTTCGAATACGACGAAGATCGCAAGAGCTGGGCGGCACGGCATCATCCGTTTACCGCCCCTAAAGACGGACACGAGGATTTGTTCGGCGCAGAGCCCGCGCTTGCGCTCGCGAAGGCCTACGACGTCGTGCTCAATGGCTGGGAAATCGGCGGCGGTTCGGTGCGTATCCACAAGCCGGATGTGCAGCAGAAAGTCTTTGCAGCGCTCGGCATTACGCCCGAAGAACAGCGCCGCAAATTCGGCTTCCTGCTCGACGCATTGCAATACGGAGCGCCGCCGCACGGCGGAATCGCGTTCGGGCTCGATCGGACTGCTGCGCTGATGTGCGGCGTTGATTCGATCCGCGATGTGATCGCATTCCCGAAGACCCAGCGTGGACAGGATCTGCTGATCGATACGCCGACGCCCATCACCGAGCACCAATTGCGGGAGCTTCATATCCGGGTACGTCCCTCGGACGCTGCCGGGACGCTCGCCTGAGCCAGTGCAGTACACTCTGCGGCATGCCCCACCGCGCGCAATCGACGCGATCGCTGGCGGCGGTCGCGATTCTCGCCGTGGCGCTTCTGAGCGCAGCGGTTTGTGCGCGCACGCCAACGCCATCGGCCGGCGAGGTCGCAATCGTCGACCTCCCGCACGAAGCGCGCGAAGTATTGGCGCAAATTAGGACCGACGGACCGTTTCGCTACGAACGCGACGGCGTCATATTCGGCAATCGTGAACGCCGACTGCCGGCGCAATCGCGCGGCTATTATCGCGAATACACGGTCCCCACGCCGGGCGTGAAGGGGCGCGGCGGTCGACGGATCGTTTGCGGCGGGCCGCGCACCGCGCCCAATGCATGCTATTACACGAGCGATCATTACGAGACGTTTCGGAGGATCCGCGAATGAAACCGCCCGATCTCACCATCGTCGACAACGCCGGCGTTCACACTTGGACCGGCGGGGCCGACCCGCTCAAGACCGCGGCTTCGCATGCGCACCTGCGGTTTTGCGCCGTCGACCTCTCCAAAGCGAAGGATCGCGCGACGTTATTTGCAGAGATCGACGGTGCGCTCAAGCTTCCCGAGCACTTCGGCCACAACTGGGATGCGCTCGCTGATGTGCTCGAGGATCGCGATTGGCTCGGACGTCACGGCATTGTGATCTCGCTAACGCATGCGACCGGCTATAAACGCGAGCATCCGACCGAATGGACGACGCTCGAGGATATCTTGCGCGAAGCGGCGGAATTCTGGAAAGAGCGACACGCCGGGTTCTGGGTGTTCGTCGCATAAGCCTTCTTTGCCATCCCGAGCCGAGCGAAGCGAGGGACTGCATCTCCGTTTGTCATCCCGAGCGAAGCGAGGGAACTGCTTTTGGTTTTGATAAAGCAGGTTCCTCGGGCGCAAGAGCGTCGCCCTCGGAATGACGTGATACGAGAATAGATGCGTTACAAGCAACCCGTTTCAGTGCTCGTCATCGTTTATACGCCAGAGCTCGATGTGCTGTTGATCGAACGCGCCGACTATGCGGACCATTGGCAATCGGTGACGGGAAGTGTTGAGCTGGGAGAAACGCTGCAGCACGCGGCCGTGCGCGAGCTCGCCGAGGAAACGGGAATCGATGCGGCCGCATACGGCGGCGTGCGCGACTGGAACCTTTCGAACGTATTCGAGATCTTTCCGCAGTGGCAGCATCGCTATCCACCCGGAACCACGCAGAATACCGAGCATGTTTTCGGCCTCGAAGTGCCGACGCGAATTCCCGTCGCGCTTGCGCCGCGCGAGCATCTGCGTCATCAATGGTTGCCTTGGCAGCAGGCGGCGGCGCGTTGTTTTTCGTGGTCGAACCGCGCGGCGATCGAGGTACTGCCTCAACACGCAAGGAGACCGTAATGCGATTGCCTTTGTCCGTCTTCGTCTTATCGAGCGCATGCATCGCGTTCACGGCACCGATCGTCAATGCGCAACAGCCGTTGGTTGCGCCTCTGCCGCCCCAACCGGTCATCACGCTGACTGCGACGGCGTCGTCGCAACTCGCGAACGACCGGATGCATGCATTTCTTCGGGTCGACGTCGATCATCCCGACCCTGTCGCAGCAGCCAATGAGGTGAATACGCGAATGGCGAAAGCGCTTGCGCGCGCCAAGGCCGTGCGCGGTGTCGACGCTGCAACAACCGCATACTCTTCATATCAGATTTCCGAACGCAATGCGCCGTTGCGCTGGCGCGTTTCGCAAACGCTCTCGGTAGAATCGTCCGACTTCACCGCTCTGGCTGTGCTTATTTCGAAGATCCAGAGCGAAGACGGTCTCGTGCTTGCAGGTATGAACTTTACCGTGAGCCCGTCCGCGCGGCGCACGGCCGAAGATGCATTGACTCAACAGGCTATCAAAGCATGGCAGGCGCGCGCGCAGGCAGCGGCGCAGGGCTTCGGGAGTAACGCCTGGCGCACCGGTTACGTGACGATTCAGGCCGGCGACTACGCGCGGCCCGTACCGATGTTGCGTTCGGCCGGCGTACAAGCCGCTGCGGCTGCGCCGGTTGCGACAGAGGGCGGCACAACGGACATTACCGTCACAGTGAGCGGCGAGGCGATTCTGGATTCGACGCGAACATCGCGCTGATGCCAAGCGCCGTGTAGACTTCCGTCCATCGGCCGGAGCGTCGACGATTTCCCGGTCGCTTGCGGGAGTGCGTGCGTGGATCTCGACCCGGTCTTCCTGTCGCGCGTTCAATTCGCGTTCGTCATCGCGTTTCATATCCTGCTTCCCGCGTTCACCGTCGGGCTCGCATCGTTCATCGTTTTGCTCGAGGGGCTTCATCTTGTTACGCGCAATGCCCTTTACCTTCGCCTCTCGGTGTTCTGGACACGCATGTTCGCCGTGTCGTTCGGCATGGGGGTCGTATCGGGCATCGTGATGCCGTTTCAATTCGGCACGAATTGGAGCCGCTACGCCGATGCAACGAGCAATGTCCTCGGTCCGCTTTTCGCGTACGAGGGCATGGTGGCCTTTTTTTTGGAAGCGGGCTTTCTCGGCATCATGCTTTTCGGCCGCAAGCGTGTGCCGCCGTGGGCGCATTTCTTCTCGTCGGTCATGGTCGCCGCAGGCACATTGTTTTCCACGTTCTGGATTCTCGCTGCCAATAGTTGGATGCAGACGCCCGTGGGCCACGAGGTCGTCGACGGTCGGTTCGTGCCCGCCGACTGGCTGGCCGTCATATTCAATCCATCGTTTCCCTATCGCCTCGTGCACACCGTGACGGGGTTTTATTTGACGACGGCGTTTGCCGTGCTCGGTGTCACCGCGTGGCATTTGAAACGCGGACGCCATATTGCCGAATCGCAAGCGGTCATGGCGATGACCATCACGTTCGTCGCGATCTTCGTCCCAGTGCAGATCGTCGCGGGCGATCTGCATGGGATCAATACGCTGCATCACCAGCCCGTGAAGCTCGCTGCGATGGAAGGTCTTTGGGACACGCAATCGCGTGCGCCCGCGGTTTTGTTTGCGATTCCCGACGAGAAGGCGGAGCGCAATCGGTTCGAAGTCTCCATCCCGGTTCTTGCGAGCTACTACCTCGCGCATTCCGCCGACGCGGTCATCAAGGGACTCAAGGAAGCCGCTCCTGTCGATCGTCCCCCAGTTGCGCCCGTGTTCTTCGCGTTCAGAATCATGGTTGGCATCGGACTCCTCATGCTCGCGATGGCGATATGGGGACTGTGGCTGCGCTGGCGCGGGAATCTATTCACCAGCCGTGCGTACCAGACCGCATGCATCGCCATGGTTCCGGCGGGCTTCATCGCGGTGCTCGCCGGATGGACGGTGACGGAAGTAGGACGACAGCCGTGGATCGTGCACGGGCTGATGCGCACGCGCGATGCGGTGTCACCGTCGCTCACGGGCGCCGACGTGCTGATGTCGGTCTTGCTCTATGTGATCGTCTACATCATCGTGTTCGGCGCGGGGATCTATTACATGGCGCGCCTCGCGCGTGCCGGCCCACCTGAACAAGTTGAATTGCGCGAGCCAAAATTCGGCGAGCGTCCCGCGCGGCCGCTCTCCGGCGCTGAAGCCGACGCTTGATCGACGGAGCGACGATGTACCTCGACCTTGTTCCCGTATGGACCGTTATCCTTGCCGTCGCCGTCTTCATGTACGTGCTGCTCGACGGCTTCGATCTCGGCATCGGTGTGCTCTTTCCGATGGCGCAAGACGACGACGCGCGGACGTTGATGATGAGCTCAGTGGCGCCCGTTTGGGATGGCAACGAGACGTGGCTCGTGTTGGGCGGCGTCGCCTTGCTTGCGGTGTTTCCGCTCGCGTTCGCTATCATCATTCCGGCGTTGTATTTTCCGTTGCTGCTGATGCTGCTGGGCTTGATATTCCGCGGCGTCGCCTTCGAGTTTCGTTTGAAGGAAACGCGTCACCGGCGGTGGTGGAATCTGGCTTTCTTTGGCGGATCGACGATCGCGACATTCTTCCAGGGTGTCGTGCTTGGAATGTACGTCAGTGGATTTACCGTGACGGGCCGCGCGTTCTCGGGCACGAGCTTCGACTGGCTGCAGCCGTTTCCGCTTGCAACCGGGGTCGGACTTCTGTTCGGATACGCGCTGCTCGGCGCGACGTGGCTCGTAATGAAAACGGAGGGCTCATTGCAGGTATGGGCGCGCGGGCGCGCAACGCTTGCGCTCTACGGCGTGCTCGCGTTCATCGGCATGGTGAGCGTCTGGACGCCGCTCCTGCATCGTCAGATTGCCGAGCGATGGTTCAGCCTTCCCAATTTGCTATACTTGGCGATCGTCCCTGTGATCACCGCAGCGATCGCGTGGATCACGTGGCGAGCGCTGCGCCGCGGCCACGATTACATTCCATTCATCGGCGCGATGGGTCTCTTTGCGATGTGTTATCTGGGCCTCGGTATCAGCCTCTTCCCCTACGTCGTACCGTACACGATCACATTGTGGGATGCTGCCGCGGTTCCATCGGCGCAAGCGTTCCTGCTGATCGGCACGCTCTTCCTGTTACCGATCATATTCATGTACATCGGTTGGTCGTATTACGTGTTTCGCGGCAAGGTGCGTGCGGACGTTGGCTACCATTAGCGCGCGTGGGATTGTCATGCGTCTTGTCCACCGCCGTACAGCCAGTGCGTAAACAACGTCGCCGCTGCGGCGCCGAGTAACTCCGCGACGACGAATGGCGGAACATCGCCGGGACGAATACCGGCGAAAGTGTTGCTTGCCGCACGTGCAAGCGTGACCGCAGGATTCGCGAAAGACGTCGATGCGGTGAACCAGTACGCGGCCGTGATGTACGCACCGATCGCGAGCGGCGCCGCGACCAATCGTTGTCGGAGGCATCCCCAGACGATCACCAGCAATCCGAACGTCGCGATGAATTCGCTCCACCATTGACTCGGACCCGCGCGTGCTTTGAGCGATGCAAAAAATAGCGGCTCATCGAACATCAAATGCGCGGCCGCGACGCCGGCGAATGCTCCCGCGATCTGTGCTGCGATGTAAGGCAACGTCTCGCTCCAGCGCTGCTTCCTGCTCACCGCCATCGAGAGCGTGACCGCCGGATTCAAGTGCGCACCGGAGATCGGCGCAAACACATAAATCACTGCGGCGAGCGCGCAGCCCGTCGCGATTGCGTTGGCGAGTAGTGCAATCGCAACGTTGCCGCCCGACAATCGTTCGCCCATGATGCCGGACCCGATGACCACAGCGAGTAACAGCGCGGTCCCGACGCCTTCGGCCACCAAGCGCCGCGCCAGCGAATGCATCAGCGCCGGCCAATTTCGCCGAGCATTGCGCGAGCGGTCGTAGCGGCGAGGCTCGCGTTTTGCAGGCTCACCAGAAGTTCGATCCTGCGGCGCAGAACATGCGCGGCGTTCCGAAACGCGGCGCGCCGCTCCTCATCCGATCCGTTGCTTGCGGCAGGATCGTCGACGCCCCAATGAGCCGTCACTGGCTTCCCAGGCCACACTGGACACGTTTCGCCGGCGGCGTTATCGCAGACGGTAATAATGAAATCGATCGGCGGCGCGTCCGATCGCGCGAATTCCTCCCAACTCTTGCTACGCGGTCCCTTAGCCGAGAGCCCTAACGTTGCGAGCGTTTCGAGTGCGAGGGGATGAACCTGCCCCGTCGGATGACTGCCCGCCGAAAACGCGTCGAAACGACCACGACCGAGGTGGTTCAGCAGCGCCTCGGCCATGATCGAACGCGCGGAATTGCCGGTGCATAGAAACAGTACGTTGTAAGCTCTGCTGCTCACGCGCAACACGCGGATTTCTCAGCGCCGGTTTGCTCGCTTGGCGCGCAGCACCCTGCTTGATCGTTCACCTCGGCCTTGTCGTCGTAGAACTCCACGCTGCGGAGATTGCGGAACGATTCCCACGCGACGCCTGAAGGATCCGTCACCCAGTATTTATTCGACCGCGCATAACAGCACGACACGTTCTTCTCTTCAGCGACGTTTGCCTCGGCCGACCGAAGGCGCGTATGGATATCTTCGAGCTCGTCATCGCTATCCACTTGCAGGCCGAGATGGTTGACGCCGGAGCGTGTCGATCGTTGCGATATCGCGAAGTTGACGCGCGGATCGTCCAGCATCCATTTCGCATAGTCGGGTTTTACGACGCTCGGCTCGCTGCCGAACATCGTCGAATAAAAGCGAATGCTCTCGTTCAAGTTGGGGACGGCCACATGGACATGAAAGCGTTTCATCGCTGCTCCTTGATCAGGTTTTGACGGTGCCGCGCGAGGCGCGGCGTTTCGGCGGCCGCGCAGCGCGATCCGGCGTGGCCTTTGCCGAATCGCGTCGCACGGTTGGTGCACACTCGTTTGCATTGCACGTGCGCGCGTCGGGACCGCAATCGCGCGCACAACAGTTCTCGGTGAGGAAGCCGAGAAGCTCGTTCATCTGGCTGTAGTTCGCCGCGTAATAGATATAGCGGCCGTCCTGTCGCGCGACAATCAGCCGCGCGTGCGAAAGCTCTTTCAAATGGAACGACAACGTTGCCGGCGACGACTTGACCGACGCAGCAATCTCGCCGACCGATAGTCCAGTAGGACCCGCCTCGACGAGCACGCGAAATACGCCGAGTCGCGTCTCCTGAGCGAGGGCGGCCAGTGCAACAAGCGCCGATGTCGTTTCCATATTTCTATAATACTCGAATTATGGAACTTTGCAATAGGGGCTTCCAAACGGCTCGCGATGCGAAGCTGGTAGGCTACATATCCTCTGCCGCGTCCATCGTATCGATGCCATGACCACCGAGCTGCTGTTCCGCGATGATGCCTATTCGAAAACCGCCACCGCGCGTGTCGTTGCCGTGCATGAGCGCGGCATCGAGCTCGACCGCACGATCTTCTATCCGCAAGGCGGCGGCCAACTCGGCGACGCCGGCGTGTTGCTGCGCGAGAACGGCGAGCAGATAGCAATCGCCGATACGCGAAAGGGCGACGGGATCGACAGCGTGCTACACATGCCGGTGGCAGCTGCGCCGTGGCCCGAAGTCGGAGAAACGCTCACGCTCGAAATCGATTGGGAACGCCGCTACAAGTTGATGCGACTCCATACCGCGCTGCATGTGATGTCGTGCGTTGTCGTCGCACCGGTGACCGGCGGCAACATTGCGCCGGACAAGGGCCGACTCGATTTCGATATCGACATGAGCCAGCTCGACGCGGAAAAAATCGAGCGCGAAACGAATCTCCTGATCGCCCGCGGCGTTGAAACCGAGACGGTGTGGATCACCGATGAAGAGCTCGACGCGCGCCCCGAGCTCGTCAAGACGATGAGCGTGCAGCCGCCACGCGGTGCCGGGCGCGTGCGCCTGCTCAAAATTCCGGGCATCGACTTGCAGCCCTGCGGTGGAACGCACGTCAAGAACATCGCTGAGATCGGCGGCATTCGGGTGCTCAAGATTCGAAGCGAAGGTCGACGCAACAGACGCGTGGAAATCGGGCTCGTCTGACGTTCAAATCGAAGGCGCTACCTAGATCGAAGGCAGCGGACAGGGCGCGGCTTAAGCGCTCGGATGTCCGCAAACGTCTTGCTGCGGGGCACATCCGACCAATGAGAGGATGGGCGCGAGCGGCCGCGAGCGTCGACCCAACGCCGCGGACACGGCCGCGCCACCCGCTACGCAAGCCGCTCCCACTCGCGCTCGCCGCGCCCTGCCCGCTGCCTTCGACGCGTTGATCCGATTCAACGCAACCGCGACAAGCCGATCGATTTGAGCGTTTCGAACCACACCGGCGTCGAAGCGGGATGAGCCGCTGCGCGAGGGGCGCCTGTGGCGCGTCGGCGAAAACGCGGGTCGCGCGGCTGTCGGGCGGCGGTGGGTCGACGCTGGCAGCCGCCGGCCGGACATCCTCCCACTGGTCAGATGTCCCCCGCTCGCCGACACGGTTTGCGCCACCCGAAGCCCCGAGTGCAGCGGCTCATCCCGCTTCGAGACAAAGATAGAAAAACGGCCGGGCAATTGCCGCGGCCGTTTCGAAGTTGCAGAAAGACGGTTCGGATCAGGCCGCTGGCGACGGCTCCACCGATTGCGGCGCATGTTTCGCCGCATCTTCTTCGGCAGCCGCTTTCATCGACAAGCGCACGCGTCCCTTGTCGTCGGCTTCGATCACCTTGACGCGAACCGTCTGGCCTTCCTTCACGTAATCGGAAACCTGGTTGACGCGTTCCTTGGCGATCTGCGAGATATGCAGCAGGCCGTCTTTGCCGGGAAGGAGCTGGACGATCGCGCCGAAATCGAGCAATCGCAGTACCGTGCCGTCGTAGATCCGGCCGACTTCGACTTCCGCCGTGATGTCTTCGATGCGCTTGCGCGCGACGTTGCACGCGTCAGCGTTGACCGATGCGATCGTCACGGTGCCGTCGTCCTTGATGTCGATGGACGTACCCGTTTCCTCGGTCAGCGCACGGATAACCGCACCGCCTTTGCCGATCACATCGCGGATCTTCTCCGGATTGATCTTGAACGTCATCATCCGCGGCGCGTGCTGCGAAATCTCGGTCCGCGCGTGCGGCAACGCCTCCTGCATGTGGTGCAGGATATGCATCCGGCCTTCCCGCGCCTGCGACAGCGCGACCGCCATGATTTCCTTCGTGATGCCCTGGATCTTGATGTCCATCTGCAGCGCGGTTATGCCTCGGTCCGTTCCCGCGACCTTGAAATCCATGTCGCCCAGATGGTCCTCGTCGCCGAGAATATCGGAGAGGACCGCCACACGATTGCCTTCCTTGATGAGGCCCATCGCGATACCCGCGACGTGCGCTTTGGTCGGCACGCCGGCGTCCATCAATGCGAGGCTCGCGCCGCACACCGACGCCATCGACGAGCTTCCGTTCGACTCGGTGATCTCCGACACGACGCGCATCGAGTACGCGAATTCTTCGCCGTTCGGCAGCACATTGAGAATCGCGCGCTTCGCGAGTCGGCCATGACCGATTTCGCGGCGCTTCGGCGATCCGACACGGCCTGTTTCGCCGGTCGCGTACGGCGGCATGTTGTAGTGGAACATGAAGCGATCGCGGTACTCGCCCATCAGCGCATCGACGATCTGCTCATCACGTGCGGTGCCGAGCGTTGCGACGACCAGCGCCTGCGTCTCGCCGCGCGTGAACAGCGCGGAGCCGTGCGTTCTTGGCAGCGCGCCGGTACGAATCGTAATGGGGCGCACCGTCCGCGTGTCGCGACCGTCGATCCGTGGTTCGCCGGAGAGAATCTGCTGGCGGACGATTTTGGCTTCGAGATCGAAAAACACATTGCCGACATGGCGGCCAAAGTCCGGCCCGGAATCGGGCGTCACGCACGCAGCTTGAACTTTCGCATCAATTTCGGCGAGCCGCTGCTGGCGCGCCTGCTTTGAGCGGATGCGGTAGGCGTCGCGCAATTCGTTTTCCGCGAGGCCGGCAATTTTGCCGATCAGCGCTTCATCCTTCGCCGGCGGCTGCCAATCCCAGAGCGGCTTGCCGGCCTCTTCGACCAATTGATGAATGGTTTCGATCACCGCCTGCATTTGTTGGTGCCCAAACACAACGGCGCCCAGCATCACTTCTTCGGACAGCTCGTGCGCCTCCGACTCGACCATCAGCACGGCGGCTTCGGTGCCGGCGACGACGAGGTCGAGCTGCGATGTTGCGAGCTCCGTCTTGGTGGGATTCAACACGTATGCGCCGTCGACGTAGCCAACACGCGCAGCACCGACCGGTCCGTTAAAGGGAATGCCCGACAGCGCAACGGCGGCCGACGCGCCGATCAACGCCGGAATGTCGGGATCGATTTCCGGATCAACTGACAGCACGGTCGCGATTACTTGCACTTCGTTATAGAAACCGTCCGGAAACAGTGGGCGCAATGGCCGATCGATCAGTCTTGACGTCAGCGTTTCCTTTTCGGAAGGCCGGCCTTCGCGTTTGAAGAAGCCGCCGGGGATCTTTCCCGCCGCATACGTTTTCTCTTGATAGTCGACGGTCAGCGGAAAAAAGTCCTGTCCGGGCTTCGCTTGCTTGTTGGCGACCGTCGTGACCAGCACGACGCTGTCGTCCAGGCTGACAACGACGGCGCCCGCGGCTTGCCGGGCGATTTCGCCGGTTTCGATCGTCAGCGTGTGCCGACCGTAGGGAATCGATTTCTTGATGGAATTTGCCACAGTGTCCTCGTTATACGGAAACAACAACGGCCGCGTCGATGCCTATGGACGCAGCCGTTCTGGTTGTCAGAAGCGCGGGTGACGATGAAGATCGAAACACCGCATGCATTGCCGGCGTCGCGTCGCAACGAGAGCGTTGCGAATGGTGCGGCGATTTTTGCAAATTATTTGCGCAGGCCAAGCTTTTCGATCAGCGCGCGATAGCTGTCGGCATTGCGCGACTTCAAATAGTCGAGCAGCTTGCGGCGGCGCGACACCATCCGCAGCAAGCCGCGCCGCGAGTGGTGATCTTTCGTATGATCCTTGAAATGGTCGGTGAGACCGTTGATGCGCGCGGTCAAGAGCGCGACTTGGACTTCCGGGGAACCGGTGTCGCCGCTCGCACGCTGATGATCCGCGATGACCTTCGCTTTTTCGCTAACCGTTACGCCCATGCCCAATAACCTTTCGCTCGCTCGTTCGCATTTCGCCGGAAAAGAACGCGATTATAGCCAGAAAAACGTTTAGATTTCAACATCTACGACGCATACCGCATCAGGCGATCGGGTACCAGCATATCGTCGACTCGCGCCAGCACGCCCACCAGGTCGCCGTCGGGTCCATAGGCTCGAAACCGGTCGAATAGCCGCGCGGGCGCATCGATCGATCGTCCATGACGTAGCCTCGTTGCGTCGTCGCCGGCGACGTCAAGCCTTGGCAGTGCATCGAGCAGGCAATCGACCGGACGAAGCAGCGCATCGCGCGCCTCGACGTCCATCTCCGCAAGTCCATCGAGCGAAATCGCCTGCTCAACGCCGAACCCGCCCGTTGCGCTTCTCCGCAATCCTGCGAGATGCGCGCCACACCCGAGCGCACCACCCAAATCCGCGGCCAGCGTGCGGATATACGTGCCCTTGCTGCAAACGACATCGAGCGTCGCGATCGGAGTCGACCAATCGATCAGCGTGAGCATCTTGACTTCGACATCGCGCGCCGCCCGCGGTATCTCGATGCCTTTGCGCGCGTACTCGTAATAGTTGCGACCCTGGAACTTCAATGCCGAGTGTGCAGGCGGCGTCTGGCGCAGCTCGCCCGTGAAGGCCGGCAGCGCGGCTTCGATCTGTGTCCGATCGAGCGCAACGGGTTGCGCAACGACGACGTCGCCTTCGGCGTCGTGCGTCGTCGTGGTAACGCCGAAGCGCACCTCCGCGCGATAGCGCTTGTCGGCGTCGAGCAGAAAGCGCGCGAATTTCGTCGCTTCGCCGAAGCACAACGGCAAAAGGCCCGACGCCATTGGATCCAGCGTGCCGGTGTGGCCGGCCTTCTCCGCGTTGAACAATCGCTTGGCGCGTTGCAAGACAGCGTTTGACGACAGTCCCGGTGGCTTATCCAGCAGCAATACGCCATCGACGCGACGCCGCGACACGGTTCCGGCTTTCGTTTTCATCGTCAACTCGAAAGCTTCTTGTCGGCGGCGACCGCGTCATCGATCAACTGCGAGATCCGCATGCCGTTCTCGATCGAGTCGTCGTACGTGAAGTGGAGCTGCGGCACCGAATAAAGATCCAATCGATGCGACAGCTCGCTCCGCAAAAAACCGGCGGTGCGCGACAGGGCTGCCACGGCCTCGGCTGCGTGCTCCTTGCCCGCCAAGTGCGTGAAATGGACGGTGGCGTGCGACAAATCGGCAGAGACGTCGACCTGCGTCACCGTGACGCGACCGACGCGCGGGTCCTTGACCTCGTTTACCAGCAGGTCGCCCAACTCGCGCTGAATCTGGTCCGCCACGCGCTGCGCGCGTTGCGAGTGTCTTTTCATCGGCCTAATCGTGTCATCCCGAGGAGCGAAGCGACGAGGGACCTGTTTTTATTGTGGCGTTGCTGCGAAACCAGGTCCCTCGCCTTGCTCGGGATGACAGCTAGAGTGTGCGCGATACTTCGACGATCTCGTAGACCTCCAGATGGTCGCCCTTCTCGATGTCGTTAAAGCCGCGGATCGACAAGCCGCATTCGAAGCCTGCCTTGACCTCGCGCACGTCGTCCTTGAAGCGCTTCAGTGAATCGAGCTCGCCGTCGTGGATCACCACGTTGTCGCGCAGCAAGCGGATTTTCGCGCCGCGCCGAACGACGCCTTCGAGCACATAGCAACCCGCCACGGTGCCGACCTTCGAGATCCGATAAACCTCGCGAACCTCGACGACACCTAGCTGACTTTCCTTCTGCTCGGGTGTGAGCATGCCGGAGAGCGCGGCTTTCACGTCATCGACGGCTTCGTAGATGATGTTGTAGTAACGGATCTGCACGCCGCTCGATTCGGCGAGCTTTCGCGCCTGCGCGTCGGCACGCACGTTAAAGCCGATGATGACGGCCTTCGACGCGAGCGCCAAGTTGACGTCGGACTCCGTGATGCCCCCGACGGCTGCATGCACGATGTTCACTTTGACCTCGGACGTCGACAGCTTGGTCAATGCCTGCTGCAACGCTTCGTAACTGCCTTGTACGTCCGCCTTGACGATCATCGTCAGCGTCTTGACGCCAGCCTCGCCCATCTGGTCGAACATGTTCTCGAGCTTCGCTGCCTGCTGCTTGGCGAGCTTCACGTCGCGGAACTTGCCCTGCCGGAAGAGCGCAATCTCACGCGCTTTGCGTTCGTCGCCGAGCGCGATCACGTCTTCGCCGGCCAGCGGTACATCAGACAAACCTTGAATCTCGACCGGAATCGCCGGGCCCGCCTCGTTGACCGGGCGGCCGTTCTCGTCGTTCATCGCACGGACGCGGCCGAACACTGCGCCGGCAAGCACGATGTCGCCGCGCTTCAACGTGCCCGAATGCACGAGGACCGTCGCGACCGGACCGCGTCCCTTGTCGAGCCGCGACTCGATGACGATGCCTTTTGCCGGCGCATCGCGCGGCGCTTTGAGCTCGAGCACTTCGGCCTGCAACAGAATCGCATCGAGCAGCGCATCGATGCCCTGTCCGGTCTTTGCCGAGACCGGCATGAATTGAACGTCGCCGCCGTATTCCTCCGGCAGCACGCTTTCCGCGACGAGCTCTTGCTTCACGCGGTCAGGATTGGCTTCGGGCTTGTCGATTTTGTTGATCGCCACAACGATTGGCACGTTGCCCGCTTTCGCGTGCGCGATCGCTTCCTTCGTTTGCGGCATGACGCCGTCGTCGGCCGCCACGACGAGCACGACGATGTCGGTCACTTTTGCGCCGCGTGCGCGCATCGCGGTGAACGCCTCGTGGCCGGGCGTATCAAGAAACGTGATGACGCCCTTCGCGGTCTCGACGTGATACGCGCCGATGTGCTGCGTGATGCCGCCCGCTTCGCCGCTTGCGACGCGCGTGCGGCGAATCGTATCGAGCAATGACGTCTTGCCGTGATCGACGTGGCCCATCACGGTTACCACGGGCGGACGCGGCAGGCTTTCGCCGATCGAGATCTGCTGCGTTTCGACGAGCAACGAATCGGGATCGTCGAGCTTCGCGGCCGTTGCCTTGTGGCCCATTTCCTCGGCGACGATCATCGCCGTTTCCTGATCCAGAATCTGATTGATCGTCACCATCTGACCGAGCTTCATCAGCGTCTTGATGACTTCAGTGGCCTTGACCGACATCTTATGCGCGAGGTCGGCGACCGTGATGGTCTCGGGAATCGTCACATCGCGAACGACTGGCGCGGCTTGCATCGATGCCGTTGCGGACGCATCGGCGCCCTCTTCATCGCGATGGCGACCGCCCTTCGGACCACGCCATGCAGTGGTCGTTGCGCCGCCGGTCACATCGCCGCGAAGCTTCAACGCGCGCCGGCGCGCCGCTTCTTCCTGGAATACCTGCCCCGGCGCTTTCTTGACGGGCTTTTCGCGCTTTTCGCCCGCCTTCGCGGCAGGGCGATGCAACGTGCCTTCGGTCGCGCTCTTCGCCGCAGCGGGCGTGAGCTTTGTCGCGGCAGCCGCCGCTGCTGCCGCCTTTGCAGCTTCTGCAGCTTGCGCTTCGGCGGCAGCTTTCGCGGCCGCTTCCTCCGCCTCGCGTTCCTTCTTCGTCTTACGTTTGACCGCAGCTTCCTGCTTCTTCTGCAGATCTTCCTGTTGGCGAGCGATCAGCTCATGCGCCTTCCGCTCTTCTGCCTCGCGAGCCGCAATCTCTTCGGCCGAGATGACGGGCGCAGCGGGAGCCGTCGGTGGCTCTTCGACAACGGGCAGCGGCGGCGGCGTTGCGGCTTCTTCGTCGCGCCGTACGAGCACGCGTTTCTTGCGCACTTCGACTTGGATCGTGCGTGCCTTGCCGGTCGAATCCGAAGCCTTGATCTCCGACGTTTGCCGGCGGGTCAGCGTGATCCGCTTCTTGCCGTCTCCTCCGGCGCCGTGCTGCTTGCGCAGGTAATCGAGCAGGCGTGTCTTGTCCTGCTCGGTGAGCTTGTCGCCTTCGCGTTTCGCGCCAACACCTGCGGCGGCAAGTTGTTCCAGCAATGCGCCGGCCGGCATCTTGAGCTCGGTCGCGAATTGTTCAATTGTCGTGTGCGCCATACGGCTCTCCCGAACTGCTACTCCAACGTCCCATTGTGACTCTGCGCGTGACCCGTCATGCCGATGCGCCGGCAGCCGGCGTCTCGGTGGCCGCCTCGAACCAATGCGCGCGCGCTTTCATGATCAGTTCCTGCGCCTTTGTCGAGTCCATTCCCGTCAACTCGACCAGCTCGTCGCCGGCGAGATCGGCAAGCGCGTCGCGCGTCGTGATGCCGTGCGCCGCGAGCTTGCTCGCGATTTCGGTATCCATGCCCTCGAGCGACAGCAGCGCTTCCTCGACGTTTTCGACCGACTCCTCGCGCACGATCGCCTCGGTCAACAGCGCGTTTCGCGCGCGACTGCGAAGCTCGTTCACCGTGTCTTCGTCGAACGACTCGATCTCGAGCATTTCGCCGATCGGAACGTAAGCAACTTCCTCGAGCGACGTGAAACCCTCGCCGATCAGGATGTCGGCCATTTCCTCGTCGACGTCGAGCTTGTCGATGAAGAGCGAGCGCAGTCGGCCCGTCTCGGCTTCCTGCTTTTGCTGCGAATCTTCGACGCTCATCAAATTCAATTCCCAGCCGGTCATCTCGGAGGCGAGCCGCACGTTCTGGCCGCTGCGGCCGATCGCGATCGCGAGATTCTCTTCGTCGACTACGACATCCATCGCGTGCTTTTCCTCGTCGACCAGAATGCTTTGCACCTCGGCGGGCGCGAGCGCATTGATGACGAGCTTCGCGGGGTCGTCCGACCACAACACGATATCGACGCGTTCGCCGGCGAGCTCGTTGGTTACCGCAGTGACGCGCGAGCCGCGCATACCAATACAGGTGCCTTGCGGATCGAGTCGCGGATCGTTCGACTTGACGGCAATCTTCGCGCGGATCCCAGGATCGCGCGCGGCGGCCTTGATTTCGATCAGGCCTTCTTCGATCTCAGGTACTTCGAGCTCGAACAGCCGCATGATGAACTCGGGCGCGATCCGCGAGAGGATCAATTGCGGGCCTTTCGCCGCGCGGTCGATCTTCATCACGTAAGCGCGCACGCGATCGCCGACGCGGAGCATTTCCTTCGGAATCAGTTGGTCGCGTGGAATCACACCTTCGATGCGGCCCGATTCGACGATGGCATTGCCACGCTCGATACGCTTGACCGTACCGGTCAGAAGATTGTCTTCGCGCTCGAGAAAATCGTTCAGGATCTGCTCGCGCTCGGCGTCGCGGATCTTCTGCAGAATGACCTGCTTTGCCGCCTGCGCGCCGATGCGCCCGAACTCGATGGGCTCGAGCGGCTCCTCGACGACGTCACCAAGCTCGAGCGCAGGCTCGCGCGCAGCGGCGTCGGTAATGGCAATCTGATGCGCCGGCTCCTCGTGCTCTTCGTCGGGCACGACGGTCCAGCGCCGGAACGAATCGTAGTCGCCGGTCTCGCGGTTGATCGCGACGCGCGCGTCGATGTTGTCGGCGTATTTCTTTTTCGTGGCAGAAGCGAGCGCCGCCTCGAGCGCGGTGAAGACGATCTCTTTCGGCACGTTCTTTTCGCGCGAAAGGGCGTCTACCAGCAACAGAAGTTCGCGATTCATGAGCCTTTTCTCCAATCGATCCTGGGAACGAGCCGCGCGCGGCCTATCGTCCCGAACGGAAATGCGCGCACGCCGCCGGCCGTCTCCACGAGGACATTTTCGCCCTCGGTACCGCGCACGATTCCTTTGATGCGCTTTGCGCCATCAACCGGTTCTGCAAGCGTCAATTGCGCATGTTCTCCCGCGAAGCGAACAAAATCGGCAAGCTTGGTGAGAGGCCGGTCCAGTCCCGGCGACGACACCTCGAGCCGATCGAAATCAACGTTCTCGACGGCAAAGAGCCGCGTCAAATGATTCGAAACACGAGCGCAATCTTCGACGTCCACGCCTTTCGGCTTGTCGATGAACACGCGGACGAGCTTGCCCCGGGCCGACACGTCGATGTCGACCAGCTCGTAGCCCAGCGCGGGCAACGTCCGTTGCAGCAATTCACCGATGTTCGTGTTCACGCGTTCGCCTATAACCAGCAAAACCGCAATACCAAAAAAAAATGGGCTGCGCCCAGCCCATATTTATTTCTCTTACTTCTTACTTATCAGCCTTGGATCATAGCAGAAAATCCCACTATTTTGAAGGGCCGTACGGGTTTCAACGGCTATGATCGGGGCAGCAGGTCGGTAGGTGCGGTCGATCGCCAAGGGCGCAAGGGCTAAACTGAGCGCTGATCTCCTCTTGCAAGGATTCTTGATGCTAGACGCGCTCATCATTGCCAAGCACGGCGACGTCGAGCTCGGCCTTCTGCCGGCGCTCGCCAACCGCCATGGTCTCGTGACCGGCGCTACCGGGACGGGCAAGACCGTTACGCTGCAAGTCCTGGCTGAGCGGCTGTCGGCGATCGGCGTGCCGGTCTTCATGGCCGACGTGAAGGGGGACTTGGCCGGGATGAGCCAACCCGGCGCAACGTCGGCGAAATTCGAGCAGCGGATTGCGCTGGTCGGCGTCGAGACGCCTCGGTTCACCGCGTTTCCGACGGTATTTTGGGACGTGTTCGGCGAGCAAGGGCACCCGGTACGCGCAACCGCGAGCGATCTCGGTCCGCTCCTGTGGTCGCGCATTCTGGAACTCAACGAGACGCAGACCGGCGTCCTTTCGTTGGCCTTCAAATTTGCCGACGATAACGGGCTACTGCTGCTTGATCTCAAGGATTTGCGCGCGCTGCTCACACACGTCAGCGACCACGCGCAGCAATTGACGACGACCTACGGCAACGTGTCGGCGGCGTCGATCGGGGCCATTCAACGCGGCCTCTTGACCCTTGAGCAACAAGGGGCGGACCGCTTCATCGGCGAGCCGATGCTGAACGTCGATGACCTGCTGCAAACCAGCGGCGGCCGTGGCGTCGTGAACATTCTCACGGCGGACCGGCTGCTCGGCGCGCCGAAGCTCTATTCCACGGTGCTGCTGTGGCTATTGTCGGAGCTCTACGAACGATTGCCCGAGATCGGCGATCCCGAGAAACCGAAGCTCGTGTTCTTTTTCGATGAAGCGCATCTGCTGTTCGCCGACGCGCCGAAGATTCTGCTCGACAAGATCGAGCAAGTCGTCCGGCTCGTTCGGTCCAAGGGCGTTGGTGTCTATTTCGTCACGCAAAATCCGCGCGACATTCCCGACAGCGTGTTGGGACAGCTCGGCAACAGAGTCCAGCACGCGCTTCGCGCGTTCACGCCGCGCGACCAAAAGGCCATCAAGGCGGCGGCCGAAACGATGCGCGCCAACCCCAAGCTCGACACGGAGCGCGAGATCACGGAGCTCGGCGTCGGCGAAGGGCTGATTTCGTTCCTCGATGAAAAAGGCCGCCCGAATGTCGTCGAGCGTGCCTATGTACTGCCGCCCGCCTCGAGAATCGGGCCGATTACCGCGGATGAGCGGCGAATCGTGATGGCGGCGTCGCCGGTTAAAGGCGTCTATGAGCAAATCGTCGACCGCGAGTCGGCGTACGAAAAACTTAAGCAGCGCACCGAGACGTTGACGCCTACCGCCGCCGCGCCGGGAACCGGCGGTTTTTGGGATTCGATGAAAGGGTCGCTCGGCGGCCTGATGACCGGTACGGGGCGCAAGGACAGTCTCGTCGAAGCGGTTGCGAAGAGCGCAGCCCGCACCGTGGGGTCGACGGTGGGCCGCGAGATCGTGCGCGGCGTGCTGGGATCTCTGTTAGGCGGGCGGCGGCGTTAGTCGGGGCATCCGTCGAAGGGCGATCAGTCAACTTTTATATTGGCGTCCTTGACGGTCTTCGCCCACTTAGTGACCTCGGCCTTTTGAAAAGCCCCAAATTGCTCATCTCCCACATGCCGGACAGCAAGTTCCAGGGCGCCGGTAACGATGGATCGCCAAGCGTGGCGATTATTTCGGCGCAGCGTCCATCTGAGCGAACACTTCCTCCGCCAAGTGGAACGCACTGTTCGCCGCGGGAATTCCGGCGTAAATCGCGCATTGCAGCAGCACTTCCTTGATTTCGTCGCGCGTCACGCCATTGTTAAACGCGGCGCGCACGTGCAACTTGAATTCGTCGCTGCGATTGAGCGCGACCATGAGACCAATCGTCAGCAGGCTGCGCGTATGCCTCGGCAAACCGGGACGCGTCCAGATCTCACCCCACGCGTGGCGCGTGATCAAGTCCTGGAATTCGCCATTGAAGGCATTGCGCTTCGCTTCGGCCCGATCGACATGCGCATTTCCCAGCACCGCGCGACGAACTTCCATCCCCTTCGAATGACGTTCTTGCTCGTCCATCAAAGCCTCCTCATGAGCGCCACAGGGTCGTCCCAAGGCGCGAATTACTCCCCCTTTGGGGGCAGCGCAGCGGCGCAAGCCGCAAGCGTGGGGGCACTCATTCCGCAAAAAAATCGATCAACGCCGATGTGAACGCTGGCGCGACTTCGATATTCGACAAGTGCGCTGCGGGCAACTCGACATAGCGCGCGCCCTTGATGCGATCGGCGAGAAAGCGTGCGTCGGCCGGAGGCGTCGGGATGTCGTGCGTTCCGGCGATCACCAGCGTCGGCACACCGATTGCGCCAATAGTCTCGCGCTGATCCATGTCACGAATCGCCGCGCAGCACGCGACGTAACCGTCGGGCGGCGTTTCAGTGAGCATCGCGCGCACCTGCGCGACCGCTGCGGGCGACGCGGTTAAGAAGCTCGGCGTGAACCAGCGCGCGATGACGGCGTCGGCGATCGACGCCATCCCACCCTTATGAACGGCATCGATGCGCGCGTTGTAGGTTTCAGGCGAACCGATCTTCGCGGTGGTGTTGCAGAGCGCAAGCTTCCCCAGTCGATGCGGCGCATGGGCTCCCAGCCACTGTCCGATCATTCCGCCCATCGAGAGGCCACAAAAACTCACATGTTCGATTTCGAGCCCATCGAGAAGTGCGAGCGCGTCGCGCGCCAGTTGCTCGATCGTATACGGTCCGTTCGCGACGGTCGATTGGCCGTGACCGCGCGTGTCGTAGCGCAGCACGCGGTAGCGAGTTGCAAGAGACGGCAGCTGCGAATCCCACATCGCGAGATTCGTGCCCAGCGAATTGGAGAACATGAGAACCGGCGCATCGACAGGCCCCTCAATTCGGTAGTGGACGCGCGCGCCGGCGAGATCGAGAAATGGCATGGGTAACGACCTTTGCTTGAAGTCAGCGACGGCGCGCGAGCGCACGCTCGATGAACGCGTCGGTCGCGCCGAGATACGATTGCGGATCGAAGAGCCGCGCGAGCGCAGCGCGATCGAGCACGGCGGCGACACTAGGTTCCTCAGAGAGCACATCGCGCAGATGGCGACGCTCGGTTAGCGCGCGCCGAGACGCGAGCGCGACAACGTCGTGCGCGACGTCGCGGCCGAGAGAGGGCGCCAACGCCATCTGCACCGCCTCGGCGAGAATCTGACCCTGCGACATCTCGAGATTCGCGCGCATCCGTGCAACATCCACGTCCAACCCTTCGACGATGTTGGCCATCGCATCGAGCGCGCCCGCCGTCAGCAGCACGATTTCGGGCAGCGTGTCCCACTCGGCGGGCCAGTTGCCGAGTCCACGTTCGTGTTCTTGAACTGCCGCTGTGAGCATCGTTGCGACGAGCCCGGGAACGCGTACAGCGGCGGCAAGCGCAATCGCTGCGCCGACCGGATTACGCTTTTGCGGCATCGTCGACGATCCGCCGCGTCCGACCTTCGCAGGCTCCGATGCCTCGCCCACCTCCGTTTGCGCGAGGAGTGCGAGGTCCCGTGCGAGCTTGCCGACCGTCGCAACAACGAGGCCGAGAAACGTTGCGGCCTCGCACAGATTGTCGCGTTGTGTGTGCCATGGCAACGCGGGAATCGCGAGATTGAGCTCCGTCGCGAGCGCGGTTTCCACTGCAATGGCGTTCGGTCCGAGCGATGCGAGCGTGCCGGCGGCGCCGCCGAATTGCAGCACCAGCACGCGCGCGCGTAATGCGGTAAGACGCGTGCGATGGCGGTCGAGCGCAACCAGCGTCGTCGCAAGCTTTAGGCCGAGCGTCACGGGCAGCGCTTGTTGAAGCCACGTGCGACCGGCCATCAGCGTCGCACGATGCGCATTTGCCTGTCGCGCCAGCGCATCGGCCACACGCGTCGCGTCCTTCTCGATGAGCCCCAACGCATCGCGAAGCTGCAGCACGAGACCGGTATCGATCACGTCCTGGCTCGTCGCGCCCCAGTGGACGTATCGCTGCGCACCCGGCTCCGCTCGCGCAACGCGCTCGGTCAACTGGGCGATCAGCGGTATGGCGACGTTGCCTGCATCGCGCGCTGCGACGGCGATCCTGGCGAGATCGAATTCGTCGGCGCTGCAGCAACGGCCAATCGTGTCGGCGGCATCGGATGGAATCACGCCGACCGCTGCTTCGGCACGTGCAAGCGCCGCTTCGAAGTCGAGCATCCGCTGAACGCGCACGCGATCGGAAAAGACCTCGCGCATCGCGTCGGTCGTGAACAGGAGGTCGAGCACCGCGGCCTACGCGAACGTATCAGTAGTCGAAAAAGACCGTCTCGCGCTCGCCCCGCAGGACCACGTTCCATTTGAGCGCACCGCTCTTGCCGTCGCTCAACGTCGCGATCAACGTTTGTCGTCGTTCCGCCGGCACGCGTTGCAGCACCGGGTCTTCGTCGTTGGCGGGCTCATCGGGAAAGTACATCCGCGTGATCAGATGCTTCAACAATCCGCGCGTGAATATCGAGACATTGAGATGCGGCGCCTGCAACTCGCCGTCTGGCGCGGGCACACGACCCGGCTTGATGGTCCTCAAGCGGAACACGCCGTCGCTGTCGGTCATCACGCGGCCGAAACCTTTGAACGAGGATTCGAGCGGCTTGTCCTGCGTGTCCTCTGGATGTGCGTAGCGGCCATGCGAGTTCGCCTGCCAGATTTCGACGACCGCGTCGTTCACCGCATTGCCGTCGCCATCGACGATGCGACCCTCGATGGTCACCTTCTCGCCGCTAACACCGGGCACCGCCAGATTGTCGGTGATGAGCCACGTGAGCCCGATATGCAAATACGGGCCGATTGTTTGCGACGACGTTGCTTGGAGGCTCATGGCTTAGTCTCTTTTACCCAGGCAGCTTCATATCGTTCTCGAACGGCGTTTCGTCGCGACCGCGCAATACGATGTCGAACTTATAGCCCAGCGCCTGTTCCGGAATCGTCGTTTCCCAGTCGAAAGTAGAAACGAGTCGTTGTCGCGCGCGCTCGTTCGGAATGCTCGTGTACATCGGATCGTATTCGAGCAACGGATCGCCGGGAAAATACATTTGTGTGACGAGCCGCGTCGCGAATGCCGGCCCGAAGAGCGAGAAATGGATGTGCGCGGGCCGCCACGCGTTGTAGTGGTTGCGCCACGGATATTCGCCGGGACGGATCGACACGAAACGATACCGCCCCTGCGCGTCGGTCAGCGTGCGTCCGCATCCCGGAAAATTAGGGTCGACCGGCGCATTGTGATTGTCTCGGTGATGCGGATAGCGCCCCGCGGCATTCGCCTGCCAGATTTCAATCAGCGTATTTGCAACCGGCCGCGCGTTCGCGTCGAGCACACGGCCGCTTACGATGATCCGCTCGCCGATCGGATCGCCGTTGCCCTGTTTCGTCAGATCGAAATCGTTTGCCTTGATGATGTCGTAACCGAACACCGGACCCGTCACTTCGGAAAGCGTCGTCGGCAGAATGACCAACGGTTGTGACGGCGAACGCTTCACGGTAGACGCATAGGGCGGATAGTAATAATCCGGTTGCGTCCCTCGATCGGGCTTGCGATAGCCGGCGAGCGCTTTGGTCTGCAGATTCTGCGGTCGTGAAGTCATGCGTCTTTCTTCAAATGTGGCGAGCGTCACACGCGCTCGATGATCATGGCGATTCCTTGACCGACGCCGATGCACATCGTGCACAGCGCATAGCGGCCGCCGGTGCGCAACAATTGGTACGTCGCCGTCGTCACAAGGCGTGCACCGCTCGCGCCGAGCGGATGGCCAAGAGCGATCGCGCCGCCATTCGGATTCACGTGCGGTGAATCATCGGGCAGGCCATGGTCGCGCGTCACGGCCAACGCTTGCGCGGCAAACGCTTCATTCAACTCGATCACGTCGATGTCGGCAAGCTTGAGGCGTGCTTTCTCGAGCACCCTGCGCATCGCCGGCGCCGGTCCGAATCCCATGATACGCGGCGCAACGCCGGCGACCGCCGCCGCGACAATTCGCACTTTCGGCGTCAAACCGAAGCGCTTGACTGCATCGGCGGATGCAATCAGCGTTGCGCAAGCACCATCGTTGACGCCCGACGCGTTGCCCGCGGTCACGCTGCCGTCCGGACGGACGACGCCCTTCAACTTGGCGAGCGCTTCGAGCGTTGTTGCACGCGGATGTTCGTCCTGCTTGAAGACGATCGGTTCGCCTTTTTTGGCGGGAATCGTCACGGGAACGATTTCTTGGGCGAACCGGGCTTCTGCGATCGCTGCCGCCGCGCGCTGCTGACTTCGCAACGCGAACGCATCCTGGTCGGCGCGGCTCACGTTGAACTCCTGTGCGACGTTCTCTGCAGTTTCCGGCATCGAATCGACGCCGTATTTGCTCTTCATCAGCGGGTTGATGAAACGCCAACCGATCGTCGTGTCTTCGATCTTCGCGCTGCGCGAGAACGCGGTGTCCGCTTTTCCGATGACAAAGGGCGCGCGGCTCATGCTTTCGACGCCACCTGCGATCATTAGCGATGTCTCGCCGCTCTTGATCGCGCGGCTCGAAATCGCGATCGCGTCGAGGCTCGAGCCGCATAAACGATTGACCGTTGAACCCGGTACGTCTTGCGGCACGCCGGCGAGCAGAAGCGCCATCCGGGCCACATTGCGATTGTCCTCGCCCGCTTGGTTGGCGCAGCCGTAGACAACATCGTCGACCGCCGACCAATCGACTTTCGGATTACGTTCCATCAGCGCACGGATCGGAATCGCCGCGAGATCGTCGGTGCGCACCGGCGCAAGCGCGCCGCCGTAGCGCCCGAACGGCGTCCTGATGGCATCGCAGATAAAAGCGTCGTTCACGATCGTTCCTTACGATTTCAATTCAACGCCGGAGAGCCTTGTCAGCTCAGCGAGCGAGAGCCCATCGACGATATCGACGACATGCAGTCCCTGCGGCGTCACATCGATCACCGCGAGGTCGGTGTAGATGCGGTTGACGCAGTTGAGGCCGGTGACTGGATACGTGCAACGCGGGACGATCTTGCTCTCGCCCTTCTTCGTCAGATGCTCCATCATCACATAGACGCTCTTGGCGCCGATCGCGAGGTCCATTGCGCCGCCCACCGCCGGGATTGCGCCGGCCGCGCCGGTGTGCCAATTCGCAAGATCGCCGGCGACCGAAACCTGGAACGCGCCCAACACGCAGCAATCGAGATGACCGCCACGCATCATCGCGAACGAGTCGGCATGATGGAAGAACGACGCACCGGGCAATGTCGTGACCGGCTGCTTGCCCGCATTGATGAGATCGGGATCCTCGGCACCAGATTCCGGTGCAGGCCCCATGCCAAGCAGGCCGTTCTCGGTATGCAGAATGATTTCGCGATCCTTCGGCAAGTGGTTGGCGACGAGGGTCGGCAAGCCGATGCCAAGGTTGACGTAAGCGCCGTTCGGGATGTCGCGACCGACGCGCGCAGCCATCTGGTCACGGGTAAAGCGATTCATCGCTTGCTCCGAATTCGTAGTGCGGATAGTTCCCCCACGCTTGCGGCTGTCGCCGCTGCGCTGCCCCCAGAGGGGGAGTAATTCGCGCGTTGGGGCGGCCCGTCGGCGCTCATGCTCATGCGGCCGCACCGGGCTGTGCGATAAATTTGGCTGCTGCCGGAATCTCGACAACACGCTTCACGTAGATACCCGGCGTCACGACGACTTCGGGATCGAGATCGCCGAGATTCACGATCTCGCGGACCTGCGCGATCGTGCATTTCGCCGCGGCCGCCATGATCGGGCCGAAATTGCGCGCGGTCTTGCGGTACACCAGGTTGCCCCAGCGATCCGCGCGCTGGGCTTTGATCAGCGCGAAATCGGCTTCGATCGGATATTCGAGGACGTAATGCCGGCCGTTGATCTCACGCGTCTCTTTTCCTTCCGCCAGTAACGTGCCATAGCCGGTCGGTGTGAAAAACGCGCCGATGCCCGCGCCGGCGGCACGGATCCGTTCAGCTAGATTGCCCTGCGGCACCAACTCGAGCTCGATTTCGCCGGCGTGATAGAGCGCGTCGAAAACGTACGAATCGGTCTGGCGCGGAAACGAGCAGATGATCTTGCGCACGCGCTTTGCTTTGAGCAACGCGGCGAGGCCCACTTCGCCGTTGCCCGCGTTGTTGTTCACGATCGTTAGGCCGCGTGCACCCTGCGCGATCAGCGCGTCGATCAACTCGGACGGCATTCCCGCGGTACCGAAACCGCCGATCATCACCGTCGAGCCATCGCCAATGTCCGCCACGGCCGCTTCGGCGGTCGCGACCGTCTTGTTGATCATGCTGTCCTCGTTATCCTCGTTGTGCGATTACCGCACAACTGTTCGTATATCGCACCAGTATAGGAGCGCGGCCCAGGTGGGTCAACGGCGTACGCATAGAAAGCGTTCGGTAATCGCGCGTTTTCCGTAGTAAGGGACGACATCGTCACGCCCGCAACATCGCCATGACCGGTCCCGTTTCGGGGCGCACGCCGCGCCACAGCAAAAACGATTCGGCGGCCTGCGCAACCAGCATTCCTAGCCCATCGGCAACGCACGCAACGCCCCATGATTTCGCCGCTTCCAGAAACGGCGTTGGGCGTTCGCCGTAAACCATGTCGTAAGCGAGCGTTGCCGAAGCGCAGGCGCGTTTCGACACGGGTGGTACGTCGCCGCTCAAGCTCGCGGACGTCGCGTTGATGATGACGTCGAAGGCCTCGTCGCCGAATTGGTCATACGCGCCGCCCTGAACGGCGCCGTATGACGCCCAACGTTCACCGAGCGCGATGGCTTTGTCGACGGTGCGATTTGCGATCGCGACCAGCGCGGGCTTCTGCTCAAGCAATGGCAGCACAACACCGCGCGCGGCACCACCGGCTCCCATCAGCAAGACACGCTTCGCAGCGAGCGACACGCCCAGGCGAATCGTGATGTCGAAAACAAGCCCCGCGCCATCGGTATTGTCGCCGAGCACTGTACCGTCGTCGAACTTGATCGTGTTGACAGCACCGGCGCTCTTGGCGCGGTCGGTCAATGTTGTCGAAAGCGCAAACGCGTCAAGCTTGAACGGGACCGTCACATTAAGGCCCCGGCCGCCACGCGCGCGAAAGTCCTCCACTGCAGCAGCGAATCCGCCGACCGGCGCGAGGATCGTGTCATATTCGATGTCTTGCGCCATTTGCTGCGCGAACGCCGCATGGATGCGTGGCGACAAGCTGTGCGCAACCGGGTTTCCGATAACGGCGTAACGGTCTGTCACGACTGTGCGGTTGTCGCTGAACGCTGCACCTGCGATGCGATGCGAGCCGATGCGTTGAGCGCGCCATAGCCGTCGTAGTCGCCGGTGCGCTGAACGATCTCGAAGAAGAAACGACCCGCAAACGGCTCCAGGTACGCGTGAAAATACTCGCCACTGCCTGAGCGTTCGTACAGGATGTTGTATCGGCGCATGCGCTCAATCGTCGTCAGCGGAAGATCGAAGCGCGCGAGCAGATCGTCGTAGTAATTGCCCGAGATCGGCACGAAGCGCGCGCGATTGGCGAGCAATTTTTCCATCGACGCAAAGATGTCGCTGCATGCGAACGCGATATGGTGAACGCTTGCACCCCCCTGCGCCGATATCGTTCGCGCGGTCTGCGTGGCGCGGCTCTGCGACACATTAAGTACGACACGCACTGCGCGATTGTCGCTCGCGACGCCGCAGCTGCGGATCAGGCCATAGGGATCGGAAAGCTCGAGACTCTCGCCCGGTTGCATGCCGAGTACGGCACGATAGAACAATATCCACGTGTCGAGTGCTTCGACCGGCAGACCGATCGCGACATGGTCGACGGATGTGAGCCCAGCGTCGTTATCCTTCGCGGACGCCGACGCGCTCAGATCGAAGTCGATTTCGTAGAGAGCGCCAGATCCCAACTCGGCAGCCACGAAATAAACAAGGCTGCCGTCCGGGGCACGAATGGCGGGGATCTTGAGCTCATGCGGCCCAATGCGGCTGTCGAAGCGCGGGCAGTTGAGCGCCGTCGAGCGATTGAGCGCGCGCAAGCTGTCGTCGGTCGTGAGACTGAGTGCGCAGATCGACGGTCCATGCTCGGCAAAGTGTGCGCGTGCAAACGAGAAGGGCTCGGCGTTCAGCACAAGATGGATGTCGCCTTGTTGATAGAGCGACACCTCTTTGGATCGATGGCGGCCGGCGCTCGCGAAGCCGAGCGACTCGAGCAAGGCGCCGAGCGTCCTCTCGTTGTCCTTATCAACGGCGAACTCGAGAAACGCAACGCCATCGAGCCGTGGAGGCTCCGGCAGATCGACCAACGCGACGCGCCGAACTGCTTGCGCCGAACGCGATTGCGGATTGTCGGCAGCGCTTTTGGTCAAACGCCGCCGTGTCTCCGCCTCCAGATACAACAACGACTGCATTGCATCGA
The DNA here is from genome assembly GCA_036505865.1 of Casimicrobiaceae bacterium. Taxonomy (GTDB): domain Bacteria; phylum Pseudomonadota; class Gammaproteobacteria; order Burkholderiales; family Casimicrobiaceae; genus VBCG01. The sequence continues at coordinate 48,337 of DASXSP010000130.1, forward strand.
CAGCGGTGCGCCGATTGGGCGCCTCGCGGAATACGTCGTTGAAGATTTCGAGCGACAGCGGCCCGCTGTATCCGGCGACCAATACGTATTCGAGAAAGCGCGCCAGATCGAACTGGCCCTGTCCCGGAAAGCAACGGTAGTGACGGCTCCACTGCAACACATCCATCGCAAGTCGGGGCGCATCGGCCATCTGCAAGAAAAAGATCTTGTCGCCGGGAATCTCCGTGATCGGCGCGGGGTCGTCGCCGAGCGACAGGATATGAAAGCTATCGATGACGACGCCAAGATGCGGATGATCAGCCTTCTGGACGATCGACCACGCGTGATCGTAGTGGCTCACCTGCCGGCCCCACGCCAGCGCCTCGTAGCCGATTCGCAAATTACGCCGGGCGGCCCGCTCCGCTAATGCGTGCAGTTGCGCTGCCGCACGGGCGTCGTCGGCGATCGCATTCGGCGACACGTTCGAGCACACCAGCATCATCGGAGCGCCCAGCGCTTCCATGATGTCGAACTTGTGCTCGGCGCGGACGAGGTTGCGTTCGAATTGAGCGTCGGCAACGCCTTCGAAGTCGCGGAACGGTTGATACAGGTCGATACCGAGACCGCGGCCGGCCGCCATTTCGCGCAGATCTTTTGGCGTGCCTTGAAACTGAATCAGATCGTTCTCGAAGACTTCGATCGCCTCAAAGCGGGCCGCTGCGATCGCGTCGAGCTTTTCAGCGAGCGTCCCACTCAATGACACGGTCGCGATGCACTTTCGCATGGCGCGCTATTTCTCCACGGCGACTTTCGCGAGACCGGCGATCGCCAAAGGGTAACCGTGGACGCCAAAGCCGGCGATGACCCCCTTGGCGACGGGCGACAACCACGAATGATGACGAAACGGCTCGCGGGCATGGACGTTCGAGATATGCAGCTCGATGACGGGCACGTTGGCCCCCTTGATCGCGTCGTGCAGCGCAATCGAAGTGTGCGTGAACGCGCCGGCATTGAACACGACACCGAGCATCGTACCCGCAGCGCATTCGCGGCCCGCTTCGTGTATCCAATCGATCAACTGGCCCTCGTGATTCGATTGCCGGAAGTCGATGTCGAGCGATAATCGCGCGCCTTCGTCACGGCACATCTTCTCGATATCGGCGAGCGTTTGCGAGCCGTACACGCCGGGTTCGCGAGTGCCCAGCAGATTGAGATTCGGACCATTCAGGACGAGCACTTTTTTCATAGAGTCTCCAACAGCCGCCGCGTTTTTGTGAGCATCTGCCTCGTGCGCTCAAGCGCGGGCATCGTGCGCGTCAGCGTCCGCATCGGAATCTCGAGGCTGATCGGCAGATCGGGTGGCACCGCCCGCAAGATGCCGCGCAAATCCAAATCGCCATCGCCGGGCATCAGACGCTCGGCGCGCGCTTGATGCAATAGTGTTTCGTTATCGCTGGGCCGCTTCGCCCGTGCGTCGCAAAGCTGCATATAGCGCAAACGAGCGCGTGGGACCGGGGCGATTTCGTCTGCACGGCTGCCCCCGCGATCGAAGTGAATCGGATCGATGACAATGCCCGCATTGTCGCGGCCCACGGCGGCGACGATCCGCGCGCCTTGCGCAAAATTGCGGACGTCGGTCCATGGCATCGGCTCCAGATTTGCGCCCATGCCGAACTCACTTGCCATCTCGCAGAACGCAGCGAAGCGATCGATCAATCGCGCTTCGTCGGGATCGTTGCCCGCCAGCAACACTTCGCGCGCGCCCAAACGCGCGCCCGTCTCCAGCGCGGCGCGATAGTCCGCAACATTTGTGTCCGGCTTCAACCGGAAGAGCTCGATATCGAGCACCGGAATACCGGTGTCAGCAAGGCGACGTGCGGTCTCGCGTACGAGCGGCGTGTCTCCAATCATCGGATGTTGTACTTCCTCGGCAGTAGGCGGAACCAAACGCAAACCGATGCTTGCGAATCCGGCCTCCGCAGCGCACGACACCATGTCGGGCGGCGACAGCTCCAGCACGGTCAATGCGGCAAGTCCGATCGGGTGCATCAGGCCGCCGCTGTTTTGACGTGACCGCCGAGGAACAAGCGGTTGAGATTTGGATCATGCAGGAGCTCGGATGCCGGACGATCGAGCGCGAGCCGGCCCATCTCGAGCACCAGCGCGCGATTCGCGTACTTGAGCGCAGTACGCACGTTCTGCTCGACCATCAGCACGGTCGTGCCACCGTCGGCGAGCGTCCGCAGAAGCGTCATTACTTCCTGAACAAGCTTCGGCGACAATCCGATCGACGGCTCGTCGATCAGAATCACGCGGGGCCGCAGCAGCATCGCGCGCGAGATCTCGAGCTGCTTCTGCTCGCCGCCCGACATCGTTGACGCTTGGTTATCGATCCGCTCCTTGATCCGTGGAAAGCGCGTGAGCGCTTCTTCGATGCGCCCGCCGAGCTCGCCGCGCGGCAGCGTGATGCCGCCGAGCTCGAGGTTGTGGCGCACCGACAGCGATCCAAAGAGGTTTCTGCCTTGCGGAACAAACGCAATGCCCTCGGCAAGGAGCTCGCGCGGCGTCTTGCCGTTGATCCGTTTACCTTCGAAGCGAATTTCACCGGCGCGCGGAATCAGCATGCCGAACAACGTTTTCAAGACAGTCGATTTGCCTGCGCCGTTGGGACCGATCAGCAGCGTGATCTCGGCCTTGCGCGCGTCGAGCGTCGTTTCGTTGAGGATCGTCAGGCTCGGTGAGTAACCGGCGACGACTTTGTCGAACTCGATGATCTTTTCGTTCGCCATTGCGTCCTCCTTGCTCACTCAGTTTCCTAAGTACGCTTCTAGCACCGCGCGATTGCCCTGCACTTCCGCGGGCGGCCCTTCGGCCAGAACCTTGCCTTCGACCATGCAAATCACATGCGGACACAGCTTCATGATGAAGTCCATGTTGTGCTCGATGACGACGAAGCTGCCCCCTTGCGTTTTGTTGAGCTCCACCAAGCGGTCGTGCAATTGATCGACGAGGCTCGGGTTGACGCCCGCGCACGGTTCGTCGAGCAGCACGAGCCGCGGCGCGGGCATGAACGCCATCGCGATGTCGATCAACTTTTGCTGGCCGTACGAGAGGCTTCCCGCGGGTAGATGCGCAACGTGCTTCAGCCGGAAGAGCTCGATCATCTGGTCGGCATGCTCGCCGAGCCCGGCGTCAGGCTTCGCGAAAAGCCGGCCGCCTAGCGTGCCTTTGAATTCCTGCGCTGCGGCGATCAGGTTGTCGCGCACCGATAGCTTGACGAACACCTGCAACGTTTGAAACGTGCGCCCCACGCCGCGTCGCGACAGCTCGAGCGGCGACATCCCGGTGATGTCCTCGCCGCAGAATTCGACGTGACCCGACGTTGGCTTGATCTGACCGAGAATGCTGTTGAAGAGGGTTGTCTTGCCCGAGCCGTTCGGCCCGATGACGCCGACGATCTCGCCCGGCCCCACGTCGAAGCTGACGCCGTCGACCGCCTTGATTGCGCCGTACGCTTTGCGCACGTCCTTCACCTCGAGGAACGGTGTCACTTGGCGCCCTCCTTCGACTTGAAACGATCGCCAATCGAAAGAATGCCACCCGGCAGCCAAATCATCAGCGCGACGACGGCAAGGCCAAACACGGCGAGATACCACGTCTGCATGAATTTGAGCCACGAAACATTGGTCGAGCGCAAGAGCTCGGGCAACAGAATGATGATGATCGTGCCGATCACCGGGCCGAAAAAGCGTCCCGAGCCGCCGACGATGACCGCGAGAAGCATCGTCAGCGACGTCGAAAAATGGAACGGGCCCGGCTCGATGAATTCGACGAGCGACGCGTAGTAAACACCGCCGATGCCGGCGCACGCGGCGCCGATCGCAAACGCGAGCAGCGTATACGCGGTGATGTTGACGCCGAGGCTTTCTGCGCGGATCGGATTGTCGCGAAGCGCCGCGAACGCGCGTCCCCACGGCGAGCGCAGCAACCACCATAAGAAGAACGCGAGAATGATCAACGACACGAACGTGAAAAAGAAAAATGCGAGCGGCCCGTCGAACGAAACTCCGAGCAGTGAAGGCCGCGGTATGCCGGAAATCCCGAACGTGCCGCCCGTCAGCTTCTCTTCGTTACGCATGATCAGGTAGACAAGCACGTTGAACCCGAGCGTCGCGAACGCGAGATAATGGTGCTGCACGCGCAACGCGGGGAAACCAAGCGCGAGACCAACAACGAAACATGCAATCGCCGACATCGGGAGCACCAGCAGGAACGGCACACCCGCCTTCAGAGCGAGCGCCGCGATGTATGCGCCGATGCCAAAGAACGCCGCTTGGCCGAGCGACATCTGTCCGGCGTAGCCGACGGTCAGGTTGAGGCCGAATGTCGCCATCAGGTAGACGCAGTAGAGCGTGAGCAGATAGACGTCGCTTCGTTTGGCGATGGACGCCAGGGCCGCGACGCCGATGAGCGACGCGACGAGGACCGAAGTCTTCAGTCGAGGATTCATACTTTCCGCTCCTCTGCCTTGCCGAGCAGTCCCTCGGGCCGGAACAGAATGACCAAGAGGAACAGCACCAGCGCGACGCCTTCCTTGTACGCCGGCGACACGTAAAAGCCGACGACGTTTTCGAGGATGCCGATCAGCACGCCGCCGAGCAGCGCGCCGCGCGTCTGATTGAAGCCGCCGATAATCGCGGCGAAGAACGCTTTCTGTCCGATCGAGTCGCCCATATCGAATTTCGCCAAATACGTGGGCGTCACGAGCAACGCTGCGACGACAGCAAGAACGGCGTTGATCAAGAATACGTACAGCACCATTCGTTTGACATCGATGCCGAGCACGCGAGCGGCATCAGTGTTCTGCGCGACCGCCTGCATTGCCCGGCCCGTGACCGTCTTGTTGAGAAACATCTGCAAGCCGATCACGATGAGCCCCGCCAACACGAGCGTGCCAATGTCGGCGTAGGAAATCGCAATGCCGCCGAGCGAGAATTGACCGGCGGGAAACGCACTCGGAAATGGATGCGCCTCTGCGCTGTAGCCGGCACGCACGATCGACTTGACGGCGATCGAGAGTCCCAACGTCGCGATCACCAATGGAATGACGCCGTGCTTGATCAGCGGATCGACGATGACGCGCTTGAATCCGTAGCCGAGGACGACCATCGCGATCGCACAAGTGAGAAGGAAAGCAAGCCACAGCGGCGCACCGACAGCGATGAAGAACAACATCGCGAACGCCGGCAGCATCACGAATTCGCCTTGCGCGAAGTTGATCACGCCGGCGGCCTGCCACAGCAGCGTGAAGCCAAGCGCGGCAAGTGCGTAGATCGCGCCGGTAGCCGTGCCCGACACGATCAGGTGGATCAGGTCACCCATGGCGGTTCCTCCCGCAATGCCCCTGCGCAGCGCCCGCGCAGTGCGGCGCGTTTATTTCGCGGATGCCGGCGGCAACGTCGCCGTCACGACCTGTTTGCCGTTCTCGACTTTGACGAGAAAACTCTCTCGATCGAGATCGCCATTCTGATCGAACGCCACGTCCAGTAGAACGCCGGGATACTCCTTCGCGGAAATCTTCGCCCCGTGCAACGCCTTCGCAAACTCCTTGGTATCGAACTTCTTGTTTTTCTCGGTGATCGCCTTGACGACATACATCGCGCTATAACCTTTCATGCCGTTGTGATCGCTCTTGTATTTGTATTCCTTCTGAAACTTGTCGTCGAACGCCTTGATCGTCGGCTGTGGTGCATCGACCGTCAAGCCGACGTGCGCGATCGCGCCGTTCGCGGCGTCGCCCGCGAGCTCGATCACCTTCTGTCCGGTAAGCGTCGTTTCGCCGATGATCGGCTTGTCGTAGCCTTGCTTGCGGAGCTCGCGGAGCGCGCGCGCCGACTCTTCCTCGTTGGTATAGACAAATAGCGCGTCGGCGTTCGACTGCTTCGCTTTGAGCACCGCGCCTGAAAAATCGACCTGACCTGGATCAGTTGGCACATCGGCAACGACCTTGATGCCCTGGGCCTCAAGCGCCTTCAGCATCGAATCGTGACCGCCCTTGCCGAAATCGTTATTGACCCAGATGATAGCCACGGATTTCGCCTTGACGCCGTCCTTGATGTACTTGGCAACCTTAGGCATCGCCGTCGATTGCGTGAACGACGTGCGGAAGACATACGGGTTGCCTTGCTGCGTAATGTTCGCCGCTTCGCCCCCGGTGAAGTTGGGAACTTCCGCACGCTTCGTTTCCACCATGCTGACAATGATCGAGCCAGAAAACACCGGCCCCATTACGACGTACGCGCCCGAGTCCACGGCCTTTTGCGCCAATGCCTTCGCGACGCCGGGATTGGTTTGCGTGTCCATCGCCGTGTACTCGATCTTGCGCCCGAGGATGCCGCCTGCGGCGTTTATTTCCTTCACCGCCAGCTTGACGCCGTTGTCGAAATTGGTGCCCGCCGTCGCGCCGGTGCCCGAGAGCTCCATCAGTCCGAAAATCGGGACAGGCCCTTGTTGCGCAAGCGACGTCGTGGCGGCAGCGAAGACAAGTCCGGCAATCGCGAGTCGTGAAAGACGCTTCATCATTTCCTCCTTGAGATCAACACCTGGTGAATTGCCGCTACATGGTCGTGCAGCGGTTGAATCGGTTCTTCATGGTAAGGCCGACGCAGTCTCGTCGATCAGCCATTGCGCCGCTTTTCGCGCGCGACCGACGATCGACTCCGGTGCGAGATGCAGATATTCGTCATTGAACACTTCAAACACGTAATCGCCGCGATAGCCGGCGCGATGGATCTTGCGAACGAGCGCTCCGATCAAATCGCGATGCGCGCTCTCGTTCGGGAACGCGCGCCGGTGGTCGGCGGTTTCCGTGATGTCCTTGAGGTCGCCCAAATAATCGGCGAGTTGAACGAGAAAAATGCGTTCACCCGGTATGTCGTCGACTTTGTCCAACGATGTACTGCGGGCGAGCAGATGGAACGCGTTGATGAGCACGCCCAGATTCACGCAGTCCGCGCGGCGAACAGCCTCCCACACCATAGGATATTCATTGATCCATTTCGCCCAGGCAGGTGCACCGAAAGCGACGCGAACCGCGCGCGGCGTCGCGAGCGTGGCAAGCGCGCGGAGGTCGGCGACGATTTTGTCCATATCGCCCGACGCGTACGTCGATGTCGACGAGGCGACGACGAGAAGCTTGGCTTCCACCGCGTCCATCAAATCGAGAAGCGATTTGGCGATGTCGATCTTGTATTCGTGCAGATGCGCGTCGAGCCCTTCGTAGTCCTTCAGCAATTGAAAGCTCGATACGCGAAGTCCGCTCGCGCGTATCGCCGCGACCGCGCCCGGCACACCGCCCGGATGCGTGACGAGATCCTTGGCCCAAATTTCGATTCCGCCGAAACCCGCATCGCGAATGACGCGAAGCTTGTCCTCGAGTGATCCGGACAACGTAACCGTATCGATCGAGAAGCGGGACAGGTCCATTGCAGCGGTCCCGTCAGGACAGTGTGCCGAGTGATTCGCCGACATGGGCGAGCACGGTGGTCGTTCCGAGAATCATGTCAACAGCTCCTCGTGGGCGGCCTTGTTCGGTTATAGTCGCCGCTAACGAACAAGTTAGTACACTATCTTAACCCGGTCAAGCCGATTATCGAATTGTTGTGCGATAATCGCCCGAGCTAGAGCTAGCGGTCCCACCGATTGCGATTATCGACTCAGTAACGGCTACGTGCGAAAGACATCGTCGATGCCTCCCAAACGCTCCTCCATTGCGCCGGCGCCCCAGAATGGGGTCTCGGCTTCGCGGCGCCGCGTGTCAAACAACCCGGCAGCCGCCACCGTCGCCGACGAGATTCAGGCGCTTTCCGGCGATCCGAATTTCATGACATCGCTCGCGCGCGGGTTGGCCGTCATTCGCGGCTTTTCGCAGCAGCGGCGCAAGATGTCGATCGCTCAGTTGAGCTTGCGCACCGGCATACCACGGGCGGCGGTAAGACGATGCTTGTACACGCTCGCGAAGCTTGGCTACGTCGGATCGGAAGATGGCGGAGCTTTTGCGCTGCGGCCGCAGATACTCTCGCTCGGACACGCGTACCTATCGTCGGTCCCGCTGGTCATGGCCGCCCAGCCGGTTCTCGACCACGTGAGCGCAACGACGCATGAGTCATGTTCGCTCGCGATCATGGATGGTGACGAGATCCTGTACGTCGCTCGTTCATCGTCGAGCAAGCGGATCATGTCAATCGATCTCGGCGTCGGCAGTCGACTGGCCGCGCATTGCACATCGATGGGACGCGTGCTGCTCGCGAATCTTTCCGCGGATGAGCTTGCCGCCTATCTTCGTCGGGTCAAGCTTGCGCCGTATACCAATCGCACGATCGTAGCAAAGGAGAAGCTTACGGAAACGCTTGCCGGCGTGCGCGATGCGGGCTATGCCATCGTCGATCAGGAGCTCGAGATCGGTTTGCGCTCGATCGCTGTTCCGGTGAAGGATTATCGAGCGCGGGTTGCGGCGGCGATCAACATCAGCGTGCAGGCGCCTCGCGTGTCGATCGCGGAAATGGAGAAGTCATTCCTTCCGCCACTGCGCCAGGCTGCGGAAGAGCTGGGGATGCTAAGCGGTTGAGCACTCGCCGCGCGCGGTGAAACGCAAGCGCGCCGAGCGCGCTACCACCGATGATGATCGCTACCGCGGACGTGGGCGTTGCTTCGCCATTGAACAGCGTGATGAAGCCGCTCACGAGCGCGCTCGCACCGACGAAGCCGGCGCGAAGCCATAAGCCACTCGCGATGAGCAGCCATTCGGGTTTGAGCCGCACGAGGGCAGACTCGCCATAGGTACGAAGTGCTTCCACGTTGCCACCTTTAAAGCTTCCGAAGGCGTCCAATTTAGAGCGACCGACATGACAATGCCAATCGTGTCTTTGGATAATCGGGATCACGATTGTTGATGTGGGCAGTGGGCTAAGACTTCGGTGTAGAGTAAAGACATGATTAGCGGCAAGACGACATTGATTGCGCATATCGGTTATCCGACCGAAACGTTCAAGGCGCCGTTGATCTACAACCCGTGGTTCGACAAGGCGGGCATCGACGCGGCGGTGATTCCGATGGGCGTAAAGGCGGACGATTACCCGCAAGTGCTAAAGGCGCTGTTCCGGCTCACCAACATTTGCGGTGCGCTCATCACGATGCCTCACAAGGTCACCACCGTTGGCCTGCTCGACGAAGCGTCCAAGACGGTGAAAGTGGCCGGATCGTGTAATGCGGTTCTGCGCCGCGAGGACGGCACGCTGTTGGGCGACATGTTCGACGGCGACGGTTTCACGCGCGGGCTCGAGCGCAAGGGTTTCCGCATTGCCGGTGCTTCATGCCTCGTAATCGGCGCCGGCGGCGTGGGATCGGCGATTGCCGCATCGCTCGCGGCCGCAGGTCCCGCGTCCATCGCGTTATTCGATGCGCACTCTGCATCAGCGGAAAGCCTCGCCGATCGGCTGCGCCTCCACTATCCACAAGTCAGTGTCGACGTTCGCTCCAACGATCCCGCCGGATACGACCTCGTCGTCAATGCAACGCCGCTCGGCATGAAGGCGACCGATCCGCTGCCGTTCGATGTGTCGCGACTTTCGAGCGACACGTTCGTCGGCGAAGTCGTGATGAAGCAGGAGATCACGCCGTTGTTGCAGGCGGCGCGCGAGCGCGGATGCCGCTTTCAAGTCGGGACCGACATGCTGTTCGAGCAGATCCCCGCATATCTGGAATTTTTCGGCTTCGGCACCGCGACGCCCGAAGAGCTTCGCGCAGTCGCGAAAGTCGCCTACTAATGCATCGAATGATGAAGACAATTCGCTGGGGCATGATCGGCTGCGGTGACGTCGCCGAGGTCAAAAGCGGGCCGGGTTTCTACAAAGCCGAACATTCGCAACTGGTCGCGGTCATGCGAGGGAACGGCGCGTTGGCGGCCGACTTCGCGCGCCTCCACGGCGTCCCACGCTCATACGACAACGCGGATGCGATCATCCACGCGACCGCCATCGACGCCGTCTACATCGCCACATTGACCGACTCGCACTGCGAATACACGTTGCGCTGCGCCGCCGCCGGCAAGCCGGTGTACGTCGAAAAACCGATGGCGATGAATCACGTCCAGTGTGCGGAGATGATCGCCGCGTACCGCCCGGAGGATATCGTCGCGGCAAGCTACCGCTTCGCTTCGGCGTCTACGGCAGCGGCGCATGGTGCTTCGCGGCCGATTTCGACGAGGAGTACAACGAGATCATCGGCGCGAGCGGACGCATCCGCTTTTCGACGTATGCGCCGGTTCCGATCCGCTTGAGTCGCGGCAGCACAACGGAAGACATTCCCGTCGCCGACCCGCCGCATGTGCACCAACCGATGATCCAGAGCATCGTCGACGAATTGAACGGAGACGGTCGGTGCCCGAGCGCGGGTGAGAGCGGCGCTCGCACCGCCTGGGTGTTGGACGAGATGCTTAAGGAATTTCGCGCTGCGGACGCACGGCAGCGAGAATCGTCGCGATGACGCTTTTCTTGCGTGCCGCTAACGCCTTGGCGGACGTCATGTCGACTTTGAAGATCGTCGAAAACGTGTGGCGATTCGACACGCTGTAGAAGCACAGCGCGCTGATCGTCATGTGCAGGTCGGTGGGATCGATGTCCTGCCGAAATACACGCGACTTTTTTCCTTGCTCGACGATCCGCCGGACCGTGTCGATGGCCGGGACGTTGAGCGTCGGTATATTGGCGGACTGCGCGATGTACTTTCCCGAATGCAGATTTTCGTTCATGACGAGGCGAACGAAATCCGGGTTTTGCTGGTGCCGGTCGAAGGTGAAGCTCACGAGCTCCCGCAGCGCGTGTTCCGGCGACAAGTGATCGACGTTGATGTCGCGCTCGATGTTCCGAATGTTGCGATAGGCGTCTTCTAAGACCGCGATGTAGAGTCCTTCCTTGCTGCCGAAATAGTAGTAGATCATCCGCTTGCTGGTGCGCGTTTGCGCGGCGATCTCATCGATGCGCGCGCCACTCAACCCCTTGTCGGCGAATTCGTGCGTCGCGACGCTGAGAATATCGCGCCGAGTCTGCTCCGGATCGTTGGCCCGCGTCCGATGATTTTCCGGCGCACGCTCCGAGTCATCGCGTTCGCTGTTTGCACTCCGGTTCTTCACGGCAGCGGCAGCCCGACGTAGTTCTCCGCGAGCGACGTTGCTGCCGCACGCGAGCTGACGACATAATCGAGCTGCGCGCGCTGCAGCTTGTGTTGAAACGTATCGCCGTCGGGGAAGCGATGCAGCATCGAGGTCATCCACCACGAGAAATGCTCGGCGCGCCAGACGCGCGCGAGACACGTCGTCGAATATTGTTGCAGCAAATCCTCGCTGCCGGACTTGAAAAACGTCGCCAGCGCACGCGCAAGAAAGCTGACGTCGGCGACGGCGAGATTCATCCCTTTCGCGCCGGTCGGCGGGACGATATGCGCGGCATCGCCGGCAAGAAAAAGACGCCCATATTGCATCGGCTCGACGACGTAGCTTCGCATCGGCGTGATGCCTTTCTCGAGCACCGGCCCCTCGTTCAGCGTCCAGCCGTCGTCGGTTTCAAGTCGGACGTGCAGCTCCCGCCAGATGCACGCGTCGGACCATTGATCGATATTTTCGTCGGGCGCAACTTGCAGATACAGACGTGTCACTTCCGGCGAGCGCATGCTGAATAACGCGAAACCGCGTTCATGATAGGCGTAGATCAGCTCATCGTGCGATGGCGCGGCCGCTGCCAGGATGCCGAGCCACGCGAACGGGTACGTGCGCTCGAACGTATCGAGAACACCCGGAGGAATCGATGGGCGGCACACGCCATGGAAGCCGTCGGTGCCGGCGATCACATCGCATTGCAGCTCGTCTGCCGCATCATTGCGACGAAAGCGCACGCGCGGCGCGCGCGTATCGAGATCGTGCACGGTGACATCGCTCGCGTCGAACAGAATTTCACCGCCCGCGCGAAGCGCAGCCCCGATAAGGTCTTTCACGACTTCCTGCTGTCCATAGACCGTTATCGCCTTGCCACCTGTCAGCGCCGCGAAGTCGATCCGGCGTCCGCGACCGCCGAAGCGCAACTCGATGCCGCGATGACGCAATCCTTCGCGGTGCAGGCGCTCACCCAAACCCGCAGCGACAAGGAGATCCACCGTTCCTTGCTCAAGGACGCCGGCACGGACGCGATGTTCGACGTAATCGCGCGAGCGCACTTCGAGCACAACCGATTCGATGCCCTCGAGGCGCAGCAGATGCGACAGCAACAATCCCGCGGGACCCGCTCCGACGATTGCGACTTGCGTTCGCACTCAGCTGTTCCTTTGGCGAAAGACGCGACAAGCAGTGGGATTCTACGACTGGAAAGCGCTTCTCAGGGGCGATGCACATGCCGACATGCGGACTTGATCATGGCGGGGCCACGAGTCTATCGTTAGCGGATGGACCGTCGATTTGCGTCTGCTTTGCTCGCTTCTGCGCTCGCCGCGTGCGTAGCAACGCCGGAGAATCCGCCACTGGTAAGCCCGCCGAAAGGTGCAGCCGTGACGCGGCAACCACTGGAAACGCCGGCGATTCCGCCGGTCGCGATTGCGCCGCCAGCCTATCCCGTCCCCGCACCCGCTCCGTCAAAGATCATCGTCCCTCCGAATACCCAATACGTGTGCGTGGTCGACGCCAAAGGCAAGCAGCAGCAGACGGCGATCGAGTTCGCGCCGAGGGTCGCGGCTCTCTGTCGAAAGCATCCTGAAATGGGCCCCTGCCAATACGAGCGGAACAATTGCCGCGCGAGCGGTGGTCGCGTCTTCGCCGCCGACGGTGTAGAAATCACCATGGCGACCGAAGCGGAGTACGACAAGAAGGTAATGCGCGTGCGGTTCCGCGCTAACTAGTTTTCCGCGCGCGCCCTCTTCAATGCGGTTCGGCGGACCGGGAACGGACGCCTCGCACTGCGAGCTGTTTCAATGTCACGCGTCACTCAGGCTTCTGGTTGTGACGTTTCACCGTCTTCAACATTTCGACCGGCGCAAAGTCGTCGGTCAGAATCTTTGCATCGTTCGCGATCGTGACGTCCTTGCGCGCCCTGACGAGATCGCGCAGGTCATACTTCATCTTGAGCCGCTCCTGCGCATTCGCTGCCTTGCGAGCGAGGTCCTGAGGCGATAGCCGCGCACCACTGTAACCGATCAGCACGACGTTGCCGCCCGCCTCGATCGCATCAACCTGTTCGAAGACGCTCTTCATCGTCGCATACGCGCTGTCGAAGAACATCGTCGACGGCTCGACGTTTTGCGCGACGACGCCGCCCTCATTCAAACGCGACTTGACGAGACGGTAGAACTCCTGCGTCGTCAGATGGAACGGCACGAAGGGACCGCGGTACGCGTCGAGCAGGATCACGTCGAACTTGTCCTTCGTTTGATTCAGAAACACGCGACCGTCCCTGTTATGAATGCGAAGTCGATCGGTCGAGTCGACGCCGAAGTATTTCTTCGCAAGTGAGATCACCGCGGGATCCAGCTCGGCGACGTCTGCCACCACGCCCGGCAAGCCAGCAACGAGATAGCTGATCGTTCGCCCGCCGCCTAACCCTACGAGCGCAATGCGCTTGAGCGGACCTTGTTGATAGGCAAGCGCCGCGGTCATATAACGCGTGTACGTGACGACCAACTCGTCGCGATGCTGCAGATCGATGATCGATTCGGTGTACCGATTTTGTCGATAACCGAAATTTAGCGATATCAGCGAACCTTGCTTCTCGACGAAGATCGTGTTGTATTCGGAATCGACTTTTTCGATCTGCCCATCGCGCAGCATCATCACGGATGGCGCCTGAGCAATCGCGTCGTCGGGGCCCGCGCCCGCCGCGACCGCGACGGAAAGCGCAATCGAAGCGACGATCGCGCGCTTCTTTGCCCGCGTCTGCCAATACCCCGAGAGACCGATCAGCAGCAGAATGACGCCCATGATCACCGACGCACTGGCGAGGAGACCGTAAATCATGCGCACGCCAAGGCTCGGGATGAAGAAGAAGCTCGTGCCGAGTGTGCCGACGATGCTGCCGGCGGTCGCGAGTCCGGAAAGGCGCCCCGAAATCGTTCCCGAGTGATCCTTGCGATCGAGCAACAGGCGTACGCAATACGGCGAGATCGCCGCGTACAACGCCGCCGGCAAGCATGCAAGCATGAGCGACGCAACGAGCGCCGCATAGCGCATGTCGTCCATTGAATCGAGAATCCAGTTGATCGCATCTTCGCCGTATAGCGGCACGAAAACGACGAGCGCCGCTGCAGCCAAAAACAACGCCGCGACGATAGGAATCTCGGGCCAGCGATCCGCCGCCTTGCCTCCCAGCATGTAGCCGAGTGTCATGCCGGTGAGGAAGACGGAAATCAGCGCGCCCCACGTGTAAATCGTCCCACCGAAGTAGGGAATGAACGTTCTGCCGATCAGCATCTCGAGCGCCATCGTCACGAAGCCCGAGAGAAACGCCGCGAAGTGCAGCAAAAACGCGAGGCGGCTCGCGTGATCTGTGTTGACCCCGAACCACCGCATGATCATTCCTTGCCTGCCGTAACTTTGAACGCTTGCACGACGCCGTCCATCTCGGGCGACGAATTGTCGCGTGTCATCGTCACGAAGATCGTGCGTTGATCGCGCGCGATCGCGAGGTTGGTGACGAAGCGATATTTGAGAGGAATCTGCGTCAAGTACTTTCCGTTGCCGGAAAGCAGCAGAATGCGGCCGTTGCCATAGTCGGCAACTGCGATGTCGCCGTCGGCAAATGCGGCGATGCCGTCGGGTCCGCTTTGCTCGTAGGCGTCAGGCGCGGTAGGCGCGCTTTTGAAATCGAAGAAGATGGTCGATGGACCGAGTTTTCCCTTATCGAGCAATGGGAACGCCAACATGCGCCGGTTTAAGTGCTCCGACACGAGCACGCGCTTTTGCCGTTCTTGAACGAGGACGCCATTGCTGTAACGAATGCCGCTTGCAATGTCGCTCGCTGTGCCCGTTCCGACATCGATGAACACGACGCGGCCCTCGGCCGGCGCCTGCAGCGAAAACAGACCCGACGAGCTCAGATAAAGGTTTCCCGCCGAATCGACCGATGCGTCGTTGGGCCAGCTGATTCTCCGTCCCGAAGTCGTTTGCGCGAACGTTTGCAGCGTTTGGAACGTCGGGCTTAGCCTCACCACGTAGCCGGCGAGGTGGCACAGCACCCAATAGCCGCCGCTCGGGATTCGCTTGATCGACGTCGGCCCGCAGCCATCGGCATGCCACACCGTTTTTCGCTCACCGCTGTTCGCGAGCAGAACAATTCGATGCCGCGGCATTTCGGCGACGAGCAAACCTTCGTCGATCAGCTGCGGTCCTTCGGGATAATACGCATTGGGATTCACGACTACATCCGGCGTGAATTCCTTGTGCGGCGCATCGGCGCGCGCGTCGACAGCGCACCACATTGCGGCAACGATCAACGCGCGTATCACTGACGAATGCATACGGCCTCGGCGTAATTGCGGATTGGGCCAAGTTTACACAACAACGTTCACTGTCCTGGGCGAGCGGGTAGTGCTACAAAGATCGTCCATCAACCGCAGCGGGGCAGGGCGCGGCTTAAGCGCTCGGATGTCCGCAATCGTGGTTTCCTACGGGTACCCGGCGCGGCCGTGTCCGCGGCGTTGGGTCGACGCTCGCGGCCGCGCCGGGTAGTCCCGCTTTGACGACGTGATTTGCGCCACGCCGAAGCACCGAGCGCAGCGGCTCACTCCGCTTCGAGACTAACGAGAAGTACAAAAAAAGGGCACCGACCCGCGGTGCCCTAGCTTCGTTCAAGCGATGAAATGCTACGGAGCGTTGTCGGCGACGACGTAGATCAAGTTTTGACCCTGATGGACGATCGCCAGTCGCCATGCGTCGAACGTCGGATCGCTGGGAATGAAGTTCGTTTCGAAATGCTGCATGCTCGCGTGTGGATGTGTCCGGCCGGGATGTTGAGCCCGAGCCGATCGCGCAGCAGCGTGTTGCGATACGCGCTTTCGTTCGACAGATAGTTGCCGCCGCCGCCACTGTTCGAGCACGATCCTGCGTCAGGCGGAACCGCGGGCCAACTGGTCGGCGGCATGCCGGTCGATCCGACAGGCGGCAACGGCAGCGGTGTCGGAATGTAGCTCGCGATGCTGTTGCGTGTAATGCGCGTGATCGAGTTGCAGTCCGGGAACTCGGTGTAATTCGTATGCCAGATCACGCCGAACGCGTTCGCATCGGCATTCCACCCGTCACCGGGCGGTCGCGGAATGCTCGCACCGGTATTGGCCGCGATCATCTTTTCGAACGGCAAGCTCCCGGTCGTCCACTGCGGAGGATTGAACAGTTGAAACGTTGGCGGTCCGCCCCACCGCTCCACAACGACGATGTTGCAATTGTGATTGTTGACGGCGAGCTGGGGAATCGTATTGGGCGGAGGTGTTGGATTGGGCACCGACGGGCAGTACGCGATGTTGTCATTGCCGATCGTCGGGCCATGGTAGCGGCCGTTCCACATCTCGAGATTGAACTGGTCGGGGCCCGCTTGACTCACCGTGACCGACGCGTTGACTTGGCGCGGCCCCGCCAACATGAACGGACCCACGGTGTCTTCAAGATAGCCCTGCTCAAACTCCGGATAGTTGACGGGCAACACGTACGCTTCGATGAACACCGTGGTGCCATCCGGCGTCACATGTTGCGTGCCGTCGGTTGCCAACACCGTTGCGCCGGACGGATTGCCGTGGCGGATATTGTTGCCGACGGCGCCCGGCGCGGTGCCGCGCGGCCCGCCATCGAGCGTATATGGATCAAAACCGCTGAAGATCAGCCGTTTCACACCCTTGCCGGCAGGGAACTTGATGTCAAACATGCCGCGCGACGCTCTGTCGAACGTCGTGATCAAGTCGGCTCGATCCGCTGCCGAAAGCTCGAACTTGGGCACCCATTGACGGAGCGCAGCTCGAACTTGCAGGCGCGCCCAGTACAGCGGTCGATCGTCGCTGTAAGGGAGATCGCCGACCGTGGCCACGCGCTGCTGCGCGCGGTCGATTGCCATGTGCCACAGCTCTTCGCCTTTGTGAAGCGCGAGGTTCTTGGCGACGCTCAACTTCGGAATGCCGCAAAGATCGTTGACGAACGCGGGTCCGAAATCCTGGAATCCCGCGCCTTCGATCATCTGCTGAGCGAAGGACTTGGTTTGCAAAATCGCCGGATTGCTGTTTTCGGGCAGCGTGTTCGGCAAACGCGCCTCCTCGACGACCAACTGCACCGCGGGATCGAGACACGATGCCGTCAGAACTTGGCCGGATGCGTTGGCTGCAACAAGCGCACCGACCGCCGCGACGGATGCGCGGATCCAATTTTCCTTAATCATGGTGGGATACCTCCGAATTGTCTGGTTGGCCCCTCAACCGTGCAGACACGAAAGGCTTTTTGCCTCGATATGCGAGCGCGACGCAAGAACGCACGCGTTCCCGTCTCCCATGGCGCGCTATCTTTTCGGTCGCCGCCTTAAACCGCGGGCCGAATCCGAAATGGTTGCTCTGCACGTACGAGCAACTGCGACGCTAGCAGACGAAGAGTCGCTCGTCAAGAAAACGTGAACAACGTGCCGGCGTCTTATGTGCGATTCGTGTTGAAATTATTTCAATAAAACGGACTAGCCGAGCCGCCGGGCATCCCGACCTTATCCAAGACGCATCTGCTGCGGCAAGTAACCGACAAGCTGGGGGAACGCGTATACGATCACCAGCGCGGCGATCATCAGCAGGAACATTGGAAAGGCCTGCCGCGCGATCCAGGTGATCTCGCGGCGCGTCATCCCTTGCAAAACGAAAAGGTTGAAGCCGACCGGCGGCGTGATCTGCGCCATCTCGACGACGAGCACGATGAAGATACCGAACCAGAGGAGATCGATGCCCGCCTTCTCGACGGTCGGAAGCACGACGCCCATCGTCAGCACGACCATCGAGATGCCGTCGAGGAAACACCCTAGAACGATGTAAAAAACCGCGAGCGCAGCGAGCAAGGCAAACTTCGACAGACCGAGACCGCCGATCCATTCGGCGAGCCGCCTCGGCAATCCCAGGTAGCCCATCGCGAGGGTCAGAAACGCGGCTCCCGCGAGGATCAGCGCGATCATGCAGTAAAGCCGCGTGCCGCCCAGCAGACTATCCCTGAACGTTTGCCAATTGAGCGAGCGCTGCGCGCCGGAAATCGCCAATGCCCCCACGACGCCGAACGCCGCCGCTTCGGTCGCGGTTGCGAGCCCTGTGTAGATCGATCCCAGCACCAGCGCGATGAGCAGCACCACCGGTATCAGATATCGAGACGCGTCAATCTTCTGCAACAGCGTCGTGTGCTCGGCAATGACGGGAATCTTCTCCCCGTTGAACAATGCCCAGATCACGATGTAGCCGGAGAACAACAGCGCAAGCAACAAGCCGGGTAGAACGCCCGCAATAAAAAGCTGCGCGATCGAAACGTTCGCCGAGATGCCATAGACGATCATGATGATCGACGGCGGTATCAGCAATCCGAGCGTGCCCGCGCCGGCGAGCGTGCCGACCGTTATCGCTTCCGGATAGCCGCGGTTCTTGAGCTCCGGCAGCGTCATCTTGCCAATCGTCGCGCACGTGGCGGCGGACGAGCCCGATACGGCGGCGAAGATCGTGCAGCCGATGATGTTGGTGTGCAGCAGCCGGCCCGGGACGCGCTCGAGCCACGGCGCCAATCCTTTGAACATGTCCTCGGAGAGCCGCGTGCGAAAAAGAATCTCGCCCATCCACACGAACAGCGGCAGCGCCGTCAACGTCCACGATGACGTTGTGCCCCAGATGGTCAACGCCATCGCGTCGCCGGCCGAACGCGACGAGAAGAGCTCCATTGCAATCCATGCCACGCCCAACAGCGCAAGACCGATCCACACGCCCGCTCCGAGCAGGACGAAAAGTCCGACGATCAGCGTCAGCGTGACGACAAGGTCCATGCGCAGGATTCCTGGCCTATTCGATATGCAACGGTTCGACGTCGTGTTTCGGTTCGACGCGGCGACCGCGGAGCTCGAGTTGGAACTCGTCGACGACCGCGACGGCGAAGATGACCGTGCCGAGCGCCATACCGAACTCGGGGAGCCACAGCGGCGTCGCGTCGTTGCCGGTGGAGATGTCGTGCAGCGTATAGGAGAGCCACACCAAGCGGACGCTGAACCAGGCCAGCACGATCGCAAGGAGCACCGCAATTCCGATCGCGATCAATTCGAGCACTTTCTGCGCGTGACCTTTGAGGAGCCGCGACACAACGGTGACGCGGATATGCTCGCCGCGCTTCAGCGTGTGCGCAAGCGCAAGAAAACCGCTGCCCGCCATCAGATAACCTGCATACGCATCCGAGCCGCGGACCTGGAAGTCAAAAATGCGCCCGAAAATTCCGAGCAGGATCATCACCAGCGTGCCTATCAAAAACAACGCCGCCAGATAAGCGGCGGCGTTGTAGAGCGTGTCGAGCAAGCGGCGCATGGTGGCTGCAACGCGGCGTTAGAACGCCGATCACACCTGAAATGACATGTTCGCGGTAATTCGAGCGCTCTGCGCCGAAA
>DASXSP010000131.1:0-11559 GCA_036505865.1 Casimicrobiaceae bacterium
ATCGAACTTCGCGCCCGAATCGCTCACAAGCGTGCGCCAATAGGCGGTGGCGCGATCCCATTGATCGCCCGCCGGAGCAAGCGGTCTTCCTTGGATATAGTTGAGCGTGCGCTCGTCTACGGCGATCATGCCCGCGCGCGCGCCCGCTTCGATCGCCATATTGCACATGGTCATCCGGCCTTCCATCGACAACGCGCGCACTGCGTCGCCGGCGAACTCGATCGCGTAGCCGGTGCCGCCCGCCGTACCGATGCGTCCGATGATCGCAAGGATCAAATCCTTCGCGGTGACACCGGATGAAAGCCTGCCGTCGGCACGAATCAGCATCGACTTTGCTTTTTTCGTCAGCAGGCATTGCGTCGCCAGAACATGCTCGACCTCGGAGGTCCCAATGCCGAACGCAAGGGCGGCAAACGCCCCGTGAGTGCTGGTATGCGAGTCGCCGCACACGACCGTCATGCCCGGAAGCGTCGCGCCCGATTCTGGGCCGATCACGTGAACGATGCCTTGCCGCCGATCGAGAAATGGAAAGTAGGCCTTTGCACCGACAGCGCGAATGTTCGCATCGAGCGTTTCGACCTGCGTCCGCGAAACAGGGTCGCGAATGCCCAACGCCCAATCCTTGGTCGGCGTGTTGTGATCGGCCGTTGCGACGATCGACTGCGCGCGCCACGGCTTGCGTCCGGCGAGACGCAGGCCTTCGAACGCCTGGGGGCTGGTCACTTCATGGACAAGGTGGCGGTCGATATAGAGGAGCGTCGTGCCATCGCTTTCCTGCCGAACCACATGGCTGTCGAAGAGCTTGTCGTAGAGCGTGCGGGATTCCATGACGGCGGCGCTAGTCGGCGCGGAAAAACGTTGAAAAATAGCGGGTTTTTGGCCCAGGCGCAAGTTGGACCGAGCCGACCGGCTTTGGTTGCGCGAAGGTCGGTCACGCGCGTTGGATGGTTTGCGCGATCGCGTCGAAGGTACCGGGCGCAGTAGGGTCAAAGGTCGTCGCGGCCATCGTGCGTAGCCATGTGAACTGTCGCTTGGCGAGCTGGCGCGTTGCGGCGATACCCTGTGCGCGTAGCGCTTTTCGATCGATCTCGCCCTCGAGATACGACCACGCCTGCCGGTAACCGACGCAGCGCATCGAGGGCAGATGGCGATGGAGCGCAAACGTCGAACGAAGCAGCGCCAGCTCCTCGACCAGCCCCGCGGCGAGCATCGCATCGAAACGCTGCGCGATCGCTGCATGCAGCGCGGCACGATGTTCCGGAACGAGTGCGAACGAAAGAATTGGACCGATGTCGGTTGTCGAGCGGCGCCCTTGCAACTGCGAAAGCGGCTGGCCAGTCAACTCGAATACCTCCAGCGCGCGCTGTATCCGTTGCGCATCGTTTGGAGCGAGGCGCGCAGCGGTCGCCTCATCGACTGCGGCGAGCGCCGCATGCAATGCCGGCCAGCCCTCGTCCTTTGCTCTTGCGTCGAGCCGCGCGCGTATCAACGGATCGGACTGCGGCAGCGCCGATAGTCCTTCGGTCAGTGCCTTGAAGTACAGCATTGTCCCGCCGGCCACGATCGGCAGACTATTGCGCGCGCGAATTTCGGCGATCGCGTTCGCGGCGTCGTGCGTGAAACGCGCCGCTGAATACGCGTCGGTTGGATCGACGATATCGATCAGATGATGGCGAACGCTCGCACGCGTCGCCGCATCCGGTTTGGCGGTGCCGATGTCCATGCCGCGATAGACCTGCGCCGAATCGACGCTGACGATTTCGCCGCCGAAGCGCTCCGCGAGCTCGAGCGAGAGCGCGCTCTTGCCGGACGCTGTCGGTCCCATGAGCAGAACTACGGGAATCATTTGCTGCGAAGAGCCGCGGCTAACGCCCACGCATGAACAGGCGGTCCAAATCCGTCATCGAGAGTTGATACCACGTCGGCCGGCCGTGATTGCACTGCGACGCGCGCTCGGTCGCTTCCATATCGCGCAACAGCGCGTTCATCTCAGCTACCGTTAGACTGCGATTCGCCCGCACAGCGCCGTGGCACGCCATCGTCGAGAGCAACTCGTCACGGTGCGCATCGAGCGCACGCGAGCCGCCATATTCGCGGATGTCGTGCAACACGGCGCGCGCCAACGCGGCGGGATCGGCGTCGGCGAGCGGTGCCGGGATGCCGCGCACGGCGAGCGTACCGGGACCGAGCGACGACATTGCAAAGCCCAGCGATTCGAGCTCCATGCCATGTTCTTCGACGGTGGCGATCTCGAGCGGCGCGGCTGCAAATGTCGCCGGCACAAGCAATGGCTGCACGGGAACGCGGCCGTTGAATACGGATTTCAGGCGTTCGTACACGATTCGCTCGTGTGCGGCGTGCATGTCAACCAGCACGAGGCCATCGCGATTTTGCGAAAGAATATAGATGCCGTGCAGTTGTGCCAGCGCAAATCCCAACGGATGTCCGTCGTCGTTCGGTAAAGGCGGCGACGACGCGTTCGCATCGCGGGCGCCGAAAAGCTTGGCGTAGAACGGCGCGGGCTCGGCGACGGCAAAATCGACGCCGCGCACACCTGGAGTCCATACGGGTAGCGCGGAATGCGGCGTCGGTCCAATTACGTCGGGCGCGAAAGCATCATGCTGTACGGGAACGCGCGGCGGCAGGCGCGCCGCGGCGACGCCCAGTCGATCGGCAGCAGACACCGCCGGTTGCTCCGCCGCGGTGGTTGCAAGCGCGCGCTCGACTGCATGCCGGACGAACTGGTGAATCGCGCTCGAATCGCGAAAACGAACTTCGATTTTCTGCGGATGAACGTTGACGTCGACCCGACGCGGATCGAGCTCGAGCCACAACACGTAGGTCGGCATGCGATCGTGATGCAGCACATCGCGATACGCTTCGCGAAGCGCATGCGACAACACCCGATCGCGAACGAAGCGGCCGTTGACGAACGCGTACTGCGCGCTGCCGCCCTGCGCGGCAAATGCCGGCCGCACGGCGAAGCCGGTCAGACGTACGCCGGCTGCTTCTTCATCGACAAGCGCAGCGTGAATAACAAAGGCATCGGAAAGCAGCGCTTCGACGCGCGCGCGACGGCCGCCCGCGACAAGCCGATGCGCGACGCGGCCGTTGTGCTGCAACGTCAAGCCGGTTTCCGGATGTCCGAGCGCGACACGTCGAAACGCCTCATCGCAATGCGCCCATTCGGTGCCCTCGGTGCGCAGGAATTTCCGCCGCGCCGGCGTATTGAAGTAAAGCTCCTCGACCGTAACGGTCGTTCCCGCGGCGAGCGCCGCGGGGGCGACGGGGCTCACCGCACCGCCCTCGACTTCGATCCGCCACGCATGCGGCCGGTCCTTGGCGCGCGACGCGAGCGCGAAGCGCGACACGGCGGCGATCGACGCCAGCGCTTCACCGCGGAAGCCCAGCGTCGCGATCGATTCGAGATCAGTGACCGCTGCTATTTTCGATGTCGCGTGCCGCGCGACCGCCAGCGCAAGGTCTTCGCGCTCGATTCCGACGCCGTTGTCGGCCACACGCAGGCGCTTGACACCGCCGGCGGCAAGGTCGATGTCGATCTGCGTCGCGCCCGCGTCCAAGCTGTTTTCCAGCAACTCCTTCAGCGCCGCAGCGGGCCGCTCGACGACCTCGCCGGCGGCGATTTGGTTGATCAATTGATCGGGAAGCGCGCGAATCGCGTGCATCGTCATTGCCGGAGGTTACGCGACCAACGCGTGTAGATGCCGTCCGCGATGCAGTTGAGCGTCGCGACACGATTGTCGACGTCGCGCAAAATCTCGGCGCGCGATTGCCGCGACGGCGACGACGCGACCGGCAACTCGTCTTCGCCCGTTCGACACCACGTTTCGACCAGGTCGCGCGTCATCTCGACGTGGCACTGGAATCCGATGTGGCGGTCATCGATCACGTACGCCTGGTTCGGATGAAAGTCGTTCGCGAGCATGCGCGTCGCGCCCGCAGGCAAATCGAACGCATCGTAGTGCCACTGAAACGCCGTGAAGCGGTCGCGACCGCCGAACCATTCGTTGCGCGTGGCACTCGCGCACACATCGACGTCGATCCAGCCGATCTCGGGTGTCGATGCCCGCGTAACGCGTCCGCCCAACGCGTGCGCGAGCAACTGCCCGCCGAGGCAATGTCCGATGATCGGCACTTCACGCTCGACCGCTTCGCGCAGAAATGACGTTACGGGCGAAATCCACGGCAGCGCGTCGTTCACGCTCATCGGACCACCCATCAATCCGATACCTGCGAACGCACGTGGATCGTTGGGAACCGGATCGCCGCTATCAACTCGCACGAGTTCGAAACGGACATCATTCGCATCGAGCCATTCGGCGAAGTGCGCCGGGCCCTCGGTCGGAGAAAAGCGGAAGATGGCAACAGGTCGCATCGGCATTGGACGCGCGCAACACTCTGGAAACGAGCGTGGGACGAGCGCGATTACAATCGTCCATATTACCAGTGCTGACCCTATCGCATCGGCTATGAATTCCATTCGCTTCGCCGTAACGGTGCTGTCGCTTGTTGTCGCGGTTGCTTCGCGCGCCGCTGACGTCGTCGTCCCGAATCCGAATCTCAAGGCCGAAAATATTCCGCCGATCGCTGCGGCGCTCGCCGCGAAAGTCGCTCCGTATACAGAGTTCAAACCGACGACGGCCGTAAGCTGGCATCCGAAAGAACGCGAGCTGATCGTCGCGCGACGCGCCGGAAACGTCACGCAACTCCATCGCGTCGCCAAACTCGGCGACGAACCGCGGCAGCTCACCGATTTTGCGGAGCCTGTGCGTTTCGGCCTGTACTGGCCTAAGGCGCCTGACACGCTCGTTTATTCACGCGACACCGGCGGTAACGAGCAACAGCAACTTTATCGGCTCGATGCCGGCAGCGCCACGCCGGTCCTTCTCTCCGACGCGAATCGCAAGAATGAGTCCGCCGGAATGACGCATGCGCGCGATTTCCTGCTGCTCGAGACGACCGACGTCGACAAGACCGGGAAGCGCGAGAATCCGACGCTGGATTTGTCGTTGGTCGATCCACTCGATCCGTCGAAATCGCGGAGACTCGCGACGCTTCCAGGAACTGGATGGGGTGACTACACGTTCTCGTTCGATGACAAGCGTCTCGCGATGATCGAATACATCTCCGTCAACGAGTCGTATGTTTGGCTGATGGATGTCGCGAGCGGCGAACGACGGCGCATCCTGCCTCCTGGAGGTGCGAGGCCCACCCAACCCGTTTTTTCCGGTGATCTCAACTTCGCGCGCGATGGCAATGGTCTCTTTCTCGCCACCGATCGCGATGGCGAATTTCGCAAGCTCGCCTACCTCGACCTCGCGACCGGCAAGCTCGACTACTTCGGCGAAGGCGGCGATTGGGACGTTGAATCCGTCGCATTGTCGCCGGATGGGCGCACGCTCGCCGTGATTACCAACGAAGGCGGCGTTGGCGTGCTGCGGCTTTACGACGCGCAAACGCGGAAAGCGCTACCGCGACCGCCGCTCCCTGTCGGTAGCGCACGGGGTCTCGTCTGGCACGAGAACTCGCGCGATCTCGCCGTTTCGGTCAACAGCGCGCAAAGTCCAAGCGACGTCTATGCCATCGATGTCCGCGAAAACCGCGTTGCGCGTTGGACGGAAAGCAAGGTCGCGGGACTCGACGCCGCGCAGTTTCGCAACGCCGAGCGGATCGAATGGAAAAGTTTCGACGGCCGCACGATCGGGGGCTTCATCGTCCGTCCGGCGCCCAAGTTCACCGGAAAAAGACCGGTCATCGTATCGATTCACGGCGGCCCGGAGGGCCAGGCGCGTCCCGGATTTCTAGGACGTCGAAACTTTTTCATCGATCAATTCGGCATCGCGTTGATCGAGCCGAACGTGCGCGGTTCGACCGGTTACGGGAAAACGTTTGTCGCGCTCGACAATGGCATGAAGCGTGAGGACTCGGTCAGGGATATCGGTGCGCTCTTCGACTGGATCCGCACGCAACCCGATCTCGACGCGAGTCGCGTGTTGGTCGAAGGCGGCAGCTACGGCGGCTACATGGCGCTCGCGGTGGCGACGAATTTTCCCGATCGAATCGCCGGCGCGATCGACGTCGTCGGTATCGCAAATTGGGTGACGTTTCTCGAAAACACGGAAAGTTATCGCCGCGACTTGCGCCGCGTTGAATACGGCGATGAGCGCAACGCCGCGATGCGCGCATTCTTAACGAAGATCTCGCCCGTCAACAACGCTGACAAGATCAAGGCGCCGCTCTTCGTCGTCCAAGGAAAGAACGATCCACGCGTGCCGTACACCGAAGCCGAGCAGATTGTCGCGGCGGCGCGCAAGAACAGCGTCCCGGTGTGGTACTTGCTGGCCGATAACGAGGGACACGGCTTTGCTCGCAAGGCGAACGTGGATTTTTTGTTTTACGCGATGATCGTGTTCATCGAAGAACGACTGCTGAACCCGAGGTGACGATCACTTGACGATGCCGAAACAAAAGTAGGTGCGCGAAACAATACCACTGCGGTCAATGCCAATAGGGAGAAAGCGCGTGAAAAAACTTCTGCAAGCAGTAGCACCCGTCATCATCTTCGTCGCAGTTGCGTCGACTCCCGTGCCTGCAGAAGCAGGATGGGCACGGGGCTTCGTTAGCCGTATCTACGCCGGTCCGCAGCTCGGCGATGCCATCGCGTTTAAGGTCAATACAGCTTATGTTTTCGGCGATTACCCTTTTTACGGTTATCCGACCTTCAGCTACCCGTCGTACCCACGCGAAGGTCGTCCGCCGTGTGCCATTTACGACGAATTTGCCTTTGACGCTTCGACGCCAGCTGGACAGCGGACGTATCAGCTTCTGCTGGAAGCAAGCAACGGACGGCGAAACGTCGAAGTGTACGGGTCCGGGGCGTGCACCGTGACGGGCGATCGAGAGGACCTTAGATTTTTTTACATCTGCAGCGAGGAGAGCTGCGTGCCGGCACCATAATGACTTCGTAGCGGCCGATCGATCTCAGAAATTGCGCGCGATCCGCGCGTACGCCGAATGATTGTGGATCGACTCGAAGTTCTCCGCTTCGACGACAAAGCCGTCGATGCGAGGATCCTCCGCAAGTCGCGCGGCGACGCCGCGCACCAGGTCCTCGACAAAGCGCGGATTGTCGTACGCTCGCTCGGTGACGTGTTTCTCGTCGGCGCGCTTCAGGATGCCGTACAACTCCGCGGACGCTTCATCCTCGGCTATGCGTAGCAGCTCACCCACGAACACGTGCTCGCGTGGCCGTACATTGATCGTGACGATCGAACGTTGATTGTGCGCGCCGTACGCGGAAACTTCCTTCGAGCTCGGACAGAGCGACGTCACCGGAACGGACACAGTGATCGTATGGGAATAGCCGCCATCAAGTAGCTCGGCGGTGAGACGCACGTCGTAGTCGAGAAGGCTCGCGACCCCAGAAACGGGAGCGATCTTGCGGACAAAAAACGGAAACGCGAATTCGATGCGCGCGCCCGGCGCATCGAGTCGCACGAGGAGATCTTCAACGACGTTTCGGAGCGTTGCGACCGTCAGCGGCGTAGCGTCCGACGCCGCGCGCTCCTCGAGCAGCGCGACAAGCCGCGACATGTGCGTCCCTTTGCGATCCTCCGGCAACGCGACGTAGACGTTGCACGTCGCAATCGTCGTATGCGCGACGCCGTCGCGGTCCATGAACGGCAGCGGATAGCGCAATCCCTTGATGCCGACTTGATCGATCGCGATGCGGCGCTCGTCCCGACCGGACTGAACATCCGGGATCGGCACAAGAATCGCGGGTTGCTCGGCGCGGTTCATGACGAAAACTATACGCGATGCCTACGCTGCGGGCTTTGCCCACGCGCTGGATTTGCGCGCAGCGAATCGCGTGCGAATCGAGGCTGCGATGCCCGTCGCGTCCAGGCCGACGTGCGCAAGGATCACCGCCGGATCGCCGTGATCTGGAAACGCGTCGGGCAAACCGAGATGCAACATCGGCACGGCGACGTCCGCCTCCGCAAGCAATTCGGAAACACCGCTGCCAGCGCCGCCCGCGACGACATTCTCCTCGACCGTTACGAACGCGTCGTGCTCGCGAGCGAGTCGCAGAACGAGGTCGCGGTCGAGCGGTTTGACGAAACGCATGTTGGCGACTGTCGCGTCAAACTCTTCTGCCGCGGCGAGCGCCGGCGCAACCATCGAGCCGAACGCGAGAATCGCAATCCGATGGCTGCGACGCTTCGCTTCGCGCCGCACTTCGCCTTTGCCGAGTGGAAGCGTCGTAAGCGCCGCTTCCACCGCTACGCCTGGGCCCGACCCACGCGGATAGCGAACGGCGGCGGGCGTAGTCATCCGGAATGCCGTCGTCAACATCTGTCGACACTCATTTTCGTCGGCGGGCGCCATCACCGTCGTATTCGGCAGGCAGCGCAGATACGTCAGATCGAACGCGCCAAGATGGGTCGGCCCATCGGCGCCGACGACGCCCGCGCGGTCGATTGCGAACACGACCGGCAGATTCTGCAGCGCCACGTCATGGATCGTCTGATCGTACGCGCGCTGCAGAAACGTCGAATAAATCGCGACCACCGGCTTCATGCCTTCGCAGGCGAGGCCGGCTGCAAACGTCACTGCGTGCTGTTCCGCAATGCCCACGTCGAAATAACGCTCGGGAAACGCGCGTGAGAAGCGGACGAGCCCCGAACCTTCGCGCATCGCGGGCGTAATGCCGACGAGCCTCGCGTCGGCGGCCGCCATGTCGCACAACCAATCGCCGAATATTTGGGTGTACGTCGGCTTGGCCGTGGGCTTGGGGACGATACCGACCGCCGGATCAAACTTCGTCACGCCGTGATAGAGGATCGGGTCCTCTTCGGCGCGCGCATAGCCATAGCCTTTGCGGGTCACGACGTGCAAAAACTGCGGACCGCGCAACTCACGCACATTGGCGAGCGTGCCCACGAGCGCGTCGAGATCGTGGCCGTCGATGGGTCCGATGTAGTTGAAGCCGAATTCCTCGAATAACGTGCCGGGCAGCACCATGCCCTTCACATGTTCTTCAGCGCGTTTGGCCAATTCATGAACCGGACCGAGCTTCGAAAGCACTTCCTTGCCGCCGCGCCGCATCGTGTTGTAGAGGCGCGACGCAAGCACCTTCGCAAGATACTGATTGATTGCGCCCACCGGCTCGGAGATCGACATATCATTGTCGTTCAGGATCACAAGCAGATTCGCGCCTTCGGCGTTGTTGAGCGCTTCGAAGGCCATTCCCGCGCTCATCGCGCCGTCGCCGATGACCGCGACGACATGTCGCTGCGCGCCCGCGAGCTTCGCCGCCGTGGCCATTCCGAGTGCGGCGGAGATCGATGTCGACGAATGCGCGGTTCCGAACGTGTCGTAAGGCGATTCATCGCGCCGCGGAAATCCTGCCGGCCCGCCCCATTGCCGTAGCTTGTTCATTTGCATGCGGCGGCCCGTGAGAATCTTGTGTGCGTACGTCTGATGTCCGACGTCCCACACGATGCGATCGCGCGGCGTATCGAAAACGTAATGCAGCGCGATCGTCAGCTCGACAGTGCCCAGGTTCGATGACAAGTGACCGCCCGTTTGTGCGACCGTGTTCAAGAGGAACGCACGCAACTCGCGTGCAAGCTGCGGCAGCTGCGCGGGCTCCAGGCGCCGAAGGTCTGCGGGATTGTCGATCGATTCGAGCAGTGGAAAGATCGGCATATTCGAGCTAGAAGTCGCGATCCACGATCCAGTCGGCGATCTCGGACAATCGCCGCGCGCGATCGGCAAACGATGCGAGCGCCGCATGCGCCTCCGATCGCAGCGCGTCAGCACGCGACCTCGCGCCAGCCAGTCCCAGTAGTGACACGAACGTCGGCTTGGCGTTCGCCGCGTCTTTCCCAGTCGTCTTGCCGGTCAACTCCGCCGTACCCTCAACATCGATCAGGTCATCGACGATTTGGAAGGCCAGGCCGATCGCGTCGGCATAGGCATCAAGCGCGGCTGTGTCGGCGGGCACGAGTGCGTCCCCGCAGCGGGCGCCAAGCTGCACGGAGGCGCGAATGATCGCGCCCGTTTTCATACGGTGCATCGCCGTGACGCCGGACAAGTCGAGCGCGCCGCCGGCCGCATCGAGATCGATCGCTTGACCGCCGGCCATTCCCGAAGCGCCCGCCGCCTCAGCCAGCAATGCACACGCGACGCCCGTATCATGCAATCCGCTTTGGGCGACCAATGCAAAGGCCCGCGCCTGAAGTGCATCACCTGCGAGCAGTGCCGTCGCTTCGCCGAAAGCGACGTGGCAGCTTGGTTTGCCTCTGCGAAGCGCGTCGTTGTCCATACACGGCAAATCGTCGTGGACAAGGGAATATGCGTGGATGAGCTCGACGGCGCCGGCGCAACAATCGACGTCGGCCGGATCGGCGTTCACCGCTTCCCCCGCCGCATACGCGAGCAGCGGTCGCACGCGCTTCCCCCCGTCAAGAGCCGCGTAGCGCATCGCCTCGCCCAACCGCGCGGGGGCGGGCATTGCGTCATTCGATAACGCACGCACGAGCACGTCCTCGATGCGCCGCTGGCGCTCGCGCGACCACACCGCGAACGGCACGTTGCTATGCATCGGCGCTGCCTTCCGGTTTGAACGTTTTGAGCACGCCCTTTTCCAAGACGAGGACCTGCTGTTCGGCGTCCTTGAGCGCGGCCTGGCAATAGGCGAGGAGCTCGGCTCCCCGCTTGTAGGCCGCGAGCGATTCCTGGAGCGGCAGCTGACCGCTCTCCATCGACGCTACGATTTCTTCGAGCTCGGCTAACGCGGCCTCAAAACTTGCCGGCGTTTCGGGGATCGAAGGCATTGGAATGGAAAGGACGTGTGGACTGCATTGGCACAAGAAAGTCGACCCTCGCGAGACGAGGGTCGTTGCGGCCGCCTCTCGTGGTCTTGCGTCGTTCTTTCCGCGCTTGACCCCGTGAAAATCGGCCTTATATACTAGCACGTTTTGACGACGCGGCCTCGAGCGAGAGAGCAGTAAGCCCTTCGCGCGGCCGACTTAGCAAAGCGGTCCGGAACTGCTCTTGCCGCTCCGGGTTGTTGGGTTGGGTTGGTTGACCATTCGCTGAAAGGGTTCTGGGCCATGTCGGACCTCGCCTCCGCCGCAAGGCTACGGCAAGCATCACCGCAGCTGCCGGCTTCCTGGTATTCCGATTCTCGCGTCTTCGACGCCGAGCGGAAGCTATTGTTTCCGCGTGCTCCCGGCTATGTGGGTCACGAGTTGATGGTGCCGGAGCCGGGCGACTATCACGTGCTGCCGGGCCGTAACAACGCGCAAGCGCTCGTTCGCAATGCGGACGGCATCGAGCTTTTGTCGAACGTTTGCCGTCATCGGCAAGCAATCATGTTGTCGGGCAAGGGCAACGCGCAAAACATCGTCTGCCCGATCCATCGCTGGACCTACGATCTCAGAGGCGAGTTGCTCGGCGCGCCGCATTTTGCGGAGAAGCCATGCGTGCATCTCGGCCGCACGTCGATGCAAAACTGGAAGGGGCTGCTGT
>DASXSP010000132.1:0-16000 GCA_036505865.1 Casimicrobiaceae bacterium
AACCTCGATGCGGAGGCGATGAAGATTTTGGAACGAGCGAGTGCATAGCCTTACATTCAATCCCAATTCAACGCTCCGCCCGTCTGATACTCAATCACCCGCGTCTCGAAGAAGTTCTTCTCCTTCTTGAGATCGATCATCTCCGCCATCCATGGGAACGGGTTGTCGGCCTTCTCGAATAGCGGATCAAGCCCGATCTGCTGGCAGCGGCGATTGGCGATGAAGCGCAGATATTCCTTGAACATCGGTGCGTTCAATCCCAGTACGCCGCGCGGCATCGTGTCCTCGGCGTAGCGGTATTCGAGCTCGACGCCTTTCTTCATCAGCTCCGCGATCTCGTCGCGGAATTCCGACGTCCACAAGTGCGGATTCTCGAGCTTGATCGTGTTGACCAAGTCGATGCCGAAATTGCAGTGCATCGATTCGTCGCGCAAGATGTATTGGTACTGCTCAGACGCGCCGGTCATCTTGTTCTGCCGGCCCATCGCGAGGATCTGTACGAATCCGACGTAAAAGAACAGCCCCTCCATGATGCAGGAGAAGACAATAAGGCTCTTCAACAGTTGACGGTCGGCTTCGGGCGTTCCCGTCTTGAACATCGGATTCGTTAGAACGTCAATGAACGGGATCAGGAACTCGTCCTTGTCACGGATCGATTGGATCTCGTGATACGCGTTGAAGATCTCCGACTGGTCGAGCCCGAGGCTTTCGACGATGTATTGATACGCGTGCGTGTGGATTGCTTCCTCGAACGCCTGGCGCAACAGATATTGCCGGCATTCCGGCGCCGTGATGTGGCGATACGTGCCGAGCACGATGTTGTTGGCGGCGAGCGAATCGGCGGTGACGAAGAAGCCGAGGTTGCGCTTGATGATCAACCGTTCGTCGTCGGTAAGGCCATTGGGATTCTTCCACAGCTCGATGTCGCGCTGCATGTTGATCTCTTGCGGCATCCAGTGATTGGCGCAGCCGGCAAGATACTTTTCCCACGCCCACTTGTACTTGAACGGGACGAGCTGGTTGACGTCGGCCTGCGCGTTGATGACGCGCTTGTCCTCGATGCGCACGCGGTGAAAGCCGTTTTGCATCGCCTGCCGTTCCACCTCGAGGTCGTGCACGGGTTCTTGTGACAACTGAGGCGAGAGGATGCCTGCAGCGGCACTGTCAAATGAGTGCGCACGCACCGTCTCGGGCGTCTGCGGCGCCGGGGTCGCGGTAGTGAAATCGTCGTCGAAGCTCAGCATGGTGAAACTCTCCTGAACCAACCACAGATGGGGGCGAACCAGTACTTTTTCAGCATGTTCGCGCGCCAAATTGCTTGCTAAAAGCAGATCCCTCGTTGCACTCGGGATGACATCTACAGCAGATCCCTCTTTGCACTCGGGATGACATCTACAGCAGATCCCTCGTTGCACTCGGGATGACAGCCGAGCGACTCGGGATGACATTTAACAGCAGGTCCCTCGGCTTCGCCTCCGAAGGGAGGAACCTAGTGCATCTCCTTTAACCGTTCGTACAAAAACTCCGGCGTGAAGTCCTGTCCGTCGAGCCACGCGATCGAGGCGAGCCCGTAATCCAGATAGAACTGCGCGAATCGATCGCGGTCGCGCAGCGGTTCCATTTCCTCGCCGTGCAGCTCATCCGACAGATCGACAACGCCTTTACGTCCATCGTTGAATTCCAGCCAAACCTTGTAGTCTCCGAGATAGCGCGCCTCAATTACGTGACGGGGTGCGTGCTCATAACGGGCCAACGGGTACCTCCTTTCGCGATGCCGAGGACAGTCAACAAAACTGCGGCCGGAACACCGGCGCCGGGAAAAATCGGCGCGCGACGGCGTATCGCCTTGCGACCGCGCGCCCCCAGCACAACGTCTGCACCTACGGGCCCCCTCATTTCACTTGCCTCGCTTCATCGATCCGCTTTCCGGATCGGGCCCTTTCGGCACTACGGTTCCCTGTCGCGTCCATCGCCAACATCGCGTTCCTGTCTGGGCCCGCGCGGGTCCGTCTACCCGCCGGTTCCGCCGCGCAGCACTCGTTGTGGTGCCGCTGCTGTCGCTGAACCGGGTTCACCGAAATATCTGTACGCTCGCTTTCCTTTCGTTATTGGCAGGCCTCGCAATCGGGGTTGTCGATTGCGCAGAACTGCACCTCATCCGTTTCACTGGCCGCCGGCGCATTCGCCTTCGCGGCGACACTCGGCAGGCCGCCCGATGCCGGAACTGAATTCAATTCGCCGCCTTGGCCGGTCGACTTCTCGGCGGACGTCTTGCCCAACGTGCGCAGGTAATACGTTGTCTTGAGACCGCGTACCCAGGCGAGCTTGTACGTTTCGTCGAGCTTTTTGCCCGACGCGCCAGCCATGTAGATGTTGAGGCTCTGCGCTTGGTCGATCCATTTCTGCCGTCGTGCGCCGGCTTCGACGATCCAGCCCGAGTCGATTTCAAACGCCGTTGCGTAGAGCGTGCGCAACTCGGCGGGCACGCGATCGATCTTTGCGAGCGAGCCGTCGAAATATTTGAGGTCGGACACCATCACGTCGTCCCACAGATCGCGAGACTTGAGGTCGCGCACGAGGTGCTCGTTGACGACGGTAAACTCGCCTGACAGATTCGACTTGACGTAGATGTTCTGATACTCGGGCTCGATCGACGCTGCTACGCCGACGATGTTCGAGATCGTTGCGGTCGGTGCAATGGCGATGCAGTTCGAGTTGCGCATGCCGTAGTTCATGATCCGGGCGCGCAGTGCGTCCCAGTTCATCGTCGATGATTCATCGATATCGACGTAACCGCCGCGCTCGTCCCGCAACAGCTTGATCGTGTCTTGCGGCAGGATGCCGCGATCCCACAAGCTGCCCTTGTACGACGTATAGCGACCGCGCTCTTCCGCCAATTCCGTCGACGCCCAGTACGCGTAATAGCAGACCGCTTCCATCGAAGCGTCGGCGAACTGCAGTGCGTCGTCGGACGCATAAGGGATACGCATCAGGTGCAGGCAATCCTGGAACCCCATGATGCCGAGACCGACTGGACGATGCTTGAGATTCGAGTTGCGCGCCTTCGCGACCGCGTAATAGTTAATGTCGATAACGTTGTCGAGCATCCGCATCGCGGTGCGGATCGTCGATTGCAGCTTTGTGTGATCGAGTGTCCATTTGCCGTCCGTCTCGATCATATGCGCGAGCAGATTGATCGAGCCGAGGTTGCAAACGGCGATCTCAGTCTCGCTCGTGTTGAGCGTGATCTCGGTGCAGAGATTCGAGCTGTGCACGGTGCCGACATGCTGCTGCGGAGAACGAACGTTGCACGCATCCTTAAACGTGATCCACGGATGTCCCGTCTCGAACAGCATCGAGAGCATCTTGCGCCAGAGCTGCACGGCCGGAAGGCGCTTAAAGAGCTTCAACTCGCCGCGCGCGACGCGTTCCTCATGACGGCGATATGCTTCTTCAAAGGCATGGCCCCACTTGTCATGCAGGTCCGGCACATCGGAAGGCGAGAACAGCGTCCAGTCGCCACCTTCGATCACGCGCTTCATGAACAGGTCCGGAATCCAGTTCGCCGTGTTCATGTCGTGCGTGCGGCGGCGATCGTCGCCGGTGTTCTTGCGAAGCTCGAGGAATTCCTCGATGTCGAGGTGCCATGTTTCGAGATACGTGCAGACGGCCCCCTTGCGCTTGCCGCCGTTATGCGCGAGACCCGCGACGGTCTGATACGACTCGTCGACGTCGACCTTGAGATCGACAACCAGCGGCTTCGGCTCAATCGGCGTGACCGAACGCACGCGCGAATAGATCGTGCCGCCGTGCATGATCCAGTTGCGTTTGCCGATCGGCTTGCATCCGACGAGCTCGGCGATTTCGGTTACGGCGGGGATCCGCAGATCGATGGCTTCGCCACGTCGTTGGCCGTTGACTGGAACGCCAAGGCGCAACAGTTGGTAACGCAGAGCTTCGGCAAGCGGTTGCGGCGACGTGAAGTGGATTTCGTCGCCTGTCGACGCAACACCATCGGTTTCCAACAACCCCCGCACGAGCGCCAACGTTTTCGCGCGTGGCAGATGCGCAAGCCGCGGTGCGATGCGTTTGCGATGTTGGTTGTCATAGATGTCGTCGTAACCGAACGGCAACGTCGACCCGCCGGTGCCAGCGATGCGGCCGGTGGTCGCGTCGCGTGCGACGCCTATTTCCGAAGTCCAGCGCAATTCCACGTGCGTTTCACCGCGACCCGTTTCCCAGAAATGAACACCACGGTCCCAGAGATAATCGCGCACGAATTGCAGATGCTCATCGCGCTCGGGGTTGCCGGAAACGCGCCATTCGAATCCATTTTTCGACAGGTTCCCGTCGCCCAACAGAATGCCGTACAGCCGCGCATCGTCGTCGGTCACGCCGGCTACCGGTACAACCTCAGATGGGATCGCGAAACCGACATAGTCGCCGCGCGCAAGTTGTCCCGCGTCAACCCATTCCGCCGTAACTTCGCCCTTCGTGAGCCATTCCAACGTGCGAGCTTCGGTCTGCTTCAGCGGCACGCCTCGGATCGCCCAAAACGGATGCGCATCGGTGACTTCGATCGGTTCGACGGCATGTTTGACGTCGATCGCGATCATCGGATCGCGCTGGTTGTAGACGTAGCGCTCCAGCACTTCACGATAGATACCGCTCTTGCCGAGCACCAGATCGCCCACTTGCACATCGCGGAGCGGCTGCGCACCACGCGCGGTCTGCACGAGCGTGTCCGGCGCGAAACACTGATTGACCGCTACGGCCGTGTCATTCACGACTTTCAGGAACGGCACGACACCCTGCGACTTTCCGTTGGTGCCCTTGATGTGCGAGCCCATCGCGCGGACGCTCGTCCAATCGTTGCCGAGGCCGCCAGCGAACTTCGACAGCAGCGCGTTCTCCTTGATCGCTTCGTAGATGCCGTCCAGATCATCGGAGACCGTCGTCAGATAGCACGACGACAACTGCGAGCGATGCGTGCCCGAGTTGAACAACGTCGGCGTCGAGCTCATAAAGTCGAACGTAGAGAGCGCGTTGTAGAACTCGATCGCCCGCGCTTCTCGGTTGACCTCGTTCAATGCCAATCCCATTGCGACGCGCATGAAAAAGCATTGCGGCAATTC
Organism: Casimicrobiaceae bacterium; assembly: GCA_036505865.1. Taxonomy (GTDB): domain Bacteria; phylum Pseudomonadota; class Gammaproteobacteria; order Burkholderiales; family Casimicrobiaceae; genus VBCG01. Next base: position 5,136 of record DASXSP010000132.1, read on the forward strand.
GAACCGGCGACCGCCGACATATTGATCGACGAGGAAATAGCGGTCGTAGAGCGTCTGCAGACCGAGATAGCCGAACTGCAGATCGCGGTCTGGAATAAGCGCTGCGCCGAGCTTCTTCAAGTCGTACTGCGCGAGCGCTTCATTCAGGAGACCAATCTTGATCCCGTGCTTGACGAAGTGTGGAAAATATTCGGCGTAACGCGTCCCCATTTCGGCGTGCGAGACTTCCTCGCCGATCGCCTCGAAGCGCAGCGCATCGAGCAACAGGCGCGCGGTAACATACGAATACGCGGGGTCCTTCTCGATCAGCGTACGTGCGGCGAGCACGAGACACTTGCGCACTTCCTCCATCGGCACGCCGTCGTACAGATCCTTTTGCGTCGCCTTGAGAATGCGCTCGGGCTCGGCCGCCGAGAGACCTGCGCACGACGTCTTGACGAGCTCGGTCAACCGTCCCAAATCGAGCGGCTTGCGCACACCGTTCTCGACGACGAAGATTTTTGCTTCGGGCGTCTTGCCGCCCTTCTGCTGTTTTTCTTGCGCCCGCTCCTGCGCGCGTTTTTCGCGATACAACACGTAGGCCCGTGCAACTTCGTGCTCGCCGCCGCGCATCAGCGCGAGCTCGACCTGGTCCTGAATCTCTTCGATATGAATCGCGCCGCCTTCCGGCTTGCGCTTCATGAGCGCGGCGACCACCGCATCGGTGAGCTTTGTCACTTCGTCGCGCACGCGTGACGACGCCGCGCCCTGCCCGCCATGAACGGCGAGAAATGCCTTCGCCATCGCAATCGTGATCTTGGCCGGCTCGAAGCCCACCACGGCGCCGTTGCGCCGGATCACTTTGTATTGCGCGAAGCGGGGATCGGAGGCGCTCGCGACAGGACTGCCAGGCTCACCCACGATCAAGTCGCGCGGCGGCGCGGATGCGGGTGTTTTCTGGGCAGTCTGGACGGTTTGCATGGGGAGGATCTCCAATCGAAATCGGGTCGTTGCGTCGGGGTACGACACGTTTGCCGCAGAAGTGCGCTTTTTTGACCCTCTCTAGGGCCCGCGCACGGGCATGGCTCCTCAAGCCCGGCGCTTCACGCTCGCTCGTCGGGGCGATGCATTCTTCGATGCATCCGCCGTTCGTGCCGCTCACCCAAAATCTACTACATCTTGTGTGGAATTGCATGCTCAACACAAAGCATAGTGGCTGCAAGACCCGAGTGCAAGGGGTATTTCATGCACAGATTCACTGCCCAAAAACGACCGCTAAAACAGGCTTTTGCAGCGCGTCAGATGACTCATTAACCGTCGTTCCACCGTCTTTCCACAGTGTTGTCCACCGAATGGGCATTGGAGCAGCCGACGAACGGTCGGTTCGCGTTGCGAATTTGCGACACGCGGCTTGACGGAGGCAAGAACGGTGCGTGGAATCTATTCGATTGCGTTGCCGGGAACGCCGGCGCACAATCGCCGCAGCGATTTCAACGTGGTCGCTTGCCGTTCGATTGCACGCGGCGTCAGTGGCGCGATCGTTGCAGCGCCGATCACCGTTCGGGTCGATATGCCGCGGTTCTCCGCGAATCTTTCATATCTTTTCACTGAGACGCCGTTTCTCGAGCGGTTCGGGGAGGCTGCGCACGCTGGATTCCGCGCAGTCGAGTTCGCGTTTCCGTACGACTACCAAGTAAAAGAGATCACCGGCCGCGTCCTCGAGCACAAGCTCGAGGTCGTGCTGTTCAATTCTCCGCCCGGCGACTATGCGTTGGGCGATCGTGGCCTTGCGTCGATCCCCGGTCGCGAACATGAATTCGCTGCCGGCATTGTCACCGCGCTTCGCTATGCACAAGCGTTGCACTGTCCGCGGCTGCACGTGATGGCGGGCGTGCTGCCGGAGGGCTGCGATCAGGAAGAGCGCGATCGGCGCCTCAGAACGTACGTGCGCAATTTGCGCTTTGCCTGCACGGAAGGCGCGAGCGAGGGCGTGACGATACTGATCGAACCGCTGAATCCGCGCGATGTGCCGAACTATTTATTGACCACCCAGGCTGAAGCGCATGCGATTCGCACGGAGATCGCGGCCGCCAATCTCAAAGTGCAAATGGACCTCTACCACGCGCAGATCGTCGAGGGCGATCTGTCGGAGAAGATCAGGCGCTGGCTGCCGCACATTGGCCATATCCAAATTGCCAGCGTGCCGGGCCGGCACGAGCCCGATGTCGGTGAGATCAATTACGAATACTTGTTCCGTTTGCTTGACGATCTCAAGTACGACGGGTGGGTCGGCTGTGAATATCGGCCGGCGCGCGGGACCACGGCGGGTCTTGCTTGGCTCTATAAGTTGCTCGATCGGCGGCGCGCGGTCGTCGCGAGCGATTAGCCACGCTCCCGGCAACGCGAGCGCTCCTGATTGTCATCCCGAGCGCCCCTCTTTTGTCATCCCGAGCGGAGCGAGGGACCTGCTTTTCATCTGTCATCCTGAGCGTAGCGAAGGACCTGCTTTTTCTATCTCGTCCAAACGTCGCATTGCGATTTGCGGACGGCCGCGCCTCTAATGGCGCAATGCGCACGTTCTGGGTTTATATCTTGGCGAGCCGATCACGCGTGCTTTATGTAGGTGTTACCAACGACCTTCTTCGTCGCGCCCGCGAACATCAATTGCACGAAGTGCCTGGCTTTACCGCGAAATATCGCATCAACCGTCTTGTTCATTGTGAAGAGACCGACGATATCGAAGCGGCCATCACGCGCGAAAAGCAGCTCAAAGGATGGCGGCGATCGAAAAAGATAGAGTTGATCGAAGCGACGAATCCAACTTGGGACGATCTGAGTGCGGGTTGGTTTGACAGCGCTTTAGAAGCAAAAGCAGGTCCCTCGGCTTCGCCTCGGGATGACAAAGCAAAAGCAGGTCCCTCGGCTTCGCCTCGGGATGACAAAGCAACAGCAGGTCCCTCGGCTTCGCCTCGGGATGACAAAGCAACAGCAGGTCCCTCGGCTTCGCCTCGGGATGACGAACTAACAGCAGGTCCCTCGCTCCGCTCGGGATGACAGACGGGGAGTACTACAACGCGACGCTCATTCCGCCGTCAAGGAACAATAGCTGGCCGGTCATGTAATCGGCGGCATTCGATGCGAGAAAGACCGCGAGGCCTGCGATCTCGTCGGGTTGTCCCCACCTCGCCGCCGGCGTGCGCTTGCACACCCACGCATTGAACTCCGTGTTGTCGATCAACGCGCGATTGAGCTCCGTCGCGAAGTAGCCCGGCGCGATTGCATTGACTTGAATGTTATGCGGTGCGAGCTCGACGGCCATGCCGCGCGTCAACTGGCGCACGCCGCCTTTCGCCGCCGTATACGGCACGACCGTCGGGCGCGCGAGCTCGCTCATCAACGAAGCGATGTGGATGATCTTGCCGCGCTTCTGCTTGACCATTCCCGGCAGCACGGCCTGAGACACAAGGAAAGGTGCAGTAAGGTTAGTAGCGATGACCGCATCCCAGTCCTCCTTCGAGAATTCGGCGAACGGTATGCGGCGCTGGATGCCGGCGTTGTTGACGAGGATGTTGACGATGCCATGGCTGCTCGCGACCTGAGCCAGGCCCGATTGCACCGCGTTCTGATCGGTGACGTCGAAGACGGCAAGGTCGGCGGCAAACCCCGCTTCGGTTAACACCTTGACTGCTGCCGTCAGTTCCTTCGGCTTGCGGCCCATTCAAGATGACCCGCGCGCCAGCGCGCGCCAATCCGCGCGCGACCGCAAAGCCGAGTCCTCGATACGCGCCTGTGACGAGCGCAACCTGGCCGCTTAGATCGAAGGGCGTGTCGGCATAGCCCATGAACTACACCAGAGCTTGCGTGTCGGCATCGACAGGCAACGCATGCCCCGAGATATTGGCGCCGAGCGGTGATGCAAGAAACACGATTGCGTTGGCGATGTCGTCGGGCGAAATCAATCGCTTGAGCGATGACTTTGCCAATGCTTCGTCGCGGATGACGTCCGGCGTGACGCCGCGCGCTTTGGCCTTGTTCGCGAATACGCTCTCGATCCGTCGACCAGCGACCGAACCCGGACAGATCGCGTTGACGCGAATGCCATCATCGCCCAACTCGATCGACAACGACTTTGTGAAGCCGATCACCGCCCATTTGGACGCGGCGTACGGCGTACGCAGGGGAAAACCAAACCGGCCTGCGGCCGATGAGAGATTGGTGATGCTGGCATTCTTGCTGCGGCGTAAATGCGGAATCGCCAATTGCGCGCAATGGAACTGACCGGTGATGTTGACGTCGAGCGTACGCGCCCAATCAACTGGATCAATCTCTTCGCAGCGCGCCGTGGGGCCCGCGATGCCGGCGTTGTTGACGAGAACGTCGAGTCCGCCCAGCGAACGCAGCGCATCATCGAAAAGACGCGCGACCGCCGCGCGATCGGCGACATCGCAATCGCTGCGCGTCAATGTCGCATCGGTGGTGACAAGAGAATCAAGCGCGCTTTGATCGACATCGCACACATGCACGCGCGCACCCTCGCGCACGAACGCCCGCGCGGTCGCCAGTCCGATGCCGCTCGCGCCTGCCGTCACGAGCACGCGCGCGTCGTTGAGTTGGAGGTCCATAGTAAGCGTCCGGAGTGTCGCGCTGCCGTCGAGCGCGCCTTCCGCTATCATAGCCGCGATCAGAGCCGCTGCCCAAAGGCCTCGCGTCGTACCTCAGTCCCGCCACCGGAGGAATCATGGAGCATTTGCCATTCAGCCGTCGCCGTCGTGCGTTGCTGCAAGGAAGTGCCGCAGTCACCGCGCTTGGATCGCTCGGCTTTCCCGCGATCGTGAAGAGCCAATCCGACGCGATTCGCTTTGGCCATTTGACGCCGCGGACCGGCTTTCTCGGCCCATTGGGCGAGTACGCGGTGATGGGCGTCACGCTTGCCGTCGAAGAGATCAATGCGGCGGGCGGCGTGATGGGACGCAAGATCGAGCTGATCGCGGAAGACAGCGTCAATCCGCAGACGGCGTCGACCAAAGCCGAGCGACTGCTCGAGCGCGACAAGGTCGCAGTGATCATTGGGGAGATTAGCTCGGCGTCGGGCCTCGCGATCGCACAGGTTGCGTTGCGGAACAAGAAACTGTTCTTTAATACGGGTTGCAATTCGGACGAGCTTCGCGGCAAGTCATGCAACCGTTACATGTTCCACACCGAAGCGGCGAACAGCATGTACGTCAACGCCGAGGGGCACGCGTTGCTGCGCGATGGCATGGTGAAAGGCAAGAAGTGGTTCAGCTTGACCGCCGATTACGCGTTCGGCCACGATCTCCTCAAAGTGGCGAAGCGTTTTATGACGAAGAATGGCGGCGCGTTCGCAGCCGACGAGCTCGTCGCGACAGATCTCACCGACTTCTCACCGTTCATGCTGAAGATTCGCAACGCAAAGCCCGATCTCGTCGTGTCGAATCTCGCCGGTGCGCAGATCACGAACTTCATGAAGCAGTACATGGAATTCGGATTGCCGTATCCGGTCGCGGGTTTCGGTTTCGACACCGCGGTGGCGTGGGGGGCAGGGAAGGGCAACGTCACCGGCATTTGGCCGTTAGTATGGGACTCTCAAGTCAAATCGCCGTCGGCGCAGAAATTTACCGACGCGTTCACGAAGAAGTACGGCAAGCCGCCGGAGAATCAGGCGTGGGGTGACTACTTGTCGACGAAGCACGTGGCACAGGCGATGAACGAGTTGAAGACGACGGACTCCACCAAGATCGTCGAGCATCTCGAAAAGGGTGCGCGCTTCGACGTGTTGAAGACGCGCGAAGGTTATTACCGCAACTGGGACCATCAATTGCTCGGCGAGATGTACACGATCCGCTTCAAGCCGGCGAACGAAGTGAAGAGTCAGTGGGACCTCTTCACGCTGTCGCCGCCGGTGCCGGCCGCAACTGAGAGTCTGGAAGTGCTCGCGCCCACGCGCGAGGAAAACGCTTGCACGATGGCCGCGTAATGTGACGCCGCCCGGGCGCGATTTCGATTCGCGCGCGGGCTCGCCATGATCGCCGTCCAAATCTTCGAGCAGATCCTCAACGGACTGCTGGTCGGTGCGTATTACCTGCTGATCGCGCTGGGCCTGTCGCTCATCTTCTCGCTGGGCGGCCTCGTCAACCTTGCGCATGGGGCGTTCTATGCGCTCGGCGCGTACTTCGCGGTCAAGTTGGGTGACCTGCTCGGATTCGCCGGCGTCATGGTCGCATCGCCGGTGCTCGTTGCGCTGCTTGGTCTCGTCATCGAGCGATTCCTGTTTCGCCGTTTCTATCGCGCCGATCCGGCACTCGGCTTGCTGCTGACGTTCGGTCTCGCGATGGTCGCCGAGCAAGCGCTGCGGCTGATCTTCGGTGCGGCGCCGATACCATTCTCGATTCCCGATGCGCTCCGCGGGCAGATTCTCGTCGGCGATTTCATCTACTCGAAGTATCGGCTGCTGATGCTGGTCGTTGCCGCGGCGGCCGTCGCCGGATTGTGGTTTCTGTTACAGCGAACGCCGTTCGGACGCGTCGTTCGCGCCGGTGTGCAAAACCCGGACATGGTTGCAGCGCTCGGCATCTCGCTTGCCCCGTATATGAGCGGCGTGGTGGCCATCAGCGTCGCGTTGGCCGCGCTTGCGGGAGTACTGCTTGCGCCGATATCGGGCGTGCATCCGGCGATGGGCGCGGAGATCCTAACCGCAGCGTTTGTCGTCGTCGTGATCGGCGGCCTGGGCTCGTTCTGGGGCGTCGTATGTGCGGCGTTGATCGTCGGCGTGGTACGCGGGCTGACGGTCTATTTCTATCCTTCGGCGGCCGAAGCATCAATGTATTTGCTGATGGTGCTGGTGCTGCTGATTCGTCCGCGCGGGCTCCTGGGCGAGCGAATCCTGCGCTTCGAATGAGCGATCCGGCGAGGCGAAGCCGAGCAAGGCCCGCAGGGCGCGTCGGAGCGCGATTGAGCGAGGCCGACACGCGACGTTGCGTTTGGCACGAGAGGCACAAAGAGGCCGAGGAATGAAGAACCTTGCGATCACGGCGGTGGCGCTTGTTGTGTTGCCGTTTGCGTTGCTCGCGGGCGGTCTCACACTGACGAGCGCCACAGACGTCGTGATCTTTGCGATCGCCTGCATGGCGCTCAACATCCTCGTCGGCTACACCGGTCTCGTTTCGTTCGGGCACGGTGCGTGGTTCGGGATTGGCGCTTACGCAGCGGCGCTCGCGCAGCGTCATTGGTTCGGCGGATCCGTTCTGTGGCCATCGCTCTTCGCCCTCGCGTTTCTAGTCGTTGCCGCGATACCGATCGCGTTTTTGGTGCTGCGCCGGCGCGGCGTCTATTTCTCACTGCTGACGCTTGCATTCACGGCGTTGACGTACGCGATCGCCTTCCGCTGGACGTCGTTCACCGGCGGCGAAAACGGTCTGGGCGGCGTGACACGCGCGAATTGGTTCGGACTCGATCTCGAAAACCGCTGGGTGTACTACACGTTGGTCGCCGTCATCGGCCTGGCGGTGGTCATCGGATTGCGGCGCTTTCACCGCTCACCAATCGGCACGGTGTTGGTCGCCATTCGCGAGAACGAGCAGCGTGCGCAGTTCGTCGGCTACGCGACGCGGCGTTACAAGCAAGTTGCATACGTGTTGTCTGCAGTGCTGACCGGATTTGCGGGTGTGCTGTTCGCGTTCCACCATCGCTTTGCGTCGGCCGATGCTACCGCCATTTCTTTTTCTGGTGAGCTTCTCGCGATGGTGATCATCGGCGGCATGCGTAATCTGCTGGGCCCGGCGCTCGGTGCGTTGTTCTTCATTCTGTTTCGCGAGTACCTGTCGATTTGGACCCCGGATTGGCTGCTGTACTTCGGCTTGCTATTCGTCGCATTCGTTGTCTTCTCGCCAACGGGACTTGTCGGGGTATGGCAACGCCTTACCGAGCCACTGAAGCCGAAGGTTGTCGAGGCCGCGGCGATGGCCGGTCGCGCGATCGAGCACGGTGTTGCGCTTCCGACGTTCCTGCGTATCGATCACAACGATGGCGGTGTGGTGCTCGAAGCGCGCGATCTTGCGAAGGCATTCGGCGGCATCAAGGCGGTCGTCGACGCGAGCGTCACCATGCGCGATCGCTCGTTGCACGCGTTGATCGGTCCGAACGGCGCCGGCAAGACGACCGTGTTCAATCTGATCTCCGGATTGTTCGTGCCCGATCACGGAAGCGTGATGCTGGCCGGAATGCCAATCACTGGTATGCCGCCGCAACGGATCGTCGCGGCCGGGCTCGCGCGATCGTTTCAGATTACGAATCTTTTCCCAGGTCTACCGATCGAAGAGAATCTGCGCCTCGCCGTGCAGGCACGCGATCGGTCGCATCGCAATGGTTGGACCGACGCGCTCGCGATCGAGCGCGTGACGCAACGCACCGCAGAGCTTGTGCGATTTCTGGGATTGTCAGGAATCGAACGCGCCGAGGCGGGTTCGCTTTCCTATGGCGGGCAGCGCCTGCTCGACATGGGACTGGCGCTGGCGAGCGGTCCCCGCGTGTTGCTTCTCGACGAGCCGCTGGCGGGGCTATCCGCTGCCGAGCGCGAACGTGTCGCCCAGCTCGTCAAACGAATCTCGGCCGATATTCCGGTGTTGCTCGTCGAGCACGATATCGATCGTGTCTTCGCGCTTGCCGATCGCGTGACGGTGATGAACGAAGGTAAGGTCCTTGTCGACGGCACAGCGGATGACGCACGACAAAGCACCGCGGTCCAGGAAATCTACATCGGGCGCGGTACGGCGGCGTTGGCGGCGACGGCGCGTGGTCATGCGGAACGCGCGAAATCACCGGAGCTGCTGATGCTCGATGACGTCAACGCGTTCTACGGCAAGAGCCACATCGTCAAGGACGCCTCGCTTGCTGTGCACGAGCACGAGATCGTCGCGCTGCTCGGTCGCAACGGGGCCGGGAAGTCGACGCTGTTGAAGACCGTCATCGGCATCGTCGGCGCGCGGAGCGGGAGGATCGTATTGAGCGGCAACGACTTGGTGGGCCACCCCGCAGCCGAGAATGCACGCGCGGGCATCGGATACGTGCCGCAAGGGCGCGGACTCTTTGCGGGTTTGAGTGTGCGGCACAACTTCGAGCTTGGGCGGCTGAAGCGGCATGGCGGCAGCGGCGTCGCCTGGTCGGACGAAAAAATTCTCGGCTTCTTTCCGCAGTTGAAAGCGCGCCTCGACACGTCCGCCGATTACTTGTCGGGCGGCGAACAGCAAATGGCCGCTGTGGGGCGTGCGCTCGCTGGCCACGTGCGCGTGCTGCTGCTCGATGAGCCGTTCGAGGGCCTCGCGCCTGCGATCATCGAAGAACTGTTCGAAGCGTTCGACAAGTTGCGCGACGAGCTGTCGATCGTCATCGTAGAGCACAATCTCGACTTGGTGCTCGCTCTGGCTGACCAAGCGTACGTCCTGGAGCGGGGCACTGTCGTGCATCATGGACCGGCGCAGGCGCTGCGCGATGATTTCGATTTACGGAAGCGCGTATTGTGGATGTAGCGATGGACAACACAGCAGCGATGATCGGCGCTGGTCTCATCGGCCGCGCATGGGCGATGGTGTTTGCGCGTGCCGGCTGGACCGTGCGTTTGTACGACAGCAATCCAGCGCAACTCACGGATGCGCGCGCTTACATCGGGCTGAGTCTGGCGGAACAGCAGGGCGCCGGACTCTGTGACGATGCTGTGGCGGCTGGTGAACGGATCGCCTATGTGTCGTCGCTCGAAACAGCAGTGACAGGTGTTGCGTGGGTGCACGAGCATTTGCCCGAGCAACTTGAACTGAAGCGCGCGATGTTTGGGGAACTCGATCGTCTGACAAACGACGAAGCGATTCTGGCAAGCTCGACGTCCGCGATTCCAGCGTCGCAATTCACCGAAGGCCTCGCTGGCCGAGCGCGCTGTCTCGTCGCGCATCCGGTGAATCCGCCGCATCTTGTGCCCGTGGTCGAGCTGTGCGGCGCGCCGTGGACCGTGTCCGCGACAATCGAGCGCGCTCACACAATCATGTGCAAAGTTGGACAAGTGCCGGTCATCGTGCGACGCGAGATCGACGGCTTCATCCTCAATCGATTGCAGGGTGCGTTGCTCAGTGAGGCGATGCGGCTTGTCGAAGAAGGCTATGTGTCGCCGGACGATCTCGACAAGACGATCAAGGATGGTCTGGGCCTCCGCTGGTCGTTCATGGGTCCGTTTGAAACGATCGAATTGAACGCGCCCGGTGGCGTCGCCGATTATTGCGCGCGTTACAGTGCGTTCTACCGTCGTCTTGCGGCCGATGCGCCACGACCAGACGTCTGGGAAGACCAGCAAGCGGCGCGCGTGGTCTCTGCGCTGGATGCACCGTTGACTAGCGCGGAGCGCGAGCGGCGAACACGCCGACGCGACCGCCGTCTACTCGCGCTACGACAGCACAAGATCGCATCATCGAACACCGAATGAGGAGCTAGACCATGGCCGAACGCCGCAAAGTCATCATCACGTGCGCCATTACCGGTTCGATCCACACGCCGTCGATGTCGCCCCATTTACCGGTCACGCCGAAACAGATCGCCGACGCTGCGGTGGCCGCAGCAGAAGCCGGCGCCGCGATCGTTCATCTGCATGCGCGCGATCCGGTCGATGGACATCCGACGCAGGATCCGAAATATTTTCGCGAATTTGCGCCGGAAATCGCGCGCCGCAGCGACGTCGTCCTCAACTTCACGACCGGTGGCGCGGCGACGATGTCGATCGAGGAACGGCTGCAGCCGGCACTGCAATTGAAACCGGAAGTCGCATCGCTCAACATGGGCTCGATGAACTTCGGCCTGTTCCCGATGTTGAAGCGCTTCCGCGAATTCAA
>DASXSP010000133.1:0-73241 GCA_036505865.1 Casimicrobiaceae bacterium
GAAGTTCGAGGAACCGACGCCCGAAGACATATTGCGTGAGATCAATAAGACGTGCTGGACGATCGGCTACACCGGCCAATCGCCCGAACGCCTGAAGCTGCACATGAAGAACCAGAACACGTTCGACGTGAAGACGCTTCGTGCGAGCGGGGGTCCATGCGATGGCGATTACTACGGATTGCCATGGCCGTGTTATGGGACCGCGGAAATCAAGCACCCCGGCTCACCGAACCTGTATGACCAATCGCGCTCACTGATGGACGGCGGCGGTTGCTTCCGTGCGAATTTCGGCGTCGAGCGCGACGGCGTGAATCTGTTGGCCGAGGACGGTTCGTATCCCAAAGGCAGCGACCTCACGACGGGTTACCCGGAGTTCGACCATGTGCTGCTGAAAAAACTGGGCTGGTGGGACGATCTGACGGAGGCGGAAAAGAAAGCCGCCGAGGGCAAGAACTGGAAGACCGACGTGTCGGGCGGCATCCAGCGTGTGGCAATGAAGCACGGCTGCCATCCGTTCGGCAACGCGAAAGCGCGCGCGATTGTTTGGAACTTCCCCGACGGGATTCCGCAGCACCGCGAGCCGCTGTACTCGCCGCGGCCCGACCTGGTGGCGAAGTATCCGACGCACGACGACAAGAAGGCGTTCTGGCGCTTGCCGACGTTGTACAAGAGCGTTCAGCAGCAGAACGTCGACGATAAGATCGCGGAAAAATTCCCGCTCATTCTTACCAGCGGCCGGTTGGTCGAATACGAAGGCGGCGGCGAGGAAACGCGTTCGAACCCGTGGCTCGCCGAATTGCAGCAGGAAAACTTCATCGAGATCAGTCCGAAGGACGCGAACGACCGCGGTGTCCGCGATGGCGAATATGTGTGGGTCAAAACGCCCACCGGTGCGCAAATCAAGGTCAAGGCGATGGTCACCGATCGCGTGGGTGCCGGTACGACGTTCATCCCCTTCCACTTCTCGGGCTGGTGGATGGGCAAGGACATGCTTGCCTACTATCCCGAAGGTGCCGCGCCGATCGTGCGCGCCGAAGCGGTCAACACGGCGACCACCTACGGCTACGATTCCGTGACGATGATGCAGGAAACCAAGACCACGCTTTGCCAAGTGGCGAAGGCCTGAGGAGACAACCATGGCCCGAATGAAATTCTTGTGCGATGCCGAGCGTTGCATCGAATGCAACGGTTGCGTCACCGCGTGCAAGCAGGAGCACGACATCCCCTGGGGCGTGAACCGCCGCCGCGTCGTCACGATCAACGACGGCGTTCCGGGTGAACGCTCGATTTCGGTCGCTTGCATGCACTGCTCCGACGCGCCTTGCATGGCCGTGTGTCCGGTCGACTGCTTCTACAAGACCGAGGAAGGCATCGTCCTCCACGACAAGGACCTGTGCATCGGTTGCGGCTATTGCTTCTACGCCTGTCCATTCGGGGCGCCGCAATTCCCGCAGACCGGTGCGTTCGGCGTGCGCGGCAAGATGGACAAGTGCACGTTCTGCGCGGGCGGCCCGGAGCCGGACATGTCCGACGCGGAATTCAAGAAGTACGGCCGCAACCGTCTCGCCGAAGGCAAACTGCCCGCGTGCGCGGAGATGTGCTCGACCAAGGCGCTCCTCGGCGGCGACGGCGACGTGCTGGCCGACATCTATCGCGAGCGCGTGGTGAATCGCGGCAAGGGCGGCGAGGTATGGGGCTGGGCGACGGCCTATGGCCGGCCCGAAGCGCCGAAGTCCGGAACCCAGCCGGGCGCCGCGCCCGGCGCCGGACCGTCCCCGAGCGGAGGCAAGTCATGATGCGCACCACTGCCGCCATGGCCGTTGCGCTGGCCGGGCTCGTGCTCGCCGGTTGCGGCGAGCGCCCGCAGGTACTGCAATATAAACAGGGGACCTACCAGGGAAAGCCCGACACACCCCCGTACTCGAATCCGCCGTTCAACGGTAGCAAGGCCGAATGGGAGAAGGCGGTCGCCACCCGCAATCAAAGTCAAAACGAGTACAAGCGCATCCGCTGAGGGCAGGAGAATCCCGATGACCAAAGGCGTTCTTCGTGCGCTTGGCACGAGCGTGGCTCTTTTTTGCCTCGGCGGCCAGCTTGCCTGTGCCCAGCCACAATCGGTCTATCCCGTCGGTCCCGATCTGACGAAGCAGCAGCAGGAGCGGCAGGCCACGCAGCCGCTCAACAACCAGCCCTTGTGGTCGGAAGTGCGCTCCGGCGCGCCGCAAACCACCACCGTCGTCGGTCGCGAGACCAACGTGCTGATCCAGCCGCAGGGCCAGACGTGGCGCGCGCTGCGCACGCCGGTCATGGGATTGGGCGCCATCGCGATCGTGCTCGCCGTGGTCGGCCTCGCCGTCTTCTACGCGTGGCGCGGCAAACTCGATTACGAGCGCAGGCCAGGCGAACGCCTGATCCGGCGCTTCGCTCCAATCGACCGCTACGCCCACTGGCTGCTGGCGATCACGTGGGTCACGCTGGCCATCACCGGTCTCATCCTTTCGATGGGCAAGACGGTGTTACTTCCGCTGCTCGGCTACACGCTGTTCTCCTGGCTGGCGACGCTCGCGAAGAACCTCCACAACTTCGTCGGGCCGATCCTGATCGTCGCCGTTCCACTGATGTTCGTGCGCTTCATACGCGACAACGGCATCGGCGTCGAGGACGTGAAGTGGTTCACACACATCATGGGATACTTCAAGGGACACGAATATCCGTCCGGCAAATACAACGCCGGCGAGAAACTCGTGTTCTGGTTCGTGCTGGTGGTGCTGTCGACGATCCTCGTCGTCACCGGGCTGGTGCTCGTGTTCCCCAACTTCGACCAGACGCGCGGCACAATGCAGACCGCCAACGTCCTGCACATGGTCGCCGCCTATGTCGCGATCGCGCTGGCGTGTGTCCACATCTACCTCGGCACGATAGGGATGACCGACGCCTATCGCGCGATGCGCTACGGCTACGTGACCGAAAGCTGGGCGGAGCATCATCACCTGCGCTGGTACGAGGATGTCGTGGCGGGTCGCGCGCGCGAGAAGGTCGTGCCGCCGGACGAGAGGGTGCCGCCGGAAGCGTTGCCAGGGCAGTCCGAAGCGGCGCCCGCGCTGCGGCGTCGGCCCGCCTAGCCCAAGGCCACAGGAGAAGGAGAGAGAGAATGACGTCCCTACGCACGTTGACCGGCGCCGCGCTGGTGCTGGTGTGCTTTGGTGCCGCGCTGGCGAAACTGCCCGCGCCGCCGCCGCCGACCGACGAGCAAAAGGCGGCCGCCGAGGCGAAGAAAGCGAAGGACTCCGCCGCGGCGGATCTTGCGAAGAAACAGCAAGCCACCGCGGAAGATCGCGTGGCAGGGCGTTACATCGCCGAGCAGAAAGCGAAGGGCGTCACGGTCACGCCGCAGATGGGTCCGACTTCGACGCAGGCGGCCACAGCGCCGGCGAAGGCGCCCGAACCCGCTGCGAAGAAATGACGCTCGCGGTCGCGGCTTCCTTGCCGCGCACAGGATGGAGACTTTGGTCTCCGTTTTTTTGTGATCTTGGGCGGGTGGGCACGCTTCGCGCTCGGAATGCGCAAGCACGGCTCGCTGCTCTGGCGCGAACGAATCGCGACTAAACGCACGATATACTGCGACCCGAACAAGGCGATACCAAACTTTGCCGGATTGCACGGCACGAAGCCATACAAGCGCGGGGAGGGCGGATGGCGGAAGATCCAAGTGATCCAACAACTGCTCGGCGCGGCGCGATCGGTCGCGCGTGGCATCGATTGACCACGCCGAGCGCCCGATGGTCGGTCCTCGCGCTCGTCGTCGTCGGACTCGTCATCGGCGCCGGCGGCGTGATCGCAACACAAGTCATGGTCAAAGCGACCGGAACCAACGAATTCTGCAGCACCGCATGCCACTCGATGCAGTGGGTGGCGCGCGAATACCGCGAAAGCGGGCACTATCTCAATCGGACTGGTGTGCAGGCAGGCTGCCACGACTGCCATATTCCGCACGCCTATCCGGCGCTGCTCTGGTACAAGGCCAAGGCGGGCATCCACGACGCGATTGGAGAAATGCGCGGCGTCATCTCCACGGAGGAGAAGTTCAACAAGGAACGCGCTCGCATGGCGGAAATCGTATGGGCCGAGTACAAGGAGACGAACTCCGCGAATTGCCGCGTATGTCACGCGTTCACAGCGGATGTGGTGAAGAAGCAGAAGGACTTCGTGCAGCCGATGCATCAGCAGGTGCTGGCTGGCGCGGCGACTTGCACCGATTGCCACAAGGGCATCGCGCACAAGGCGCCGTAGCGCGTGATCGAGCATGAAAAAAAGCCGGCGTGCGCCGGCTTTTTTGTATCGATCGTGCCTCGACTACATCGACAGCACCCACTTGACCAGCGACTTGGTATCGGCTTCGCTTCCCTTCGTTGCCGGGTGCCCCTTGCCTTCCTTCAGCTTGGCGACCAGCGTTGCTTCCGCATCCGCTTTCCCCTTGTATTTCGCCGCGACTTCCTTGAACGACGGGCCGACCTTCTTCGTGTCGGCTGCATGACAATTAAGGCATCCATTGCTCTTCGCAAGATCTTCCTGCGCGACGACGGGCGCGGAAAGAAGCGCGCCGGTCGCAAACGTCACTGCAATGACGCGCAACTTCATATTGCCTCCCATGGACGATTTCGATATCAGCGCCCAAGGGCGCCTGTCGCCATCATCCTAGCTGCGCGACCGCGCGTCAATCGTGCGCCGTGTTGCAGGCTGTTTGCGCTACCATGCGACGATCTGACGGCGCGGGGTTTCTTTGTCGGCCTTCTCAACATACTGACGACCAAACCATGGAGGTTCATCACTCCGCGCTGGTCGAGTATTCGGCCCCGGACATGTTCGATCTCATCGAGGGCGCCGAGCATTACCCCGAGTTTCTGCCGTGGTGCGCCGGCGCGACGATCCTCGCGCGCGACGACTCCATCGTCGCTGCGCGCATTGCGGTCGCCTGGCACGGCGTCCGCTTCGAGATCACGACGCGCAACCCGAAGAAGCGCCCGGAATGGCTGTTGGTTCGCATGGAGCAAGGGCCGTTTCGACGATTCGACGGCGACTGGAGCATTCGCGCGCTCGCGCCCGAAGCGTGCAAGGTGGAATTCCTGCTGCGCTGCGAATTCGACAACGCTTTGATGCGTGGCGTGGCCGGAAGCGTGCTGGACCGCATCTCGGGCGCGTTCGTGAACGCGTTCGTCAACCGCGCGAACGTGCTGTTCGCCCGCAATGCGCGGCGCACGGTCGAACCCGCGGGGCAGTTGACGACAAACCGTCCTAGAACTTGAACGTCGCCAGCACGTAGAAGATGTTGGCGTTGGCGTTCGTGAATGCGCGATACCCGTTGAGATAGCTCTGTCCGGTGTTGGTGGTCACGGGCGGGGACGGAATCGTGTACTGGTAGCCGTCGAAAGCGATGTCGTTGTAGCGCGTGCGCTGGTACGCGTAGCCTCCCGTGAACGACCATTGCTTGGTGAACGCGTAGATCCCCTTCAGGTTGAGCGACGTCTGCTTCCAGTTGTCGTACGCGTTAATGGGCATCGGGTTGCCGAAGTTGTTCTGGCTCATCACGTCCGAATTGCCGTCGGACTCGAAGTACAAGAGCGAGCCCTTGATCGTCAGCTTGTCCGTCGCGAACCAGTCGAGGCCGATTCCGACCAGCCAGTTGTCGTCCTTGTTGGTCGCCGCCCAATTGTAGTTCGAGCTCGTCGGCGGCGCGAACGGGTTGAACGCGTTGGCCGCCCCGGTGTCGCTGATGTTGCGGTGATTGGAGTCGTAGTGCACCCACTCGTAATCGCCCATCAGCGTGATGCGCCACTTCTTGAGGTCACCGTACGAGGCGGTGGCAAAGATCTCGTTACGGCGGTCGCTGGTGCGGCCGAGCGTCGTGTCCTTGTAATGGTTGTCGCGATAGATGTACTCGAACGAGGTGTCGAGCAACGGGGCCGGGCTCCAATCCAAGGTGAGCTTGACTTGGTTCTGGTCGAGCGGGGAATTGTCATATCTATTGATGAAGCGGTTGATGTATAGCGGATCGTTCGGCCCGGTGCCCGCATCCCCCAGGAGGAAGTCGCTGCGGCGCTCGAGGTACCAGTACTTGATGCGCGCCGACAGGTTGTCCAGCGACGTGTTCTTGTACTCGATCCACAACCTGTTGGTCTGGACGTGGTTGTAGTCCATGCGCGTCTGGTCGAGGTCGACGTAGTCCCAGCCGCCGGAGAGCCGGTTCGCGCGGTCGAAGCGGTAGATGCCCTCGATGCCGGCGTTGCTCTTGCGGTAGCTGTAGAGCTGGTTCTGGCAGGGACCGTCGCAGTTGACCGGCGAATCGGGCGAGAACGTGAGCTGGGTCGAGTTGTTGTTGTGGTCGTACCAGTTGAAATAGAGCTTGGTGTCGAGTTTCTGTATGGGCGTCGAGGTGAGCGACACCGCGAACGTCTGGTCGATCAGCTCGCCGTTGAACGTGTCGGTGTTGGGCAGCGTTGGCGCGAACACGCCGCCGCTGTTTAGCGCGAACGGTGCCACGCCGGTGTCGTTGGTGATCTTCGACCAGGTATAGCGTGCGGACAGCGTCGAGCCGTAGCCGAGGTCACGAAGCACGCCGTTGAGCGCGATGCGCTGATAGGTGTTGTCGACCGGAAGGTACGACGTGTCGAGCTGATTGTTGAAGAACGGGTTGGTCCACTGCAGCGTCGTGTTGTCGTTGTTGAACCGGCTGAAGGTGTAGCTGGCCGATAACAGCATCGGGCGCGTGTTGTAGCCGACCTCGGCGGTCGCCGCATTCGTCGTGTACGAGACCGGAAATGCCAGGTCCGCGAAGCCGTTGCCGGGGCTCGTTCCCAATGCCCCCGAACCCACCTTGGTGCCGTCGTACGAGAGGCGATTGCCCTCGACGCGAAAGTACCAAGGGTTCGTACCCTGCCACTCGAAGTACCCGCCGGTGTCCTTGCGCTCGGTGCCGAGCGTGAAACGGCTCCAGGTATCGGGATTGATCTGCGGAAACGAAGACACCAGCAGATTGGTGCCGGTGCCGCTGTAGGGCGTCGCCGCGTTGAACGCGAGGTTGTGCGGCAGCCAGTTCGTGTAGATGCGATACTTGAATACGTCGTACTGGCCGCCGCGCAGCGAGATGTACATGTCGTCTCGGCCGAAGTTCTCGCCGTACGCGTCGATCCACGTCTTGTCGTTGCGCCCGCGAACGAAGATGTTCGAGAGCACGCCGCCGTTGAGATCTTGGTATTCCTCGATCTTGGATGCGTCGCGCCCCGATTCGTTCGTGATGATTGCGCCGGCCGTTGCCGAGCCCTCGATCAGCCATGGGTTTGCGTCCTCCGCGGCGGCAGAGTTCGCGGCGAACAGGGCTCCGATAAGCGTTGCCAGAGTCGTCCGGTTCACGGTTTCCTCCTAGCGCGTGAGGAACTTGCCACGTGCGCCGGGCGCGTTCGAGCCGTGAATGGCGTTATGGCAATTCAGGCAGGAACGGGCGATGAGCCGCGTGCTCACCGACGGGTTGGGTGTTCCCTGGGGCGTGAGCCAGCCGCTTTGCCCCTGGTAGAACGATCCCGGATGCTTCGACCAGTCGTGGCAGTCCTGGCACAGGTTCGGGACGTGCTCGTTGGTGAGCGCATAGTGGACCGACCCATGCGGGGTGTGGCACGACAGGCAGTTCTCGTCGACGGGCGGGTGCGGGAACATGAACGGTCCGCGCTTGTCGGCATGGCACGACGTGCACTCCGTGTTCACCGACTCGTGCCTCAGCATGACGGGGGTGAGCGCGCCGTGCGGATTGTGGCAGTCCGAGCACTTCATCTTGTTCTCGATGATCGGATGATGCGAGGGCTTGAGGATCGCGGAGCGGATCTGCTGATGACATGCCCCGCAGACGTCCGCCTCGTTCGGCCTGAAGCTCGTGGTGTACGGCGCGACGGGCGGGTTGCGTGCCTTGCCGTGGATCGTGTGGCAGTTCGCGCACGAGACGTCCTGTTTCGCGTGCTTCCCGGAATCCCAGAAAGCCAGCTCGCGTGCGCCCGTGTGGCAGGCGAGGCACACGTTGGATTGCGCGGTGGCGGCCGCCGGCGTCAGGCTCGAGAACGGATTCGCGGGCTTCGCCTTCGTCGGATCCTTGAGGTGCTCGCTGGCGTCGCCGTGGCACGCCTGGCACATGCTGCCCTGGGCGTCGTTCTTGGCGCCGTGGGCGCTGATCGCGATCGACGTCCACTTGTCTTCGTGGCAGCCGGCGCACACCGGCGTGTTCGAGGCTTGCGGCGGGGCCGCTTGCTGCGCCGCCGAAGAGAAGGACGCGAATGCGCAGAACGCGAGCACGCACGCGACGCTTGCGAATCGCATCCGACCTCCCCGAACGAAGCGATCGACCGACGTGTCGGCGCGATCAGAGAAGCACGCGCCGTACCCAATGAGTAAGCCTAGACTCGCGGATCGAGTTTTTCAACCCTATTGCACCAACGCGCAGGGTATGGGGAATACGCATTTGCTAAACTGCAACAGGGAGAGGACGCGCCATGCGACTGGCGAAATATGTCAAGTTCCGTGAAGAGAAATTCGGCGGGGTTCTGTTCGAGACCCGCTCCGAGAAGGTCTTCACGCTGAATCCAACTGCGGCCGCCGTCATCCGCGAGATCCAGGCCGGCGGCACCGAGCGCGAGATCGCCGATCGCATGAGAGACCGCTACGACGACCCGTTGGGCTCCATCGAGCGCGAAGTCCTTGGGCTGATCGCCGACTTGCGGGGCAAGGGCCTGCTGGAGGATTCGCCGCGTGGATGACGGCGCGTCACCGGTCAACCAAACGACAACGCGCGTCGACGCACGAAGTACGGAAGACCTAAGCGCACCGCTATACGTCGCTTGGCAGATCACGAACGAATGCAATCTCGCGTGTTTGCATTGCATCGAGGAGAGCGGTCCCGGCAAGGCGTTTCGCGACGAGTTGTCGGAACCCCAAGTGCTCGCGATCCTCGACCAGATGCGGGAACTCGAGGTCCCGTACGTGTCGTTCTCCGGCGGGGAGCCGATGGTGCACCCGCATTTCTTCGAGATGGTGGAGCATTTCTGCGCGGGTGGCGGGCAGCTGAAGATCGAGACCAATGGCCACTATCTCTCGCCCGAGAATTGCGGGCGACTTCAGCGCCTCGGCGTCAAGGCCGTGCAGGTGAGCATCGACGGTGCATCGCGCGAGACCTTCAACCGCATGCGGGTGCTCGGCGAATTCCGGACCGCCGTCGAAGGCGCGCGCAACCTTCACCGCGCAGGCGTCCCGATCGAGATCAATTTCTCGCCGACACGATTCAACATCGACGAGGTCGGCGCGGCGGTCGATCTCGCGTGCGACCTCGGGGCCTACAGTTTCTACACGGGGCGCACGATGTACACGGGAAACGCGGTGAAGACGTGGCGCCACCTTGCGCCGTCCGAGGAGCAATACGCGAAGTTCTTCGACACCCTGCGCGCCAAGGCGACGGAATACCGCGGTCGCATGCGCGTGTACTTCCACGAGATGGGACTGCTCGACGAGCTCCGCTATCGCCTGCAGCATCCCGCGGCGCTCGTGATCGTGCTTCCCAATGGCCTCGTGAAGCTCATCAACGCGTTGCCGTTCGTCTGCGGCGATCTGCGCAAGGAATCGCTCACGGAGATCTGGTCGAATTTTCAGCGCGCGTGGCGTGATCCGCGCGTCGCGCAATTCGTCGAGGACCTCGCGTCCGATCCGCGCAAGACTTCAGAGCTCCACCGATGGGTCCATCTTTGACGGGCGGCACCGATGCCGGCGTCGCGACCTCGCTGACGCCGCTGCGCCGCCTGCTGCGCGTCATCGGTCTCGTCCGATACCGCTTTTTTCTTTTCGCGGGACTCCTGCCGTACGTCCTTGGCGGCGTGTGGGCTCATGTGATGGCCCGGCAGTTCGATGCATCGATGTTCTGGAGCGGCTTCCTCGGGGTCGTGCTCGCCGTCGTGGGCGTGGAAGCGTTCAACGAGTATTTCGATGCACGGATGGGCACGGATCGCATTTTCAACCCGGTCGACGTGCAGCCGATTTCGAACGTCGTCTTCTGGATCGGCGTGGCCGCGTTCTCGGGCGCGCTTGCAGTCGGCGCCTACCTCACGCTGCGCAGAGGGTGGCCGATCCTTGCGTTTGCCCTTCTGGGCGGAGCGGCGGCCATCTTCTATGAAGCCCCGCCGATCCGCTGGTCGTATCGCGGGCTCGGCGAAACCGTGATCGGACTTTCGTACGGTCCGTGGATGGTACTGGGCAGCCTCTGGCTGCATGCGGGGACGCTTTCCCGGGCGGCGGTCCTAGCGTCGCTCGTACCCGGACTGCTGATCGCGGCGCTGGCGGTCGTGAATGCGATTCCCGATTTTCACCAGGATCGACTTGTCGGCAAGCGCAATCTCGTTGTGCGTCTCGGGCGACGGCGGGCGGTGACGCTCTATGTTGGACTTGCGGCGGCGGGTCTCGCCGTCGTGCCGGCGGGCGTCGTCGCCGGGATGTTTCCCAGCGCTTCGCTCCTCTCGCTGCTCGCGGGGCCCCTGCTCGTGTCGAGCGCGTGTCGCGCACACGATACGTTCGAGCAGCCGAGAAGGTTCGTCGGTGCGGTGCGTAGCATGGTCGCCTGCTATGTAGTTGCGGTGGGGCTGTTCATGGTAGGCATCTTCTTGCACGCCGGACCATGAACGTCGGGCGCCATTGCATCGACGCGCTGCGAGCGCCGCTTCTCGTCTCGTGGCAGCTCACGCGCGACTGCGACCTCTGCTGCCTTCACTGTTGCACGGAGTCCGCACCCGGGAAGGGGCTCCGCGATGAGCTCGACGCCGACGAAGCGATGCGCGTCGCCGCGGACATCGCGCGCAACGAGGTTCCGTATGTCATGCTGTGCGGGGGCGAGCCGCTGGTCGTGCCTCATTTCCTCGCCGTCGCAGAGGCGCTCGGAAGCGCTGGCGTGCAGCTCAAGATCGAGACCAATGGGCAGCGGCTCGACGCCGCGACCGTCGAACGGCTGGCGCGTCTCCCGATTCGCTCGATTCAGGTCAGCCTCGATGGCGATTCGGACGAGACGTACCGGCGGCAGCGGCCTGGTGGATCGCTCGCGAGAGCGCACGACGCATGTCGTGCAGTGCACGCAGCCGGAATACCGCTGGAGATCACGTTCGCGCCGACGCGGATAAATATCCACGAGCTGCCCGAGGTGTTGGAGCGCGCCCGGTCGCTTGGAGCGTTCCGCTTCAACACGGGCAAGCTCATGCGCATCGGCACGGCGGCGCGCCACTGGACGAAGCTCGAGCCCGATTCGGAGCAATACCGCGCGTTCCGTGCGACGCTGGATCGGCAGGCTTCCATTGAATCGGACATGGCACTTTGCTACAGTCCGTTTGATTTGGCCGATGGGCTGCGGGAAAGCGTCGAAGTCCCCCCTGCGACCCTGCTGGTGCTGCCCAACGGTTGGGTCAAGGTCGCTGCGGCGCTTCCGCACCTGTGCGCGGACCTGCGAACGTGCGGGCTGGTCGATGCATGGAAGGCGTACTGCGACGCATGGCATCACCCGACACTGATTGCCGCAGCAAAACGCGCGATCGACGATTCATCGCGACACGCAATCGCGAATAGCTGGCGGCTTCTTTCAGTCGCGATTGTCTGAAATCCGACGGGAGGCATGATGAAAGATCTGAACGTGCAACCGGAGTCGCAGCAGAGCGTGGGGCAGACGCCCAGCCTCGTGCCAGCGCATGAAAACAAACCGTTGTGGGAAACGCCGAAGCTCGAGGACGTCTCGGAACAGGTGATGGCCCAGCCGTACATCCGTTTCACCTGAGATCGATCACGTCGACGCCATCCCGGGGTGCTCGGTACACGAGTACCGAGCACCCCTCTTCGTCGCCTGGCAGCTGACCAATCGCTGCCGCGCGCGCTGCATTGCCTGCTGTGAAGACTCGGGACCCGACAAGGCTTGGGCCGATGAGCTCGACCGCGATGAAGCGCTGAGAATCGCACGCGAAATCGCGGACTTCGGCGTTCCGTATGTCGCTTTCGGTGGCGGCGAGCCGCTCGCCGTCGCGTTCTGCTTCGATCTCTTCGAGCTGCTGTCCGACGCTGGCGTTGCGCTCAAGATCGAGACAGACGGGAACCCGATCGACGACGCGGCGGCAGATCGACTCGCAACGTTGGAAGTGCAATGCGTGCAGATCTCGATCGACGGCGCGACTGCCGATACGAACGCGCGCGTAAGGCCGGGATCGAGCTTCGCTGCGGCCACCTCGGCGATCAGACGACTGGTCGCGCGCGGCATCGCGCCGCAACTCGTTTTTGTTCCCAGTCGGATCAATCTTCACGAGATCGTTCGCGTCTACGATCTCGCGGCGTCGCTCGGATGCAGCTCGTTCGTCACAGGTCCGATGATGCGAATCGGTCGGGCGGCGGCGCAATGGGATCGCATCTCATGCAGCGATGCGAGCTGGAGACGCGCCGTGGACGCGCTTCGCGCGCATGCGAGCGCGAGCGGTGCACGCATCGCGCTCTCGATCTACCCTTGGGATATCGTGAAGGAGATGGAGATGCGTCTCGTCAACCCGCAGGCGATGCTGCTCATCGTGCCGAATGGCAAGATCAAGCTCTTGAACGCGCTCCCCTTCGCGCCGGCGGATCTCCGCCGTCAAAGCCTGGAGGACGCGTGGAATGCGTATCTCCGCACCTGGCATGCGCCGGAGGTTCGACGGTTCGTCGCCGAATGCCGGCAGAATCCCGGCTTGCTCAGACACGCGAACGAAACGTGGTCGATCACGCATCCTTGGTAGCTCCGCAAATCCGCACGCGCAGAATCGATCGAATCAGGGGGCCGGAAACCACGCATTGCCGATCTGGAGATATACCGCCGTTCCGATCTCGCGAAAAAGCAGCAGGCGCAGGCGGAGGATCGCGTCGCAGCGCGTTACATCGCCGAACAGAAGGCGAAAGGCAATGTCGTCACGCCGCAAATGGGACCGGCACCCGCGACCCCTGCCGGTCAACCCGCCAAATCACCCGAGCCAGCGGCGCAAGCGAAGAAATAGCGCAAACGATCCGGCTACCGAACGTCAGAGCAACTCATCGATTGGCAGCATCGAGTACATCGCCACTTCGAACCGGCGCCATGCCGTTGTGTCGGGATCGTCGTCCAGGTCGACCGATTTGCCATCGAGCTGAGTTCGCCAGCGTATCCGTTCGCCCTTCGGTCCGCCGGGCTCGAGGATTAGCCGATAGCTATTGGGCGATGCAGCGAACTGTTCGAACTGGGCGACGATCTGACCCGCGAGCTCGCGACTCTCGATCATCAATCCGAGTTCGGTATTGAGCTTGAACGAGCGCCGATCGAAATTCGCCGAGCCGATGAACACGCGTTGTCGATCGAAAACATAGAGTTTCGCGTGCAGCGCGAAGGGCGCATCACCGCTCTTGCCGCTCGCTCCGCTGCCCTGCGGACTGCTACCCATGGGTGCCCCGTCTGACGCGGCGCGAATCTCGCTCAGCTCAACGCCGGCTTCGAGCAATGGCGTTCGATAGCGGCGATACGCGCTGTGCACGATCGGAAAATCGGTCGAAGAAAGCGAGTTCGTCAGCACCCGCACGCGTACGTTTCGCTGCCGTAACTCCTTGATCCGCGCCATCGCGCGCTCGCCTGGAACAAAATAGGGCGTGACGATCGCGACCTCGCTGTTGACGTTACGCATCTCCTGCACCAATTGCCGCACCACTGGCGAGCGGACGGGCTCTCCAGGGGGAACTTCCGCCTTCTCGGGATGATCGGCAATCACCGCGGCATTCGCCCACACGAATGACAGGCGGCCATCGAGCAAGCCGTTCAGCGGATCACCTTTGTTCAAGCGCTGCTCAATCTCCGGTGCGTTGATGCCTGCGCGGTGCGTGGCGAGCTCGGCGCGCGCTTCGGGCAGCGATGCCGCCAAGGGTGCAACGGGCGCAACGGCCTTTTGTGGGATCGACAGCGAGTTGTTCCAGAACTCGTCGAAGCTCGCCGAGAGTTGGGGAACGGCCGGTCCCACCACAGCAACGTCGAAATCGCCGAAGCGGACGGGAGGCGTACCGGCATCAAAATATTCATCGCCGACGTTACGACCGCCGACAATCGCGATGGCGTTGTCTGCGACGAGCAGCTTGTTGTGCATTCGGTGGTTGATGCGCTGTGCGTTCACGGCCATGTCGAGATAGCGCAACAGCGGAAACTGCCCGCGATACACAAAGGGATTGAAAAGCCGCAGCTCGATATTTGCGTGATCGTTCAGCGCAGAGATAATTTCCGGCGCTTCGTGCCGTTGAAACGAATTCTGATCATCGATCAGGAGTCGAATGCGCACGCCTCGATCGGCGGCGTCCAGGACCGATTGTTGCAGCAGCTTGCCCGTGTCGTCCTCGGCGAATATGTAGTATTGAATATCGAGCGTGCGTTCCGCCGCGCGCACGAGTTGTGTACGTAATAGCAGGCCTTCGACGCCGTACGGAAGAATCCGAAAGCCCGATTGGCCCGAATGCCTGACCGATTCCTTCGCCAGCTGCTTGCCCAAACGGGTCGTTGACGGTTGCGCGAACGCGGTGCTGGGTGTCTTGGGATAGTCGGATCCCGGCGGCAACGTCGTACATGCTGCCAGCACAATCACCAGCACGGCGAAAAGGCTCTGAACAACAGCGGCACTCCGGACAATCCGGTTCGTTGGCGCGAATGTGAAGCCTGTCGTCATAGCGGATGAACGACGTCGTTCATTGTGCCCAAAAGCGATCGCGTGACGCTTCTGCGCTTGTTACGACCTTTGCGATTTCGCTGCGTTTCACGACGCAGGAAACTGAGTGCCGACTGTTCCATCTTCCATGGACCGACGTCGGCATTGAGTGGAACGGTTTCATGCAGCGTTCCGCATCGCCATGCATCGAAAACAATCGGATTTATATAGGATTTGCGGCATACAGCGGGCGTGTTGGAAAGCTCCGCAGCGACCGTCTTGATTGCCGCCGTAATGCATGCTTTGCACGCGCGCTCGCCGTCATCGTCCGGCAGCGGTGTGCGAGCAAGTAGTGCAATCGCGCGAAGCGATGCGCCCCATGTGCGGAAATCCTTCGCCGTGAAGTCGGCGCCCATCGCGTCGCGCAGGTAATCATTCACGAGGTCCGACGTTATCGGATGGCGTACGCCTTCGTCGTCAACGTACTGGAACAGTTGTTGTCCTGGCAATTGCTGGCAGCGTCGCACGAGACGAACCAGACGTCGATCATCGACGGGCACTTCTTGCGCGGCGCCACCCTTGCCTCGGAACTCCAAAATCAATCGCCCATCTCGAATGAAACGCGCGTGACGGTTACGAAGCGTTGTAAGGCCATAGCTCGCGTTGTCGCGCACGTAGGCGGCGTTGCCAATTCGGATCCGCGTCGCATCGAGGAGTCCCACGACGATCGCAAGAACGTTGTCCCGCGATAGACCGGATCGCGCGAGATCGCGCCGCAACCGTCGACGCAACTTAGGGAGCGCCTCTCCAAATTCGATCATTCGCTCGAACTTCGCGCCATCGCGTATGCGTCGCCACTCTGCGTGGTAACGATATTGTTTTCGTCCGCGTGCGTCTCGACCCGTCGCCTGCAGATGGCCGCGTGGATTTACACATATCCACACATCTTCATACGCGGGCGGAACGGCGAGCGCTTGAATACGCGCCAACACTTCGCGATCCCGCACTGCGGTGCCATCCGGAGCGACGTAATCGAAGCCATTGTTGCGCCGTCGGCGGTGCATACCTGGTTCGGAATCTCGGACGTAGATAAGGCCGGCGGTTTTCGCAATTTCTACCGCCTCCAAGACGGACGCTGAAATAGCGGCGGAATCGTCCATGGGTGACGGGGCCACGCCGTATCCGTGCCCGATCGAGAGTTCGGGTTACGTTAGCCCGCCGCTATCGGATGAGCCAGCGGCGTCCGTCCAATGGCGCTGTAGGACGGCGCCGGGCAGCGTCGAAATTTATGCTGCTTTTCGTAGGCTACGAGCGCCAGATGCTCCGTTCGCCGCCGTTTTCTAACTTAGAAATCCGAGATCGGCGGGCGCAAAGGCTGCGAGATTGGGAAATACCGTTGCAAGCGCCGTCGAGTCCGCGCCGAACCAGCGCGCGAGCGTCGCCCCATATTGCTCCACCGAGGTAGTGGGAATCCACCGGCCTTCCTTTTCGGAATCGTTCGGGCCGCCCAGTACGAGCTGCGGGAATCGGCCGTAAATCGAGCCGCCCTTCACCGCGCCGCCCATCACGATGTGGTGGTTGCCCCAGGCATGATCGCTGCCGCCGCCGGCTGCAGGTTGGAACGTCCGTCCGAAGTCCGACAACGTGAACGTGGTGACGCGCTCCGCCATGCCGAGCGTCGCCGTCGCGTCGTAGAACGCCTTGAGGGCCGGCGACAGTTGCCCAAATAGATTCTGCAGCGTCGTGATTTCGTTGTTGTGCGTATCGAAACCGCCGAGCGACACGAAAAAGATTTGGCGACTCGCGCCGGTGACCGCTTGCGCTTCGATCATCTTCGCCACCGCGAGCAGCTGCCTCGCAATCGATGTGGTCTGACCACCAAATGCCGCCGTCACCGTCGAGGTGGTGCTGGTCAGGATTGGATTAACCAACGCCGCGAGCGACTGCGCCTGCTTGGTGATGTCGGAGGCCGTCGCAACGAACGTGTTGCTGCGGTCGATTTCAAGCAACGCGTTGAGTGCTGTCAGCCGCGCCTTGGCGGCGGCGCTCGTGCCGAAGCCGGACAGACCGAAGCTGCCCGTTGTCGGAATCGCAAGAGGACTCGACGACGCACCGGTTACATACAGCGTGACGCCTGCCGTCGATGTAATTACGGGAAAGCTCTGGCCAGTCGCGGACCCGGTCGCATCCGCAAGGCGGCCGCCCCATCCTGTGCGGGAAACGCCGGACGCGACGGCGCTTTGCCACTCGCCCTGCTGGTCCGAATGCGAGAAGAGATTATCCGGACGCCGTCCCGCGATGTAGTCCGCCTTCGTCGTCGGCTGCGTCAGCACACCGACGTTGGCGAGGAACGCGAGCTTGCCGCTATCGAACAGCGTCTTGAGCTCCGGCAGCGCGGGATGAAGACCGAACGACGTATACGTGTTTGGCGCTAGGGGCGCGATTGGAAGGAGCTCAGCCTGCGTGAGCTGGATCCCGGAGCTCGCGCTGCGGACGGCAGTGTATGCGCTATAGCCGCCCGTGTCGGTCGGCACCAATACATTGTTGCCATCGACGCCGCCGAACAGGAAGACGCAGACCAGCGCCTTGTAATCGGTTGTCGCCGCCTTCGCGGCAAGTGGGAAAAGATCGAGCGCGCCGGCGAGACCAGCGGTGCTCAATGCAGCCGTACGGCACAAAAAGTCGCGGCGGTCCATGTCAGTCGCGCAGGGCCGTCCCAAGCGACTGAACGCCGCCTGTGGCAGCGAGCGTAGCGAGCGTGGGGGTCGTTTCATCTCAGCGCTCCACTTGATATTGCGACGACGTTGCGATGAGATAGAACGCTGTCTTCGCGCGAGCGAGCGCATCAGTCGCATTGATCGCATTAACCGCGGTCACGATCGCAGCACGCGCTTCAGACGAAAGCGTGCCGTGCATGAGCAGGCGATCCAATTTATCCACCAGAGCATCCGGATCTCCGGCGAGCGCGGTGAGCGCGCCCCAATCGGCTTGCGTACCGGTGGCGCCGTAGACCGCAGGATCGGGATTGATCGTTCCGAAAACGAGCGCGTTCACGAAGTTGATTCGCGCGAAGGCCGTCGTCGTGTTCTGGAGTGCGAACTCCGGACCCAATATTTCGGTGCGCGGCACGCCGTAATCCGGCGGATAGAAGTTGAACACCGATGGCGCTTGGTACACGGGCTGTCCCATCGCCGCGGATTGCGCGCGAAGGAACACACCGTCCGTCGTTGCGTCCAAAGCCCGCGCAACGGCGACGACGTATTGCGCCGGTTCGCGCAAGCGGCCGTAGTCGGAGTCCGTCTTGGCCGGCCCGCGCGCTTCCGAATCGAGCAGGATCGCCCGCACCACCGCCTTCAAGTCGCCACGCACACCGACGCCGTTGTCGTTGAACACCTTTGCTATTCGCCGGACATATTGCGGTGAAGGGTTGCTCGTCACGAGCTTCTGGATCAGTTGCTTCGCAATGAACGGGCCGACATTCGGATGGATGAAGATGTTGTTGATCGCAGTGGCGAGATCCGCGCTCATCGTGAGGTCTGCCGGCGCGGTCGCGTCATTGAGCAACATCTTTGCCGTGTAGGCGTGATATTGCGAGCGCTCCTCCATCAACCCGTCGTAATACCGGGGATTAAAGCCGGTGCGCGGCGTCGCCCCCGGTGCCGTGGGATACGTCCAGCCGGTGAATACGTGCGCGAATCCTTCGATCTCGTCCTGGCCGTAGGTGGCGATCGTCTTGCCGCGTGGGTCGAGCAGCGGAGTGCCGTCCGGTTTCAATTCGATCGTGCCAATCGAAAAGAGCTGCAGCACTTCGCGTGCGTAGTTTTCGTTCGGCTCGACGCCGGTGATCGTATTGGGCTTTTGATTGTTCACCATGTCGAGATAGTTGCCCATCGCGGGTGACAGTGTCACCTGCGCCAGCACATTCTTGAAATTGTCGAACGCGAGATCCGCCAGCATTTGCTGATAACGCTGCATCGCGTACGCCTGATTGATGTCGGTGCCCGACGTGACGAAGAGCTGTGACAGCGCAAATGCGACCCGCTGGCGCAGCTGATCGGGCGCCATGATTGCGTTCTTGAAGAATTCACGCTGAAGCTGGAACAGCGTGTAGTTGTCGCGCGCGCAATAGCTGGTTGGCGTGACCGGTAACGTGCGGTCGTCGACGCAGGTCGCGGGCCGATTCGCGGGCCATGGATCGAACGCCGTGAACTTGGTTTGCGGCGCAGCGAGCTGCTCGTCAACGAAGCGTTCGACGCCGATGCTTTTCACATGCGCGATGAGCGCTTCGTTTGGGCCCCACGTCGCCTGTTCAAGCAGACGGATCGCGTCCGCTTCGTTTCGGTCCAGTGATGGCGGCTTTGCAGCGGGCGCGCCCGCGAGGACTAAAGCCAAGACAGCGACGACCGCAACCGCGAAAGGCGTCGCGGAGCCACGCGTTCCTGTCGATTCCATTGCTCCTCCCTTGCTCGGTCCCCTGACCGTATGCGAGCCGCGTCACTTTTTCGGCCCGATGCCAAGAGCATAACGCCTTCGATGCTCGTTTGGCTTGCGCTTTTTTGTAAGCAGCCGTAGCAAGGCGAGTAGGCTACGGCGACTCCGTCAACGCAACTTTTTGGCTGACAGAGGGATGAGCGTCCGCTGCTCACTTCGTTCGCTTAACGGGGTCTTGGGGAACGAGTGGGACATGCTCGACACGTAAAGCAAGTCAGATGTCAACGCATGGATGTTCAACACTTGCGTAGGATTAGAACGATCCCGAATTCCATTTAGAAGCCACGCCCGAATCCGACCGTGCGGATGACGCGGCTTGCCCGCATCAGAGTTGGGGGTGGAAGTCCCAATTATTTTTCGATCGACGTCCCACGTTGTTAATCCCGCCCTCCCCAAAATTCGTTAGTGAAATAGCAATTTTGCTTGAAATGCGCGCGCGTACGTAAGTCCCGCTTACTGCGCCTCCGCATCGTCGTAGCCCCAACTGGACATTGCCCGACGCAATCCATGCGCTCGCCGCCCGCCGCGTAGAATTTCGCGGCATGGACGAATCTGCTGCCCTGAAGGTCATTGCAATACGGGCCATCGAAACGGCCGACGGGTCGCGCACCCTGTGGAGCGACAACGATCGCGCTTGGGCGAGCCGGACCGCTGCAGAAATTGTCGGAGCGGACGCGAAGCCCGAGGCATTTCTCGCCCACCGCGCAGCACTCGCCGTGGAGAAACTGGGAGAACGCCACTCCGCACTTCCACGCGCGCTGCGCGCACTCCGTTGGCGACCGTGGGTCGGCACGGCGATCGTCTTCTTCGCGTTCGTGCTCGGCGTCTTCGTCGATCAGATCGGCGGGGTGCAGCGGATCAATATCCTCGCGCCGCCGGTACTCGGGCTGTTGATCTGGAACGTGGCCGTCTATCTCGCGATCGTCGTCGGATACATCGTGCGATACGGCGAAGACGCCACGCCGGGGCCGCTGCGCGCCATGATCACGCGCCTCGCGCGTGGACTTTCGCCGCCGCGCCGCGGCGGAGCGATGCGCGATGTGATCGTCGCATACTTCGACGACTGGACGCGGCGATCGGTCGCGCTCTACGGCTTCCGTGCTGCTCGAATCCTGCACTTCGCCGCGGCAGCGCTGGCCGCGGGCGTTATCGCGGGCCTCTACTTGCGCGGCCTCGCGTTCGAATACCGCGCGAGTTGGGAGAGCACATTTCTCGATGCACCGACGGTGCGCTCGATCGTTGCCTTCGCGTACGCACCCGGTGCGTTCCTGACGGGCATTCGCGTGCCCGACGTCGACGCGATAGCCGCGATCCGCTCGCCGGCCGGCGAGAATGCAGCGCGCTGGCTCCATCTGATGACCGCCACGATCGTGGCAGTCGTCATCGTGCCGCGCCTACTGCTTGCACTCATGGCGCATGTGTTCGAACACCACCGGGCCGCGCGTTTGCTCTTGCCGCTCGATGAGCCGTACTTCCAACGCTTGTTGCGCGGCTTTCGCGGACGCCCGGCGCGCGTGCGCGTGATTCCGTACAGCCATACTCCAGCACCCACGGCGATCGCCGGTCTCGAGGCCGTCATCGCGCGAACTTTCGGAAACGTCGCCGTGACGTTCGCTCATCCGGTCCTCTATGGCGCGGACGACGTGCCCGCCGGCGATGCCGCCGGCGCCACGTTCGTCGTCTTATTCACCGCGAGCGCGACGCCGGAGCGCGAAGTGCACGGCGCATTTCTCGCGGCACTCGCGCGCGCGCACCCCGGCGCCGAAGCGCTGGTGGCATTGATCGACGAGGGCGCTTGGGCGGCTCATTGGAAAAGCACGCCGGCGCGCATTTCCGAAAGGCGCGTTGCGTGGCGGCAGTTGGGCGAGGAGGCTCACGTTCCGACGGTGTTCGTCGATTTGTCGGCGCCGGATATCGCCGCGGCCGAGAACGCATTCGATGAAGCGATCGCGGCTCGTGCGCAATGAATGCGATCGCGCTCTCGCTGATCTCGCACACGAATGCAGGGAAGACGACGCTCGCTCGCACGCTCCTCGGCCGGGACGTGGGGGCGGTGCGCGACGCCCAGCACGTGACGCAGGAAGCAACGTGCTATCCGCTGATCGAAACCGCGTCAGGCGACACGCTGATCTTGTGGGACACGCCGGGGTTCGGTGATAGCGCGCGCCTGGCACGGCGGCTCGCGCAACACAGCAATCCGGTCGGTTGGTTTCTGTCGCAAGTCTGGGATCGCTTTCGCGACCGCCCCTTTTTCCTTTCACAGCAACTTGTGCGGAACGTTCGCGACCAAGCGGACGTCGTGCTCTATCTCGTCAATGCGGCGGAGGCGCCTGAGGACGCGGGCTACCTCGCGCCGGAGCTCGCGATCCTCGAGTGGATCGGAAAACCGGTGATCGTGGTGATCAATCAAACGGGCCGACCGCGCCCACGCGACGAGGAACAGGCGGACGAAGTGCGTTGGCGCACCGCATCGGGTCCGCGTCCGATCATACGCGCGGTGACCACGCTCGATGCATTCGCGCGTTGCTGGGTGCAGGAGATAGTGCTGCTCAACCTCGTCCGCGATGCGCTACCGGAGGCGCGGCGTGATTCGTACGATCGGCTCGTCCAAGCGTGGCAAGCGCGGCGTCAAACGCAGTTCTCTGAAGCGATGGCGTCGCTCGCGTTGCCGATCGCTGGCGCGTGCTGCGATCACGAACGCCTGCTCGAAGCCGGCATCGGCGGTGGCTTGCGCGATATCGGCCACAGTCTTGGCCTGGGCAGGGACCCGATGGAGAACGCGAAGACGCGCGCGTCGCAGGCGATGGCGGCGCGGCTGGATGAAGCGTTGCGCCGAAGCACCGATCAATTGATCGCGCTGCATGGGCTCGACGGCCGCGCGAAAGGAGAAGTGCTCGCGCGATTGGCGGCCGGCATCGCGCTCGATGCGCCGTTCAGCGAAGGGAAGGCCGCGATGATGGGTGGCGTCGTGTCGGGAGCGCTCACAGGGCTTGTCGCCGACCTCGCCGCCGGGGGTCTCACGTTCGGAGCAGGCCTGCTCACCGGCGCGGTAGTCGGCGCGTTGGGCGGCGCAGGTATTGCGCGCGGCATGAACCTCGCACGCGGCAAGTCGGGCACGGCGCTACGCTGGGACGACGCATTCCTTTCGGGCCTTGTCGCGTCGGCGTTACTGCGCTACCTCGCCGTCGCGCACTATGGACGCGGCCGCGGCGATTGGACGGAGACCGAATACCCGGCGTTCTGGCGGCCGCTTGTTGCGGAGATCGTGAACAAGCACCGCGATCGGCTCGCGGCACTATTGGCCCAACGCCAGCCAACGTGCGACGTCGAGAACATTGACGCCGGATTGCGAGCGCTGCTCGCCGATGCCGCAACGGAGGCGCTCGGCCGCCTCTACCCGCAACAACGCGAGCAGTAACGAGTTCGCCCGCCGGTACTTCCGAAAGCGATTGTGAGCACCCGATGCGTGATACGCGCCGTGAACGAGTGGTCCAATCGAGGCCAGCACATAGGTTCGACGCCGCTCCAACACGAGCGAGCATTGCCGTCTGCTGCAATCAATTGCACCAGCCTATCGGGTTGAACTGGACCGTTCCTGAAGACTCAGCCCCGGAAGACATACAGCCCAAAGCAGAGGGCGCAACCGATGGTGTACATCAGCCAAGTCTGCGGAACGAAATACGGATAGGCCATTAGGGCGACACCGATGACCATAGGCTTCCACAACACCATCTTCTTGCCGTACATGAAGGCGACAAAGCCAACGGCGCCAAACAGCAGGGAGCCAAACAGCGCAGAAGGGTTTGAGAACATGGAACGGGAATTATGGGGGGCTTTGCACTGAATGGAGGAACGGTCTTTGGGGTCGCGCCATGGGACGTGGACCGATACGACAGAAACGCACGGCGTGAGGAAGGGGGCGTAAAGCTTCGAGGCAATCTGTGCAATCAAATTGCACCGGCACGCGAGCGGACTCGAATTTTGGGTCAAACGCGACCGTCGTCGTCGCAGAGAACGAAGTAGATAACGTGACGGGTAAAAGGCCGGGTAAAAGAACGAAAGTTAGGAGGTAAGTTCTGCTGTTTGATGTGCACAAGCAGCGGGTTATAACAACCGATTTGGCGGAGAGAGAGGGATTCGAACCCCCGTTAGGTTGCCCTAAACCTGATTTCGAGTCAGGCGCCTTCGACCACTCGGCCATCTCTCCGGAGCGCTGAATTATAGCGCGGCGGCACGTTCGATCCGCTCCGCGAACGGCTGCCGAATCTGCATTGCCTTCGCGGTACTATGCGCGCACTTGCTTGCTGTGCGGACCGCCAAGCCGCACGCCGGGATATGCAAAAAAAGACTCCAACGCGCATCGATCAGATGTTGACGCTCGCCGTTCTGGCGTTGCTGATCGTCGGATGCTTTCTTGTTTTGCAGCCGTTCATCACGGCCGTCGTGTGGGCGGCCATTCTTTGCGTGACGTCGTGGCCGTTGTTTTCCCGCTTGCGTAAACGGTTCCAACGTCACGATTGGTTTGCCGCGCTGCTGATGCTGGTGCTCATCTCCGTGGCCTTGTTCGCGCCCTTCGTGATTGTAGGTGCTTCGATGGCCGACAATGCGGAAGCGGTGGTTCTGTGGGCACGCAGCGTTTTGGAGGAGGGGCCGCCGGAGCCGCCGATGTGGGTGAGCGAATTTCCGCTGATCGGCGAGCGCTTCGCGGCCTACTGGAGCGGCATGGCGCACGATGCGCCGAGACTTCTGGCCGAGCTCCGCAAATACATCGAGCCGGCGCGACGCATTGCGCTGGCGTCCGGAGTGACCGTCGCGGGTGCGTTGCTGCAACTCGCGCTTTCGATTCTGATTGCGTTTTTTCTTTTCCGTGACGGCGACGAAATTGTCGGAAGGCTCCGCACGGGAATCGCTCGCATCGCGGGCGACCACGGCGGACGTCTTGCAACGGTTGCGGTGGGAACTGTCCGCGGCGTCGTCCTTGGGATCCTTGGCACTGCCCTCGTCCAAGGCGTTCTGGCCGGCATCGGGTTCTGGATCGCAGGCATCAAAGCGGCGCCGCTGTTGGGATTCGTAACGTTTCTTTTGTCCCCCGTGCCGATTGGTCCGCCGCTCGTGTGGGTTCCTGCCGGCTTGTGGCTCATCAACGGCGGTGAAACGGGTTGGGGCATTTTCGTGTTGCTATGGGGTACGCTCGTCGTCTCGACGATCGACAACATCATCAAGCCGCTGATCATCAGTCATGGCAGCGATCTGCCGTTCGTACTCGTGTTGTTGGGCGTCTTGGGCGGCGTTGTCGCGTTCGGGTTCATCGGCGTGTTTCTGGGGCCGGTGCTGCTCGCCGTCGGGTACGCGTTGCTGCAGGAATGGGCGGCGCACCGCCCGGGCAGCGAAGGCGCGTCCGGGTCGACAATGCCGCGAACGAACGACGACTAGAGAAATACGTCGGGACGCGAGTGGCGCTCAGGTCTTTGCGAGAGACGCCGACCTGTCGCGTTCCAGCGCCGAATGAAAGGGCGAGAGCGCTTGCACCATCTGGGAGAATATTTTCGGATTGGCGGCGATGACCTGGCCGCCGTGAAGATAATCGCCTTCGCCCGTCAGGTCGCCGATCAGTCCACCGGCTTCGAGCACCAACAAACTGCCGGCGGCAACGTCCCACGGATTGAGACCGACCTCGAAAAATCCATCGTATGATCCCGCGGCCACATAGGCGAGATCGAGCGCGGCCGCTCCCGGTCGGCGCAGTCCCGCCGTATGCGTGATCATCGTCCGCATCATCTGCAGATACGTGTCGAGAAAACTGCCATCGCGAAACGGAAAGCCGGTGCCGATCAAGCAATCGCGCAGGTGCTGGCGACGCGACACGCGAATCCGACGATCATTGAGATAGGCGCCGCGTCCGCGCGTCGCCGTGAACAAATCGTTACGGACCGGATCGTAGATGACGCCTTGCGTGATGACACCCTTGTGCGATAACGCGATCGATACGCAATATTGCGGAAATCCGTGGAGGAAGTTCGTCGTTCCATCCAACGGATCGATGATCCAGACATGCTCGGCGTCAACGTTCTTTTCGCGGCTTGTACCCTCCTCGGCGAGGATTGCGTGGTCGGGATAAGTGGCATGCAACGTTTCGACGATTGTTCGCTCCGCCTCGCGATCCACTTCGCTCACGAAGTCCTTCGGACCTTTCGCCGTGACGGTCAACAAATCAAGATCGCGGGCGCCGCGATTGATAATGTTGCCTGCGCGGCGCGCGGCCTTCACCGCAATCGTGAGCATCGGATGCATAGTCTGGATTTGTCCGGGCCGCCGTCGCTTCGAACGGACGACGTGGTGAAAGAGCGATCGGTCGATATTCTACTGTGCAATGGCCGCGTACGCCCTGCCGACGGGCGCACAACGTTTTGATGTCCGAATCTCCAGCGTCCCAGCAGTCGGCCATCGATCCTTTGATGCGCGTTCGAATCGTCCTGGTTCGCACGAGCCATCCGGGCAACATCGGTGCAGCGGCGCGCGCCATGCATGCAATGGGGCTCGCGCGACTCACGCTGATCGCCCCGAAGCGCTTTCCCGATCGCGATGCGGTCGCGCTCGCGGCAGGCGGCGCTCACATCCTTGAGGCTGCACAGTGCGTCGCATCGCTGGATGATGCGCTTGCCGGTGCGGTGCTGACGATCGGCATGTCGGCGCGTCGGCGCGAATTTGCGGCACGCGTGGTTAACGTACGTGAAGCTGCACAAGAGGCGCTGAGACACGCTGGACGTGGCGATGTCGCGTTGATATTCGGTACGGAAATGTCGGGACTTACGAACGATGAGCTGGCGCGCTGTTCGGTAGTCGCGACAATTCCTGCCAATCCGGCGTACTCATCGCTCAATTTGGCCGCCGCCGTGCAAATCGCAGCCTACGAACTTCGTATCGCGGCGGCGGGGGATACCGTCTGGTCAGCGCCCGAGCACACTCGCGCAACCTACGACGAGATCGAAGGACTGTACGCGCACGCACAACGAACACTGACGGCGATGGCGTTTCTGAATCCTGCGATCCCCAAACGGCTGCTGCCCCGACTGCGGCGGTTGTTTGCGCGCGCCGCGCTTGAGCACGAGGAGGTCAATATCCTGCGCGGTATCCTCGCGCGCATCGATCAGCTCGCGGACGTGCATCGAAAGCGGCAAGAGCGATGAGGCAACGGATCGATCGGCCTCAAGGAGCTTTGCAGACGTTCTCCGCGTCGGATTTGAACTTCGCGAGTCGCGCTTCGTGCTGTGCCTTGCGCGCTTCCATCGCTTTGATTGCCTGATCATAGCGCGCGCACATGGGCTTCGACGCGCAGGTTTCCCGACCCTTCTTGTCGGTCGCGATGGTTTCATCGAAGCTCGCGAGTGATCTTTCTTCTTTTGCGATGCGTCGTTGCATCGCGTCGCATTTTCTGTTTGCGCTGGATTGTGATTGCTCGCCCGTCGGCGCGGGGACTTGCGCGTAAGCTGGAAGGGCAAACGTTATCGCGACCAGCGCTTTGACGAGTCGGGTTGGCATCGCGTTGCATCTCCGAAAGAACGAAGCGTAGCAAGCGAATAGTTGAGCGTTTCTCTCGGAAATGCGAAAATCGCTGTCATGTTCGCTCGACTCCGCGAAGACATCGCTGTCGTGTTCGACCGCGATCCGGCGGCGCGCTCGGCGTTCGAGGTGCTCACGTGCTACCCAGGGTTGCATGCGCTTGTCTGGCATCGCGTGGTTCACCGGCTTTGGCGTTGGAAGTTTCGCTGGCTCGCGCGCTGGCTCGCCCACTGGGGGCGTTGGCTGACCGGGATCGAGATCCATCCCGGGGCAACGATCGGGCGGCGTGTATTCATCGACCACGGCATGGGAGTCGTCATCGGCGAAACCGCCGAAATCGGCGACGACACGACGCTCTACCACGGCGTCACGCTCGGCGGCACGTCGTGGAACAAAGGCAAGCGCCACCCAACTCTGGGCCGCAACGTCGTCATCGGAGCCGGCGCGAAAATTCTCGGCCCAATCTTGGTTGGCGATGGGGCAAAGATCGGCTCGAACGCCGTCGTTGTCCGCGACGTTCCGGCGGGCGCGACCGCGGTTGGCGTGCCAGCCCGGATCGCCACACCCGAAGACATGGCTCGCCGTGAGCAGAAGGCGTCGCAGATCGGATTTTCCGCCTACGCGATCTCGGCCGACATGAACGACCCCATTGTGCAGGCGATCCACAAGCTGCTCGACCACGCCGCGGTCACCGAGGATCGCTTCAATCGCCTTGTCGCGCAGCTGCAGCGCGACGGGCTCGACTGCAGCGACGCCAAGGCAGTCGCGGAGGCGTTTGATCCGCGGCAGATCAATAAGATGGTTGAGTGAACTTGACGGTCTTTTACTTGACTAAATCATTCGGGAATTGTACAATTCGTTGTCCTGGACAAAAATAGAAAGTCGCCCCGCCGGGCGTCCCCAAACTCTAGTAAACCAACGCAGGACAGCGAAGCTAAAGCCGAACCGGCCTTGGGCTGGTATCGGTAACGGGACGGGCACGAAGATGCGGCTTACGACAAAAGGACGTTTTGCCGTCACGGCGATGATCGACGTGGCGATGCACGGCACGCAGGCGCCGGTAACGCTGGCGGCCGTTTCGGAGCGACAGAAGATATCGCTGTCGTACCTTGAGCAGCTGTTTGGCAAGCTCCGCCGTCATGGACTTGTGGAGAGCGTCCGCGGCCCGGGAGGCGGCTACAATCTCGCGCATTCGCCTGATAGCGTTTCGGTCGCCGATGTGATCCTGGCGGTCGACGAGCCGATCGATGCGACGCAGTGCGGTGGGCGAGAAAACTGTTTTGACGACCGGCGATGTATGACCCACGAATTGTGGGCCGGATTGAACGAACACATCTTCGGCTATCTCCGGTCCGTAACGCTCGCGGACCTCGTGCGTCAGCAGCAACCCAAGTCCGGTGACGTTTCTGTTCTGCAGGACCACCGTTCGACGCAGTCGGCAAAACCGCGCCCAAAGGCAGAACTCCTTCCGTCATGAAGCTTCCGATCTATCTCGATTACTCGGCGACGACGCCGGTCGATCCACGCGTCGCGCAAAAGATGATTCCCTATTTGACCGAGAACTTCGGCAATCCGGCGTCGCGCTCGCATTCGTTCGGATGGACCACCGAAGCTGCGGTTGAAGAAGCGCGCGCCCACGTTGCTGCGCTCGTCAACTGCGATCCGAAGGAGTTGGTGTGGACGTCCGGTGCAACCGAGTCGATCAATTTGGCTCTCAAGGGCGCTGCGCATTTCTACCGCGACAAGGGCAGGCATCTTGTCACCGTACGTACCGAGCATAAGGCGACGCTCGACACGATGCGCGAGCTCGAGCGCGATGGCTTCGAGGTTACCTACCTCGACGTGCTGCCCAACGGGTTGCTCGATCTCGAAGCGTTCAAGGGTGTTCTTCGACCCGACACGATTCTGGTGTCGGTGATGTATGTGAATAACGAGATCGGCGTCATCCAGGATATCGCTGCGATCGGCGAAATCTGCCGTTCCCGCGGCATCCTTTTTCATGTTGACAGCGCGCAAGCGACCGGAAAAGTCCCGCTTGATCTCAGTTCGCTGAAGGTCGACCTGATGTCCTTCTCGGCACACAAGACGTACGGCCCGAAGGGTGTCGGCGCCTTGTTCGTACGGCGCAAGCCGCGCGTTCGAATTGAGGCGCAGATGCACGGCGGCGGCCACGAACGCGGCATGCGTTCCGGCACGCTTCCTACGCATCAAATTGTCGGCATGGGCGAGGCGTTCCGGCTCGCCAAAGCGGAGATGGCGACCGAGAACGAGCGAATCCGCATGTTGCGTGACAAGCTTCTGAAGGGGCTTTCAGGAATCGAAGAGGTTTATGTCAACGGCGACGCCGAGCGGCGCGTGCCGCATAACCTCAACGTCAGCTTCAATTTCGTCGAAGGTGAGAGTCTGATCATGGCGATCAAGGATGTCGCCGTATCGTCTGGTTCGGCATGCACGTCCGCATCGCTCGAACCCTCGTACGTATTGCGCGCGCTCGGACGCAGTGATGAGCTCGCACATAGCTCGATTCGCTTCACCGTGGGCCGCTTCACGACCGAAGAGGAGATTGACTACACGATCGATCTTGTCAAACGCAAGATCGCGAAGCTCCGCGAATTGTCGCCGCTGTGGGAAATGCACAAGGAAGGCGTCGATTTGGACACTGTAGTTTGGGCGCAACACTAAAGAGGTAACTATGGCTTATAGCGACAAGGTTATCGACCATTACGAGAATCCGCGTAACGTCGGCTCCTTCGCGAAGACGGAAGAGGGCGTTGGCACCGGCATGGTCGGCGCACCGGCGTGCGGCGACGTGATGAAGCTGCAGATCAAAGTCGGCAAGGACGGCGTCATCGAGGACGCGAAGTTCAAAACGTATGGCTGCGGCTCGGCAATCGCGTCGTCATCGCTTGTGACCGAATGGGTGAAGGGCAAGTCGCTCGACCAGGCGGTTGCGATCAAGAATACGCAGATCGCCGAAGAGCTTGCATTGCCCCCGGTTAAGATCCACTGTTCGATTCTGGCGGAGGACGCGATCAAGGCTGCAGTTGCCGATTACAAGGCACGGCACGCTGAGCCAATCGCTTCCGTAGCGGAGCTCGCGAAGGAAGCCGCGGATTGACGATGGAACGCGTTACGCTGACACCGAGTGCTGCGAAGCACGTGGCGGCGCATCTTGCCAAACGCGGCAAAGGCGTCGGCCTGCGCTTGGGCGTGCGCACGTCGGGCTGCTCGGGGCTCGCCTACAAGATCGAGTATGCCGACGACGTTCGGCCCGAAGACATTCAGTTCGAGTGCCATGGCGTCAAAGTGATCGTCGATCCGAAGAGCTTGCCGTATCTTGCCGGGACCGAGCTTGATTTCGCGAGAGAGGGGTTGAACCAAGGGTTCAAATTCAACAATCCGAACGTCAAGGATTCCTGCGGCTGTGGCGAATCGTTTAACGTATAGGTAGGTGACCGAAACAATCGGAATCGCCCTCGGGATACGGCAATGGGCTTTCGTCGATGAAACTCAGCGCGCGCAATCAACTTGGCGGGACGATCAAGCGGTTGGTGCCAGGCGCCGTCAATACCGAGATCACGCTGGAGATCGGCAACGGCGTCGACGTTGTTGCCGTCATCACGAGCGAGTCGGTGGAGCGGCTGAGTCTTGAAGTGGGAAAGCGCGTTTACGCGATCGTGAAAGCGAGCGACGTCCTGATCGCCACCGACTAGCGCCGTTCTTGAACAGCACCGAGGGCGGCATGGCCGCCCTTTTTGCTAGTGGCACAAGCAACAGACCCATGATCGACTTTTCCCAGAACTACTTCGACCTTTTCGGATTGCCGCATCGCTATGGCTGCGA
Source organism: Casimicrobiaceae bacterium (assembly GCA_036505865.1). Taxonomy (GTDB): domain Bacteria; phylum Pseudomonadota; class Gammaproteobacteria; order Burkholderiales; family Casimicrobiaceae; genus VBCG01. Next base: position 30,624 of record DASXSP010000133.1, read on the forward strand.
TCCTGCATCACTCGAGGCGGCCTACAGACGTCTACAGAGCGAAGTGCATCCGGATCGTTTCGCGTCCGGCAGCGATCAAGAGAAGCGGTTAGCACTTCAATCGTCGGCCCGCGTGAACGAGGCATATCGCGCGCTCAAAGATCCGGTGTTGCGCGCACAATACTTGCTGTCGCTCAACGGAATCGACGCGCTCTCCGAAACCGACACGCAACTGCCGTTGGACTTTCTGGAGCGACAGCTCGAGCGTCGCGAGACGGCGGACGAAGCGGCTGCGGCCGAAGATTCGGAGACGATCGCGACCCTTGCTGCCGAAGTTCGCAGCGAAGCCGATGAAGTTGCCGACGGGCTCCTCCACGTGCTTGACGATGAGCATGCGTACGCGGACGCGCGCATGCGCGTGCGCGAACTGAAATTCCTGTTCAAGCTCGCGGAAGATCTCGACGCGATGCTGGACGACCGAGCGGGCGGCTAAAGCAATGGCCTTGTTTCAAATTTCGGAGCCCGGCGATGCGCCCGCGTCGCATGGCCACAAGCGCGCCATCGGCATCGACCTTGGTACGACCAATTCGCTCGTCGCGACCGTCCGCAACGGTTACGCGGTCGTGTTGCCGGATGCACATGGACGTCCGCTCGTTCCATCGATCGTTCGCTACGCTGGGGAGGACGTCGAGGTCGGATACGACGCGATGGCGCATCAGGCCGGTGATCCCCAGAACACAATTGTCTCCGTCAAGCGGTTGATGGGCCGCGGGTTGTCCGATCTGGCCGACGCCCGGCGCTTTCCCTATCGATTTCAGGATTCGCCCGGAATGGTTCGGATCGCCACGCGCGCGGGCGTGAAGACTCCCGTCGAGATATCAGCAGAGATCTTGCGAGCGCTGCGCGAACGCGCCGAGGTGTCGCTCGAAGGCACGATCGACGGCGCAGTCGTGACGGTGCCGGCATATTTCGACGATGCGCAGCGTCAAGCGACCAAGGACGCGGCGAAGTTTGCCGGACTTCCGGTATTGCGGCTGTTGAATGAGCCTACCGCGGCCGCCATTGCCTATGGTCTCGATAATGCAGCCGAAGGTACGTACGCTGTGTACGACCTCGGCGGCGGAACGTTCGATATCTCGATCCTCAAGCTGTCACGTGGTGTGTTCGAAGTCCTCGCCACCAACGGCGACTCCGCGCTCGGTGGCGACGACTTCGATCACCGTATCTTTTGCTGGGTGCTGGAGCAAGCGCGCATATCGCCGCCATCGCCCGCTGATGCGCGGCTTTTGCTGATCAAGGCGCGCGAAACGAAAGAGAAGCTGACAGGGCATGACGCGGCGCGACTCACTGCAACGTTGTCCGATGATACCGAGATCGATCTCGAGCTCACGAATGAAACCTTCACATCGATCACCCAAACATTGGTGACTAAGACGTTGCAGCCACTGCGGCGCGCGCTACGCGATGCTGGTCTGAAGCCTGTGGACATCAAAGGCGTTGTGCTGGTTGGCGGCGCTACCCGGATGCCGCAAATCCGGCGCGCCGTTGCCGAATTCTTCGGACAGCTGCCGCTCACAAATCTCAATCCCGACGAAGTCGTTGCGCTGGGCGCTGCAATTCAGGCGAACAAGCTCGTCGGTAATCGCGAGCGCGATGACGACTGGCTGCTTCTCGACGTCATCCCGCTTTCGCTCGGTGTCGAGACCATGGGCGGTCTCACTGAAAAGATCATTCCGCGCAATTCGACGATTCCTATCGTGCGCGCGCAGGAGTTCACCACCTTCAAGGACGGTCAGACGGCGATGGCGATTCACGTCGTGCAAGGCGAGCGGGAGCGAGTTTCCGATTGTCGCTCGCTCGCCCGGTTCGAGTTGCACGGGATTCCGCCGATGACCGCGGGCGCCGCTCGTATCCGCGTTTCGTTTGAAGTCGACGCCGATGGCTTGCTTTCGGTGGCTGCACAGGAGCAGACCACCGGCGTGCAAGCGACGATCGTGGTAAAGCCATCGTACGGACTCAACGACGAGGAAATCGCTCGGATGCTGCAGGATTCGTTCGCTCATGCGTCCGATGACATGCGGATGCGCGCACTGGCCGAAGCGCAGGTGGAAGCCGATCGCATCGTGGCGGCGACGGAATCGGCGCTGCGGGCGGACGCGGATTTGCTTTCGTCAGACGAACGCAAACAAATCGACGATGCGATCGCGACAGTCAACGCCCGACGCGGCGGCGACGATCATCGGGCGCTTCGCGCCGGTATCGAGGCACTGAACAATGCAACGACCGAATTCGCCGCGCGACGAATGGACCGGAGTGTGCGCGCTGCGCTCGCCGGCAAGCGCGTCGATGCGCTGACTTGACCGCCATGGCCGAAATCGTCGTACTCCCGCATGCCGATATTTGCCCGGAGGGCAAGACGTTCGAGGGCAAGAAAGGCATGTCGCTCCTCGATAACATGCTCGAGCAGGGCATCGAGGTCGAGCATGCGTGCGAGAAGTCCTGCGCGTGCACGACATGTCACGTCATCGTTCGCGAAGGTTTCAATTCGTTGTCGGAGTCATCGGAGGATGAAGACGATCTTCTCGATCGCGCCTGGGGCTTGACGCCCGTTTCACGGCTATCCTGCCAGGCGATCGTCGATGATGAAAAGCTGGTCGTCGAGATTCCGAAATACTCGATCAACTACGCCAAAGAAGGCAAGTAAGCTATCGGGATTCCACAATGAAATGGACCGACACGCGAGAGATCGCGATAGCATTGAGCGAAGCGCATCCCGACATTGATCCGCAAGCGGTGCGATTCACCGATCTGCGGGATTGGGTGCTCGCGCTTCAGGGGTTCGACGACGATCCGAAGCACTGCGGCGAAAAGATTTTGGAAGCGATCCAGATGGCATGGATCGATGAGACGTGAATCCGGCGCCGATGCCGGCGATCGCGGCGTTCTATGCTGGCTTGATCGGTCTCATGCTCATCGTCCTCGCACTACCGATCTCCGCTTGGCGGAGGCGGCTCAAGATCGGCTTGGGCGATGGCGGCGATGAACAGCTCCGCCGGGCGATTCGCGTACACGCCAACACCGTCGAATGGGCGTTGCCGACCCTACTGCTTCTTGCGCTCGCCGAACTGAACAGAGCTCCGGCTTTGCTGCTCCACGTCTGCGGCATCGCGCTCGTGGTCGGACGCGTCGTACACGCGCTCGGTCTTTCGCGCACGAGCGGCAAATCAGCGGGCCGCTTTGTCGGGATCGGCTTGAATTGGACTGCGCTGGTCGTTCTCGCAGTTTGGGATATCTTCGCGTTTGTGCGATTGATGTTTGTGTGAGTGTCGACTTGATCATGCAAAGAGGTTGAGAACGGCGTCGAGGCCGCAATAGTCGATTGCGTGCGTCGCCTGTGCACGAACCTTCGGTTTCGCGTGATATGCAATCGCAACGTCGGCTTCGCCCAGCATCGGCAAGTCGTTGGCCCCGTCGCCGATTGCGACGGTGATTCCCTCGAAACCACGATGCTCGTCCGCGACGCGTTTGAATGTACGTGCCTTCGTTTGCGCATCGACAATGTCCCCGGCCACGCGCCCGGCCAACGTGTCGTCGATGATTTCGAGATCATTGCCAAGCGCGTAGTCGAATCCGAGGAGCGTCTTCAGTCTTTCGGTAAAGAATGTAAAGCCGCCAGAGACCAACAGCGTCTTCGCACCGGCAGCCTTGAATCCGCGAAGCATCGCCTGCGCGCCCGGCGAGAGGCGAACCCGATCGGCGTAGACGCGCTCCAACGCCGCAACCGGCATGCCGGCAAGCAGCTCCACGCGTCGCGTCAGGCTTTCGCGGAAATCGATTTCGCCGCGCATTGCGCGTTCGGTGATCGCGGCGATTTGCGGCTTGATCCCTCGCATGTCGGCAATTTCGTCGATGCATTCGATGGTGATCAGCGTCGAATCCATATCGAGTGCGACGAGACGCACTCTTTCGCGCGTTCGCATTTGCGGCACGAGGGCAAAGTCGTACTTCATTGCGACGCAAGCGTCTTCCACCCCGTCGTGCTGCGCAACGTTGTGGAGTCGATACGCTTCGGTCGCGGCATCGGTGAGCGGCTCGACGTCCTGGGCGTCCGTCAACGCGGCAAGGACCGCGAGATCTTCGCGCACGATGAGTGGGGCCTGGACGATCAGGTCAAGCACGGATCCCGCAGCGGCATCGCGCGGTATCTTGATCACGCGAGACTCAAGAAATGGTCACGCCGCTCGCGGCGCTACCCGCGATGCGCACGTCTTTGCACGCTCGCGCGCCTGACCGATATCACGACCGGTCGCGAGCGCGACACCCATCCGCCGTCGCCGGTACGCGTCCGGCTTGCCGAACAGCCGTAAATCGCTGTTGGGTACGGCGAGCGCTTCGGCAACATTGTCGAAGCGGATCCCACGCGCTTCAATTCGACCATAGATTACGGCGGAGGCACCGACTTCAATGAGTCGCGTATCGACGGGCAAGCCCAATATCGCGCGTGCATGCAATTCAAACTGGCTTTGCCGCTGCGTGCACATGGTGACCATGCCGGTGTCGTGGGGCCGCGGGCTCACTTCGGAAAACCATACGTCATCGCCCTTGACGAACAATTCGACGCCGAATACGCCGCGACCGCCGAGCTCTGCGGTGATCTTGCGCGCAATGTCGCGCGCCTTGGCGAGCGCAACGTCGGACATCGGTTGCGGCTGCCATGACTCGACATAGTCGCCGTTCAACTGCACGTGTCCGATTGGATCGCAGTAATGTGTGTCGATGTCGCCGGTCGCGTTGAGGGTTCGCACCGTCAACAGCGTAATCTCGTAGTCGAACGGAACGACGCCCTCGACGATGACTCGACTTCCGCGAACCCGTGCCGTGCTTTCCGCGTACTGCCACGCCGCCGGCAGCTCGTCTTTCGAGCGCACGACGGATTGGCCTTTGCCTGACGAAGAAATGACGGCCTTCACGATGCAGGGAAAGCCGATTCCCTTGGTGCGCGCGTCGCCGGCAATTGCGGCGATCAATTCTTGTTCGGATGCGGCGAAACGATAGGTCGATGTCGGCAGCTTGAGCGTCTCCGCGGCGAGACGACGGATGCCTTCGCGGTTCATCGTCAGCACGGCGGCGCGGGCTGTAGGAATGACTTCAGCCATGCGGCGTTGCTCGACCTCGACGAGTGCCTCCGTCGCGATCGCCTCGATCTCCGGTACGATGATATGCGGTCTTTCTTGTTCGATCAGCCGCTTCAGCGCAGGAGCATCCGTCATCGCAATCACGTGGGCGCGATGGGCAACCTGGTGGCCGGGAGCATTCGCGTAACGATCGATGGCAATCGTTTCGACACCCAGTCGCTGCAGCGCAATGATCACTTCTTTGCCGAGCTCGCCGCTGCCGAGGAGCATCACGCGGGTGGCGGAAGGCGAGAGCGGCGTGCCGATATACATCGCCAAAGGTAAACGCCGTAAAACCCTTATTTTAGGCCATCCGCCCCAGTTTTTGTGCAAAGCACAAACCCATTGATCCATCAACGAAATAATCTTAGTGCTCAGAACCTTAGCTGTGTCACGCGCCTTTGATTATCATGTACGGTTCATCGCCTGGTGGGCGACTGGAAGGAGAAAGCATGGCACTACGACTTGGAGATACCGCGCCCGATTTCGAGCAGGATTCGACCGAGGGTCGAATCCATTTCCACGAATGGCTGGGCAATAGCTGGGGCGTGCTGTTTTCGCATCCCGCCGATTTCACGCCGGTATGCACAACGGAGCTCGGCGTCACGGCGAAACTGAAGGAGGAATTTGCAAAACGCGACGTCAAGGTCATCGCGTTGTCGGTTGATCCGGTTGATTCGCACAAAAAGTGGATCGACGACATCAACGACACGCAAAAGACAACGGTGAACTTTCCCATCATCGCGGACGCCGATCGCAAGGTCTCGTTGCTCTACGACATGATCCATCCGAATGCGAGCGCCACGCAAACCGTGCGTTCAGTGTTCATCATCGATCCGGCAAAGAAGATTCGGCTGACGCTCACATATCCCGCGTCGACCGGGCGCAATTTCGACGAGATCCTGCGAGTCATCGATTCGATTCAGCTGACCGAATACAATCAAGTGGCAACGCCGGTCAACTGGAAGCACGGCGATGATGTCGTGATCGTTCCCGCGTTGCAGGACCCCGAGATCATCAAGCAGAAGTTTCCGAAAGGCTACAAGGCATTGCGGCCCTATCTACGGATGACACCGCAGCCTGAAACTAAACGCTAAACCGGCCGCGTCCCGTACGATGAGCGTCCCGCAACGTGCGGGACGCTTTTTTTAGCGTCGATCCTTGTCGCGACGTGCCCGGCTGTCGCGTGACAACGGTTGCGACACGCGCGGTCTGCCGCGTAGCGCGGCGTCGGGCACGCTGTCTTCTTCGGCGAGCGTGAAATCGATCTTCGCGGTTTCGAGATCGACGCGGGCGACCTGTACCCGCACGCGTGCGGCAAGTTGAAACACGCGGCCGCTGCGCTCGCCGATCAGTGCGTGCCGCGGTGAATCGAAATGGAAATAATCGCGGCCAAGCTCGGTGACGTGGACGAGTCCGTCGATGTTGAGGCCATCGAGCGTCACGAATATCCCAAAGCTCGCCACGCCGCTGATCGTACCGGTAAATTCTTCGCCGATCTTGTCCTTCATGTAGTGACACTTGAGCCACTGCAGGACGTCGCGCGATGCATCGTCGGCGCGGCGTTCGGTCATCGAGCAATGCGAGCCGAGCGCTTCCCACGATTGCCCTGAAGGCGTGTAGTGTTTCCCCGAGAGCACCGCCTTGATCGCCCGATGCGTAAGCAGATCCGGATAGCGGCGGATCGGGGACGTGAAATGCATATAAGCGTCGTATGCGAGTCCGAAATGTCCGACGTTGTCGGGCCGGTACTGAGCCTGCGACAACGAGCGCAAGAGCACGGTCTGCAACAGCGCAAAATCCTCACGGTCTCGGATCTTGTCCAACAGCTCCGCGTAGTCCGCCGCCGTCGGCTTGTTGCCGCCGCCGAGCGATAGTCCCGAACCGCCCAGAAATTCGCGCAGCGCCGCGAGCTTGTCCGGCGGCGGGCCTTCGTGCACGCGATAGAGTGCGGGCTGCGTATGCAGCGCCAGATACTCGGCGGCACAAACATTCGCGGCAAGCATGCTCTCTTCGATCAGCCGGTGCGCATCGTTACGCGGCGCCGGCACGATGCGCACGATCTTGCCGTGCTCATCGAATTCGAGCGCCAGCTCATCGGTATCGAAATCGATCGCGCCTCGTGCCTCACGCGTTGCCTGGAGCACGCGAAACAACGCATGCAGGTCCTGCAGATGCGGCAACAGCGCTTTCGCGTCCGCCGACTTCGCGTTCGCCGATTGCGACAGCCAGCGCCACACCTGCGTGTACGTCAAACGCGCATGCGAGTGAATGACCGCCAACTGAAACTCATAGCGTTCGATTGCGCCGTCGGCCGATATCGTCATGTCGCAAGCAAGCGCTAATCGATCGACGTCCGGCTTGAGCGAGCAGAGGTCGTTCGACAATGCTTCCGGCAACATCGGAATCACGCGTCGTGGAAAATAAACCGACGTGCCGCGTTCGCGCGCGGCGATGTCCAGTGCGTCGCCGTCGCGCACATAATGCGAAACATCGGCGATGGCGACGACGAGACGGAAACCGCCGCCTCTGCGTTCACAGTAGACCGCGTCATCAAAATCCTTCGCCGTTTCGCCGTCGATCGTGACGAGCGGCAACGCCGTCAAGTCGACGCGGCCCTTCCGATCCGCGGCTCGCACCTCGGTGGGCAAACGTTCGGCCTGGCGGCGGGCCGATGCGCCGAACTCGAAAGGCAAATCATGCTTGCGAAGCGCAATCTCGATTTCGATTCCGGGATCGGTCGCGCTTCCCAAAACGTGCTTGATTCGCGCGATTGCCTCGCAATGCTCGGATGGTTGCTCGAGGATTTCGGCGACGACAACCTGACCGGCGTTCGCGCCGTTGACTTCATGCGGTGGAATCAGCAAGTCCTGGTTGATCTTGCGGTTCTCAGCTTCGACGAACCAGATCCCGCGCTCTTCATGGAGACGGCCGACAACTTCGCGGTTCGCGCGAGTCAGCACGTCGACGATGGCCCCCTCGGGGCGGCCGCGACGGTCGTATCCGATTCGTTTGCCGGTCGCACGATCGCCGTGCAGAACTTTGCGCATCTCGCGGGGCGCGAGAAACAAATCGTCGCCACCGGCATCTGGAACGAGGAATCCGAAACCATCCGGGTGACCTTGTACCGTGCCGGTGACGAGATCGAGCTTCGATGCAATACAAAGCTCGCCTTTGCGGTTTCGCATGACGAAGCCTGCGCGCTCCAGCTCGGCAACCTGTGCGTCGAACTCGGGACGCACCTCTTCCGCCATGCCAAGACGGCGCAGAAGCTCCTCCGTGCCGAGCGGCACGCCGGCGGCGGTCAGCGCCGTGAGAATTTCCTCGCGCGACGTCGACGCTCGTGACCTGCGCGTGTGTTTTGCGCGTGATGTGGTTCGAAGCGCGCGGGTCACGTCATTTCGTTTTGACAAGGAGAGAAGCGTCTTTTAAAATAATGAGTTGCGTTATGCGCGGTCGTCCATACGATGTTGCAAACAGCGGTGGACAAAAGGCCCAGATGGCGGAATTGGTAGACGCACTAGGTTCAGGTCCTAGCGGTGGCAACACTGTGGAGGTTCGAGTCCTCTTCTGGGCACCAGTTCATTCGTAAGTCAGGCGGCACTGCAGCGCTTCAGCGCACCTCGCTCGCGGCAAGCCGGGCCTTCAGCGCCTCGGGTCGCAACGTATCGTAGATTTCGAACGGCTGATGGATCCACGGGTTGTGCGGTAGATGCTCGACCCAGTAATCCGGCTTGAAGACGGAAGAGCCTTTCCACCACAGGACGGCTGTCTTGAGCTCCGTGATATGGGGAAAGCGCTGCGGCAGTTCCCGATGCACGGCCTCGAGCGTGTGCCCAGAATCGACCATGTCGTCGACGAGCAATACGCGCTCGCCGAGCCGTGGCCGTGTCATCGTCATGTGCTCCGCAATGACAAGCTGGCCGCGAATGGTTCCACCTTCCGCCGTGTACGAGTGCGTCGATAGAATCGCAAGCGGCTGCTCGTAGATTCGCGACAACACATCGCCGACGCGCAAGCCGCCGCGCGCGATACAGATGATCTGATTGAACGCAAAGGCGGATTCGTAGACGCGAAGCGCCAAGCGCTCGACGAGCGTGTTGTACTCGTCCCAGCTGACGTGCAGGCTCATCGTATGGTCCCCCGCGCTCCCGAAAACGGATTGTGCCGAAGGATCGTTTCCTCGCGATCAGGGCCAGTCGAAATCATCGCGATCTGCACATTCGTCAGCTCCTCGATCCGTTCGAGATAGGCGCGCGCGTTAACCGGAAGTGCGTCATACGTCTTCACCCCTACGGTGCTCGTTTTCCATCCGGGCATCGTTTCATAGATCGGTACGCAACGTGCGACAGCATCCGCGCCGGTCGGAATTCGGTCGAGGCGCTTGCCGCCCATCATGTAGCCGATGCAGATGTTCAATGTCGGCATGCCGTCCAGCACATCGAGCTTGGTGATGCAGAGTCCGTCGACGCCGTTCAACTCGAAAGAGCGTCGCAATGCAGGGACGTCGATCCAGCCGCAGCGACGCGGACGGCCCGTCACGGAACCGAATTCGTTGCCACGTTTCGCGAGGCCCGCGCCGATTTCATCGGTGAGCTCGGTGGGAAAGGGTCCGGTTCCCACGCGCGTCGTGTACGCCTTGACGATGCCCAGCACGTAGTCGAGCAACTGCGGCCCGATTCCGCAACCGGGCGCCGCAGCGCCCGCGAGGCAGTTCGAGCTTGTCACATAAGGATAGGTGCCGTGGTCGATATCGAGGAGCGAACCTTGCGCGCCTTCGAACACCAATGAATCGTCGCGTTCGCGCGACTGCTGGATCAACGCAGCGACGTCGGCCACCATCGGCGCGATCTCGGCACTGAATGCCAATGTTTCGTCGCGCGTTTTTTCGAACGGCACCGGCGGACATTTGTGATAGTGAACGAGCGTGAAGTTGTGATACTCGAGGAGTGCCGCGAGCTTGGTGCTGAAGCGATCCGGATCGAGCAGGTCCTGCACGCGCAACGCGCGACGCGCGATCTTGTCTTCGTAGGCAGGGCCGATGCCGCGGCCGGTCGTGCCTATTTTGGTGTCGCCCATTCCCGCCTCGCGGGCTTGATCCAGCGCGACGTGCACGGGCAGCACGAGAGCGCACGCGGGCGATATGCGCAGTCGCGAGCGAATCTCGATTCCGGCGGCTTCGAGCTCCGCGATCTCAGCCATCAACGCGGACGGCGACAGAACGACGCCGTTGCCGATGTAAATCGCGACACCCGGGCGCAGCGCGCCTGACGGGATGAGCCGCAGCACCGTCTTCTTGCCGCCGATGACCAGCGTGTGGCCGGCGTTGTGGCCGCCCTGAAACCGGACGACGCCTTGGGCGCTTTCCGTCAGCCAATCGACGATCTTCCCTTTGCCTTCATCGCCCCATTGGGCGCCGATAACGACGACGTTCTTGCCCATTTTTCGGTGTCAGACCGAGTGATCGATAGAGCGGATGAAGCGAAGCGGCGCTTCGAACAACGCGCATCTTACCGCTGCGACCTCGCGAGCACTGCGTTCAGCTGCCGCAGGTACAGCGTGAAGCCGGTTGCAGGACGCGAGCGGCCGAATGCTTTGCCGATTCCGTCATAGCGCCCGCCGTTCCCGATTGCGGACGGCTCACCCGGCGTGAATACCGAAAATATCGCACCGTTGTGATAGTGATAGCCGCGCAAATCCGCAAGATCGATATGCAGCGCTTCAACGTGCGAACCGGCCGCTTGCGAGAGCGCATCCAACGTTCCAAGCGCGTTCGCGATGGCGGGCGTATCGGGCAGCACGTCGCGGGCATTCGAGAGTACGTCCTGTGCAGGACCATAAAGCGACGGCAACGCTGTCAGCGCATTGCGCCATGCAGCGGGGAGTCTCCGGCAAAGCTCGGCCACCGCGGGCACATCCTTAGCGCCGATGGCAACAAAGAGCTCGCCTTCTTCGTTCGCAATGCCCGCGCCGTGTGCAAGCGCCCGATAGACACCGACGTGGCCGAGGTCGAGATGAAGCCCGGCGAGTCCTGCCGCACCGAGAGACGAGATCAGCAGCGCAACGACTTCGCGATCGCCGTCGATTCCCGGTTCTCCAAAAAGCTCCGCGCCGACTTGGAACACTTCACGGGTCGTACCCGGAACGTTCGACATCGTTCGCAGCACGCTGCCCGCATAGCACAGGCGCGTCGGACCCGGCTCGTTCAACACGTGCGCGTCGATCCGCGCGACCTGCGGTGTAATATCCGCACGCACACCGACGAGACGGCCTGACAACGGGTCGACGACCTTGAATGTTTGCAGCTCGAGATCGCCGCCGCTGCCGGTCAACAACGAATCGAGATGCTCGATCAGCGGCGGCTGAACGAGACGATAGCCGCCCGACGCGAAATGGTCGAGCAGACTGCGGCGCAGCGATTCGAGTCGCGCCGCCTCGTCGGGCAGCACGTCTTCGATCGATTCTGGCAACAACCATCTACGCATGCTGGAGCACCAAGAGCGAGACAACGCCGAAGCCAATCGCGATCAGGCCGATGAAGCGCAACTGTCCGTCGGTAAGTTCCGTCAAGCGTTGAAACGCTTCACGCCATACGCGCGGCGCCAGAAAAGGAAGCAGGCCCTCGAGAATCAACAACAGCGCGAACGCGATCCACAGCGATTCCCCCACATCAACCTCGCGAATCGTGAACCGCTATTTGGCCGGCAGCTTCGAGGCGCGGCCCGATCCGTATTGCTTGAAGTACTGGAAGAACTCGGAGCTCGGATCGAGGACCAGCATGTCGCTCTTGTTGCGAAACGTCGCCTTGTACGCTTCCAGGCTTCGATAGAACGAATAGAACTCGGCATTCTGGCCGTACGCGTCGGCGTAGATGGTAGACGCGCGCGCATCGCCTTCGCCCTTTACCTTCTGTGCGGCACGATAAGCATCCGCAAGGATGACCTGACGTTGGCGATCGGCATCGGCCTGGATCTTTTCGCGCTCGGCGGATCCGAGCGAACGGAGCTCGTTCGCGACGCGCCGGCGCTCTGATTCCATCCGCTGATAAACAGGGCCGGTGACGTCCGGTGGCAATTCGACTCGGCGTAGACGTACGTCGATGACTTCGACGCCGATCGATGCCGCATCGGCATTTGCCTTTTGCCGAGTCAGCGACGTGATTAGATCGCGTTCGGTGGATATCGTCTCGTGCGCCGTGTGCTTGTTCACTTCTTCGGCGAGGTTGGCGCGAACGGTTTGCGATAAGCGACGGCGTGCGGCTTCCTCGTCGCCGCCGACCGAAATGTAGTATTGCTTGACGTCGAGAATACGCCAGAGCACGAAGAAATCGACGAGCAGCGGTTTCTTCTCGGACGTTGTGATCCGGTCCGGCTCGGCGTTATCGAGCACTTGGTTGACCTTGTCGTAGTACTTAACGTTCTGCACGAGCGGCACCTTGAAATACAGCCCCGCGTTCGATTGCGTCTCGATGACTTCACCGAGCTGAAACTTGATTGCGTACTTGCGCTGATCGACCGTGTAGATTGCTTGCGACGCGACGAGCAACAGCGCGACGACCAGAGCGAGGATCGGCATCGAGAACTTCATCTCATCGTCCCTCTCGACTGCGGAGTGTCTCGCGCGAGCGCGTCGGGTCGACGGTTACCGCGGGCTCCGGCGTCGTCGGTGCGCGCGGCGGCGGACTACTCGGCTCATTGCCAGCACCGGTCGCCGCCGAAGCCGCGGCTCCCTGCTGCAGCAGCCTGTCGAGCGGCAGGTTCAGCAGGTTGGCCCCGCTTTTCTGGTCGATCAGCACTTTGCTCGAGTTGCCCAGCACCGATTGCATCATGTCGAGATAGAGGCGGTCGCGTGTGACGCCTGGCGCCTTCTGGTATTCGACCAGGATGTCGCGAAAGCGCGCCGCATCGCCTTCGGCGCGCTGCACGACTTCGGTCTTGTAACCGTTCGCTTCTTCGTTCAACCGCGATGCCTGACCACGCGCACGCGGCACGACGTCGTTGGCGTAGGCCTGGCCTTCGTTCTTGAGCCGCTCGCGATCCTGGCCCGCCTTTACTGCGTCATCGAAGGCGGCCTGAACCTTGTCGGGCGGCTGTACGCTTTGCAGCGTCACTTTCTGAACGAAAATGCCCGTGCCGTAGCGGTCGAGCATCTGTTGCATCAGCTGTTCGGTTTGCTTCGCAATCTGCTCGCGCCCTTCATAGAGCACGAAATCCATTTTCGCTTTGCCGACAACCTCGCGAATCGCCGACTCGGCGACAAACGCTGCAATCTGATCGGGCTTGCGGTTGTTGAAGACGTACGCTTCGGCGTTCTTCAAGTTGTACTGAACCGCGAACTGAATATCGATGATGTTCTCATCGTCGGTCAGCATCACCGCCTCTTTGTCGACCTTGTTCTTGGGCGAGTTGCGGTAGCCGATTTCGATCGTCTTCACCTGCGAGAAATCGACGAGCTCTACGGCTTCCACCGGAAAGGGCAGATGCCAGCGGGGGCCCGGAAGCGTCGTCTCCGTGTACTTGCCGAAACGGGTAACCACCCCGCGACGCCCTTCGTCGACGATGTAGAAGCCGCTCGCGAGCCAGACCAGCAGTGCGAGCGTGACAATGAGGCCCGCGCCGCCAAGCGGGAATTTGATCTTCGGACCGCTCGGGCCCTCCGGTGGCGCTTCTTCTCCCGGAGCTTTGCGTCCGAACAGCTCGGAGAGGCGCCGGTTGACGTTGCGCCAGATCTCATCGAGATCCGGCGGTCCACTGCCTCCGCCGCGCTTGCCCCACTGGGGATCGTTGAGCGACATGACGTTGCGTCTATTCGGCGAAATGAAAACGGGATGGAAAAGGCGCGATTTCGCGCGTTATCGAGACAACGCCGACGTCGAAATCGAATGCGGGATGGGCGGCGTTGTGTGCTCGCGCGGGAAACGTTCGGCCAACGCGGCGCGCAAATCGGCGCACCCGGCGCCGGTCAATGCGCTTGTTCGAATGCTGCAAATGTTACCACAGGCGTCTCGCTCGACGCCCGGCGGCATCTGCGCGAGATCGCATTTATTGTAGACGCGAAGCTCCGGTACGCCGTCGGCGCCGATGGCCGCCAACACCGCTCCGACGGCAGCAATCTGGTCTTCGCGATTCGCCGCGCTGGCGTCGATCACATGCAACAGCAAATCGGCGTCGGCGGCTTCAGAAAGCGTCGCGCTGAACGCTGCGACTAAATCATGCGGCAAATCCCGAATGAATCCGACGGTGTCGGAGAGAACCATAGCCTCGGCGTCGTCGACGTGCAAACGCCGCAATGTCGTGTCGAGCGTTGCAAAAAGTTGGTCCGCCGCGTGAACGTGACTGCCGGTCAAGCGATTGAACAATGACGACTTGCCGGCATTCGTGTAGCCGACCAGGGCGATCGTGCGCACGGCAGCGCGGCGGCGCGTGCGGCTTTGCGTCGCGCGTGACCGTGCGACACGCGATAAGCGTCCCCGAAGCAGCTTGACGCGTTGCGCGATCAAGCGGCGGTCGGTTTCCAACTGCGTTTCGCCGGGGCCACGCAATCCGATACCGCCCTTTTGGCGCTCAAGGTGCGTCCAGCTGCCGACCAAGCGCGTCGCCATGTGGTTCAACTGCGCGAGCTCGACCTGCAGCTTACCTTCAGCGCTCCGCGCGCGCTGTGCGAAGATGTCGAGGATAAGGCTGGTTCGATCGACGACGCGGCACGACAACGCTTCTTCGAGATTGCGCTGCTGCACGCCGGAGAGCGCGTGATCGAAGATGACGAGATCGGCGCCGGTAGCGGTTTTGCGCTCGGCGATTTCGGCGACCTTGCCCCGTCCCGCGAACAATGCTGCATCAGGCCGCTCACGCCGGCCCCGAACCTCTGCGACGACGCGCGCGCCGGCGGACGCGGCAAGCTCCGCAATCTCGTTCATGCGATCACGATCATCGCCGCGGCCGAAGGCAAGCGCGACGATCAACGCACGGTCGCCGCCTTCAGGACGCTCGAACATCAACCTGCTGCGGCATATTGCCGCGTGCACCGCCGGGGCGATGGGTGCCCCGGTGTGGCGTGTGCATTCGGACGCGAAGCGGTCGTGTCAGCTCTCCGCCTCGGCGCTATGGTTGTGATGCGGCATTGCGACCGAACGCGACGGAACGACCGTCGAGATGGCGTGCTTGTACACCATCTGGGTGACGGTGTTTTTGAGCAGCACGACATATTGGTCGAACGATTCAATCTGGCCCTGTAGCTTGATGCCGTTCACGAGGTAGATCGACACCTGCACGTGCTCTTTGCGCAGCGTGTTGAGAAATGGGTCTTGTAGCATTTGCCCTTTATTGCTCATTTTCGAGCTCCGCTCTTATTGATCGGCCGCACCTTTGGCACCTCAGTTTCCCTCAGTTTCCATTACTCACTTCAGGCTGTGACCGCTTCCTACCCGACGGATGGCAGGAGCGGCCCTAGCGGCGTGCGGTGGAATCCGCGTAGGGGTTGACACCCGTTTTGAATTGTATCCTAAGCGGAGTTCCCCGCAGTTGGAAAGCGTCCGCAAAAAATCGTTCCAGATAGCGACGATAGGCGTCGGGAACGTGCTTGAGCGCGCTGCCATGCACGATCACGAGCGGCGGATTCATGCCACCTTGATGAGCGTAGCGCATCTTTGGCCGCACCAAACCGGCGCGCGGCGGCTGTTGCCGCTCGACCGCCGATTGCAGCGCGCGAGTGAGGCGCGGGGTCGACAGCTTTGCCATCGCGGCGGCGTAGGAACGGTCGACCGATTCAACCATCGCTTCGACGCCGCGCCCTTCTTTCGCCGAGATGAAATGATGTTGCGCGAACGACAAGAATGCGAGTTTGCGCTCGAAATCGCGTTTGACGGCGTCGCGCTGCTCTTGCGCCAAGCCATCCCATTTATTGACGCCGACGACCACTGCGCGGCCAGCCTCGAGCACGTGGCCGGCAAGATGCGCATCCTGTTCCGAGATTCCGTCCTGTGCGTCGAACAGCAGGATGACGACGTTGGCATCTTCGATCGCTTGCAGCGTCTTAATGACTGAAAACTTTTCGATCGACTCGAATATTTTTCCGCGCCGGCGCACGCCGGCGGTATCGATCAGCGTGTAATGCCGATCGTCGCGATCGAAGTCGACGTAGATCGCGTCACGCGTCGTGCCCGGCTCGTCGAACGTGACCAGGCGCTCCTCTCCGACGAGCGCATTCGCAAGCGTCGATTTGCCGACGTTCGGCCGGCCGACGATTGCGACTTTGATTCGCGACTCCATCCCGGCGGCGGAGCGCACGTCGCGAGGGGTACCGGTTACGGGAATACGCTCGAGCGCCGTTTCGATCATTGCGCGCACGTTTTCGCCGTGCGCGGCCGACACGGGCAGCGGCTCACCAAGTGCCAACTCGTGAAAGTCGGCAACCGCGCGCTCGGGCACGAGCCCTTCCGCCTTGTTGACAGCAACCACAATCGGACGGCCCGAGCGCCGCAACAGTTGCGCGATCGCACTGTCCTGGGGCGTGAGGCCGCTGCGTGCGTCGACGATGAACACGACGACGTCCGACTCGGCGATCGCGGCTTGCGCCTGCTTCGCCATTTCGAAATAAATGCCGGACGTCGCGACCGGCTCGAAGCCGCCGGTATCAACGACGATGTATTCGCGGTCGCCGGCGCGGCCACGGCCGTAGTGCCGGTCGCGCGTCAATCCCGGATAGTCAGCGACGAGCGCGTTGCGCGTCTTTGTGAGTCGATTGAAGAGCGTCGATTTGCCGACGTTGGGCCGGCCGACGAGGACGATTGTAGGAAGCATTCAAGCGTCAGCGCGCGGTCACGGAATACAGCGTGCCGGCGTCGGAGAGCCATACGCCGCTTCCCGCCATCGCGATGAGCTGTGCAGTCGGAGGTCGGCCATCGGTCGCGAGCCTTCCGACGTACGCGCCGTCGGCGCGCGCAAGCAAATGCAGATAGCCTTCGGCATCGACGACGCCGATGAAGTCACCGACGACCTGCGGGCCGCCGATGCGCCGTTCGGCGAGCGCGTCCTGCTTCCACAGCGATGCGCCGCTCAATTTGTCGAGCGCATGAACCGCGCCTTTGTCGTCGGTCACGTAAAGATTCTTTTCATCGCCTGCGAGGCCGCTCAAGCTCGACAACTCGCGCGACCAAACAAGATTGCCGCGCAAGAGCTCGAAGCATGCGACGCGGCCCTGGTAGGCCACCGCGCATACTTGCCGGTCGTCCACGTACGGAAGACTCGTAACGTCGGCGATGCGCTCCAACTCGGTGGCGCCTTTGGGGGAAGCGACCGTTGCATCCCAGCCCACATTGCCGGTCGTAACGTCGAGGGCGAGCAGATGACCGCCTGCCGTGCCGGCAAAAACGCCGCCCCGCGATGTCACGCCGCCGGCGGTGTTGCGGATCGTCAATGGGGGATTGTTCCGCTGATGCACCCACTTTGTCTTGCCATCTGCAGACGACAATCCATAGATTCGCCCGTCGCCCGAGAAAACGATCGCGATCCCATCGGTGACGCGCGGCGGCGCGATCACTTCGCTCGACACGCGCGCTGTCCATGCGGCCTTGCCTTCGCCATCGAAGGCGAGCACGTCACCCTTATCGGTACCGACGACGACATGCGAGTCGTCGGCGCCTGGGCCTGCAGAAATCTTTTGGCCCACGTTGATGCGCCACACCTGACGTCCGGTGGCGCTGTCTAAGCGAACGAGCGTCCCATCGGTCGCCGCGGCGTAGACGGCCGAGGGTGTAATCGCAGGCGCGAGTCCGGGCGTGGCCTTGCCGACGCTGACCTGCCAGTTGAGTTGCGGCGTCACTTTGGCGTTCAGCGCCGGCAACGGTCCTGGCTTGTTGCTCTTGCCGAATAGCCAACCGAAGGACGGTGGAGGAATTTTCGGAAGCGCTTCGGTCCACGACAACGTCGTCGAACACCCGGCGAGCGTCATTGCGGCAACGGTAAGCGCCAATCGAGTGGTTCGCGAAATAGTCATGTACCCGCTGGAGCTCATGGCTTCGCGACAGTGGCGGGCGGCGCAGCCGTAGCAGGCGTAGGCGGCGCTTGCGCCGCAGATCCAGATGCTGTGGGGCTCGCGGCCGGGCCGCCGGTCGCATCAAGCTTCACCTGCACGTAACCGCGATACGTCGACTTCGGATCGAGCGCTGCGAGTGCTTCTTCGTAGGCAACGCGCGCTTCGGCGCCGCGGCCGGCAGCAGCCAGTGCGTCGCCACGCAAATCCGCGTACAGCCCGTTGAAGGAAGCGGGGCGCTTGGCATCGAGGGTTCGCAGCGCTTCGTCGTACTGTTTATCGTCAAGAAGTGTCTCCGCGAGGCGATAACGCGCGATCGCTTTCAACTCGTCTTCGTCGGCATGCTCGACCACCCATGAAAGCTGCGCCTTCGTGCCCACCTTGTCACCGGCGTCGAACAGCAGCTTCGCGTAAAGGAGTGCCGCACGCGGCGCGTACGCGGTGCCCGCGAACTTGTCCGTGAGTTGCGCCATCGCGTCCTTCACTTTTGCCGGATCGCTTTTTCGCACGCCATCGCTCACCGCCTGATAAAGCACCGACGCCTCCGCGGCGCGCCTTCCCGCCCACCACCGCCAGCCTTGCACGCTGCCGATGACAACGCAGGCGAGGACAACGCCAATGGCGATCGTGTTGCCGTACTGCTGCCACCACGCCTTTAAATCGTCGATCTTTTCCTGCTCTTCCAAGTCGTAAGCTGCCATTGCCGCTTCCTTGCTCTACAAAGTTTGATGCGCCGAAGCGCTGAGGTGCTTCCCGACGTCTGCCGCAGCGATGGCGAGTTGCTCGCCGGATTCGCGCAACCGTTTGATCGCAACGGTCCCTGCGGCGACTTCTTCGTCGCCGACAATAAGTGCAAATCGCGCACCGCTCGCATCGGCGCGTTTCATTTGCGATTTGAAGCTTCCGCCCCCGGCGTTCACCGCGATTGCGTAACCGGCATCGCGCAGTTGCTCGGCGACCCGATAAGCAACGTTTGCTGCGGCGTCGCCGACGTGGACGACGTAAGCGAGCGGCGCATCGCGCACTTCGCGCTTCGCAAGTTGCAGCATCAGAATCATTCGCTCGACCCCCATCGCGAAACCGCACGCGGGTGTCGGCTTTCCGCCAAGCGCCTCGAACAACCCATCGTATCGACCGCCTCCCGCCACGGTGCCTTGCGCACCCAAACGATCCGTAACCCACTCGAAAACGGTGCGGTTGTAGTAGTCGAGGCCACGCACGAGCCGCGGATTGACCGTGTAGGCAATGCCGCTGTCAGCCAGCAATTGCGTCACGCCTTCGAAGTGCGTACGCGCCGGAAGGTCCAAGCGATCGACCAACCGCGGCGCACCGGCGATGATTTCCTGTATCGCGGGGTTCTTGCTGTCCAATATGCGAAGCGGGTTTGTCGAGAGACGACGGTTTGAGTCGGCGTCAAGCGCGTCGACGTGGCGCGTGAAATAGTCGACCAACGCGGCGCGATGCGCGCGCCGCTCTGCTGCATCGCCGATCGAATTGATCTCGAGACGGATTGCATCGGCAAGCCCCAACTCGCGCCACAGTCGCGCCAGCATGACGATCTGTTCGGCATCGACGTCGGGACCGGGAAAACCCAGCGCTTCGATGTCGAATTGATAGAACTGCCGGTAACGCCCCTTTTGCGGCCGCTCGTGACGAAACATCGGCCCTGCGAGCCATACGCGCTGCGGGCGTTCGTAGAGCAGGTTATGCTCGATAGCCGCGCGAACGATGCCGGCGGTCGCTTCCGGCCGTAACGTCAGGCTCTCGCCATTGAGACGGTCTTCGAACGTATACATCTCCTTCTCGACGACGTCGGTCGCATCGCCGATCGCGCGTACGAAGAGCGGTGTCGGCTCGACGATAGGGACGCGCAGATTTCGATAACCGTAGCGACGAAATACATCGCGCGTCGTGTCTTCGAACCATTCCCACAGCGCCGCTTCGTCGGGCAGTACGTCGTTCATGCCGCGAACAGCCTGCAGCGCGGTCTTCCGCGACAGACGTGCGTCGTCGGTGCCCGGCGACGTCGGAGATCGCGGGGCGTCGGTTGATGCCGATTTCATGCACGCGCCTTGAGCGCGATCGATCGTGCGGGCGGCTGGAGCGCGGGCGTAGCCGGCTCGCCCCCGTAAGTAGCGCGAACATAATCCGTGACGATCGCGATGAATTCTTCCGCAATGCGATCGCCTTTCAGCGTGACGGTTTTCTTTCCGTCGACGAATACCGGCGCCACTGGAACTTCGCCGGTGCCCGGCAGAGAAATTCCTATATTCGCGAGCTTCGATTCGCCCGGCCCGTTGACGACGCAGCCCATCACGGCGACCTGCATCGCCTCGACGCCCGGATATTGCGTACGCCATGCAGGCATCGACGCGCGCAAATAGACCTGGATGCGGTCGGCAAGCTCCTGGAAGTATGTGCTAGTCGTGCGGCCGCAGCCCGGACACGCCGTTACCATCGGCGCGAATGAGCGCAAGCCCATCGTTTGCAGAATTTCCTGCGCGACCTGGACTTCCTTTGTGCGATCGCCGTTCGGCTCGGGCGTGAGCGAGACCCGAATCGTGTCGCCGATGCCTTCCTGCAGCAGAACCGCAAGCGCGGCCGTCGAGGCGACGACACCTTTGCTGCCCATGCCTGCTTCGGTCAAACCCAAATGCAACGGATAGTCCGAGCGGCGCGCGAGCTCGCGGTAGACGACGATCAAATCTTGCACGTTCGAAACCTTGCACGACAGCACGATGCGGTCGCGCGAGAGCCCGAGATCTTCCGCTTGACGCGCGCTGTCGAGCGCCGAGACGACAAGTGCTTCGCGCATCACCGAATCGGCACTGTGTGGATCAGCGAGCTTCGCGTTTTCATCCATCAGCCGCGCCAGCAACGCCTGATCGAGGCTTCCCCAATTAACGCCGATGCGCACGGGTTTGTCGTAGCGAAGTGCCTGCTCGATCATCATCGCGAACTGCGGATCGCGTTTACTGCCCTTGCCGACGTTGCCCGGATTGATCCGGTATTTCGCGAGCGCTTGCGCGCAATCCGGATAGTCGGCCAGCAACTTGTGGCCATTGAAATGAAAATCGCCGATCAAAGGAACCGCGCAGTTTGCACGATCGAGCGCGGTGCGGATCGCGCCAACGGCGGCGGCGGCCTCGGCCGTGTTCACCGTAACGCGGACGAGCTCGGATCCGGCGTCGGCCAGCGCCTGAACTTGCGCGACGGTCGCCGAGACATCGGCAGTGTCCGTATTCGTCATCGACTGAACGACGATCGGCGCGCCGCCGCCGATGACGATCGTGCCTACCCGAACCTGGCCTGTCGGACGGCGAACGATCGTCGGTCGTTCCATCATCGTCACTTGAGCAGCAGTCGCGCGATGTTCGCGCGGGTGAACGGCGCAATATCAATCGCCTGACCGCGATAGGTCAGCGTAACGCCGGCAGCATTGCCGATGCTCACTTCGAGCGGCGGCGTTCCGCTCAATGTTTTCGTCGTGCCTGCGGCGCCTGTTTGCGCGAAGATCGCGGCGCCGTTGCCGTCCTTCACTTCGACCCACGACTTTTCTTTGAACGTGAATAGAAGTGTAGCGTCGGACGCTGCGGCAGCGCCCATCGACGGCGCCGCCGTCGATGCAACCGAGTCGGCGCTCGGTGTCGTCGCGTTCATCGTGGCTGCCGATCCGATCGGCGCACCGCTCTTATCGACCGATGCGGCGGATTCCGTTTTTGCATTTTCGAGGGGATTCGGCAGCGCCGTCGTCGACTGGCTCACGACTGCGGGCGTTGGCGCGACCGCGGCGTTTTCCGCCGATGGCCGTCGCGATGCCGCAGGATTTCGCGTGTACTCGTAGACGCCGGCGGCCGCGACGATCGCAAGCAACGCAAAAGGAATCAGCCAACGCGTCCACGAGTTGCGTCGAACACTTGCGACAGGCAGCTCGACCATCGGGCGCGAAACTGCCGTGAGCGACGGCCGATCCAGCGGCGACGTGCCGTCGACGCGCGGAAGCGCAGCCATCACGGCTCCCGGATCGAGGTGCACTAATCGCGCGTAGTTGCGCACGAAGCCACGGACAAACGTGCGGCCCGGGAGACGCGCGTAATCATCGTCTTCGATGGCGCGCACCTGGCGTGGGGCGAGCTTCAACTGCTGGGCGACGGCCTCCTGCGACCAGCCGGCGGCCTCGCGCGCGGCCCGCAGTTGCGCACCCGCCGTGGATGCAACGGGCAACGGTGTTGTGTGATCGTTCGCCATCATTCGCAAGCTCGGGTTGCAACAACCGCTTTCGCTTCCGGCGAATCGGGATACCGGTTGCGAAGCTGTGTCATATACGAGATCTCGGCCTGCCGATCGCCCTGCTTGCGCTCGATGCACATGCCGAGATAGAGGGCTTCGGCGCGAGGGCTTGCGTCGCGCATCACGGGCCGCATCCAGCTTCGCGCATCGTCGAGCCGCGCTTCGCGGTAGGCAAGTAATGCGAGGTTATACGCGGCGATCGAATTCCCCGGTGACGCGCCGAGCGCGCGGCGGAAATACTCATCGGCTTTCTTGTTTTCGCCTAATGCAGCGCTGCATTTGCCGGCGTTGATCAGCGCGATTTCCGGTGACTTGTAGAGTGGATCGCGGAGAGCTGTTTCCAATTCCGGGATCGCTTCGCGGGGGCGGCCGGTCGCGCAGAGGAAGGCACCCCAGTTCGCGCGGAGATCCGGGTCGTTCGGCGCAAGCGAGAGCCCACGCTGGAAACTGGCTTCCGCTTTGGGCGTTTCGCCGAGCATCGTATAGACCAGACCGAAAACGTTGTAAGTCTTCGGATAATTCGGATCGAGCTTCTGCGCTTCGTCGAGCACTTCGAGCGCAACGTCGAATTGTCCGCGCTCGTAATAGCCGGCGGCCAGATCGGTCTTTATTTGCGCGCGCCGCTGCGGAGACGTCTCCTGCGTCTTGACGGGGTCGAGCGCCTCAGGCGACGCCGTTTGCGCGGGCTTGTTGGACGCGCATCCGGCAACGAGGAGCGCGGCAATCATGCCGAGAAGAGCGTAAATGCGCATAGACGAAAGGCTCCCTATCAGTCGTTAATGCGTCGCGACAACCGGAATTCGGCTGCCGAGTTTTCGCTTCGTGCGGTCCTGTACGCGTCCTGCGAGCTGTCCGCATGCGGCGTCGATATCGTCACCGCGCGTCTTGCGAATCGTCGTGACGATGCCGCCGTCGATCAACGTGCGTTGGAACGCCAGGATGCGTTCACGCGGCGACGTTCGAAACTCGGTCCCTGGAAACGGATTGAACGGTATGAGGTTGACTTTGCACGATGTGTCGCGGACGAGCGCGAGCAGTTGGCGCGCTGTTGCTTTATCGTCGTTGACGCCGTCGAGCATCACATATTCGAACGTGATGAAATCCCGCGGCGCTTTTTCCAGGTATCGCCGGCATGCGGCGAGAAGCTCATCGAGCGGATGCTTGCGATTGATCGGTACGAGACGGTCGCGCAGCGCATCGGTCGGCGCATGCAGCGACACGGCGAGCGCAACAGGGCATTCGTCGCGCAAGCGATCGATCATCGGCACGATACCAGACGTGGACAGCGTTACGCGCCGGCGCGAGAGACCGTAGGCATTGTCGTCCAGCATCAG
This sequence comes from Casimicrobiaceae bacterium, assembly GCA_036505865.1. Lineage (GTDB taxonomy): Bacteria > Pseudomonadota > Gammaproteobacteria > Burkholderiales > Casimicrobiaceae > VBCG01. Next base: position 54,430 of record DASXSP010000133.1, read on the forward strand.
CTTGAGCGCCGCGACGACATTGTCGAAATTCGCAAGCGGCTCGCCCATTCCCATCATGACGACGTTGGTGATCGGCGCTCGGCCGGCGGCGACCCATGGCGCCGCGACGCCGTCCGCAATGAGCGCGCGATTGGCGTGCCAGAGTTGGCCGATGATCTCGCCCGTCGACAGATTGCGGTTAAAACCTTGTTTCCCCGTCGAACAGAAGGCGCAATCGAGTGCGCAGCCCGCTTGCGACGACACGCACAGTGTTCCGCGGTACCGCCCCGATGAACCTTCGAAGGGAGATGATGCGACAGCGTTCGGGGCGGTTGCATCCAGCTCTGAGGTCGCATCCCCGTAGGGGCCCCTGCTCCTCTCCTCGCTGTCGCCCTCGGGTATGTAGACGGCTTCGATTGCGTTTGCGCTGCCGGCGTCGATCAGCCACTTGCGCGTTCCGTCCGCGGCGGTCGTATCGCGGATCACGCGCGGGGCCCGGATCTCGACTTCGCTCGCGAGCCGCTCGCGCAGCGGCCGCGCGAGGTCGCTCATTGAAGCGACATCATCAGCGAACCGTTGATGCAGCCAGCGCAAGACCTGCCGAGCTCGAAACGGCTTCTCGTCGCGCTCGGCGAAAAATGCGGCGAGTGCGTTTGGGTCGAGATCGAGCAGGTTGATCACTTGCGTTCGCTTTACCGGCTGAAGATAGCGCTGGTCGGAAAAAAGAAGTCGATTTCGGTTCTGGCCGTTTCCGGGCCGTCCGAACCATGGACCGCGTTGGCGTCGATCGATTCGGCGAAGTCCGCGCGAATCGTGCCGACCGCCGCTTCTTTGGGATTGGTCGCGCCCATCAGCTCCCGATTGCGAACGATGGCGTCTTCGCCTTCGAGCACTTGGACCATCACCGGACCGGACGTCACGAAGCCCACCAGATCCTTGAAAAATGAGCGGTCGCGATGCACGGCATAAAAGCCTTCGGCTTCGGCACGCGACAACCGCATCATCCGCGCCGCGACGATCTTGAGGCCGGCCTTTTCGAACCGGGCGTAGATTTCCCCGATGACATTTTTTGCCACCGCATCGGGTTTGATAATGGACAACGTTCGTTCGACAGCCATTCTTTTTGGGCTCCGGAAGCTCGAAATCGATGAAACCCATAATTGTAGCATGCACTCGTCATATGAGATCAGTCGCAGAGCAGCCGATAGGTGTCTGATCCGCAAGCGTATTGACGGGCGTCGCGGCACGCTCTAGCGGCGGCGGAAAACATCGATCGGGCGACCAACTTCGCGATGCCCAATGGTCGCCGGCAGGGTGGCCGCGCGCCACGCCCTCCGGCGCAGGTCTACTACATCATCCCGAGCGCTTTCGGCAGCCAGATCGAGAGCGACGGCCAATAAGTGACGATGATGAGGAACACCAACATCGTGACCAACCACGGCCAGACGGCGATCGTCAATTCGGTGATGCCCATTTTCGTGATGCCGGACGCTACGTAGAGGTTCAGGCCCACGGGCGGGTGGCACATACCGACTTCCATGTTGACGACCATCATGATGCCGAAATGCACCGGGTCGATCCCGAGCTTCATTGCGACCGGAAACAGAATCGGCGCCATGATCAGCACGATCGATGACGGCTCCATCACGTTGCCGGCGAGCAGCAACAGGACATTGACGACGAGGAGGAACGCGATCACGCCGAGACCCTTGTCCAACATCCACGCGGCCAAAACCTGCGGGATTTGCTCGGAGGTCATCAGATAGCTGAACATCACGGCGTTGGTGATGATGTAAAGCAACATCGCGCTCATGTTCGCCGAATCGAGGAGCACTTTCGGCACGTGCGACAGCGGCATGTCGCGGTAGATGAACACGGCGACGAAGAACGCGTACACAGCGCTCATCGCCGCTGCTTCGGTCGGTGTGAAGATGCCCGTGTAGATCCCGCCGATCACGACGACGATAAGCAACAGACCCCAAGCGCTTTCACGAAATGCGCGCAGGCGTTCGCCCCAACTGACCGCCGGCTGGCGGGGGTAATTGTTCTTACGCGCGCGCCACCATGTGGTGAGACCCAGCATCGTCGCCAGAAACACGCCCGGAACGATGCCCGCGATGAAGAGCTGGCCCACCGACGTGTTGGTCGCAACCGCGTACATGACCATCACGATCGACGGCGGGATCAGGATACCGAGCGCACCCGACGTAGTGATGACGCCGGCGCCGAAGCGCGCCGGGAAGCCCTGCTTGACCATGGCGGGCAGAATGATCGAGCCGATGGCGACAACGGTCGCCGGCGACGATCCGGAAACCGCGGCGAACAACGCGCAGGCCAGCACGCCTGCCAATCCTAGTCCGCCGTGCCAGTGACCGACCATCGACGTGGCGAAGCGGATCATCCGGCGCGCAACGCCGCCGTGTGTCAGGAAATTGCCGGCGAGGATGAAGAACGGGATCGCCATGATCTCGAACTTCTCGATGCCGGTGAAAAGCTTAAGCGCCACCGACTGGATCGGGACCTGCGTCATCGTAAATAGAAACACGAGCACCGTAAGCCCGAGCGAAATTGAGATCGGCATGCCGGTTAGCATCAAGCCGATCAGCAGCGCGAAGATGATCCACGCGTTGGCGATATCGACGCCGGCGAGCCGAAGCGCGTACGGAATCGCGATGATCGCGATCGGCAGAAGCGCGGGCCAACGAGGCCCAGGCGCCGGAATAGCGGTTGCAGCCGCGGTCGCCGACTTGCTCATGGAGCCACCTTCAGGTCGGCCGGATGCAATGACGGAATCGCGCCCGGGGCGTCCACGCCTTCGACGTGCGCGATATCGTGATGCGGCAGCTCACCCGTTCGCCAAAACGCCCACGCCACTTGCAGGAAGCGGAAGCACATCAGGTACGAGCCGAGCGGAATGCACAAATAGACGATCCACTTTGGCACTTCGAGGTCCGGCGAAGTGGAATCGGTATGTCCGATGTCCCAGACGAATCCGGCGCCCAGCGTGCCCACGATTCCCGTGAACACGGCACCGGCGAGCAGACCGAACAGCACATACCATTTGCGCGTATCGCCCGGGAGGCGGTTGATCATCACGTCGACACCGACGTGAATGCCGGTGCGAACGCCATAGGCAGCGCCGAACTTTGCCATCCAGACGAACATGTAAATGCAAAGCTCCTGCGCCCACGACAAGTCGATCCGAATCAGAAAATCCTGCACGCCGGGAATCGCGACGCCCGCGGCGTAGCGATGAACGACGGCGACGAAGATGACGAGCGTCGCCGCGCCCATCAGAAATGCGATCAACCATTCCTCGAGGTGATCGAGCCATTTCAGCATGGGCAGCCTCCCCGTGTCTCGGTCGTCCGGATGGGCGCCGATTGGACCGGCGTAAAGTATCGAAAAGCACGACTTCACGCAATGCAAATCAACTTCGCGGTGCCGGCCATGCTGGCGATAACGATCGCAAGCGCGGGTATAGCGCTCGCGGGAACGGAGACGGTCGGGTTCCGGGGTCGAGCCGACGTCAGACTCCCGGCGCTGATTGCTGTAGGACACGACAACATCGACGTCGACCCGGCGCTGCGGCGTTATACCGGCATCGTTGTAGCTCTGGGCAGTCCCGACGATGAGGGCCGGATTTATTCGTTTCAGGCGAAGCCGATCGGACCGCGCAGCAGCGTGCCGGCGTCGAACGAGCTGCGCGGATGGCGTCTCACCGTATTGGCAGGCCAGCGCTTCGCAAGCGTATTCGAGGTCAAGCGCAACACCGAATCGCAAATTGAGGTTGCTGCGCGCGACGGTCCGTTGAACGGACTCGCCGTCAGCGACGTTTTCATCGTCGAGGAGATCGCGGCCGCGCCGCCGCCGGCGCAACAAGCGGCGCCTCAAACAGGCACGTGAAGGGGCTCGTCAACTTGAACACCGTTCTGTACGGCGTGAAGGCGGCGCTGTGCATCGTCCTTGTCGTGTTTGCCGCCGGTAACGCCGCGGCACAGGGCGCGCGTATTCCGACCGACGCCGTCGACGGATTTCATGCAGCGCTTCGCAACAAGGACACCGCCGCTGCATTATCGTTGCTCGATCGCGGTCTCGTCGTGTTCGAGTTTGGCGTCGCCGATCCCACGGCCGAAGCCTATGCGTTCCAGCACCTGCCGCGCGACATCGATGTGGCCGTGGCCACGCAGTGGAAGCTCGAAAGCCGGCGCATCGGCGGCGAGGGCAGCGAACGCTGGGTTCTCAGCACGTATCACGTGACCGGCACGCTCCCAGACGGCACGCCGATCGATCAGACGCTTCTCGAGACCGCCATCCTTCGCCGTACCGGCGATGCGTTTCGGATCGTGCATTTGCACTGGTCGACGAACGATCCCGCGTTGGCCGCGCAGATGCAAGTCAAAGGCGCGCAAGGCAAGACTCGCTGATCGACGGCGATCATTCCGCGAGTCGCTATCCGACGATCGGCTGCGCGAAAATCCATAGGCTGAGCGTCGTGTACGCGACCATCAGCACCATCATCGGGATCTGGCTTCGCATCGCGTCGCGGCGGTTGCCGAAGATGCGCAACGCCTCGAGATGCGCGAGAAATACCGCAATGACGTGGCCGATCACGATCAGCGTTACCGCGCTGTACCAGACGACATAGGGGCTCGCAATCGCGAAGTCGACTTTGTATTTCGCCGTGCCGAACAGGTTCCAGCCGAAACCAAACGGGTCGGATGCGAGCGGAACAATGAACTGCCCGGCCGTCAGCAACAGTGAGAGATAGTGCGACAGATGGTACGCGACGGCGATCGGCACGAGCGTCAGCACAAACGCGCGCGCCGCTTCGCTTGTAGTCGGATGACGCAGAATTGCGCTGGTCGAGGGCCGCGTCAGCCATGCCATCGCCTTGCATGTCATCAAGAAGGCCGCCAGGAAGCCGAGCGGAAAGGCAATCAGCGCAATCGTATGAATGAGCTGCGTTTCATCGATCGCGAGCTCGGACAAGTCGAACAGGAAATTGGCGACGATCGGAGCGCTTTGCGCGGCGGTCTCCAGCTTTTGCATCGCTGGCGTTTCCCGGAATCCGTCGAAGGTCACGCTGGCGAGCATCAGCAAGATGAACACCATGTACGAGGGATGCACGGGTTTGCTAATGACGAGACCCGCGCCGGGCGGACGCAGATTGACCGCCAATGCGGCGCCTTCTCGATGCGGTGGAACCGCGAGCGGCGCAAAACGCGCTAGAACGCCGAATGCGACGGCGAATGCCTCACCGTTTTTGAGCCATACATCGCGACCGTAGACGAGCATTCCCATGAATGTAATCGCTGCATAACTGATCACCGCAGTCGCCAGATCGAATGGCACGTCCTTGTTGCGCCAGACCAGCTCGCACCACGCGAAACATGCAAACAGAGCAATGGCAGGCGCGACACCCAATTGCGGTGGATAGCGCACGCGCGGCGGCCGTGCTCCGGTGCAGGTCAGCGCTCCATGAAGTGCTTCAGCGTAGGTCGATATCGTGCGCAGCGGATTCACGACTGCCCACGCATCGCCAAAGAGCGCGCATACGAACGCAAAGCCGACCCACCATACGACCCAGACCATCGTCGTAATGAGATTCGTGTACGGACTTTGCGCGCCGAAAACGCCTGCGCAAACGGTGAGAACAAAAAGCACAACGGCAAGCGCACGGATGAGCTCGATAATCGCCGGATGGGCGATCGCGCGAAAGATTGCAAAGCGCATCAGGTTCAGGTGCGGACAGTCCGCGCTCACTATTTTTTCGCGGACGAAAAATGCGAACACCGCGAAGGTCAGCAAGATGGTCGTTCCGGCGCCGGTCAGCCACAGCCATAGGGGCAACGGCAAATCGAAGCGCTGCCCGAATCCGTGCGCGCTTGCGGTCGATGCGATGCCTGTGGCAACCCACGCCGCGGCCATGCGGATGATGGCCGCGGCGAATAGCCGTGTCACATCCGGCTATCGTTGGCGCACCTGGATATTGCCACCTTCGACGGCGCCGTCGGCGCTGTAGTCACAGCCCGCTGTACAAACGAGATGGAAATGATCGGCCTCCGCGCCCTTGTTGCCTTGATGGTTGTCCTGAACGCACACGCGGAAGCTTGCGCTCGCGCCGTTGAACGTTCCGCTTCCGTTGAATTGCACCGAGTTCGCTTCGGCGGGCACCGAGCCGCACGCATCGCGGACGCTGCCAACGAACGTCAATTGATCGATGACGATCTTCGCCTTCTGATCGTGATCGTTGAGCGTAACGCCGCCTTCGATTCCGGCATCGGTCCGCTGCGCGTCCACTGAGACGTTGATCTTGTTTTTTCCGTTCCCGAGGAAGCCACCGCCGGTGGCGGTCCTACGCATGCACGGGTTGTAGTCAGGATTCGTGAGCTCCAGGATCTTGAGGCCACCCTGATTCCATCCGGTGTAGAACATGCAGTTCGCGGCATCGTAGCGCGGATCGGGCCTCGTGAAGTCCTGTCCGGTTGGCGGGGTGGTCGTGTGGCGCGGCGCGTTGTAGTAACCGATTTCCTTCGGGTTGGTCGGATCGCCGAAGTCGACGACACGGATCCCTTGATTGGCACCGGCGTAGATCACGAGCCGCATCTTGTAGCGATCGTCGAAGCCGATGTAATGCACCATGCCGCCGGTCGTATCGGCCGCGAGATTGGCCGCGCAATTCGCCGGCTTGTTCACATCGGGCTTGAACGTGCCGACAACTTTCGGATGCAGCTCGTCGGAGATGTCGATCATTCGCGCATACGTCCGCTGTGCGCAGACGCCCGCAGCGTCGCCGGCGAGCCCGCCGCCCGATTCATCGGTCGTGATGATGTATTCCTTGCCGTTTTCGTGGATCACGTACTCCGTTGCGTGAGCCGATGCGCTCGAGCCGTCACCGAAATCGGGGTCGATCGTCGGATCCTGATCGCACCACGAGAAAAAGCTGATGTACCGAAGCTGCGGATTGGGTTTCCGCAGCGCGATGTCCGTCGAGTCGAGGATCAGGAGACCGTTGGCGCACCGTTGATTGGGGTCGCTGTTGTTGCCGCCGAGCGAGTTGTTGCCGCCGTAGAGCGCCATGTAGACCCGCGTGCCCTTGTCGTTGGTGCTGACATCGTGGAAGTTGGTCGTCGCCAGCGTTTTCGCCTGCACGTCCAGAGGCAACTGCAGACGATTCCAGTTCAGTAGTTGCTTCGGATGCTCCTTGTCGGTCAGATCGGTGATGTGCATGTCGATCCGGTTCGGGTTGACCTGTAGCCGCTGTCCGCCGAATGGAATGCCGTAGTAGGTGTTGGTGTCGGGCGTGAGCCATCCGTCATGATTGCCGGACGCCACGTTGATCGTCGATAAATATTTCGGATGCAGGCAATCGCCGGAAACGTCGTAGATGTCCAGCGGATTGGTTCCGCTCGGACCGAAATCCTTGTAGGCGCCGATCATCGTATTGCCTTGGATTTCGAACGCCGAATAAGCGCGGAGCATTGCCGGCGTGCGGAGAACCTGAATATCCTTCGGCTGCGACGGAACGCTGACATCCATGACGACGACGCCGGTGGTCGGCTTCGTCAAATCCGATGGGTCGCGCATGCTCGAATATGCACAATGACGGATGAGCTGCGTATCGCCATAGCTGCCGCGGTCGAACAGGTTATGCGCACCGACGAGCTGCATACCGCACCAATGACCCTGGAACCCGCCCGGAGCGGTCCGTTCGGAAAGCAAAACCGCACCTTGCAGGCCGGGCTCCGGTCGATCGCCGGGCCCGGGCGTGCAATTCGAGACCGCTTGCGCGATGTTTGCGGTCAATGGTGAGAGCAACAAAAGCGCCGACGCAAGCGCAAGAATGCCGGCGCCGCGGCCGCGTAGTCCACGAGAGTAAATCATGTCGAGCCTCCTCCTTTATTGTTGACTATTTCGCGTTACCGGCGATTTCTCCGACCGCCGGCAACGCAGCCTTGGTACTTACGGCTTGAACCCCGTCTCCTTGTAGACCGCTTCGATGATGTCCTTGCCGATTCGCGATTCGTTTTCCTTGTGCACCGCCATCGCCACTTTCTTCCACGCTGCTTTCTCCTGCGGCGTCAGCGTGATGATCTCTGTTTTGCCGGATGCCTTCACTGCGGCCAGCGCTTCTTCGTTCTCCTTCTTCGCGATATCGTTTGCATATTTCGTCGCGTCTTTCATCGCACCTTCGAGCGCTGTACGGACGTCGGCCGGCAGACCGTCCCAGAATTTCTTGTTGACGATGACCGCGTACTCGATCACGCCGTGATCGGTCAGCGTCAAATATTTCTGCACTTCATGCATCTTTTGTGTGTAGAAATTCGACGGCGGATTTTCGGAACCGTCGACGACGCCGGTCTGCATCGCCTGATAGACCTCGGAGAACGCCATGACCTGCGGCAGCGCACCGAATGCGCGCATTTCGCTGTCCAATACCTTCGATGATTGGATGCGCATCTTGAGACCTTTCATGTCTTCCGGCTTGCGTAGCGCCTTGTTGGCGCTCATGTCCTTGAAGCCGTTGTCCCAGAATGCGAGTCCGACGATCCCTTTCGACTCGAGTTTCTTGAAGAGCTGTTTGCCGACCGGACCATCGCCAACTTTGTGAAGGTCTTCGTAGCTGTCGAACATGTACGGGAGATCGAACACTTCGAATTCGCGCGCGCCGAGTGGTCCGAACTTCGAAACGGACGGTGCGAGCATCTGCACTGAGCCAAGCTGCAATGCCTCCATTTCCTCGCCGTCCTTGAATAGCGAGCTGTTTGGATAGACCTCGACTTTCACGCGACCATTGGTGCGCTCCTCGGCGAGTTTCTTGAAGTAGTCGGCACCCTTGCCCTTCGGCGTGTTGACGGCAACGACGTGGCTGAACTTGATGACGATCGGTTGTTGCGCGGCCGCTGGAACGACGGCAACGCCGAGCGCGCAGAAGACTGCGAGCAATAAACGGAACTTCATGTTCCCTCCAAAAAATGACGATGGTGCATTACCGCTTTCCGGGGCGCCCGTGTTGTTGAAGTGTTGCCCCCAAACGGTTGCCGCTGTCAGAAATCTGTCAGCACTCCACAGCGGCGACGTGGTAATCCTATGTTACCTCGACTCGCTCCACAACAACATGGCATTGGCGCGCGGACACGAGGCAAAAAAGAACTGCGCCGAGCGCGAATGCGTCGGTCGGGAAATTTTTACAAATGGAGGAGGGCAAAGATGGATCGAGGAAACGCCGTCGTCGTCGGTAACGTGAGGTCGTCGGGTGCTCGCGCCGTGCGGCGCATGTTCATTGCGGGCGCGCTTGCGGCAATGGTCGCAGGCGTGTCTTTTTCGCCGCTCGTCGGGGCGAAGCAGCAGAAGGGTTACGGCATCGAAACGATATCGACGCGCGCCGATCGCGTAAGCGGCGGCGACGTGCTCGTCAAGATCACGTACAAGCACGACAACCGCAATCATCCGCTCGACATCACGCTCGATGGCCGCGATGTATCCGGCGCCTTTCGGCCCGGCGACGACCCCGATACGCTGATCGGTCTTGTCACGGGTCTCGTCAACGGAAAAAACGCACTGCGCGTGCAGGGCAACGGCTCGTCGGGCATCAAAGATGAAACGCTCGTGATTACGAACTATCCGATCACGGGACCGATCATTTCGGGCCCGCACGACACGACCTTCATTTGCCAGACCGCGAGTTTCCGCCTGCCGGACAGCACCTTTCTTGGCGCACCGCTCGACACGGATTGTTCGGTCGTTACACGCGTCGACTATGTGTACATGTCGACGGCCGGCGGCGCATTCAAGCCGCTACCGAGCACGTCCGCGCTGCCTGCGGACGTCGCGATGACGACAACGACGAAGGGATTGACCGTGCCATTCATCGTTCGTGTCGAAACCGGCACGATCAATCGCGGCGTCTATCAAAACGCGATCCTGCACGATCCGACATCCGAAGCTGCACCCAGCTGGCACGCGCCGCCTAAAGGGTGGAACAAGCGGTTGATCGCGGTGCATGGCGTCGGCTGTCCCGGCGGTTGGTACATCCAGGGGGCGGCGCTCGGCGTCAGCGTGCTCAACACAGCCCGGCTCGGTGAGGGCTATGCGCTGTTCAACAACACGCTGCGGCACCCGTCGAACAGCTGCAATCCGTTCCTCGCCGGTGAAACGACGATGATGGACAAGGAACATTTCATCGAGACGTTCGGCGTCCCCGATTACACGGTGAGCATGGGCAACTCGGGCGGCGCGTACACGAGTCTCGATGTCGGCGACGCATTTCCCGGTCTGTTCGACGCAGTGTTTATCCGTCAGATCTTCCCCGATGCGTTGTCGATCGCGCTCGATGGCGAGGACGGCCATCTGCTGACGCATTACTTTACGTTCGTCGACCCGACGGGCTTTACCGATGCACAAAAGGTCGCCGTCACCGGGTATCAAGGCATTCAAGCGTGGATCGATGCGGCGAACCAATCGCAGCGCACGGATCCCGTGCCCGGCCGCGTCGACATTCCGGGCTACAGCTCGGCGGTATGGACGGCGGCGGTTCCAACGGCGCTTCGCTATAACCCGACGACAAACCCAGGCGGATTGCGGCCGACGGTCTTCGATGTCTCGCGCAACATTTACGGGCGCAATCCAATCACCGGATTTGCGCTTCGCGCATACGACAACGTCGGCGTCCAATACGGTCTGAAGGCGTTGAACGCCGGCGCGATCACGGCGATGCAGTTTCTGAACCTGAACGAATTCGTCGGCGGCATCGACCAGGACTCGAACTATGTCGCCGGACGCACCGTCGGCGATGCCGGCGCGATCAAGCGGGCGTACCAGAGCGGCATCAGCCTCCATGGCGGCGGCGGATTGGCGTCGATACCGATCTTCGACTACGGAACCTACAACGATGCCGGCGGCTATCACTACCAGTGGTATCACTTCGCGTTGCGCGAACGGCTGGCTCAAGCGAATGGCAACGCCGACAACATGGTGCTGTGGCGCGGCAACACCGTTCCTTCGGAAACCGCTTGGGCCGCGTTCGTACGTTGGGTAGAAGCCGTCCAGGCCGACGCGAGCGATGCGACGGCGCGCGAGAAGGCGATCAACAATCGTCCCGCAGACATCGTCGACGGCTGCTACGACAGATCGAGTCCGGCGCAATTCATCGCCGAGCCGCAGACGTGGAGCAGCCAACCCAACTCGCAGTGCAATACGCTATGGCCGTCGTACTCGTCGTCGCGCAAAGTGGCCGGCGGACCGCTGGCTGCCAATGTCATCAAATGTCAGCTGAAGCCGATCGACCTCAGCGATTATCAAGTGAGCTTCACGGCGGCTGAGCTTACCCGGTTGCACACCATTTTCCCGCAAGGCGTGTGCGACTGGTCGAAGCCAGGCGTCAATCAAACCGGCGTCGTTCCGTGGGCATCGTTCGGCCCAGCGCCGGAAAATCCGGTGTTCGACGTCACGAAATAAGTCGGGTACAGAAGCCGTCCGCGCGTTGCGGGCGGCTTCTACGGGCGTTCGTTCCAGCGGAGCTGCAAGCCGTCTTCCCCGGCTAACGCTGCAAACCTCACGTCGACGCCGACCTGCGGCACGCCCGCCAGCGCGTCACCACAAAAGACGAGCGGCAATCCCCGTCGCGTCCATGCTGGAATGTCGGCCCGCTGCAGCAGCGACTTGAGCGATTGTCGTGGTCGATTTGCCGCGAGCTGAAGCCGTTCGCCGCCGAGACGTGAACGGATCACGGCTGGGGCGCTTCGCAACAGCGCGGCGTTGATGCCGTTGCCGATACAGCGGTCGAATCGGAGCACGCCATGCGGCAGCGCGATCGCCGATTCGCCATTCCAGGCGTATTCGAAGCGTGCCGGCGCTGGCGCGTGCACGACGATGCGGTTGCGGTGGATGCCGATCTCTACGCCCGCATGCTTTACACATACACGCGAATCAGCACGCGCAGTGCACAGCTGATCGTATGCTGCCCGAAGCCGCGCGGCCGAAGGCGGCGGCAGCCCGCGTTCGCGCAGGAACCAGCGAAGCAGATTACGCGCGCGGTGCTCGGGCAATCCGACCAGCGCACTGCGCGAGAGCGTTGCGCCATCGAACGCATCGACGGCGTCGATCGACGCCAAGTCGTCCGCAAGACGCGCGGCTTCGGCCTGATGCGCGGCGGCGCGAGCTACTGTCGCCGGGTAACCTGCTCCAATCGACCCAAGCGCCGGTACGACACGCCGGCGTAACGCGTTTCGCGCATGGCGGAGGTCAACGTTGCTGTCATCGTCGATCCAACGGAGCTTTCGCTCCGCCACGTAGGCGTCGATCACGCTGCGTGGCACATCGAGCAATGGACGCAGCCACTTCACTCCCATTGCATCGGTGCGTGCAACCGGCATTGCAGACAAGCCGTGCGGACCCGCGCCGCGAAGTAGCTGCAGCAGCACCGTTTCTGCTTGGTCGTCCTGATGATGCGCGAGCAGAACTACATCAGCGCCCGTCGACGCCGCAGTGGCCGCGAGGGCTTCGTACCGTGCCCGGCGAGCTTCGGCCTCGATGCTTTTTCGCGGGCCTCGGGCCACGTCGACTCGCCGCGCGATCAGCGGCACACCACGCTCTGCGCACACGTCCGTGCAAAAACGAACCCACGTATCGGCGTGCGTCGACAGACCGTGATGGACGTGTACTGCGACGACGCCGAGCGCGCGCGCGGACGCATGAGCGAGCGTCGCATCGAAAAGCGCTACGGAATCGCGACCGCCGGACAGCGCGACGGCAACCTTGGCTCCGTATGGCACATGCAACGCAAACGCGCGGCCGACCGCGGCGGTTACGAGCGCGGACGCTTGCACGCGCGGCGTGGACGGATCGTCGTGCCGCCCCTCGCCGTCAGCTCGGAAGCATCTCCTTGAACTTGCCATAACCGAGGATCTTGTCCTCGCGCGCTTCGATCAGCGCATCGAGCGGTTGCTCCTGCAGGTTGCGAAGCGCTTCGACGAGCGCCTTCTTGAGCGTCAGCATCATCGCTGCATGATCGCGATGCGCGCCGCCGAGCGGTTCATTGACCAGCTTATCGATCAGTCCCAGTTGCTTCAGGCGCGGCGCAGTGATGCCGAGCGTTTCAGCGGCTTCGGGCGCATGCTCGGCGGATTTCCACAGAATGGACGCACAGCCTTCGGGTGAAATCACCGAGTACGTCGCGTACTGCAGCATCAACGTGATGTCGCCGATCGCGATGGCAAGCGCGCCGCCGGAGCCGCCTTCGCCGATCACGCTGACGATGATCGGAATACGAAGCCCTGCCATCTCATAAAGATTACGGCCGATCGCTTCCGACTGCCCGCGCTCTTCGGCCCCGATGCCCGGATAGGCACCGGGGGTGTCGACGAATGTGAACAGCGGCAATCCGAACTTCTCCGCGAGCTTCATGAGCCGGAGCGCCTTTCGGTAACCCTCCGGCCGCGGCATACCGAAATTGCGGTAGATCTTTTCCTTCGTGTCGCGGCCCTTCTGATGACCGATGATCATGCAAGGTTTGCCGTTAAACCGGGCGAGTCCCCCGACGATCGCCGGATCGTCCGCATAGGTGCGATCGCCATGCAGCTCACGAAAATCGGTGAAAAGCGCGTTGACGTAATCGAGCGTGTACGGCCGCTGCGGATGGCGCGCGACCTGCGCGATCTGCCACGACGTGAGCTTGGCGTAGATTTCCTTCGTGAGCTGCTGGCTCTTCTTGGTGAGGCGCGTGATCTCATCCGAGATATCGACCGCCGAGTCCTCGTGGACATAGCGAAGCTCGTCGATTTTTTGCTGAAGCTCGGCGATCGGTTGCTCGAAGTCGAGAAAAGTCTGTTTCATGCAGAACTGCGGCGCAGACGCTGCCGCGTTTCAATCGATGTCGTCATGGTAACGCAACACCCGTGCGCAAGGCACAATGAGGGCCCAATGAGGGCCCAATGAGGGACCAATGAGAACAACGCGCGGTCTCACCGGCCGAGCTGCGCAGAGCTGCTCGCAAGCCGCAAACGCCATGCGGCGAATCCTTCATTTGCCAGCACGGCGAGGAGGACGATCACGCCGCCCGCGAGAGCCATCGCACCCGGATCTTCACCCATCAGGATCCACACCCATATCGGCCCCAGGATCGGCTCGAGAAGCGCGAGGAGTCCCAGCTCTGTGGCCGAGAGGTGCTTCGACGCCGCCGTTGCCAGCAAGCATCCGATGCCAAGTTGTACGCTCCCCATGATCGCAAGAATCGCGAGATCGCGTGCGGAGGCGGCAAACCGTGGCGATAGTGCAAAAGCGAGCGCGAGCGACAGGACGCCTGCGATCATCACCTGCGGCAGCATGTCGACGTGCGCCCTGAATTTGCGCAGCAGCGTCAATTGCGCGGCGAAGCAACACGAAACCCCCAGCGCAAGCAAATTGCCGGTCAGTCGGCCGGCGTCGAGCGAATCCGCGAACATGACGACGATGCCCGCAAAGGCGACGACCATCGCGAGCCACGTTCGAAGCGGCACCGGTTCGTTGAGCAGCCAACGTCCCGAGAGCGCGGCGAGAAATGGTGAGACGCTCATCAGCACGTTTGTATTGGCGACCGTCGTACGCATCAATGACCCGATGAAAAAGAAGAACGTGCCGGCGAGGCAGGCGCCAGCCATCAACCCCGGCAGGCCGACGGCGGCGACGGCGCGCGGCATTTTGCGCCCATGGATCGCGAGCAGGACGCCGGCGACGAACAACGTCATGAACAGCGACCGCCAGAAGACGATCTCCCATGCGTTGGTGATCGAGAGCTGGCGGACGAGAAAACCGCCTGACGACCAGCAGATCGCGGCGACGATCATGAAGAGAATTGCGCGGCGATGGTTGTGGCGAGCGGTGGTCATCTCGAGTGGGCGAGCAATCAGGTAAGACGAGAACGTCCGCCAACAAAATGATGCGCGACAAAAAAGCCGATCGCGCAAGCACGCGAGTCGGCCATCGATTGCAGATCATAACGTGCACGAAAGCCGCCGTCCAACTTGGCTGTCAACGCTCGGTTGCCGCGTGCACGCGTGGCGGCGAGGAAAAAGCGCCCACCGAAAAATCCCGCGACGGAACGCCGTTCGGCGGAAAATCGCGCGAGAAGTCTCGCCCCATTGCCGTCGCGATTTGCGCAAAGTCGCCTTCGGGAATGCGCAGGAAGCCGAAGCGAAACGCGGCACCCCAATACGCCTTGTTGCGGATGAACGAAAGGCTTTCGAGCATCGGCTTGATCGGCGTTTCATTGGCGGACAGATAGTCGACGGCGCGGCGGAACGGAGCGAAGCCATCGCCTTCATCGACTTGGACGATCGCGCCTTTGGCGACGCGGCCGATTGCCGTGAAAGCCTGCAAAGGTGCGCCGTAAGGGTGCTCGACGCCCGGCGAGTAGAACGCAAAGCCGTCGCCTTCGCGCATCCGCTCGAGCGGCCCGGCTTTGCCGTGATTGAGTTACGTGAAGCCGCCGGCGACGGCCTTGACGACATGCGTCCTGGAAACGACGCCGATCCAGTAATTACGTACGGGCATGGCTTACTCCTGTTCATACGATACGAATGAATTGTCGGCGGATGTAACGCTACGCTTCTCGCCATCGGCGCGACCATCAGCCAAACGGATGATGCGACGAGTTCCGGAACACGGCGCTCATTGCCGCTGCGCGAGCCGTTACAATGGTCGATCGCAAATGGAGGACGAATGGCAGCGCATCGAATCGCCGTGATGCCCGGCGACGGGATCGGCAGGGAAGTCATGCCGGAAGGTCAGCGCGTCGTCGAAGCCGCAGCGAAAAAATTCGCAATCGACTTCGCATTCACGCACTATGACTGGAGCTGTGACTACTTCGCTCGCCACGGGCGGATGATGCCCGAGGACTGGTTCGAGCAGCTGAAGGGTTTCGAGGCGATCTACTATGGCGCGGTCGGATGGCCGGCGACCGTGCCGGACCACGTGTCACTGTGGGGTTCGCTGATACAGTTTCGCCGACGCTTCGACCAATACGTGAATCTGCGGCCATGCCGATTGATGCCCGGCATCGCTACGCCGCTCGCCAACCGGAAGCCAGGCGATATCGATTTCGTCGTCGTGCGCGAGAATACCGAAGGCGAGTATTCGTCGGTCGGCGGTCGGATGTTCGAGGGCACCGAGCGTGAGATCGTGTTTCAGGAAACGATATTTTCGCGCAAGGGCGTCGACCGAATCATGAAGTTCGCGTTCGATCTCGCGCGCACGCGCCCTGCCAAGCATCTGACGTCGGCGACAAAGTCGAACGGCATCTCGATCACGATGCCGTACTGGGACGAACGCTTTAGCGCAATGGCGGCGAACCATACCGACATTCGCACCGATCAGTTTCACATCGACATCCTGTGTGCGCATTTTGTCCAGCGGCCGCAGGTTTTCGACGTCGTCGTCGCATCGAACCTGTTCGGCGACATCTTGTCAGACCTCGGTCCGGCGGTGTGCGGCACGATCGGGATCGCGCCTTCCGCCAACATCAACCCCGAACGGACATTCCCATCGCTCTTCGAACCGGTTCACGGATCGGCGCCCGATATCGCCGGAAGGGGCATCGCGAATCCGATCGGACAAATCTGGTCGGGCGCATTGTTGCTGGATTTTCTCGGACATCGCGATGCGGCGCGAGCAATCGTCGCCGCGATCGAGCATGTGCTCGCCGATCCTGCCGCGCCGCGCACACCCGACCTCGGCGGCCGCGCGACGACGAGCGAGCTCGGACGCGCAATCGCCGCCGCGCTGTAATATTTGTGGCACGATAGAACAAAGTCACGGAAGAAAAGCCGCTGGACAGCCACCACGGTGGCAACCAGTAGGGGATAAGCACCATGCAGATCGGCATTCCGCGCGAGACGCGGGCAGGCGAAGCGCGCGTCGCCGCCACTCCCGAAACCGTCAAGAAGATGATGGCAAGCGGCCAGCACGCAGTCGTCGTCGAGGCGGGTGCGGGAACGGCCAGCAGCGCGGCAGACGCCGCATACGTGGCCGCTGGAGCGACGCTGGGATCGGCATCCGATGCGCTCGGCAGCGATCTCGTGCTCAAGGTTCGTGCGCCGCACGGCGACGAGATCCCGCAGTTGAAACGCGGTGCATCCGTGGTCGGCTTGCTCGATCCGTTCGATTCGACAGGCGTGCAAGCGTTGGCCGATGCGGGCGTCACCGGCTTCGCGCTCGAATGGCTGCCGCGGATCACTCGCGCGCAATCGATGGACGTGCTGTCGTCGCAGGCAAACATCGCCGGTTACAAGGCGGTGATCATGGCCGCGAACGAATACGGCAAGTTCATGCCGATGCTGATGACGGCTGCTGGTACTGTAAAAGCAGCGCGTGCGTTGATTCTCGGCGTCGGTGTCGCCGGATTACAGGCGATTGCCACGGCGAAACGGTTGGGCGCGGTGATCGAAGCGTCCGACGTTCGACCCTCGGTGAAGGACCAGGTCGAATCGTTGGGCGCAAAGTGGGTCGACGTGCCCTATGAAACCGACGAAGAACGCCAGATCGCCGAAGGTGTCGGCGGGTATGCGCGGCCGATGCCGCCCGCGTGGATGGCGCGGCAGGCGGCGATCATTGCCGAGCGTTGCAAGTCGGTCGACATCCTGATCACGACAGCGCTGATACCCGGCCGTCCGGCGCCAAAGCTCATCAAAGCAGACACTGTCGCAACGATGAAGCCCGGCTCGGTGATCGTCGATCTCGCTGTCGAGCAGGGTGGCAATGTGGAAGGCTCGCAAGCGGGCGAGATCGCAAGCGTCAATGGCGTGAAGATCATCGGTACGACGAATCTTCCTGCGCTCGTTGCCGCCGATGCGTCGGCGCTCTATGCGCGCAACGTGCTCAACTTTCTCGCACTCTCGCTCAACTTGAAAACCGGTGAGTTCGCCCTTGCGCGCGACGACGAGATCGTCAAGGCCACGCTCGTGTGCGACAACGGGCAGGTTGTGCCAAGAAGCTGAGCAGTCCCTGCAGGATTTCAGGAGCTCGCAAAATGACAGCCGCCGTCGATCCCATCGTGTTCTATTTGATTGTCTTTGTGCTCGCGATTTTTGTCGGCTATCACGTCGTGTGGAGCGTCACGCCCGCATTGCACACGCCGCTGATGTCGGTGACCAACGCCATCTCCGCGATCATCCTCGTCGGCGCGATGCTCGCCGCGGGCCCGGCAGCGTTCGATTGGGGCGGGTGGGTCGGCGTCGCAGCTGTGGTGATGGCGTCGATCAACGCATTCGGCGGATTTCTCGTCACGCAGCGAATGCTCGAGATGTTCAAGAAGAAAGAACCGAAAGCAAAAGCGCAGGACAAGAAATGAGCGCCGATCAGGTCGCACTGTGGTATCTGATCGCGTCGATCTGCTTCATTCTCGCGTTGAAGGGCCTGTCGCATCCGACGACGGCGCGGCGCGGCAACATGCTCGGCATCGTCGGGATGGCGATCGCGGTCGTCGTGACGCTGGCACTCGTCTTTTCGCACACGAAAAACGTCGGCTACATCCTCGGTGGCATCGCGATCGGCGGGATCATCGGCGCAGTGATCGCAAAGCGCGTCCAGATGACGCAGATGCCGGAGCTCGTCGCGGCATTTCATTCGCTGGTAGGGATGGCCGCCGTGCTGATCGCGATCGCGGCGATTCACGATCCGGCTGCGTTCAGTCTGCCGGTGCCCATTCCGACGGGCAACAAGCTCGAGCTCTTCATCGGCACGTTCATCGGCGCGATCACGTTTTCGGGCTCTGTCATCGCGTTTGGCAAGCTGTCAGGAAAAATTCGCAGCGCGCCCGTCGTCTTCGGTGGTCAACATTGGCTGAATCTCGCGCTCGC
>DASXSP010000134.1:0-17457 GCA_036505865.1 Casimicrobiaceae bacterium
GAGGATCAGGCCCATGAACGTGAAAAACGGCACGCAGAGGAGCGTGTCGTTCGACATCACGCCCCAGATCCGATCGGGCAGCGCCTGCATCAGCGCAATGGGCAACAATCCGAGCTCGATTCCCAACAGGCCGAACGCAATCCCCACTGCGCCGAGCGAAAACGCAACCGGAAATCCGAGCAACAGCGTGATGACGAGCCCGCAGAACATCAACGGCGCGATGTTGGCGATAATCCAGGCGCTCATGAGTGTCCCCCCACGCTTGCAGCCGTGACGCGAGCTGCCGGCGAGGGGCCCCACGCAGTGGGGATCGACGGCCAATGCGAGTCGTCAAACGAGGCCGACACTTGCCGCAGCGATTCGCATCGAAGGTCCAGGGAGGCCGAGGACGCCGCTACGCTGCCCCCCGAGGGGGAGTAATTCGCGCCTTGGGACGGCCCGGCAGCGCTCATGGCTTGCTTCCGATCGGCGTTTCGGGATGCTCGCGGGCCATTTCCTCCAACAACTCTTCCTCTGCGCTCTTGTCGTGCCGCTCCAGGGGATTGGGGATGAGTCCTCTGAGAAATGCGATTCGCTTGATCAGTTCGGAGACGCCCTGCAGGATCAGCAGGAAGAACCCGACCGGCACCATGACGCGTGCCGGCCAGATCGTGAGCCCGCCGGCATTCGTCGACACTTCGTTGCGCGCATAGGAATCCAGGAACAGCGGCCACGAGAACCACATGATGGCGATGGCCATCGGAAACAGGAACAGCACGATACCGACGACGTCGATCCAGTTCTGCGCGCGCGCGGAAAGGCGCGAGCTGACGATGTCGATGCGAACGTGCGCGTTGTGCAACAGGACATAGCCCGCCGCGAACAGGAAGATCACCGAGAACAGATACCACTGGATCTCGAGAAACGCGTTGGAGCTGTAATTGAACAGCTTGCGTACACTCGCGTTGGCCGCGCTGATCAGCACGACAACGAGGATCAACCAGTAGACGAGGCGGCCGATACGCTCGCTCAGCGCATCAATCGCCCGAGACAGCGCGAGCAAGGCGTTCAACGGACCTCCTTCGGGGCGGACTTGCCGCGGCGTCGCGCCTCGCAACTCGTTTTAGGCCGGCAATAGCGGGCTTGAGGTTTGCCCGGCAGCGGATTATATGCGGAATCCGATCCAATCCACCGGCCAAAAGGGCTCGTTGCGGACGGTCTTCGCCCGGGCCGAATGCTAAACTCCATCTCCCCTTCCGCACGAATTGACCGGCCCGCCCATGTTCCAACGCACGCTCACCCTTGCGAAGTCCGATCCCGAGCTATGGGAGGCGATCGCGGCCGAAAACCGGCGCCAGGAAGAGCATATCGAGCTGATCGCGTCGGAGAATTACGCCAGCATGGCCGTCTTGCAGGCGCAAGGCTCGCAGCTGACGAACAAATATGCGGAGGGGTATCCGGGCAAGCGCTATTACGGCGGCTGCGAATTTGTGGACATTGCCGAACGATTGGCGATCGATCGCGCGAAAAAGCTGTTTCATGCCGATGCGGCGAACGTGCAGCCCCACTCCGGTGCGCAAGCGAACCAGGCGGTTTTTTTCGCGGCGATGAAACCGGGCGACACGATTCTGGGGATGAGCCTTCCGCATGGCGGCCATCTGACGCACGGCTCGCCGGTGAACCTCTCGGGCAAATGGTTCAACGTTGTCGCGTATGGCCTCGACCTTGAAACCGAGCTCATTGACTACGACGCCGTTGAGCGTCTGGCGCACGAGCATCGGCCGAAGCTGATCGTCGCGGGCGCTTCGGCGTATTCGCGCATCATCGATTGGAAGCGTTTTCGCTCGATTGCCGACAGCGTAGGTGCGCTGTTCATGGCCGACATCGCGCACTATGCGGGGTTGGTCGCTGCGGGCGTCTACCCGACGCCGGTCGGCGTTGCCGATTTCTCGACGACCACGACGCACAAGACGCTTCGAGGCCCGCGAGGCGGCTTGATCATGATGAAAAGCGAGCATGAAAAGGCGATTAATTCGGCGGTGTTTCCGGGGATCCAGGGTGGTCCGTTGATGCACGTCATCGCGGCCAAAGCGGTCGCGTTGGGCGAGGCGATGACCCGCGATTTCATGATCTACCAAGAGCGCGTCCTCGAAAATGCGCGCGTCCTCGCGAAAGTGTTGCAGGATCGCGGGCTTCGCATCGTCTCTGGCGGCACCGACTCGCACATGTTTCTGGTGGACCTTCGGGCCAAGCGCATCACCGGCAAGGACGCTGAAGCTGCGCTGTCGCGTACGCATATCACCGTCAACAAGAACGCCATACCGAACGACCCCGAGAAACCATTTGTCACGTCGGGCATTCGCATCGGCAGCCCCGCAATCACGACGCGAGGCTTCGGCGAGATCGAATGCGAGGAGCTCGGGCATCTGATCGCCGACGTGCTGGACGCGCCGGCGGACGAGGCGGTGCGCACGCATGTCAGCAACGCCGTCGGGGCGCTCACGCGGCGCTTCCCGGTATACCGCTGAGATGAAATGCCCGTTTTGCGGTAGCGACGACACGCAGGTCATCGATTCGCGCGTATCCGAGCCGGGTGACTCGATTCGGCGGCGCCGTCGATGCGCGCAGTGCCAAAAGCGTTTCACGACGTACGAAACCGCGGAGCTTCGCCTACCGCAAGTGGTGAAGACGAACGGCAATCGCGCGGACTTCGACATCGAGCGCATTCGCGTGGGCTTTCAGCGCGCATTGCACAAGCGGCCCGTTCCGACGGAGTACGTAGACGCCGCAATCGACCGTATCGTGCAGCAAGTGCTCTCGCTCGGCGAGCGGGAAATTCCGTCGCGGCAGATCGGCGAAATGGTGATGCAGGAGCTCTATAAGCTCGACAAGGTTGCGTATATCCGCTTCGCCTCGGTTTATCGCTCGTTCCAGGACGTTTCCGATTTTCGCGACGCGTTGAGGGAAGTCGAAGCGCCGGCGGCGCTGAAGCGGACGCGACGGTAGCAACGTTCGCGCGACGCTTGAGGGCGATTGCGCGTACCAATTCGAGCGCGTCGATGATTAGAGTTCAGTCGATCAACAATGTCAGACTATAGCGCCGTCGATCACGCGCATATGGCGCGCGCACTTGCGCTTGCAGAGCGGGGACTCTATACGGCAACGCCGAATCCTCGAGTCGGCTGCGTTGTCGTCAACGATGGCGTGGTGATCGGCGAAGGATTCCATCGGCGTGCCGGCGAGCCGCACGCCGAGATCAACGCGCTGACGCAGGCGCGCGAGCACCGGCGCGATACACGCGGCGCGACGCTTTATGTCACGCTCGAGCCGTGCAACCATTACGGGCGAACGCCGCCTTGTGTCGATGCCATTCTGGCTGCCGGGATCGGGCGCGTCGTTGCTGCAATGCCGGATCCCAATCCTGCCGCCGCGCATGGCGCGCAACGGCTTCGCGCTTCGGGAATCGTCGTGGACTTGGGCCTTCTCGAGCACGAAGCGCATGAGTTGAACATCGGTTTCGTTTCTCGGATGGCGCGCGGCACGCCGTGGGTGCGGGTGAAGCTCGCCGTCAGCGTCGACGGCCGCAGTGCACTCATGAATGGCGTCAGTCAATGGATCACGGGCGCCGACGCCCGCGCCGACGGACATGCATGGCGGGCCCGCGCCTGCGCAGTTCTCACCGGCGTAGGCACGATTCTGCAGGACGATCCGCAGCTCACCGTGCGCGACGTGGACACGACGCGCCAGCCGTTACGCGTGATCGTTGACCGAAATGCCGATACGCCGGCCGGCGCACGGGCGTTGGCCGGTGGTCCCGCTCTTGTGGTGACCGCCAGGCGTCACAATAGCGAGTGGCCTGCCAACGTTGAGACGCTCGCGCTGCCCGACAGCAGAGGTCGCATCGATCTGGCAGCGATGATGCGATCGCTCGCTGGACGTGGAGTCAATGAGCTCCACGTCGAAGCCGGCGCGCGGCTCAACGGTGCGCTGATCAGCGAAGGGTTGGTCGATGAGCTTCTCGTCTATTTCGCTCCAAGCGTGTTGGGCGATCCTGGGCGAGGGATGTTCGAGTTGGCGGCGCCGTTGACCTCACTCTCTGCGCGCGTACCGCTTGAATGGCACGGGATCGAGCGGATCGGTGCGGACCTTCGCGTGATCGCGCGTGTCGTACGAACGGGGATTCGCTGATGTTCACAGGCATTGTCGAAGCGCTCGGTTCGATCGAAGACATTCGAGAGGCGGGTGACGGCGTTCGGGTCACGATTGCCGCAGCGGATCTCGATCTTTCCGATGTGGCGGTCGGCGACAGCATCGCGGTAAACGGTTGCTGCTTGACGGTTGTGGTCGCCGACAGGCAGTCGCTGACGTTTGATATGTCGGGCGAGACGCTTCGTTGCACTGCACCGTTGGAGCGCGGGCGTCGCGTGCACCTCGAGAAATCGCTGCGGCTCGCCGACCGTTTAGGAGGCCATCTCGTCGCGGGGCATGTCGACGGCGTCGGAACTGTCGCACAGTCGCGCGCGGTGGCGGATGATGCGGGAGGCAGTCGATATGTCGCGATCGACGCACCTGCGGAACTCGCTCGCTTCATTGCACCGAAGGGATCGATTGCGGTCCACGGCGTGAGTCTCACCGTGAACACGATTGAGGGTACGCGCTTTGCGGCGAACCTGATCCCGCATACACTCGATGTGACAACGTTCAAGGATCTTCTGCCCGGTACGAAGGTCAACCTGGAAGTCGACATGGTCGCGCGGTATGTCGCTCGGCTCGTGGAGTTCAGCCGTTGAACGGGTTCAGCGTTGGTTGCGCGGCGCGTGATGGAGGAACAAACATGGATTTGACGACACTCGAGCGGTTGCCGCTGTGGATCGGTGGACGCGCTGCCGATCACACGACGACCCGGTACGGCGAAGTAACCAATCCGGCGACAGGCGAGGTCATCCGACACGTCCCGTTCGCCAATGCGGCAGACGTTGATGCAGCTGTCCAGACAGCGGCAAGGGCATTTCCGGCATGGCGCTCGGCGCCAGCCTTGCGTCGCGCACGCGTGTTGATGCGCTTTCGTGAGCTTCTGGATACGCACAAGAAAGACCTTGCGCGCGTTGTCACGCAAGAGCACGGCAAGACGCTCGCGGACGCCGAGGGATCGCTGACGCGCGGGCTCGAGGTCGTGGAATTCGCGACGGGGATTCCCCACTTGCTCAAAGGCGAGTACAGCGACGCGGTGGGCTCGGATGTCGACAGCTTTTCGCTGCGCCAGCCGCTCGGCGTATGCGTAGGCATTACACCGTTCAATTTCCCGGCGATGGTGCCGATGTGGATGTTCCCGTTGGCGATCGCGTGCGGCAATACGTTCGTGCTGAAGCCTTCCGAACGCGATCCAACGCTGTCGCTGCGGTTGGCTGAGCTTCTGCAGGAAGCTGGCCTGCCCGACGGCGTCTTCAATGTCGTGCACGGCGATAAGGAGGCGGTTGACGCGCTGCTTCGCCATCCGCTGGTGAAGGCCGTTTCGTTCGTCGGCTCGACGCCAATCGCGCGATACATTTATGAAACGGGCGCCGCAAACGGAAAGCGTGTCCAGGCGCTTGGCGGCGCAAAGAATCACGCTGTCGTGATGCCGGACGCCGATGTTGCTTTCGCGACCGAAGCGATCATCGGTGCCGGCTATGGATCGGCAGGCGAGCGCTGCATGGCGATTTCGGCGATCGTGGCGGTGGGGGATGTGGCAGACACGCTCGTGGCGAAGCTGGCCGAACGAGCGCGGCTCGTGAGCGTTGGCGCTGGCGACGGCGACGTCGAAATGGGGCCCGTCATCACATGCGCAGCGCGCGATCGTATTGTGGGTCTGATCGATCGCGGCGTTGCCGACGGTGCGAAACTCGTCGTCGACGGACGGCGGCCGACTGTGCCAGGCCATGACCGGGGCTTTTTCGTCGGCGCCACCTTGTTCGATGAGGTCACGTCGGACATGGCGATCTACCGTGAAGAAATTTTCGGTCCGGTGCTGTCGGTCGTGCGGGTTCCTTCGCTCACGGACGCCGTTGCACTCATCAATGCCAATCCCTATGCGAACGGCGCAGCAATTTTCACCCGCTCGGGACATGCGGCGCGGCGCTTTCAGCGAGACGTCGAGGTGGGTATGGCGGGTATCAACGTGCCGATCCCGGTGCCGATGGCGTTTTATTCATTCGGCGGCTGGCGCAACTCGCTCTTTGGCGATTTGAACGTGCACGGTACGGATGGCGTGCGGTTCTACACGAAGCTCAAGACGGTGACGTCGCGTTGGCCGGACGACGGGAGCGCTGCCCCGGGCTTCCATATGCCGTTGATGGGATGACACAGACATGGACCCTTGCTCTCCAAACATCATTCGGCGAGGACTCGCCACGACAATCGCCGCCGCCCCACGGCGCTTGCGAGCCAAGCTTGTGCAAAGAGCGTCGTGCCGGCGGCGCCGTCGACCCGTATCGTCTGTCGAAATAGCGGGACGGGTGGCGGCTCCGGACTCGTGACGGTGCCCGGTACCGCGGTATCCACGGCCGGCGTAAGGACGCATGTCTCTCGGGTCGCTGGACCCGCGGCCGTACACATCCGCTCGATCACATAGCGAACGCTGCTGCCCTCGCCGGCGTCGATTACGCGGGCACCGGAAGCGTAGTTCGCGAGCTTCTGCAGTGCGAACGGCACGCCGCGCCCGTCTTCTTGCGCCTGTCGGCTCGCGTAATAGCTTTGGGATTCGTCATCGTTAGCCAAGTCCGCAATAAGATTGCGCTCAAACAACGCGGCGATCGCATGCTCGACGGCTGCATCGGTGCCGAGCGTTGCACCTTGCCACAGCCCGACATTGCCTGTCACGGCGGCAACCGCGTCAACGCTTCGCATCAGGGCCATTCCCGCATATCCGAGTGCGAGCATCGCAATCAGCGCGATCAGCACGACAACGCCACGGTTAGCACATCGTGGCTTCGTCGGCTGCTGAAAACATCGTTTTGTCATCATCGGTTCCAGATTGGGTTGCGAAGCGGAACGATCGTCTCGTGTATCCGATAGCGGTAACCGCCGCTCGATGTAGCGCCGATGACACCCGATAAGCGACCCGGGCAGGTCGACTTGTCGGTTGCTTCGCAATCGAACAGCGTCCAACTGAAGGCGCTTTTGATGTTGCGGTCGAGAAAGTCGCTTCGTACGATAAGGCCGATGCGAATCGCTTTGATTCGGCGGAGCACGTCGGCCGGCGCGGTCAGAAGCGTCGCAGCGCTCCAGTCGCCGAAAGCGCCCGCTTTCGCCGGCACCCATGTGTCGAGCGCACCATCGCCGTCGCGGTCGATGCCGTATTGCAATTTCAAGTTGACGACGTTGGAGGCGAGCGGATTGGGAGCATCGCCGCCCAGGAGATCGGTCGTGCGGAGAACTCCACTCACGACGTCGTAGCGAATGATTTGCGCGTCGTTGGTTCGGCCGAGATTGACGAGCCACGATGACGACGGAAAGCTATCCACCAATGGCGCATGCGCGAGCTCAACGACGCCCGCGGCTGGCACACTTAAGCCGGTTATCTCCGTGGCCGCGCAATCGCCGTTGCGGCCGATGGCAACGACGCGATCGCCGACGGCAAATCCCAGCGGCGACTGAATCGAGAAGTTTTCCCCTGCCGCCGCGGCCGCGGCAAAAGCGACGGGAGCGGCGATTGCCGGTGAAACGCCATAACGAATCACCACACCGTCCGCGATGTCGTCGCGGCCACTGTCGGTGATGAGGATGGCGACGGGACGCAGCGTATCGACAATGCTTCCCGACGGCGGACAAGTCGACATCGCTTTAGCTGCGGACGCAAAGCCGCTCCCCGCATTGCCAACATCGAAGGCGATACGCGACAAGACGAAAAGGCCGGTCTGCTGAGCGTCCCCAGCGGATTGTGCATCGATACGAAACTTTTCCGATCGGGCAACGACGACGTACATGATGAGCACGGCAAAGAGCGCGATGGTGACTCCCACCATCACGTCGACCAGGCCTGCACCCGATTGACAGCCGGCTTGGCGGTTGATCATGGGGATCAATTCGTGGCGATCACCGCGGTCGTCGCATAGCGATGGGCCGCGACGTCGCCGGGCGCTTGCCAAAATACGCTGAGCGATACTTGTCGACTCGTTGTTGTGGGACCGTCGATGATTTGTATCGCAGGGACGTTTTGGACATCGCTCACGCCCGGCAAGCGCTTGGCTTGACCCACCAGCGCGAGCCAATCGGACGTACGGGCCGAAGGATCAAAACGCACTGCCAATGTTGCCGTGTCGCTTGCGCGCATCGATGCAATCGTTGCATGCACGAGCTCCGCTGCATTGGCCCGGTATTGGGCGTCGTTGAAGTGGCGAGCGACGCGGGATTGGAGCCCGGCTATCGCCATTACGCCAAGCGAAAAGATCAGCAACGCGACGAGCGCTTCCAGCAGAAAAGCGCCGTGCTGCGCATGCGTCACGCCGCGGCACATGGATGTGGCATGCTCAGACACAGCTGCCATCGGCGCGAATCGTCCAGCAGTCGGCGTTGCGCGTCCAACCGGACGGTAACGACACCGTTCCACGCGAGCCTGCCTCGTCGATCGTATAGACGAAGCGCGCCATTCCTTTGGCGTCGATACCGGTCGCCGTGTAGACGAACGAGCGCGCGGTCGCAATGCACGCCACTTGAAACGAATCCGCTGAGCCCGGAATAGACGTCGGGGCGACGCCGCACGCGCCGGTATCGTCGAGATACGATCGCCGGTCCAGGAAATATTGTTCCATCCGCGTTCGATAGTCCGAGAGCTTGGCGAACGCATCGAGGATACGGCTGCGCGTGATATACGAGCCGTATTGGGGAATTGCAATCGTCGCCAGTATTCCGACAATCGCAACTGCGACCAATAACTCGATGACCGTGAAGCCCGTCGAAACTTTCGTGCCATTAGACTTCATGGACACGCCTCTTTCGTGACATCGAGGCGAGTGCGGCCGCTGTTGGCGAGCACGACTTTGCGGGCATCTTGTCCGCGTCGACAGATAGTGAACGTGCCCATCTGCAATGCGCCGTCGTGCCGGCGCGCATGCCCGAGACTCGTAAATGAAATGTAGTCGGCAACCGGCCGATTGCCGGCGATCGTGATACCGGTTGCAGCAGGAACCTCTCGGCTCAGGATGGCGCCGCCGGATGCCGGCTGAGCCGCGTTGGCCTCATTGATGAACGTAAGCCAGCCGATTTCCCAGTTTGCCGACGAAGCGCAGCGCAGACGATCAACGCTCGGACACAGGTCGACGCGGGTGCCACGCTTGATCGCTTCGCTGCGGGCCACGCTCAGTGCGCGCATCAGCGCCTCGGAGCGTTCGCGGAGCTCCGATGCAGCAAGAAATGCGCGCCAGTTCGGCGCCGCGGTGGCGGCAAGAATGCCGGCAAGCGCGAGCGCAATCATTAGTTCAATGAGCGTGAACGCGGCGAACTTTCGCGGATGGGCCCACCCGGTGGCTCTCAGCAAGGATTCGGAACGGTTCATTGTCGGTTTACGTCGTGCGGTCGCATCGTAGGTTGCGGACGACGGGCGCCGGCATCGGCCTGATGGCCTAGTCCGACCGACTTATTGCGACAGCGCTATTTCGCGACGTGGACCGGGAAACCCCCGACCCGCTTGACGGAATTTATTTCAGGTCTAAACTATTGAGGTCGAAACCATTAGAGACGGAGCGCCGGCCCGCGGGCCGTCCGTCGACTCGAATGCGCGTTCTCTGTATCGGTGGGGGACCCGCCGGACTCTATTCGGCGCTGCTCGTCAAGCGCGCCGATCCCCAACGGATCGTGCGGGTCGTCGAACGCAATCGGGCGTCCGATACGTTCGGATGGGGTGTCGTGTTTTCCGACCAGACGCTCGGCAACCTCGAGGCCGCCGATCCGGCAACCGCCGCCGAAATAATCGGCGCGTTCAATCGCTGGGATGACATCGACGTCCACTTCAAGGGTCGCACCATCACCTCGGGTGGCCACGGGTTTTGCGGCATCGCCAGAAAGCGCCTGCTCGGCATCCTGCAGCGACGCTGCGAAGCACTCGGTGTCGAGCTTGTCTTCGAGACCGATGTCGTCGACGATCAATCGACAGCGCGCGACTTCGGCGCGGACATCGTGATCGCGTGCGACGGGAGCAACAGCCGGATCCGACAAAAATACGCGCCGACATTCAAGCCGGAGGTCGATGTGAGACGTTGTCGTTTCGTGTGGCTCGGAACGACGCGCAAGTTTGCGGCGTTCACATTTGCCTTCGAGCACACGCCGTGGGGCTGGTTCCAGGCGCACGCGTACCAGTACGACGGCGACATGTCGACTTTCATCGTCGAGACGCCCGAGGACGTATGGCAGCGCGCGGGCATTGATCGGATGTCGCAGGAGGAAGGAATTGCCTTCTGTGAGCGGCTTTTTGCTCGCTATCTCCATGGCCATCGGCTGCAGAGCAACGCTGCGCACTTGCGCGGCTCGGCGATCTGGCTCCGCTTTCCGCGAGTCATCTGCCGATCGTGGGTCCACTGGAACGGCGACGTCCCCGTCGTGTTGATGGGTGACGCGGCGCATACCGCGCATTTCTCGGTCGGGTCGGGGACCAAACTTGCGCTCGAGGACGCGATTGCGTTCTCACGCGCGCTTGATGCCGAGGCGGAGCTGCCGCATGCGCTCGAGCGCTACGAAGCTGAACGCAGCGTCGAAGTGCTCAAAATCCAGAACGCCGCGCGCAATTCGACCGAATGGTTTGAGAATGTCGAGCGTTATACGGTGTTCGAGGCAGAACAATTCGCGTACAGCCTGTTGACGCGGAGCCAACGCATTTCACACGAAAACCTGCGCTTGCGCGACCGCGCGTTTGTCGCAACGCTTGAACAGTGGTTCGCGCGGCGTCCAACATTGTCGGAACCTGACGCGAAGTCGGTGCCGCCGATGTTCACGCCGTTTGCGCTCCGCGGCGTTACGCTCGCAAATCGCGTTGTCGTGTCACCGATGGCGCAATACTCGTGCGTCGATGGTACGCCCGACGATTATTACCTTGTGCATCTCGGCAGTCGTGCGCACGGCGGCGCGGGGCTCGTGTTCACCGAAATGGTCTGTCCAGCACCTGACGCGCGTATCAGTCCGGGTTGCGCCGGCATGTACAAGGACGAGCATCGCGGTGCGTGGAAACGCATCGTCGACTACGTTCATTCGCGTACCCCCGCGAAGATTGCGCTGCAATTGGGCCACGCCGGTCCGAAAGGGTCGACGCAACTTGGCTGGCAAGAGAGCGATGAGCCGCTCGCGACCGGCAACTGGCCATTGATCGCGCCTTCGGCCATCCGCTACGGTCCGCGCAATCAGATCCCGCATGCGATGACACGCGACGACATGAATCGCGTCAAAGCGGAGTTCGTCCGCGCAGGACGATGGGGTACCGAATGCGGATTCGACTGGCTCGAGCTGCATTGCGCGCATGGCTATCTGCTGTCGGCATTCATCTGTCCGCTCACCAACCGTCGCGACGACGAGTACGGTGGCTCGCTCGAAAATCGCTGCCGTTATCCGCTCGAGGTGTTTCGCGCGCTCCGCGCCGAATGGCCCAGCAATTTGCCGATGTCGGTGCGGATATCGGCGCACGATTGGGCGCCGGGCGGTAACACTGCGGACGATGCCGTCACGATCGCGCGCTTATTCAAGGAGGCGGGCGCCGACTTGCTCGATGTGTCGTCGGGACAGACGACGCGCGAAGCACGTCCGGTGTACGGTCGCATGTACCAGACGCCGTTTGCCGACCGCATTCGCAACGAGGTCGGCATCGCGACGATGGCGGTGGGCGCCATTTTCGAGCCTGACCACGTCAATAGCATTCTCATGGCGGGACGCGCCGATCTTTGCGCGCTGGCGCGACCTCATCTCGCCGACCCGTACTGGACCTTGCATGCCGCTGCGCAACTCGGCTACGGCGATGTCGCCTGGCCGGTCCAATATCTTGCGGGCAAAACGCAGCTTGAACGGAATCTGGCGCGGGCGGCGCAGATGGCCGCTGAGACGGCAGAGGTCAGCGGATGAATACGTTACGTAAAAAGCCGATCCACGATCCCGAGTCGCGTCTTTCGGACAACCATCACGCGTCGCTTCGGTTGTGGATGCGGCTTTTTACCTGCACGCTATTGATCGAGCGTAGCGTTCGCGCGAAGCTTCGCGACGAGTTCGCGATCTCGTTGCCGCGCTTCGACCTGATGGCGCAGCTCGAACGCAATCCGCGCGGCCTTCGCATGCGCGAGCTATCGGAGCGTTTGATGGTCACCGGCGGCAACGTTACCGGCATCACCGATCAACTGGTCGCCGAGGGCTTGGTCGAGCGGCGGCCGATTCCCGAGGACCGCCGCGCGTTTGCCGTTCGCCTGACCGCCAAAGGCAAGCGGGCTTTTGACGCGATGGCGACTGCTCACGAGCGCTGGGTGATCGAGATGCTCGCAGGACTGTCGGACAACGAGCGCAACCGTTTGTACGCGTTGCTCGGTCGCGTGAAGCAAACGGTGGGCGCGCGGCAGAGCA
Source organism: Casimicrobiaceae bacterium (assembly GCA_036505865.1). GTDB lineage: Bacteria > Pseudomonadota > Gammaproteobacteria > Burkholderiales > Casimicrobiaceae > VBCG01. The sequence goes on from DASXSP010000134.1 coordinate 12,547, forward strand.
GCATTTCGATACGCGGAGCGTGACTATGAAAACGATGTCCGACGACTTGCGTCCCTATCGCGACTACCGCGCCACGCACTTCCGATTCGAAGCATCGTCGGACGGCAAAGTGGCCACCATCACGCTTGACCGGCCGGCAAAGAAGAATCCGCTTACGTTCGACGCCTACGCCGAACTGCGCGAGCTGTTTCGCGGCCTGGTCCGTGCAAATGACGTGAAGGCGGTTGTCGTGACAGGCGCGGGCGGCAATTTCAGCTCGGGCGGCGATGTGCAGGACATCATCGGTCCGCTGACGAAGATGGCGATGCCCGAGCTCCTCGCATTCACACGGATGACCGGAGACCTCGTTTTGGCGATGCGCTGCTGCCCGCAGCCGATCGTCGCGGCCGTCGACGGTGTCTGCGCCGGCGCCGGTGCAATGATCGCGCTTGCCGCGGACATTCGATTCGGCTCGCCGGGTGCGAAGGCGGCGTTCCTCTTCACACGCGTGGGTCTCGCCGGCTGCGACATGGGCGCGTGCACGCTGCTTCCGCGCACGATCGGGCAGGGTCGCGCGGCGGAATTGCTCTATAGCGGCCGCGTGATGAGCGCTGATGAAGGGTTCGCGTGGGGTTTTTTCAATCGCCTCGTTGCACCGGAAGCCCTTGTTGGAGAGGCGCTCGAGTACGCCCGCAGCTTGGCCGACGGTCCGACGTTCGCGCACGCGATGACCAAGAAGCTGCTGTTCAGCGAATGGGCGCAAGATCTCAAGTCGGCGATTGAGGCCGAAGCCGAAGCGCAGGCGATTTGCATGCAGACCGCCGATTTCCGCCGCGCATACGACGCATTCGTCGCGAAACGAACGCCGAAATTTGAAGGTAACTAAAGGGCAACTGAGGCGATGAATCTCCCCCATCTCGACTGGCCGTTCTTCGATCCGTTGCATCGCACGCTTGCGGAGCGCGCAGTTCGATTCGATTGCAACGTTGCCCTTCGCGAGGATGACGTCGGTCGCCGCTGCCGCTCGCTGGTGAGCGCGCTGGGCGAGAGCGGTCTCTTGCGTTACTGCGTGCCGGAATCGCACGGCGGAGCGCTGCGAGCGCTGGACTCGCGCGCTCTATGTGTCGTTCGTGAGGCGCTCGCGTACCGCGATGGGCTCGCTGACTTCGCATTCGCGATGCAAGGATTGGGTAGCGGCGCGATCACGCTCGCCGGATCGGACGCCCAATGTGCGAACTGGCTCCCAAAGATTGCGAGCGGCGAAGCAATCGCCGCGTTCGCATTGTCCGAGCCGGAAGCCGGCTCCGATGCCGCGGCGTTGTCGGCAACCGCGTTGCGCGATCGCGACGGCTGGGTGCTGAATGGCTGCAAGACATGGATCTCGAACGGCGGCATTGCCGACTTCTACTGCGTCTTCGCGCGCACCGGCACGGAAACGGGATCGCGTGGAATCTCGGCATTCGTGGTTCCAGCAAACGCTACCGGACTGACAATCAGCGAGCGTATCGAGCTCATCGCTCCGCATCCGATTGCCCGCATGGATCTTCGCAATTGTCGTGTCACCTCCGACGCGCGGCTCGGCAGCGAAGGCGACGGCTTCAAGCTCGCAATGCAAACGCTCGATATCTTTCGCGCCTCTGTCGGTGCCGCCGCGCTGGGCTTCGCCCGCCGCGCACTCGACGAGTCGATCAGTCATGCGCAATCCCGTCGGATGTTCGGTGCAACGCTCGCCGACCGCGAGCTGACGCAGGCGACGCTTGGCGACATGGCAACCGCAATCGACGCCGCTGCGCTGCTGGTCTATCGCGCCGCGTGGATGCGCGATGCACGCGGCGCTCGAACCACGCGCGAGGCCGCCATGGCCAAGCTGACAGCGACCGAGTCGGCGCAGCGCGTGATCGACGCTGCGGTGCAGTTGCACGGTGGACTGGGCGTCACCAAGGGCTCGACGGTCGAACGACTGTATCGCGAGATTCGCGCGCTGCGAATCTACGAAGGCGCCTCCGAGGTCCAGCGATTGATCATCGGACGCGATGTTTTGAAGAAGACTTTGCAGGCGGAAAAGCCGCGATGACCCATACCGCGCACATCGATACGTTTGCGCGCGACAATTTGCCGCCGCGCGAGCAGTGGCCGGATCTTATTTTCGAGTCGTCCGAGCTTCGGTATCCCGCGCGAATGAATTGTGCCGTTGAACTGCTCGATCGCTCGCTCGAACGCGGATGGGGCGATCGCACCGCCGTCGTCGCGGCGACGAACGGTGCGCGCTGGAGCTATTCCGAGCTCACGGCGCGCGCGAATCGCATTGCCCATGTGCTCGTCGACGAACTGGGCGTCATTCCCGGAAACCGCGTACTTCTGCGTGGCCCCAACAATCCGATGACGGCTGCGTGTTGGTTCGCAATCATCAAGGCCGGTGCGATCGCAGTCGCCACGATGCCGCTTTTGCGCGCGAAGGAGCTGACCGACATCATCGTGAAGGCGCAAATTTCACATGCGTTATGCGATGCGCGGTTGATCGATGACCTGCAATCCGCACGCGCTCATTGTCCGACGCTGACCTCGATCGCGCAGTTCGGTACTACGGAAAGTGACGGAATCGAGGCACGCGCGGATTCAAAGCCGGCGCATTTCGAGAATGTCGACACCGCAAGCGACGACATCGCGCTGATCGCCTTCACGTCGGGAACGACCGGCAAGCCGAAAGGCACCGTTCATTTTCATCGCGACGTCCTTGCTGCATGCGACTGCTGGCCACGGCATGTGTTGAAAGCGCGCGCTGACGATCTCCTCACCGGCAGTCCGCCGCTCGCGTTCACGTTCGGCCTCGGCGGTTTGCTGGTGTTCCCCTTGCGAATGGGCGCGGCGACGTTGCTGATCGAGCGTCCATCGCCCGATACGCTCCTTGCGGCCATCGCAGAACATAAAGCGACCGTGTTGTTCAGCGCGCCGACGTCGTATCGCGCGATGGCGGGCTTGGCCGCCGGCTACGATATTTCAAGTCTCTCCAAGTGCGTCTCGGCAGGTGAGGCGTTGCCCGCCGCGACGCGGCAGCAATGGAAAGACGCAACCGGCATCGAAATCATCGACGGTATTGGCGCTACCGAAATGTTCCATATCTTCATTTCGCACGACGAAGCCCATGCGCGACCCGGCGCTACCGGCGTCGTCGTGCCTGGATATCGCGCGTGCGTGATGGATGACGAAGGGAAGCCATTGCCGGCGGGTCGCATCGGGCGGCTCGCGGTCAAGGGTCCAACCGGATGCCGCTATCTCGCCGACGATCGGCAAACGAATTACGTGCGCGACGGCTGGAATTTCACCGGCGACGCCTACCTTGTCGACGACGATGGTTACTTTGTCTACCAGGCGCGCACCGACGACATGATCATCAGCGCCGGTTACAACATCGCGGGGCCTGAAGTGGAAGGCGCGTTGCTGCTGCATCCTGCAATCGCCGAATGCGGCGTCGTCGGCGTACCCGACGAGGAGCGCGGACAAATCGTCAAAGCCTATGTCGTGCTGAAGCCCGGTCACACCGGCGATGCCGCAATGACCGCCGCACTGCAGGCATTTGTCAAACAGCAGATCGCGCCGTACAAATATCCGCGCGCGATCGAATACGTCGCGAGTTTGCCGCGTACCGAGACCGGCAAGCTGCAGCGATTTCTATTGCGGCAGCAAGCGCGAGCGACGCGATGAAGATCCTGCATCCACCCGGCTGGAAACCCGCTCGAGGCTACGCGGACGGCATTGCCGCGCGCGGGACGCTCGTGTCCATCAGCGGACAGATTGGATGGAACGCCGCTCAGCAGTTCGAGTCGGACGACTTCGTGGCGCAGGCGAAGACGGCGCTTGCGAACGTTGTGGCCATCCTCGCTGAAGCGGGCGGGCGGCCGCAGCACATTGTGCGGATGACGTGGTACGTCGTCGACAAGCGGGAATATCTCGCTGCCCAACCGGCGCTTGGCATCGCCTATCGCGACGTGATGGGCCGACACTTTCCGGCGATGACTGCGGTGGAGGTCAACGCGTTGATGGAAGAACGCGCGAAGGTCGAGATCGAGGCCACTGCTGTCGTGCCGGACGAAGCGGCATAGCGCGCTGACGTTGCGATGGACGCGCTGAAGTCCGAGGCGCGATAATCGCGTCTCATTCCTGTCGGCTCGCATTGTGAACGCACCCGAACGTCTCCACTCGGTCAAGGCGACCTTCAACTGGGAAGACCCGCTGTTGCTCGGCGAGCAGCTGAGCGAAGAGGAGCGGATTGTGCGCGATACCGCGCATGCGTACGCGCAGGAGAAGCTATTCCCGCGAATCACCGATGCGTTTCGCCATGAAAGGACCGACCCGGCCATCTTCACCGAGATGGGTGCGCTTGGGCTGCTCGGCGCTACCATTCCGCAAGAGTATGGCGGCGCGGGCCTTAATTATGTCTGCTATGGCTTGATCGCCCGCGAGATCGAGCGCGTGGACTCGGGTTATCGCTCGATGATGAGCGTGCAAAGCTCGCTCGTAATGTTTCCGATCTACGCCTACGGAAGCGAGCCCCAGCGCAAGAAATATCTGCCGCGATTGGCGACGGGCGAAGCGATCGGCTGCTTCGGCTTGACGGAACCCAATCACGGCTCCGATCCCGGCTCGATGGTGACGCGAGCGCATTCGGCCGAGGGCGGTTACCGGCTCACCGGTGCGAAAACCTGGATTTCGAATTCGCCGCTCGCGGACATTTTTCTCGTGTGGGCGAAGGACGATAGCGGAACGATCCGCGGCTTCATTCTCGAAAAGGGAATGAAAGGGCTGTCGGCGCCGAAGATCGAAGGCAAGTTCAGCTTGCGCGCGTCGATCACCGGCGAAATCGTTCTCAACGACGTGTTCGTTCCCGCGGACAACCAGTTGCCCAACGTGCAGGGTCTTAAAGGACCATTCGGC
>DASXSP010000135.1:0-21091 GCA_036505865.1 Casimicrobiaceae bacterium
CTTCGGCGAAGATCGAGCTCGGACTAAGCGCCAGAAACGCGAGCGCACAAGTTAATATCGATCGAATCGTTTTCATGAATACCTCACGTTATTAGCGCGATCGGCTCCCTACGGACAATAGGTCAGGGCCTTGGCCTTCGACACGCGAACAGCAACGCCCTGCTCGAGCGTCGTGTCAGACGATGTGTTCGGGTCTTGCACTTTTGCTGTCACTCTCCAGCGGGTATTCGAACAATACGAAGGTGGCAGAGGCGCCCCCGACGAAAAGATGCCCGATTCCCTGGTTACTCCGCTCGGAATGCATTTCTTATCGTTCGCGTCAGTCGGGTCCAAATCCTCGCTGGGAATGTCGACCACTGCGATGCAGCTCGGCGCCGGGGTGAAATTCACCGTGTAGGAAGCGTTGTTAAGAGCTACCGTTGCGGGCGGCGGCGGTGTCGCTGGATTGATGAAGGCTTTATCGCTCAACACTTGCTCGGTTGCCGTCTGTGCGGCCGCAAGCGTTTCCTGCCGCACTTGCATGTTGCCGACGATCTTCAAGTTGGTGTTGCTCGATTGGAATGCCGAAATTCCCAACAGCGTCAGCAGAATAAGCATGATCAAGCCGACAAACAGGCTGACGCCGCGCTGATTTTTTGCAAACGTGCGATTGAATGTTTGTCGACGCATCTCAGCGCTCCCGCGTGCCGGCCGGATTCATCAAGCGAACCACTGCCTCATATTGATGTCGCTTGTAATTGTCGCCGGGAGTCACGGTCACGCCGGCGGCGCTGCCAAGCGTGTACGTTTTGGTGTCGACATAACCCGATTCCGGATTGAGATTGCGCGCCAAAAGAAAGATACGAACGGCCATCATGTTTGCCCATTCGGCTGCGGTACATGGGTCGGGAAGGGCTCCAGTTGCGAGACATTTCCGGTAGCCATCCGCGGCGCCGTCGCTATCTATATCGCGTCCATATTCGACGCGCATGTCCTCGATTCCTTCGACCAGCGGTTCATTCGTCGAAGTGGTGCCAGAAATCGTCAGAACGCGTAGCGTCGGAATTGTCTCGTCGGATACGTAATAGAGTCGCGTTTGCAGCTCATAGACGTCCGCTGTCGCGCCGCAGCCTTTTTTCTTCAACACGAACGTGCCCGCGTTGGAACCTACATCGCGAACAAAATCCTTGTGCTGCTTCAACTCGTCGTTGCAACCCGATGCCTGGACGTAGATCTTGTTTGCATTCAGAGTCGCGATTGTGGTCGGGATCGTTTTCGTGCGACGAACTACGAGAATGTCAGTGCCGGCCTTTCGGCCCGGTCCCGTGACACACGTCGGCGCGGTGTCTCCGGACGCAACGCCGTATACGGGTACCGGCCATTGCAGCGGCGAAAGATTGAACTGAACATTGGTTGCTGCTGTGCCAAGCGTTGTGGCACAGGGATCCGAAGTCGCTCCTGAAGCTGTCAGGTAGCCCTGCTGCGGCGCGACGTCTCCGTAATAGCCGGCGAGATGCAAGTCATCGCGCAGCACGTCGAGTGCGTAACGACCGTTTTCGATTTGCTGCGTCGATTGATCGATTTGGGCCCGCGCACGGCTGTTGTTAGCGAACAGTACGGTCATCGCAAACAGAACAATGCCGCCAATAAAAAGCCCCACCATCAACTCGACGAGCGAAAATCCGCTCTGCTTTTCGACAGGCGACCTCATCGGCAACATGTAAGAAGGATCGTTCATCGTTTAAGGCGTGCTAAGCGTGGAAATCACGACACGCATGGCCACGACGCGGCGGATCGCATCGTTGGTAGCGCCGGATTGGTCCTTGTATTGATTGAGACCACAGGCGGCTGCACCCGCGTTGCCGGGAGTCGCTGTGGTAACGAGTCCTTGCCAAGCAACGGTGACGAAATACTCGTTTGCGCCGCCCGCCGTAACGCAACCGCGACCACCGAGCAGTGTTCCGACGTTAACCGTTCCAACTGCTTCGGACGCACCGATCAGCAGGTTGCCCCACTCGCAGACATCTTTATCCTTGCCAGTCAACGCCGTGCAGTCAGTGACCGTGGCCGGAACACCGATGTCGTTTTGCACGTACGTCGCCGCATTGATGCGATTCGCATAGATCCGGTCGACCATATCCTGGGCGAGGATCAGCGCTTGCGCGCGCTGGTAGCCTTCGCTCTCCGCTACGGTGGCCCGCGCTTGAAAACCGGCAAGGCCCAGAAGTCCAATCGCCAAAATGACGATGGTTACAAGAACCTCGAGAAGGATGTAGCCTGAGGTGCCGCGGCGATGTGGCTTCATGAGCAAGTGCCCGTAACTGAACGCGGACGACCGCTTCCATCCAGCGCAACACACCGCGCTTCAATCGAAGCTTTGCCGCCGGTGTCGTCGAGGGTGAAATTCGCGGACGGTGAAGCTCGACCGTTTAGCGAGAAGACGACCGAATTGCTTGATCCCGTGATAGTCACGGTGGCAGGAAATGCGGGATGCTGCCGCAACGTCGTTCCACCGGAATCGGTGACTGTCCATCCACCCGCCCACGTTCCCGACCGCGCGACCGTGACATCGGAGTTTCGTTTCACCGCTTCGCTCCGCGCATAGATCAGATCCGCCATGAGCTCGAATGCGGCGTTACGCAGTCGCTGTTGCACCATGAAATCGAACATCGCAGGACCGGCGATGGCCGCGAGCACGCCGATAATCGTGACGACAATTACGAGCTCGACAAGCGTGAAGCCGCGTGCGGCACGCTGCATTTTTCGGTTCGAATAGGATCGGTTAAGTGCCCTGTTCATAATTCGCCAACGGGACCGGCCCGAGTCAACGCCCTTCCCACTTGCTCGGGGGACTCTTCGCTCCTGCTTGATCGAGAGAAAGCGTTCCATCACCGGCCATAATCGTTCCGGCCTTCGGCACCGCGTCGATTCGGAATGTCGGTGGAGGCCCGGCCGCCTGAATGATGCAGATGTCGTAGTTGGCCGAAACTTCAGGCGGCACTGTCGCCACGCCGAGCGTCGCAACTCCAGCGGCTGTGCACGTTGTGGCGCCCGCATAAACGCGCTGATCGAGCAGATACTGCTGTTGTCGATTGGATAGATCCATCATGAAGGTCTGCGCCGCCGTGCGACTGGATCGCTTCAGATATTGCTGATACGACGGATACGCGATCGCCGCCAAAACACCAACGACGGCGACGACAACCATCATCTCGATCAACGTAAAACCGCGTGTGCGTGACTGCGTCATGAGAGCCCGCGCCTATGAAGTGGAGCGCAGTCTAACCTCGTGACTTTCCGGGGAAAACCGACTTTCGACGGACGGTGAGTCGAGTCCGACAGACGTAGCCGCGATTTCCTTGAGCGGCGAATACGGCGAAATTCCGAGCGGAATTAGCCGTTTTTGGAAAGGAACAGCGCCAGCAAAGGGCCGATAAAGTGTGTTTGCCTGGTAGGCCGTGCTGGACTCGAACCAGCGACCAACGGATTAAAAGTCCGCTGCTCTACCACCTGAGCTAACGGCCCCGAGCGAACCGAAAATTATAGCCCAAGTGATTGATTCGGATCGTGTCGCCGTCGGCTAGTGCGAATCGGAGCTTAGAAACGGCGGGAGCTGCGTGAAATCGATGCCTTCGTCCGACAGCTCTTGGGCCTCGTCGCGCGACGCTTGACCGCGGATCGAGCGTGCCGGCGCCTCGTTGTAATGGATCTTCCGGGCTTCCTCGGGAAAGCGGCGGCCGACGTTTTCGGTACTGCGAACGATTTCGCGAAGCTTTGCGATCACGTCGGGGGCCAGCGCAGCAACGGCGTCGTGACTCGGGGCGCTTTCGGCATCCGCCGGCTGCGACGGCGGCGCACTTTCGCGTCCCGCGGCTTTGGGCACACGGACCTGCGCAGACGGCACGCGCTCTATGCCGACGTCATCGCATACCGGACACGCGACAAGCGCCGAACCCTTTTGGCGGTCGAATTCTTCAGCGGAAGCGAACCATCCTTCGAAGCGATGGCCGCGCGCGCAGGCGAGGTCGAAAATGATCACGATCAAAAAACGGACAAGGCCCGTCCAAGGTTGACGCCAGCGTCCTATCTTATATGGATAACCCCGAATCGCCGTGTCGTTCGTTTATAGCGCCATCCTCGGCCATCGCCGATTCCGGGAGAAACGCATGAACGAATTCCAGTACGACCGTCGCACGCTCATGTTGATGATGGCCGCCACCGCATTAGCGGCAGCGCAACCCGCCGCCGCGCATTGGCCGTCACCCGCGCTCGTGTCGGTCGACGTCTACGACCGTACCGACGGCACATCGCTTGTCGTCTATCCGAAGGATGGCCGCCGCTATATCGTCGGCTCACCGGGACACGAGTACGCGGTGCGCATTCGCAATAACACTGGCGAGCGCGTTCTCGCGGTGACAAGCGTCGACGGCGTCAACGTCGTGAGCGGCGAAACGGCCGCGCCCGAGCAGTCGGGATACGTGATCGACGCATACGGCAGCGTCGAAATCTCCGGCTGGCGCAAGAGCCTCGAACGGACGGCGGCGTTCTACTTCACTGATTTAGGCGACAGTTACGCGGCGCGCACGGGACGGCCTAGGAATGTGGGCGTCATCGGCGTCGCCGTATTCAAAGAGAAACAGCCGCCGATCGTCTATCGGTCATTTCGCGACAAAGTTGCAGCCGACGCGCCGAGCGCACGCGCCGAATCGCCGGCGGCCGCTGCGGATGCCCAATCCGCGCCGGCGCAATCTGCTGAACGCGAGCGAAACGACGCGCGTGGCCTGACATCGAAGCTTGGTACCGGACACGGCCGCAGCGAAGCATCGTACGCGCAGCGTGTGGAGTTCGAACGGGCGAGCAGCTCGCCGGCGGAAACGGTCGCCATCCAATATGATCGGCGCGAGAACTTGATCGCGATGGGCGTACTGCCGTCGCCGCGTTATGCGCAACGCGTGCCGGATCCGTTTCCTGGAATGCGCTTCGCGCCGGATCCGCGCTGAGCAATCGCGTTGTTTGTCATTCCGAGGTCAATGCTTGTTGACCGAGGAAACTGCTTTTTGCTATATGAACAGCAGGTCCCTCGCTTTGCTCGGGATGACAGCAAAGACGGACACGAACAGCGGGCCCTCGCGTCGCTCGCTCGGGATGACAACAAAGATCGGGGTGACAGCAAAAAGTATGGCCGAGCGTGACGAGGACCTGATGCTCGCCTACGCGAACGGCAACGCAGCGGCGTTCGATGTTCTCTACGCGCGTCACAAGGGCGGCGTCTATCGCTACGTGCTACGCCACTGCGGCAATGCCGGCCTCGCCGATGAATTGTTCCAGGACATCTGGATGAATGTGATCCGCGTGCGGACGACCTATGCGCCCACGGCGAAATTTGCGACATGGATTTACACGCTCGCACACAACCGAATAATCGATCATTGGCGCGCGAACGGACAAGCGAACCTTGTGTCGGTGGATGATGACGCCGACGAATCGACACGTGCGCAAGTCGAGGCCATACCCGCGGCGCGCAGGGACGAACCGCACGTGCGCGCGGACAATCGTGAATTGGCGCACAGATTGAAGACTTCGCTTGCCCAATTGCCGCCGGCGCAGCGCGACGCATTCCTGCTGCAGCATGAAAGCGGACTGTCGCTCGCCGAGATCGCGACGTTGACGGGCGTCGGCGCCGAAACGGTGAAGAGCCGGCTCCGCTACGCGATCGCCAAGTTGCGCGCGGGACTCGCCGAGTTGGGCGAGGCATCCGAATGAATCACGATCGCGATCACGTCGATCCCGCGCTCGATGCGTTGTTGCGCGCGCATTCAGCCGAGACGCCTTCCGCAGACGTCGACGCGACGATTCTCGCCGCTGCGCACCGTGCCGTGCGAAGTGCGCCGGCCGAGGCAGAGACGAGCGCTGAAGCGACGCGTCCGTGGCGCTGGTGGATGCCGCTTGCCGCGGCCGCGACAATCGGCGCGATCATAATCGGCGTGTTGCAACTTGCACCGAAAGAACCGGATACGACGTCGACGATTGTCAGCGACACGCCATCGGGCATCGTCGCGCCCGCGCAGCAGCGCGCCGAAACGCCTGCTGCGCCAACGGCAAACGACAAATCAGAAACGCCACGCGTTGCAGCGCAAGCTCCGCGCGCAAAGGTCCGCAGCGATCGCGCTACGGAGGCGCCCGCCGCGAGAGCCGAGGTGGAACGTGCACCCGCGCCGCAGTCGTTTCCAGCTGCGAGAGATGAACGTGCACGCGAAACGACAACAGCGAAATCCGCGTTGGCCGATACGCAACAACGAAGCGCGGCCGAATGGATCGAGCGGATTCGCGCGCTGGTGACGGAGGGAAAGTTAACGGAAGCGGCGCAGGAATTGACGGCGTTCCGCGCAGCGTATGTCGACGCGGACATGCGCTTGCCTTCCGATCTGCAGGCGTGGGCGGCGACGGTAAAACGTTGATCCATGTCATTCCGAGGTCATAGCTTTGTTGACCGAGGAACCTGCTTCTCAACAAAAAAACAGGTCCCTCGCTGTGCTCGGGATGACAGCACACCTCGGGATGACAAACTATAACGAGCGCAGCAACTTCCGAATCGGCGCAGGTAACGCAGCCTGCAACGCATCGCCACGCGCAAGCCATACATAGTGCGGCGCCTCCGCTCGCAGCGGCCAACGCGTGACGGTGACGCGCTGCGGATGAAGCGTCAACGCGAAATGGGTGAAGCCGTGCTCGATTGGGGCGAGATCAGTGCGCACGGTTGCGTCCGCATCGAATCGCTTCCGCGCGAATGCGCGCGCATCATCGTCGAGCGCAATCTCGGGAAGACTCCACAATCCGCCCCAGATGCCGACGGGCGGGCGTTTCTCGAGCAGAATCTCGCCGGCGCGCTCGAAGACCAGCACGCGAACCGCGCGATGCGGCAATGATTTCCTTGGACGCGGCGCCGGCAATTCGGCGATTCGATTGTCGCGCCGTGCGACGCAGTCGCGTTTGACCGGACAAATTTCGCAACGCGGATTCGCGCGCGTGCAAATGCTTGCGCCCAAGTCCATCAAACCTTGCGTATACGTTGCGATGTCCGGTCGCTGCGGCAATAACGCGTCGGCGAGCGCCCAGAGCTTCGCCGTAACCTTCGGCGCGCCGGGAAATCCGTCGACTGCGCGATGACGCGCCAGCACGCGCTTCACGTTGCCGTCGAGAATCGCGGTGCGTTCGCCTTGCGAGAATGCCGCGATTGCTGCGGCGGTCGATCGACCTATCCCCGGCAGCGTCGCCAATGTTGCGGCATCGCGCGGAAACTCTCCGCCATGGTCGACGACGATCCGTTGCGCCGTTGCATGAAGATGATGCGCGCGCCGGTAATAGCCCAAACCGCTCCATGACACGAGCACATCGTCAAGCGCTGCCGAAGCGAGCGCACGCACGTCAGGGAATTTCGCGACGAATCGCTCGAAATAGGGAATGACTGTCGCGACCTGCGTCTGCTGCAGCATGATCTCGGAGAGCCAGATCCGATACGGATCGCGCGTGGTCGTTGAACCCCCACGCTTGCGGCTTCGCCGCTGCGCTGCCCCCTGAGGGGGCGCAGTTCGCGCCTTGGGACGGCCCTGCGGTGCGAAGGTCTGCCACGGCAAGTCGCGCCGACCGTCAAGGCGCTGCCAAGCGACGACGCGCAAGGCGAAATCGCGCGGAACCCTCATCGATGAACTCAGCGAATGCCGAGACGCTGCTTCGCCTTGACGGCGGCTTCCGACTGCGGATATTTCGCAATCAGCTCTTCGAGCGTGCGCCGCGCCGCAGCGTTGTCGTTCAAGTCCGATTGTGCCGAAGCGACGTTCAACAGCGCGTCAGGCACCTTGGGGCTCGTCGGATAGTTGGTGATCAAGCCGCGCTGTGCGGAGATCGAGGCGCGATAGTCCTTGCGCGCGTAATGCGCGTTGCCGATCCAGTATTGCGCCGACGGAGCGAGCGGGCTTTGCGGATAATTTTTCACGAACGTCGAGAAGTTGGCGATCGCGCCCGTGTAATCGCCGCGCTTGAACTGATCGAGCGCGGCATCGTACGCGCGCTGTTCCGCAGCCGGATCGCTCGGACGTGGCGGAGGCGGCGCGCCGGGCGCTCCTGACGGAACCCCGGGCGGAGCAGTGCCCGCTGTCGGGCCAGGACCGGGCGGCGGCGCTTCGGCGGCAGCTTGCGGTGCGGTTTCGAGCTTCCGCAATCGCGTATCGAGATCGACGTAGAGATCACGTTGGCGCTTTTGCGACTGCTCGAGCTCGTAGGTCACCACTTCGACCTGTCCCCGCAAACGCGCGATGTCGGATCTGATTTGTTCGACTTGATTGAACAGATCGACCAAGCCCTGACTCTTGAGCTGCGATTCGAGCGCGGCAAGTCGATCTTCGAGCTGCCGCTGGATCTGCGCGAGGCGCGCATTTGTGTCTGCGATCCGTTGGCGCGCTTCGTTGTCGTCGAAGAGCGCCGCTTGCGCGAACGAAGCGGCAAAGAATAGGGCCGCAACAACGACGCGCACGCGCGTCACTCGCCGGCGTAGACCATGTCGTCGCGGCGATTCTCCGCCCATGCCACTTCATCGTGGCCCTGGTTACGCGGCTTTTCCTTGCCGAAGCTCACGGTTTCGACCTGCGCCTCGCCAGCGCCGAGAAGAACCATCATCCGCTTGACGGCATCGGCGCGCCGTTGTCCCAACGCGAGGTTGTATTCATGCGACCCGCGCTCGTCGGCGTTGCCCTGAATCGTCATCCGCGCGTTGCGGTTGGATTGCAGATATCGGCCGTGCGCCTCGACCAGCGGCTTGAACTCGTCGCGAACGACATAACTGTCGAAGTCGAAGTAGACGCTGCGCTTCGACAGGATGTTGTTCGGATCGCGCAGCGGATTGGATCCGCCGATCGAGGTCCCCGACACGCCGGTGCCCGACGTGCCGCCCGTCGATGCGCCCGGCGTAGTCGCCGTCGCCGATTTGTCATCGATCGGCGCCGCCGACTCCGTCGTTGGCGTGCTCTGACAACCTGCGAGGAATACCGCGATGAGCGCGGTCGAAAGAAGATTACGCATACAACCTCCTACGTTGGTCGGGCCAGAGACGAAAATTCAAATGGTAACGGACGGGGCACGTCGACCGAAATTCGTTGTCGAGCCCATGTCATTGCCGCGGAAGCGGCCCCCAAGCGGGCTCGCGTACGTCGGCTGACGGCGCGACGAGCCGCTGCTTCACGCGTCCGTCGCTGGAGACCGCGGCCAATATACCACGGCCTCCACCTTCGTTCGCATAGATGATCAGCTTGCTGTTCGGTGCGACGCTCGGACTCAAGTCGTCGGGACCGTCGGTCAATACCTGCACTTGGCGCGTCGCGTAATCCATCAATGCAATCTGGTATCGGTTGGCTGCGCGGCGAACGAATGCGAAGCCCTTGCCATCGGGCAACGGACGCGGCGACACGTTGTAGTCGCCGTCGAACGTGAGCCGCTCGACGCCGCCGCCGCTGACGCTCGCCCGATAAATCTGCGGCGTGCCGCCACGATCCGACGTGAACAAAAGCGCGGCGCCGTCCGGCGTAAACGCGGCCTCGGTGTCGATCCCCGAAGACGTGAGGAGGCGTGCTGCCGGACCGCCATCGCCGTTGACGAGGTAAATCTGCGAGCTGCCGTCCTTGGTCAGCGTGACCGCGAGACGGCGGCCATCGGGCGACCACGCGGGTGAACTGTTGCTGCCGCGGAAATTGGCGACCGCCGTGCGCTGGCCCGTCGCGAGCGATTGCACATAGACAACGGGTTTTTTGTTCTCGAAGGAGACGTAGGCGAGCCGCGTCCCGTCGGGCGACCACTTGGGCGAGAGCAACGGCTCGTTCGACGTGACGACCGTCTGCGGATCGGCCCCGTCCGCGTCGGCGACGAGCAATTGGAAGCGCGGTCCCTGCTTGGTGATATAGGCAATGCGCGTCGAGAAGATCCCGGGATCGCCGGTCAGCTTTTCGTAGATTACGTCGGCGATCTTGTGCGCGGTGACGCGGAATTGCTGCGGCGTGACGGTGTAGCTCATCGTGACAAGCGGCGTCTGCTTGACGACGTCGACCAGGCCGAACCGCACTTCGACGCGTCCATCGGACAGCGGCCGCATCGATCCCGCCACGACCGCGTCGGCATTGCGCGCCCGCCATACCGCCGGCTGAATCTCTTCGGTGCGCGTCGGCCGCGGCGACACGCCGGCGTAATCCACCAGTTTGAATAGCCCGGAGCGCGTCAGGTCGGCGCCCACAATGCCGGTGATGCCAAGCGGATAGTTGCTTTCGTTCTCGAACGGAACGATCGCGATCGGAATAGCCGAACCCGCGCCGCCGACGATCTCGATCGTCAGTTGGGCATATGCCGAAAAAACGGGCAGAAACGCGAGGAGGAGCGATAGAACGTAGCGCAGCGAACGCGGCGGCATCAAACGCGGGACCGGGAATTGTTGGATGTACTTGGAACGCACACGGTACGCGAATTACTGCAAAACAAATTATAACGGACACACGACAGGGCGGTTGACGCGAGACGGCGTCGGCCGCATCAGAAACGAGCGCCGCAAAAACTCAGTGAGGCGCCACTGTCGCCACAAATCCGAAAGCTCCCTTTAAGCGCTCCGCGATCCGGCGCGCGTCGTCCCGATCCGGGTACGGGCCCACATAGACACGGAATAACCCGCCCACCTGCCGGACCTTCGCTTCGACCGGCACAGAAGCCAGTTGGTTCTGGACATGCACGAGAAAGTTCTGCGCGTTGGCATAATTTGCAAACGCGCCGAGCTGCACGGCGAATCCACCCGGCGAAACGGACAGCGGAATGTCGGGAGCGGGCGACACGGCGCTCGCGTCCGTCACTGTCACCGGCGGTAGCGGCGGCGATGCGTCGGCAAGCAGCAGATCGGCAGGAACGATCGCCTCGACCTCGACCAAGCCACTGCCGTTCTGCGCGATGCCCAGCTTGTGCGCCGCCGCGTAAGACAAGTCGATGATGCGGTCGTGCAGAAACGGACCGCGGTCGTTCACACGCACGACTACGCTCTTGCCCGTATTGACGTTCGTGACGCGCGCATAGCATGGCAACGGCAGCGTCGGATGCGCCGCGGTCATCTTGTACATGTCGTAGATTTCGCCGGTTGACGTCTTCTCGCCGTGAAACTTGCGGCCGTACCACGACGCAATGCCGCGTTCGCGATAGCGCTTCGGCGCGGTCGCCGGAACATAGTCGCGACCGAGCACCGTGTACGGTCGATTGGCGAAACGGTGCAGAGGCTCGGGGCGCGGAACCGCGTCGGCCACCGCGTCCAGATTGTCCGGCGGATTCTCGCCCGGACCATCGTCCTTGTAGTATCGCGTCGAAGGCGGTACTGCTGCGGACGGAGAAGCAGGCGACGCGGATAAAGACGACGCGGCTGACGGTGACGCCGGTGCGCGCGGCGGAACGTTGCTGCACGCCGACAGCAACGCGATCAGAACGAATACGAAAGCAAAGCGCAATGGCATCGAGGAATGTGCAGCCGTGAGCGGAATCTACCACCGCTTCGGCACTATGCGGCACTGACGTCGGTTATTCGGTTTCATCTTAGTGAACCCTCGATGGCGACCTATCTCTTCGCGTGGAATCCCGTCTACTGGGACTGGCCCGAGCTCGCAGACGAAATCCGCCGACTCAAACGGCGCGGCCACGTCGATATAGGCTGGGCGAGCGGCCGAACGCGTTCGATCGAGCCCGGCAGCCGCGCGTTCATGGTGCGATTGGGAACGGCGCCGAAGGGCATCATCGGCTCCGGCTTCACGCTAACCATGCCGACGCCCGGGCGGCACTGGGTCGACAGCAAGGCGCGGGCGGGTGTTCCCGCTCTGCATTTGAAGCTGCGGCTCGAGACCCTCAACGCCACGCCGATCGTCACGTTCGACGATCTCGCACGCCCGCCTTTCTCGCGTTTTCGTTGGGGCGTGCGCTCTTCCGGAACACGCGTCCCGTCGACACTGGCCGAAGCGTTGGAAGAGCTGTGGGAGAAGCGTGTGGCGGCGCTTCGCACGAACGTCGAAACTGCGCCTCGGCGAGCGACGGTCAAAGGCGGTCGAGCGGACTGATCACGGCGCGGCCGCCACGATTGAGCACATGCGTATAGATCATCGTCGTGGCAACGTCAGAGTGACCGAGCAGCTCCTGCACGGTGCGGATGTCGTAGCCGGATTCGAGAAGATGCGTGGCGAACGAGTGGCGAAGCGTGTGCGGCGTTGCCGGTTTCGCGATCTCGGCGTCGCAAAGCGCTTGTCGCATAGCGCGCTGGAACGATTGATCGCTTAAATGATGTCGGCGTTCGATGCCGGTGCGTGGGTCGATCGAGCGGCGATCGGCAGGGAAGACGTACTGCCAACACCATTCGCGGCTTGCGGTCGGATATTTGCGCGCGATTGCATACGGTAGATAGACGTTGCCGAATCCTTTGTCCAAATCGATGCGATGCGTTCGAGCCGCTTCGATCAAATGCAATTTCAGCGGCGCCGCCAGCCCGTTGGGAAGCATCGTCATCCGATCCTTCGCACCTTTGCCGTCGCGAACGATGATTTCGCGGCGCGCGAAATCGATATCCTTCACGCGAAGGCGCATCGCCTCCATGATCCGCATGCCGGTTCCGTAGAGAAGGCGTCCTATCAGGTAATGCACGCCGCCGAGATTGCGCAGAAGGCGCTGCACTTCCACCGAGGTGAGGATCACCGGCAAGCGGATCGACCGCTTGGCGCTTTCGATGCCATCAAGCCACGGCAACTCGGCGCAGAGCACTTCCTTGTACAGGAACAGGATTGCGCTTTTTGCTTGATTCTGCGTGGACGCCGATACGTGTCGCGTGACGGCAAGGTCGGTTAGAAAGACTTCGATATCCGCCGCTCCAAGCTCCGACGGATGGCGCTTGCCATGAAAGACGATAAATCGACTAATCCAGTCGACATAAGCCCCCTCCGTGCGAATGCTGTAGTGCTTAAAGCGGATGCGGTCGCGGACGCGTGTCAGTAGACGTGGAGGGTCCGTGGCGTCCATCGCGAATGGCGTTTTAGGTTCTACTATATGAGGCGTTCCCTTTGATTCTTGGCGTGAATCTCACCGCGCGAAATGAGACTTTTGGTCTATTGACGGGAAGTTTTCCGGCATTTAGGTGCTGTACTTATCGTTAGGCCCCGTGTCGGCATGCGCCTCAACTCCTTCGCGCTTGTGCCTTGCGTTCAGCAAGTTGGGGCTTCGGTTCACATCCATTCGTCTTCGCGTCCGCGCGTGACAAATCGAAGCAGTGAGTCATTGTTGCTACGCGCGGTCGCTCGCGGCCCGCGCTTAACGCGCCATCTCGGTTTCTTCGTTCAGCAATAGCGTCTCGGCTTCGGCGGTGTCGGTTTCGGCGGTGTCGGCTTCGGCGGTGTCGGCTTCGCCCGGCTGTGGCGCTCCAGCGCTACGCCGGTGCTGTGCGCAAATCATTCGGGTCGGCATCATCTTGAGTCGTCGCAAACCGGGGCCTAACCACGCGTTCAACCGGACGCGCCGGTACGCGCCTTCTATCTGGCGAACGTCGGTGGCGGCGCGCCGGTTAACTTGGTCTCGTTAGGCC
The DNA here is from genome assembly GCA_036505865.1 of Casimicrobiaceae bacterium. Classification (GTDB taxonomy): domain Bacteria; phylum Pseudomonadota; class Gammaproteobacteria; order Burkholderiales; family Casimicrobiaceae; genus VBCG01. The sequence goes on from DASXSP010000135.1 coordinate 13,607, forward strand.
CCGTGTCGGCAATGCGCATCAACTCCTTCACGCTTGTGCCTCGCGTTCAACAGGTTGTGGCTACCTCCACATCGATTCGTCTTCGCGCCCGCGCGCGGCAAATCGAAGCGGCCAGTCATTGTTGTCGCGCCCAGTCGCTCGTGGCCCGCGTTTGCGCGCCATCTCTCCTCTTCGTTCAACAGCCAGGTGCTGGGTTCGGCCATTGTGCTTTCGTACTGCCGTGGCACTCCAGCGCTACGTCGGTGCCGCTGCGCAAATTGTGCGGGTCAGTGGCATCATCTTTAGTCGTAGCAATCCGGGGCCTAACCACGCGTTCAACCGGACGCGCCGGTACACGTCTTCTATCTGGCGAACGCCGGTGGCGGCGCGCCGGTTAACTTGGTCTCGTTAGGGCCCACAACCAATCTAAGGCTTCGTTGCGCAAGATAAGCGTAGCAGCGGTGGCTGCGTTGTCGCGCTTCGCCCTTCAATCGTCGCGTCTAACAGATGCGTGGTCCGTTGCGAACGAGCGTCGGTGTTCGGACCGTCGCTGGTCACCGGCGGATCGCTCGCCGCATTGAGGCTTCGCAAGGTTGGCGCACTCGCGCAGTTTTCGCCTCACGGTGAGCGCTCGCGCGCACCTCTCGCTTCGGGACAGCAACGCGGCTCGCTAGGTGCGCGCAGCCGTCGTTGTGCGTGGCGTGGCTTCGGTGTCACACTTCCTGCATGTGCAAGTCGTCGTCCTCGCGAAGTCCATTTCCTCCGCTCCAAATCGGCGGTTATCCGAGCAACGTGGGCCCTAACCGCGCGTTCAACCGGACCCGCCGGTACAGGCCTTCTATCGGGCGAACACCGGTGGCGGCGCGCCGGTTAACTTGGTCTCGTTGGGCGTCAGGAGGGGGCGTGTCAGGTCCCGAACCTAAGCCGATCAGACGCAGCGATGCAGGCCTACTCAGCTAAATGGTCCTTGGCGTCGTTTGCTGACCATTGGTCTCCGACGGAGTAGACTTCCGCCAGTTGGCGAACCGGGGGACACGCCACACGCCATCCCGTTCTTTGTGCTGTTCGCCCGCAGCTTTCTCGTCGGGCTTCCGACGCATTGGCAGAGCCGGTCAAGACGTGGCCATCTCGTCTGCGATCTCAGACGCTCGGTCCGCCCCTGGCACCGCCGCGATGCAGTGCCCCTTTAACGGAAAAGGCGTTTGGATTTCATAAGCGCCAAATGAACACGGGGCGACTTTCACAACTTTGATCATTGAGGGCGTCACAAACACGCCGTTTTTCTCTTTGAGGAAGGAGACTACTCATGAATAGAAAGGGTCTTCTTATTGGTATTCTGGCGGCCGGTTGCTATGTCGCAACTTCCATGGTGATGCCGAGCATTGGAAATGCGCAAGCGGATGCGCGTGTTTCGAACTCAATGGCAAGCCTGAAGGCCAGGTCTGCGAAATTAGGAGCGCCCAAGCTCGAAGGAAAAGAAGCCGTTGGCGGCAAAGACGCTCCTGGCCTGTATTTCGGCCCCACCAAAATCAACAATAACTTCGATGTCGTCGACGCGGTGAGCAAGGAAGACGGCAAAGGCATGACCGCGACTTTCTTCGTGAAGAGCGGAGACGAGTACGTTCGCGTTTCCACCAGCGTGCCGAAGCCTGACGGCAGCGGGCGAGCGATTGGGACCATCCTGGATCCCGCCGGCAAAGCCATTGCCGAAATCAAGCAAGGTAAACCGTTCTACGGCGAAGTCGCGATTCTTGGTACGCCGTACATTACCGGCTACGAGCCAATGAAGGACGCGGGTGGCAACGTCATCGGCATTTACTACGTCGGCTACAAGAAGTAGCACAGCCATCCTGCCAGAATTCTACTTTCGCTTGCTGCCCAACTTCGCAAGAAGTCGGGCATTTTTTTGCGCGGCGCCGATGGGCGACGAAGCAAACAACCGGTTGCGCGAATTTGGACCCTTCGAAATATCGTCACACTGACGCCCAACCACGCGTTCAACCGGACCCGCCGGTACAGGCCTTCTACTTGGCGCTCGCTGGTGGCGGCGCGCCGGTTAACTTGGTCTCGTTAGGCCCCGATCGTTCGATGCCTTCGATCGGCGCTGATGCGTATTGATCGTACACGCTGGTGGCCTGACCGCGCATCGCGCAGCTCGTTTCGTTCGATTCCTGGCGTCAGCGTTACGACGGTAAGGGTGGCCATTGTGTCAATATGCACTTCGTTTTGACCTAGCCCCTCCTTTAACGCGGACCCATGTTAGCGGCGGCCGTAGGGCGGTGTAATCGTTTCACTCGACGACGACTATTGGTCGGTGCGCTTGTGATGTCGTTCGCGGCAACGGCGACTTTCGTGCGAGCGCAGGCGCCCGGAGGCAAGCGACGTATCGCCGTGCTGATCCAATTTGCGCGTCCCGAGCCGGGCACCAACCCGCGTTGGGACGGCCTCGTGCAAGGCCTCCGCGACCTTGGCTATGTCGAGGGCCAAAATATTGACTTCGCGTACGCGTACACAGAGGGCGATTCAGACCGCCGGCTGCGCGAGGCAACGCGGCTGGTCGCGACAATGCCAGACATCATAGTGGCAGGATCGGGGTCCGATGCCCTGGCCCTTCAAACGGTGACGTCCACCATCCCCATCGTCGTCATTGCGGGAGGCGACCTCGCGAGGACGGGTGTCGTGGCGAGCCTGGCCCGGCCAGGAGGGAACGTCACCGGCGTTCAGATCTTTCAGCCGGACTTAGGCGGGAAGCGGCTGGAACTCCTCAAGGCCGTCGCGCCGAGGACAACACGCGTCGGTGTGCTACACGAGAGATTGTCTGGAGAGGCCCTCCGCGCCTACTACGCAAGTCTGGTCGCCGATCTTGAGGTGGCCGCAAGTGGCCTGCGCATTCAGGTCAAGGCGATCGCCGTCGACGGAGCCGACGGGATCGACCGGGCAGCGGAATGGGTGCGCGAGGAGGGCGTCAACGCGCTGTTGTTCGCCGCCAGCCCCTTCATGTATCAGCACCGCAAGCGCCTCGCAGAACTCGCCGCACGGCATCGCCTGCCGGCCATCTATGAAACCGCCGACTACGTTCAGACCGGTGGCCTAATGTCATATGGCCCGAACATCACGGCGCTTTATGGTCATGCCGCCGGTTACGTGGATCGCATCCTAAAGGGCGCCAAGCCCGCGGACTTGCCCGTCGAGCAGCCCGGGAAATTCGAGCTTGCGATCAATATGAAGACTGCGAAACAGCTTGGCCTGACGGTTCCGCAGTCATTGCTGCTGCGAGCGGATCACGTGGTTGAGTGACTGCAGCACCATCACGGGGCCTAACCACGCGTTCAACCGGACCCGCCGGTACGGGCCTTCTTTCTCGTCACCTTCGGTGGCGGCGGGCCGGTTAACTTGGTCTTGTTAGGCCCCATACCCCCACGTGGACGCATCTTTGGATAATCGCAAGCTCGAGCACGACGAGCTGAAGCTGCTTTATCAAGCATGCGTATCCGATCTCGCATTCTTCAAGCAACAGCAGTGGTCCATCGCCAATTACGCGCTGTTGCTCTACGGCGCTCTGGTAGCTGCAGTAAAGCTTCTCCAACCGCCTATTCGCGAGCTTGAGCCAATTGTGCTTCAACTGTTGGTTGTAGCCACCGCAATTACGGCTTCGATCGTTCTGTGGAAGCATGAGGCTGCAATTGGTGTTCGCCGCACTCGGTTAGCGGCCCTGCGCAACGAGCTGTCCCAACGCTTTAATCGCGCGTGGGAAACGGAGGGCAAGCGCGACGAACTCGTTTCGGTTGCTTGCGTGCTTCAAGCCGCACTCGTTGTCGGCGCCTTAGTTGCGCTTTGGGTTCTCGCGCGGCAATGATGGGGCCTAACCACGCGTTCAACCGGACCCGCCGGTACGGGTCTTCTTTCTCGCGGTCGCTGGTGGCGGCGGGCCGGTTAACTTGGTCTTGTTAGGGCGCATTCATGCAGACGTCCCGGACATTGGCTATCTCGTGATGGCGGGGACTGTGGTCGATCAACTCAAACCAAGTTGGTTCGCGCCTTTCTGGATTTCCTGGGGTATCGATGTCGTTGTTGCGGTCATTTTCGTTTACTTCTTTTTCGTTGGGCTTGTGGATGGGTCGGTCGATTCATTCAACATCGTTCTCTGGATTGTGATTTTGTTGGTGCTGACGGGCGTCCTTGCAGGCAGTGTTGCACTCAGAGCATCTGAACGCATGGGACTTGCGACTGTTCTGGTTACGGTGCTCGCCGTTCCGAGCGTTCTCATTGGATTGCTCTTCTTAGCTCTGCTTTTTACTCCGGCACACTGAGACTGAGTCAATGGCAAACGGAGACTCACTTGCTTCAATATCTGCTTACGTATGCTCGCCAATTACATTGAATGCGCCCTAACCACGCGTTCAACCGGACCCGCCGGTACGGGCCTTCTACTTGGCGATCGCCGGTGGCGGCGGGCCGGTTAACTTGGTCCTGTTGGGCCCCGCGCTGCGAAAACCAGACGCACGCAGCCCCGGTCACTTTGGAGTATCGATCAATGGGAGCGATTTTCACGGAAGTAGGCCCCGCGCTCGCCAGACTCATCGCGGTGCTGATGATCTTGTGTCTCGTCGCCCCGCGCGCCGCTGTGGCGCAGCAGACGGCGAGTGTGTCTCACATCGGTCTGCTGGCTATCGACACGGAATCGCACAGCCGCGAGTGGCTGGAAACGTTCCGTGCCAGCCTCCGTGATTTCGGTTACGTTGAGGGGAAGAATCTCGTCATCGAGTATCGCTGGGCCGACGACCAGTATGATCGGCTCTCAGCGTTGGCAGCGGAGCTGGTTCGTCTGAAGGTCGACGTTATCGTGACATATTCGACACAAGGTGCGCTTGCTGCCAAGCGCGCGACCACGACGATTCCCATCGTGATGGCGGCGAGCACCGATGCCGTCAGGACCGGCATTGTGGCGAGCCTCGCTCGCCCAGGAGGAAACATCACCGGCTGGACGTTCTTGGGCCCCGAACTCTACGTCAAGCAGCTGGAGCTGTTGAAGCTAGCCATTCCGGATCTGAAGCGCGTGGCCCATATTTTCAATCCAGCCAACACCGCAGTGACCGCATTCTTCAAGGAAGAGCAGCAGGCCGCGGCATCGCTGAAGATCGAGTTGTCACATCTTGAAGCGCGCCAACCGGGCGATTTCGATGCCGTCTTCGCGTCCGCAGTAACGAAGGGCATAGAGGCCGTCGTCATCAGCTCCAACCCGATGCTCCTCGCCAATTCCGAGGCTATCGCAAAGATAGCGGCGAAGAATCGACTGCCGGCGATTGGGCGCCCAGCGTTTGCGGATGCCGGCGGCATGCTTGGCTTCGGCCCAGACCGAAACGCGGGTTGGCAGCGCGCAGCATATTTCGTGGACCGGATCCTGAAGGGCGCGAAGCCGGCGGACTTGCCAGTCGAGCAGCCCACGAAGTTCGAACTCGTGATCAATCTCAGGACGGCAAGGGCTCTCGGGCTGAACCTGCCGTCGTCACTGCTTCTACGGGCAGATCGGGTTATCGAGTGACACCGCGCTGCTCAGATAGATGCCAACAGACCACGGGCTTATTTCTGGGGCCCGAGGCCCAACCCAGCGTTCGAGCGAACGTCCCGCCGGCGCTGCGGTGGCTACGTTCACCGCTTGCGCGAGCGGGCCGCCGCTCAACTTGATCGTTGGGCGTCATGTCGCAGCGGTATGCGAACCGGAGTATTCTCCGTGATATGAAAGTGGCGACCGGGAAAGTGGTTGGTGGAAAAGTCGTCCTCGAGGGCGTTTACCTCGAAGAGGGCACGTCCGTAACTGTTCTGGCCAAGGATGACGAAGCTGGCTTTGAGCTAACGCCCGAGCAAGAAGCGGAATTGATGTTGTCTATGGCCGAAGCGGATCACGGAGAGACAGTTTCGGCCGAAGAGGTTCTTGCGAAACTCGCTCGTCGTCATGCCTAGATAGGCCGTGAACGTTCGCGTCACCAAGCGCGCACAAGCTCAAATTGATCGCGCCGCTAAGTGGTGGGATGAAAATCGTGATCTTGCACCAGAAGCCTTCGATGAGGATCTTGCGAAGGCTTTTCTGCTTCTGAGCGCCGAGCCTCGCATCGGTGCGCCGGCTTCGAGCGCGCGTGCCCAAGGTGTGCGGCGCCTGCATCTCGCACGAATTCGTTATCACCTCTACTATCGCGTTCGCGCAGGTGTCGTGGAGGTTCTCGCTTTGTGGCACGCAAGTCGTGGCAGCGGGCCCGCTCTCTAAGTCGCCTTCCATGACGCCCAACCACGCGTTCAACCGGACCCGCCGGTACGGGCCTTCTACTTGGCGAGCGTCGGTGGCGGCGGGCCGGTTAACTTGGTCTCGTTAGGCGGCACGAGCATCGTCCGCTATCGGCCGAGGGTGTGTAAAAACTCCGCGCGAAATGAGATGTCGGCAAAGACAACCTCGTAGAACGCGCTGTATTCGATTTGTTTTGTGGTCGGGAGGGGTTTTGATACTCCCGATAACGAACCGAAATCGAGTTTTTACACAGTCTCGACCCGAAGTGGACAACACCACGGTAAATTGAACGATGATGAAACGAGATATCAAGGAGACTTTTGATCGATTGGGCAACGCGCTAGTAAGGGCTTTCCAAACGATCGCCTTGTTCGTAATCGGCGCAACGATCGTCTGGTCGGCGGCTCACGACTATTTCAGAATGATCGGTGCGGGTCGTGCAGGCCTCGACGACATTCTGCTTCTGTTCATTTACCTCGAATTGGGAACGATTGTCGGTATCTATTTCAAGACCGATCGCCTTCCGGTCCTGTTCTTACTTTATGTCGCGATCACGGCGTTGACCCGATTTCTGGCAATCGACGTCAAAGATCTATCGATCGAGAGCGTCCTCGCAGTCACCGGATCAATCTTCGTGCTGACGCTGGCGGTTTTGGTTGTGCAAATCGCGACTTCAAAGTTCGCGATGGAAACGCGACACAAAGCGTCCCCGTCGACCATCGACGCTGATCAATCTTCAAGACCTGAGTAGCATTGTCGCGTCTGCTTTCGGGCCGAAAGCGGACAATCGCGGTGTTGCTCTCCACTTCGTCCCATGTTCTCATTCACACGAATTCACTCAGGTGCCGCCTAACCACGCGTTCAACCGGACCCGCCAGCACGGGCCTTCTATCTGGCGAACGTCGGAAGGGCGGGCCAGTTAACTTGGTCTTGTTAGGCGTCAATCCTAGTGGAGGTCTGAAAATGGGGCAGGTCCGAGTTGAGAGTTTTGCCATCTCGCTTGACGGATACGGAGCGGGGCCGGATCAGGACATCAACAATGGGCTCGGCGTGGGCGGGGAGGACCTGCATCAGTGGTTCATCCCAACGCGCACGTTCCAGCGGGCACACGGTGCTAGCGATGGCACGACTGGGGTCGACGACGATTTTGCCTCGCGGGGATTCAGCAACATCGGATCATGGATTCTGGGAAGGAACATGTTCGGGCCGATTCGCGGTCCCTGGGC
>DASXSP010000136.1:0-51712 GCA_036505865.1 Casimicrobiaceae bacterium
ATTTATCGATGGTAGCGCAAGACACACTGTGAGCAGGCCCTAATAAACAACCACGACATATAATGAGTCTCCCCTCGTTGGATCGAACCATGAATCACGCCCACCACGTCTACCGCGAGCGTCGCGATGCGTTACTGAAAAAGATGCGCGAACACGCCGGCTCCGGCGTTGCGCTCGTGCCGACGGCGCCGGAAGTCGCGCGCAACCGCGATTCGCTCTTTCCGTTTCGGCACGACAGTTACTTCTATTATCTGTCGGGATTTCCCGAACCGGAGGCGGTCGTCGCGTTGGTTGCGGGCCCCGACGGCGATCGCCACGTGCTGTTCTGCCGCGACAAGAACGAAGAGCGCGAAATCTGGGATGGATTTCGTTACGGACCCGATGCCGCGAAGGAGATCTTCGGCTTCGATGAAGCGCATTCGATCAGAGAGCTCAAAACAAAACTGCCCGACATCGCCGCGGATCGCTCCGCATTGTTTACGCCGGTCGGCTTGTTCAGTGATTGGGATCGGCACATCACCGAGGTATTGAATGAGGTTCGGAGCCGCGTGCGGTCCGGCGTGACGGCGCCCGATGAAATCGTCGATGTTCGTGCCGCGCTCGACGCAATGCGGCTCTTCAAGGACACGCACGAGGTGTCATTGATGCGGCGTGCCGCGTCGATTTCTGCGGCGGCGCATCGCCGCGCAATGGCGTCGACGCGCCCCGGTTGGTTCGAATATCAAGTCGAAGCGGAGCTTCTCCACGAATTCTTGCGCGCAGGCGCGCAGGCGCTTGCCTATTCGCCGATCGTCGGCTCCGGCCCGAATGCCTGCGTGCTCCACTATCGCGACAACAACCGGCAGATGGCCGACGGCGACCTTCTGTTGATCGATGCCGGCTGCGAGTACAAGGGTTACGCCTCCGACATCACGCGAACGTTTCCGGTCAAAGGCGAATTCAGCGGGCCGCAAAAAGATATCTATGCGCTGGTTCTTGCCGCACAGCTTGCCTGCATCGATGCAGTCAAGCCGGGCGCCGATTTTCACGCGTATCACAAGGCGGCCGAACGCGTGTTGGCGCAAGGGTTCATCGATCTCGGGCTTTGCCACGGCACGCTCGATAGCGTGCTCGAAACCGAAACGTACAAACAGTTCTACATGCATCGCGCAGGTCATTGGCTCGGCATGGATGTTCACGACGCGGGGCTCTACCAAGCAAAGGGCGAATCGCAAAAGCTTGCGCCCGGAATGGTGCTGACCGTCGAGCCCGGCGCATACATTCGTCCAGCCGACAACGTTCCCGAGCACTATTGGAATATCGGCGTGCGCATCGAGGACGATGTGCTGGTGACGTCGACAGGAATCGAGAACTTGACGGCCGCTGCGCCGAAGTCGGTGGCGGACGTCGAGACCGCTTGCAAGCGGTAGTGCGTCGCCAAACCGCGATGCTCCACGATCTCGTCATCGTCGGCGCCGGACCGGTCGGTGCGACGCTGGCGCTCGCATTGCGCGACGCCGATCTCGATATAGCCGTGCTCGATTCGCGCGCAGAAGGCACGCCTTATCGAAGCGACCGTTCACTCGCGCTTTCGCATGGCGCGCGCCTCATTCTGGAGCGGCTCGACATATGGCCGCGGCTTGCTGCGACGCGCGACGTCGTGACGCCGATCACGTCGATCGACATCTCGCAAGCGGGCGGATTCGGGACGACGCAGCTCATGGCATCGGATCATGATATTCCTGCGCTGGGCTATGTTGTTTCGTATCGGGCGCTGCAGGCGGCGCTCGACGCGGCGCTTGCGCGCGCAGGTATTGCGATTCGATTTGACGCAGCCGCGAAACGCGTTGGCGGTACGCCCGCGTATGCAGCGGTAACGCTGGTTGACGAGCGCGCCGATCCTATTACAGCAAGGCTCGCGGCGATCGCCGACGGCAGCGGCACGTTGGTTGATGGCATTCGTCGCGAGCGCAAAGATTACGGCCATGTCGCCGTCACCGCCAAGGTCTCGATCAACCGTCCGCACGGCGGACGCGCATTCGAACGCTTCACCGCCGAAGGCCCCATTGCCCTCTTACCCGAGGGCGACCGCTACGGCGTTGTGTGGACGATGGCGCCGGAACGTGCGCAGCAAGTGCTTGCACTTCACGACCGCGCGTTTTTAGAGGCGCTGGCGGCGTGTTTTGGTGCGCGTTTCGAAAGTTTCGTCAACGTCAGCGCACGCCGTTCGTTCCCGCTTGCGCTCGAGGTCGCGCGGCCCGCAGTGGCCACGCGCGTCGTGGTCGTCGGCAACGCGGCACAGTCGCTGCACCCCATTGCGGGCCAAGGGTTCAATCTCGGCATGCGCGACGCGTTCGAGCTGGCGCTGACGATCATCGCAACGCCGCGCGATGCTTTGGGCGAAGGTCCGATGTTGGCCGCCTACTCGAGGCGCCGGCTGCCGGATCGCTTGACGGGTATCGCGTTAACCCACGGCTTGGTGCAGCTGTTTGGCACCGACCTTCCGTTTGTGCGGTGGCCCAGAGGCCTGGCGTTGACGTTGCTCGACACCGTTCCGGCGGCGAAGCGCGTATTCGCGCGCGCGATGCTGTTCGGCGTCCATTGAAAAACAGCGTACTTGTAGTGCGGCGGTTGTAGTCCGCAGATTAGGAGATTTCCTACGCTGCCGACATCCCGCTCCGACAGCGATACAAACGCCGTCGGCGCAGAATTTCTTCTCAGGCGCCCGCTCGATTTATTGACGAAGAGCGGGCGAATTGTTTTCTGCGAGCAGATAGCGGGTTCGGAATATACGCGCGAATGAACGACGGCAAACGAATCGCTTATTTGCGAGCAGCAACTCGATAGGAGCTTACGGTTATGACGATGGGCAAACTCTTACGGATCACCGCGGTCGCGTCGATTCTGGGCGCGGGTGCTGCAGCACCGGCATGGTCCAACGGCGGCAGCGTGACGATCCAACGCTCGACCGACAACACCGCCATTCAGAGCGCCGGAGTAATAAGGGAAGATGCCTTCCTGGATGAAATGGGCCGGCGCTGGGACGCGGATCCAAATCACACCGGATCGCGCAGTCTGTATCTCGAGAGCATGCGCGCGCGCTGGGAGGCGCGTGACCCGGACAATCGGGGTTTGTCGCCGGCGGAAGTGAGCGAGCTCACGGGTAACGTCGATACGTCGGCGGGTCCGACAATATCCGGGACCGGCGTCCAACCGGGCAACATGGGACCCGGAAACGCAAAAGGCCAATAAGCGTCTCGCGTTGAAGCGCGAATTGACGTGACAATCGTTTGATTCACGTCAACGAGTTGCGTCAAAGGGCGACGAAAACGTCGCCCTTTTTTGTCGTTGCGGTGCCACGGGCGGACAGTGCTTCGGTGCGCGATTGCAATTGCGAGCGTGCGACTTTAACGAGGTATAATCAGCGCCGTTTGTGATTCGCATCTTTCTTGCGTCGTCTTCCTTCCCGTCAATTCGTGCGCATCGGTCCGTACGTTCTGCCGAACGCTCTTGTTGTGGCGCCAATGGCCGGCGTCACCGATCGACCGTTCCGACAGCTTTGCAAGCGTCTTCGCGCCGGGTACGCGATCTCCGAAATGGTCGGCGCCGATCCGCGATTGCGCAACACCGACAAATCGCGGCGAAGACTCAATCACACGGGTGAAGCGGCGCCGATAGCGGTTCAAATCGCCGGCGCCGATCCCCGCATGCTTGCCGATGCGGCGCGTTACAACGTCGATCATGGTGCGCAAGTGATCGACATCAATATGGGTTGCCCCGCGAAGAAGGTGTGCAATGCCGCCGCCGGATCGGCGCTTCTTTCGAACGAACCGCTCGTTGCCGCGATCGTATCGGCCGTCGTTGCCGCCGTTGACGTGCCCGTGACGCTCAAGATCCGGACCGGACCGAGCCCCGGCACACGCAATGCTGTGGCGATTGCGCGCATCGCGGAAGCCGCGGGCGTCGCCGCGCTTGCCGTACACGGCCGCACACGCGCTTGCGCATTCGTCGGAGCAGTCGAGTACGACACGATCCGCGCGGTCAAGGATGCAATCGATATTCCGGTCATCGCGAACGGCGATATCGATTCGCCGTGGCGTGCCCGCGAAGTTCTGTCGCTGACAGGTGCCGACGGTCTGATGATCGGTCGCGCGGCGCAGGGACGGCCGTGGATCTTTCGCGAGGTCGAGCACTTTCTGACAACCGGCGAAGCGCTTCTGCCGCCGACCGTCGCAGAGGCGCGAACGCTGATACTCGAGCATCTCGACGATCATTACGCGTTTCACGGTGAAGACGTCGGCGTGCGCACGGCACGCAAGCATTTGGGGTGGTACACCGAGTCGCTGTCTGGCGGCATCGAGTTCCGTCGCGAATTCAACGCTGCACTTAACGCCACGACGCAAATCGCGATCGTATTGCGTTATTTCGACGATCTCGCCGGGAAGTCGGATCGTCTTGTCTACGCACCGAGGTTTCCTGCTCAGGTTCCTTGCCAAGCCGACATCCGGCCGCTGCAGCAGACGCGACGAGCACCGTTGAACGCTTCAGCGCCGTGGGTTGGGGAGGCCCTTGCCGCGTGAGAAAGAATCTGCGCTTAAACAGCGGCAACGAGATCGGCCGCAGCATCGAGCGGTCGCTCGACGAATATTTTCGCAAGCTTGACGGCGAGCCGCCGCATGGCGTCTACGACATGGTGATCGCGCATGTCGAACGCGCGCTTCTAGCATCGATGCTCGAACGGGCGCGCGGCAATCAAACGCACGCCGCCGACATGCTCGGCATGAATCGCAACACGTTGCGGGCGAAGCTCACCAAGTATCGGCTCCTTTAGCAGGCGCTTGCCCGCCGTGCCGGAATTGATCACGCAGGCGTTGCTGTCGGTTTCCGACAAGACCGGCCTTGTGCCCCTGGCTAGAGGGCTCACTGCGCGCGGCGTCAAGCTGCTTTCCACCGGGGGCACGGCGCAGGCGCTCAGCGACGCCGGCGTCCCGGTGACCGACATCGGCAGCTACACGGGTTTCCCCGAAATGCTCGACGGTCGCGTCAAAACGTTGCATCCGAAGGTGCACGGCGGCATCCTTGCGCGGCGCGATAACGCCGAACATCGGGATGCGCTCTCGACGCACGGAATTCCGACAATCGATCTTGTCGTCGTCAACCTTTATCCGTTTCGCGAAACCGTCGCCAAACCCGACTGCACAATCGAAGACGCGATCGAAAACATCGATATCGGCGGACCGTCGATGGTGCGCGCGGCGGCGAAGAACTGGCCCTATGTCGGCATCGTCGTCGATCCTGCAGACTACTCAATGATACTGGCGGAGCTCGATGCGCAGGGCGGCTCGCTATCCGACGCAACGCGGTTCCGCTTGATGCAAAAGGCATTCGCGCACACGGCGAGCTATGACAGCGCGATCGCGAACTGGATCACCGCGCGCGATGCTTCGGGCCGGGTGCGCGCGTTGCCCGACGCCTTTCATTTCGGCGGCGACAAAGTGCAGGACCTTCGCTATGGTGAAAATCCGCATCAGCAGGCCGCTTTTTATCGCGACGCAACGCCGCCGTCTGGAACGCTTGCCAATTTTCGCCAGCTTCAAGGCAAAGAGCTGTCGTACAACAATATCGCCGACAGCGACGCTGCGTGGGAATGCGTGAGAACGTTTGCCGAACCGGCGTGCGTGATCGTCAAACATGCGAATCCTTGCGGCGCCGCGATCGCGACGAGCCCACTCGAGGCGTATCGCGCGGCGTTCGCGACCGATCCGACGTCCGCTTTCGGCGGCATTATCGCGTTCAACCGTGCGGTCGACGCGGCAACGGTCGAGGCCGTGGCGATGCAATTCGTTGAAGTGCTGATCGCACCGTCCTACGCCGCCGACGCGCTGCCCGTCATTGCGCGCAAGACGAACGTTCGCGTACTGACTGTTCCGCTTCCCGAGGACGGCGGCGCGCACAACGCGTGGGACATGAAATGCGTCGGCGGCGGCTTTCTCGTTCAATCGACCGATACACGCATGGTGAACGCGGAAGATCTCACCGTCGTCAGCAAGAAGGCGCCCGACGCCCTGCAACTCTCCGATCTGTTGTTCGCGTGGCGCGTCGCTAAATTCGTCAAGTCCAACGCGATCGTGTTCTGCGGCCGCGGGCGTACGCTCGGGATCGGCGCTGGGCAGATGAGTCGCGTCGATTCGACGCGGATCGCCGCAATCAAGGCGAGCAACGCGGGCTTGTCTCTCGCGGGGAGCGTTGTCGCGTCGGATGCCTTCTTTCCATTTCGCGACGGTCTCGACGTTGTTGCGGATAACGGCGCGATCGCTGTCATCCAGCCGGGCGGCAGCGTACGCGACAACGAGGTGATCGCTGCAGCCGACGAACGCGGTATCGCGATGGTCTTCACCGGTGTTCGACATTTTCGACATTGAGGTTCCAAATGACGACGACGCAATGAAGCGAGCCGCCGCCAGTGCATTTCTCTGCATTTCGGCATTCGCACCCACCGTCCATGCGGCCGGATGCGCCGACTTATGGGACTGGATCAACAAGGGATGCCGGCGGATTGTCGACACGTACGATAACGGCAAAAATGAGCTGCTCGTCTCGGGATACTCATGGCATCTTCCGTGGACCTGGACCTCCGATCGACGGCACGAAGAAAACGCGAATGCGTGGGGCGCCGGCTGGGCGCGCACGGTAGAGCGTCCCAACGGCGACGGCGATAGCGTTTTCTTGCTGGTATTCAAGGATTCGCATGGACAGGCCGAGTTCAACCTCGGGTACGCGTGGACGACGTACTGGGGCGAGCGGGAAAAGGTGCAGGCCGGTCTCGGTTACACGGCGATGATCATCCAGCGCCCTGACATCGCAGGTGGCTGGCCCGTGCCGGTGCTTCTGCCGTTGTTCACGATCCGCTCGCAGAAAGTTGAGGTGCTTTCGACGTTCATTCCGACGCTGAACGGGGGCATCAACCACGGCAGCGTCCTGTATGTGTTTGGCAAGATCAGTATCGAATGAACGCTGAGGTTCCCAAGCGTTGAACGTTCTCGTCGTCGGCAGCGGTGGTCGCGAGCATGCGTTGGCGTGGAAGCTTGCGCGTTCACCGCGGGTCGGAATGGTCTTCGTCGCGCCCGGTAATGCGGGAACCGCGCGAGAGCCAGGCGTTACGAACGTCGATTTGACCGATATTCCTGCGCTCATCGAATTTGCGCGCAGCGCACCGGCTGCGATCACCGTCGTTGGTCCCGAAGCGCCGTTGGCGGCCGGTATTGTCGACGCGTTTCGGGCTGCGGACCTCGAGATTTTCGGACCGACGCGCGCCGCGGCGCAACTCGAAACCTCCAAGGATTTCGCGAAGACATTCATGGTCCGGCATGGAATTCCCACCGCCGCGTTCAAAACGTTCGCCGACGCCGCGGAGGCGCACGCGTACGTCGACGGTCGCGATGTTCCGATCGTCGTGAAGGCGGACGGCCTTGCGGCAGGCAAAGGCGTCGTGGTGGCCGCGTCGCGCGATGAAGCGCACACAGCGATCGACCAGATGCTGGTCCAGCATTCGCTGGGCGGCGCCGGTGCGCGCGTCGTCATCGAAGATTTCCTTTCCGGCGAGGAAGCGAGCTTCATCGTCATGGTCGACGGTCGCGATGTGCTGCCGCTCGCATCGTCGCAGGATCACAAGCGTCTCGAGGACGGCGATCGCGGTCCGAATACCGGCGGGATGGGCGCGTATTCGCCTGCGCCCGCCGTGACGCCGGAAATTCACGCGAAAATCATGCGCGAGGTCATCGCTCCGACGGTGGACGGCATGGCGGCCGACGGTATCCACTATCGCGGATTTCTGTACGCGGGCGTGATGATCGACGCACGCGGCAATCCGACCGTGCTCGAATTCAACTGCCGTCTCGGCGATCCGGAGACGCAGCCGATCGTGCTGCGCCTCAAATCCGATCTGTTGGATTTGCTGATACATGCCACCGCCGGAACGCTCGAGCGCGCGGAAGTGGAATGGGACCGACGCGCGAGCCTCGGCGTAGTTCTCGCCGCTGCGGGTTACCCCGCCGATCCGCGCAAGGGTGACGTGATCAGCGGCCTCGAGCGCATGACTGAAGACGTGCATCCGAACTGCCGCGTGTTCCATGCCGGCACGACACTCGTCGACAACAACGTCGTTGTGAACGGCGGTCGCGTGCTGTGCGTGACCGCGCTCGGCGATTCGATCCGACAGGCGCAACGTGCGGCGTATGACGCTGTTTCGGTCATCCATTTCGACGGCATGCAATATCGCAGCGACATCGGTTTTCGCGCGCTGTCGCGCAATCCCTGATCAGGCGACCGCCTTGGATGTCGTTGCTACACGTGCGTATTTTCTCGGGTTGCAGAAACGCATCGTTGCGGGGCTCGAGGCGATTGACGGCGGCGCGTTTCGCCGCGACGAATGGACGCGCGCGGAAGGCGGCGGCGGCGTGACGTGCGTCATCGAAAATGGCGCCGTGCTGGAACGCGGCGGCGTGCTGTTCTCGCATGTGATGGGGAATGCGCTACCGCCGTCCGCGACTGCGCAGCGCCCCGATATCGCTGGTCGCGCCTGGGAAGCGCTCGGCGTGTCGCTGGTGCTTCATCCGCGCAATCCAAACGCGCCGACCGTCCATCTGAACGTGCGCGTTTTTGTCGCGCTCAAAACCGATGCGGAGCCGGTGTGGTGGTTCGGCGGTGGCATGGATCTCACACCCTATTACGGATACGCCGAAGATGCCGTGCATTTCCATCGTGTATGCCGGGAAGCGCTGGAGCCGTTTGGCGACGATCTCTATCCGACGTACAAGCGCTGGTGCGACGACTATTTTTTCTTGAAGCATCGCGGCGAGCCGCGGGGCATCGGCGGGATTTTTTTCGACGACGTCGCGCAAGGCGGATTCGAGCGTAGTTTTGCGTTGACGAAATCGGTCGGCGACCATTTCCTTGCGGCGTACGAGCCGATTCTCACACGGCGCAAAGATCTACCGTACGGCGAGCGCGAGCGCGATTTCCAGGCGTATCGCCGCGGCCGCTATGTCGAATTCAATCTCGTGTGGGATCGCGGGACGCTGTTCGGTCTGCAATCCGGCGGACGAACCGAGGCGATTCTTCTGTCGCTGCCGCCTGTCGTCAAATGGCGCTACGACTGGAAACCGACGCCGGGAACCCGCGAAGCGGAGCTCTACAGCGATTTTCTCGTCGCGAAGGACTGGCTCGATGGCGGCTGACCCGCGGCCGGGGCGCAGCGTCGTTTCGTCCGACCAGCACTTGGAGGAAACACGCGTCGAAGGCGCACGAGTTTTCGACGGCGCATTGCTGGACGTGCGTCGCGACATCGTTCGCCTTCCCGATGGTGCGACGACGATTCGCGAATACATCGTTCATCCGGGCGCCGTGCTGATCATTCCCGTTCTCGCTGATGACCGCTTCGTTGTCGAGCGACAGTTCCGCTATCCGTTGCATCGGGTCTTCATGGAATTTCCCGCGGGCAAGCTCGACGCTGGCGAGTCACCGCTTGCCACTGCAAAACGCGAACTGACGGAGGAGACGGGTTACGTCGCCGCGCGGTGGACGCGTCTCGGCCTCATTCATCCGACGGTCTCGTACTCGACCGAAGCGATCGAGGTTTTTATCGCCGATGAGCTGACGCACGTCGGACGAAAACTCGACGACGGCGAATTCCTCGACGTGACCGAAAAGACAAGTGCAGCACTGCTCGCCGCGCTCGATAATGGCGAGCTTACCGACGCGAAGACCGTCGCGGCGCTGCTCATGTACTTGCGCAAGCGGCGAAGCCGCAAGCGTGGGGGTCCGTGATCGCGCCGCCGGGCCGTCCCAAGGCGCGATCTGCTCCCCCTTTGGGGGCAGCGCGGCGGCGCAGCCGCAAGCGTGGGGGTCCACAGTGATCGCGCGGCGCGTCGTCATTCGCGGGTACGTCCAGGGCGTGGGTTTTCGCTTTGCGCTCGTCGACATCGCACACGAGAACAGCGTCGCGGGCTGGGTGCGAAACCGTGCCGATGGCACGGTGGAAGCGCTCGTACAAGGTGAGCCGCGCGCGACGGAGCGAGTGATCGATTGGTGTCGCCGCGGTCCGCCCGGCGCACGCGTAATCGACGTCGACGCGACGGACGTCCCCGTCGATTCGTCCGTTACCGACTTCACGCAACGCGCAACGGCTTAGCGCGGCGGCGCCAATCCTCGATCGACGTCGAAGATATCCTTCCATGCCGCGTACGACGAGGCAGCCCACCACGGCAATGCCAGCAGCAAGCCGACGCCGAACGTTGCCCAGCCGAACAACAACAGCGCGAGCGACAGCACGCCGTACAGCGCCATCGGTGCGATGTTGGCGGCAAATCCGCGGATGCTTTGCGCGAACGACGCGCGTAGCGAGAGACCGTCGAACAGCGCGCCGAACGGCACAAATGTGAGAGGCAGCGACACGGCAATGCCGACCGCATAGACTGCGAGCATGACACCCGGTGCAAGCGACGCGTCACTCGGATCAGGGTTCAGCATGTTGACGCGACCGATCGCGTAGGCAGTCAGCGCCTCGGTTGCGAACACAATGACGCCCGATGCGATAACGGCCAGCATGGCACCTGGCGCTGCACCGGCGATCGCCGCGAAATCGCCAAGGCGCGGGCGCCCGCCGCGATCGGCAGCGAGGCTTGCATACAGCAAACCGCAGGCCGCAAGCGGTACGGCGATCTGCGCGAGCAGAATGCCGCCGCCCGGAATCATGCTCAAAGCGAAATCGATCAGAAGCGTTGCAAGCGCAAGCACGCCGAACGTCGTCGGTCCGCGCTTCCAAAGACGCATCGCTTCGCTATACCAGATAAGCGCGTGCCGGAGGGAAATGGAGCGCGCTGCACGGACGTGCGCGGACGTCGATCCTTCCGGCAAATCGGGCACTCGCGTCTACGCCGCTTCGCCGAGATAGGCGGCGCGGACCTTGCGATCGTGCAGCAACGATCGCGCCTCGCCTTCGAGGATGATTTCGCCGGACTCCATCACATAACCGCGATGGCTGACCTCGAGCGCGAGCTTCGCGTTCTGCTCGATCAGAAGGATCGTCACGCCTTCGCCCGAGACGGCGAGCACGGTTTCGAACACCTTTTCGACCATCAACGGCGCGAGTCCCATCGAGGGTTCGTCAAGCAGCAGCAGCCGCGGCTTCGACATCAGCGCGCGACCCATCGCCAACATCTGCTGCTCGCCGCCGGACAGCGTTCCAGCAGTCTGCCGGCGCCGCTCGCGGAGACGTGGAAATAACGTGAACACGCGCTCGACGTCTGCCTTGACGCCTTCACGGTCGGTCCGCACGTAGGCGCCCATCGCAAGATTTTCTTCGATCGTCAATCCGCCGAAGACGCCGCGGCCTTCGGGCACCATCGCAAGACCGCTGCGCACGAGCTCGAACGGCGGCCGACCGGTGACATCGCGTCCGTCGTAATGAATTGATCCTGTCTTGATCGGCAGCATGCCGCAGATGCCTTTGAGCGTCGTCGTCTTACCTGCGCCGTTGGCGCCGATCAGGCAAACGAGCTCACCGCGATCGACGCGCAGATTGATACCCTTCACCGCTTGAATGCCGCCGTAGGCGACGGCGAGGCTCTTCAATTCCAACAGCGGCGCTGAGGTATGGACCCCCACGCTTGCTGCTGGCGCAGCTACGCTGCCCCCAGAAGGGGAGTAATTTGCGCCTTGGGACGGCCCGGCGGCGCTCATGCTCACGCTACCGCACCCTTGAGGTGCTCCGCAACGTCGCCGCCAAGATACGCTGCGATGACCTTCGCATTATTCTGCACCTCCGCTGCGGGTCCCTCGGCTATTTTTTTGCCGTAGTCGAGCACGAGCACGCGGTCGCACACGCTCATCACAAGCTTCATGTCGTGCTCGATCAATAGGATTGTTGTCCCGTCGCGGCGGATGTTTTGCAGCAGCTCTTTGAGCGTCCTGGTCTCGGTCGCATTCATGCCCGCCGCAGGCTCGTCGAGGGCCAGCAATTTCGGGTCGGTGGCAAGCGCGCGGGCGATCTCCAGCCGACGCTGATCGCCATACGCGAGATGCTTGGCGAGATCGTTCGCACGTTTATGCACGCCGACGTACTCGAGGAGCTCGTAGGACCGTCGTTCGATCGCCTTTTCTTCGGCGCGCGTGCGTGCGTCCCGGAAGACGGCACCAAAAACGGTGGCATGCGTGCGCACGTGTCTTCCGACCATCACGTTTTCCACGGCTGAAAGATTCGCGAACAGCCGGATGTTCTGAAACGTGCGCGCAATGCCGCGTTCGGCCACCTGGTTCGGTTTCAAACCCGAAAGCGGAGCGCCGTCGAAGATGAATGCGCCGCCGTCGTGCGGATAGATGCCCGTGAGTACGTTGAAGAGCGTCGTCTTGCCGGCGCCGTTCGGTCCGATCAAGCCGTAGATTTCACCAGGCCGAATCGCGAAGCCGACGTCGGACAACGCCTGCACGCCGCCGAAGCGCTTGGTGATCCCTTCGGCGGCGAGCAGTTCCGTATTACTCATATGTGTGCCCCCACGCTTGCGGCTTCGCCGCTGCGCGACCCCCGAAGGGGGAGCAATTCGTGACTTGGGGCGGCCCTGCGTCACTCATATTTCTGGCGCACAACGGACTCGAGCTCGCGCTTCCGTAGCGCCGACGGCAAAATTCCCGCGGGACGGAACAGCATCATCAGCACGAGCGCGAAACCGAAGAGCAGCATGCGGATCACTTCGGGTTCGAGCAGCATGCGGCCGAAGAGCTGCTCCTGGATCGGGCCAACGGTGTAACGCAGAATTTCGGGCATGAACGACAACAACAATGCGCCGAGGATCACGCCCCAGACATTGCCCATGCCGCCCAGTACCACCATCGCGACGACATTGATCGACTCGACCAGGATGAAGCTCTCGGGACTGATGAAACCCTGAATCGCCGAGAACATGCCGCCGGCCAATCCGCCGAATGACGCGCCCATCGCAAACGCGAGCAGCTTGACGTTTCGCGTGTTGATGCCCATCGCGCGCGCGGCGATTTCGTCTTCGCGAACCGCCTCCCACGCGCGGCCAAGGCGCGAGTTCTGCAAGCGCAGATTGACGACGATCACCGCGATCAGGACGATCAGCAAGAAATAGTAGTACTTGATCGGGCCGGTGAAATCGAGCCCCACGAATGTTTGACTGGTCTTGAAGCTGAAGTCGCCGATCCGAAACGGATCGATCAGTGTGATGCCCTGCGGTCCGTTGGTGATGTTGACCGGTTGCGATAGATTGTTCAGGAAGATTCGAATGATCTCGCCGAAGCCCAACGTGACGATCGCGAGATAGTCGCCGCGGAGCTTGAGCGTCGGCGCGCCCAGCAACGCGCCGAATAGACACGCAATTCCGGCGCCGATCGGCAGAATGATCCAGAAGGGCAGATGCAGATCGAAGTGCGGGCTCGCGAGCAATGCGTAGGTGTACGCGCCGACGGCGTAGAACGCGATGTAGCCGAGATCGAGCAGGCCGGCGAAGCCGACGACGATGTTGAGCCCGAGTGCCAGGAATACGTAGAGGATCGCGGAGTTCGTGATGCGCACCCACGCGGTGCCGATGCCGGCCAGCGCGAACGGCAGCGCCGTCAGCGTCATCGCGATGACGACGATGCCGACCCACACAAGCTCCGGATGTTTCTTGGTGTCAAAGAATGAGTGCATCGAGCGACCCGCCTAAGCGCGATCCGACACGCGTTCGCCGAGCAGGCCGGACGGTCGAAAGACAAGCACGGCGATCAGTACGATAAACGCGAACACGTCCTGATAATTCGAGCCGAACAGCGTCAGATTGGGATCGCTTTCGCACCGCGTGGCGATTGTCGTCGACCAATCCGAGAGCTGGCACAAGTTCGTGAGCTCGCCGACGTAACCCGCGCCGAGCGCCTCGATCATGCCGAGCAACACGCCCCCGAGCATCGCGCCCGCGAGATTGCCGATGCCGCCCAGCACGGCGGCGGAAAACGCCTTGAGACCGAGCAAGAATCCCATCTGGTAATGCGCGACACCGTAGTACGAACCCACCATGACGCCCGCGACGGCACCCAACGCAGCGCCGATCACGAATGTCACGGCGATCACGCGATCGATGTCGATGCCCATCAATCCCGCAACGGTCTGGTTTTGTGATGTCGCGCGCATCGCGATGCCGAGCTTCGTTCGGTATACCAGTGCGAGCAGTCCCGCCATCATCGCGAACGATCCCGCGATGATGGCGATCTGCACGTTGGTAATCGTCGCGCCGTTTGGACTGTCGGTGAGGTGATAGGGAATCGTCTGGACGATTTGCGGATACGGCAGCGGGTTGCGGCTCCAGATGATCATCGCAACGTGTTGCAGGATGATCGACAAGCCGATTGCCGTGATGAGCGGCGCGAGGCGAGGGGCACGGCGCAGTGGCCGGTACGCGACGCGCTCGAGCGTGTAGCCGACCGCCATGCAAACTGGAATCGCCGTGACGAGGCCGATCAGCACGATCGCGAGCGGCGACAAAGCGACTTTCGCGCCGACCAGTCCCACGATGACCGAATACGCGACCATCGCGCCGATCATCACCACTTCGCCATGCGCAAAATTGATGAGCTGGATGATGCCGTAGACCATCGTATAGCCAAGGGCAACGATCGCGTACACGCTGCCGAGCGTGAGACCGTTGATCAACTGCTGCAGGAAGGTATCCACGAAGTCCCGGACGTGCGGCTGGCGACCCGGATTGTGAGGTCGCGGCGGGCGGGCGGCAAGCGGCAATAAAAACGGCGCTCCGCGGAGCGCCGTTTTTGATCGTTACTGGTGCGAGATTTACTTCTTCACCGCATCCTTATCGTCTTTTTTCATCTCGCCCTTCTTCATGTCATCCTTCTTCATCTCGTCCTTGGCTGGCGCCATCGCGGGAGCGGCAGAGGCCATCGCGCCGCCCGCGGCGCCCTTCATGAAGTCGGCGAACGTCATGCTCTTGCCGGACTTGACGACGGCGATCGGCTCGAGCTTGCCACCCTTCATCGTGAAGATCGTCATCTCGGCGTCCTTGCGGTCGCCCTTTTCGTCGAACTGGATCTGCCCCGTCGCGCCTTTGTAGCTGATCTTCTGCAACTCGGGCAGGTACTTCGCGGGATCGGTTGAATCGGCCTTCTGCATTGCGGCGATCAGCAGATTCGCGGCGTCGTACGTAAACGGCGCATAGATGATCGGGTCGACGTTGTACTTGGCCTTGTAGCTATCCAGAAAATCCTTCGACGCCGCAACGACCGGGAGACCGGCTTGCGAGCAAATGAGCCCTTCGGCGTTCGCGTCGCCGGCGAGCTGCTTCATCGTGTCGGTGCACGCGCCGTCGCCGAAGCTGAATACCGCCTTGATCCCGAGCTCGCGTGCCTGCTTCAGCATCGGCCCGCCCGTCGCATCCATGCCGCCGTAGAAAACGGCGTCGGGCGCTTTACCCTTCATTTTCGTCAGAATGGCCTTGAAGTCGGTTGCCTTGTCGTTGGTTTTCTCACGCGCGACGACATTCACGTGCGCCGCCTTCAGCGTTTTCTCGACTTCGTTCGCGAGACCTTCGCCGTACGCAGTCGCGTCGTCGACGATCGCGACCTTCTTGATCTTCATTGACTCGAGATACTGGGCGACCGCAGGTCCTTGCTGGTCGTCGCGACCGACGTCGCGAAAAATGTTCTTGAACCCCTGCTCGGTGAGCTTGGGATTCGTCGCCGACCCCGAGATCATCGGAATGCCGGCCTGGTTGTACACGGCGGACGCCGGAATCGTCACACCGGAATTCAAGTGGCCGACAACGCCGGCCACCTTCGCATCGACGAATTTCTGCGCAATCGTGGGGCCGAGCTTCGGATCCGCTTGATCGTCCTCACCTTGCAACACGAAATGAACCGTCTTTCCGCCGATCTTCATCTTCTTGGCGTCGGCCTGCTCGACCGCAAGACGCGCGCCGTTTTCGTTGTCCTTCCCGAGATGCGCGATGCCGCCCGTCAACGGGCCGGCGTGACCGATCTTGACGGTGACGGCCTCTTCAGCGGCGGGCGCCTTCGGCGCTTCGGCGGTTTTCTTCGGCTCTTCCTTCGGACCGCAACCGTAAATGGTGACCAGCGCGGCGCTCACCAGCGCGACGCCGAGCTTTTGTGTGAATTGCATTTGGGCTCCTCCGGACGGGTAAAGGGAAACGTATGATTATCGGTTACGCAAGGAACAGGTGTCAACGCGCGATCGGTCGCGGCGATTCGTCGCGTCCCGGCGTCGGACGCCGCGCCCTGTCGCTGCCGGACGCGCTTTGTCGCGCCGCGCTGTCGCTTGCGCGTCGGCACGTCTAGGCTTGGTCGGTCGGCGAATCCAATTCTCGCGCTGGCTGCATCCAAGCTCTAGCAGTGACGGGCTTACCCGGCGCGCCAGGGAGAGGTCGTTCATGGTACTTGGTTTGACACGGCGTCGTGTTGTCGGCGCGCTGATCGCAACCGTGATCGCGGCCGGCATCGGCGGCGCTGTCGCGCTTCGCGCGGCCAAGAAGGCGCAGGACGATAGCAAGGGCCCGCCCGTGGCGCTTCAGTTTGCGCCGACCGACCTCGCGTATGTGAAAGCGGTGCCGCTCGCCCGCTGGCTTCCCGTTTCGGGAACGCTGCAACCTATTCGATTGGCGGTCGTCAAGGCACGAGTCGCCGGTGACGTACGGCAGATTACGGTTCGTGAAGGCGAGACCGTGCATGCAGGACAGCTCCTCGTCCGCATCGACACGACGGATCTCGATTCCAAGCTGATCGATCGCATCGGGGCGCTCGAAAGCGCCAAGGCGCAGCTTGCGCTCGCGGAAAAAACGCGCGCGATGAACACACGGCTTCTGAATGACAGGTTCATTTCGCAGAACGCTTTCGACAGCGCGGAATCATCGTTCAACGTCGCGCAAGGCAATGTGAAGTCGATGGAAGCGCAGGTTCAGCTCGCGCGTAACGCGTTGAAGGACGCCGTCGCGACCGCGCCGCTTTCGGGCATCGTCGCAAAGCGTCATGTGCAGCCGGGTGAAAAGGTTGCGGTCGAAGCGCCGCTCGTGACGGTGGTCGATCTCAAGGACCTCGAAGTGCAGGCGCTCGTTCCTGCGATCGACGTGCCGGAGTTGAAGATTGGCATGCCGGTGGAGTTCAACGTCGATGGTTATGGCGAGCGGCGCTTCACCGGTCGCATCGAGCGTATCAATCCGTCCACTGAACCGGGCACGCGCGCCATCCTCGTCTACGTAGGTCTGCCCAATCCCGACGCGCTGTTGAAAAGTGGCATGTTCGCCACAGGACGCATCGCGCTCGCGGCGAGCGCGCCGGCGTTGACGCTTCCCATCACGGCCGTGCGTAGCGAAGCAGGGCAATCGTTCGTTTGGGTGGTGGACAACGGCAGGCTGTCGCGACGAATCGTGACGCTCGGCCGCCGCGACAACGACAATGGTCTTGTCGAGATCAAGACGTCGCTTCCACGGGACTTGCCGGTGCTTTCGGCGCGATTCGACAACTTGAAGGACGGCGCGCCGGCGTTGGTCCGCGCACCGACGTCGTCACAGAACGCTACGACGAACAAGCCGGACCGCAACGGCTGATTTGCGCGGACGCGTAACGCCATGCTGATCACTCGCATCTCGATCAAGAATCCCGTGTTCGCGACGATGGTGATGGTCGGCATCACGGTACTCGGCATCTTTTCGTACGTGCGCCTACGCGTCGAGCAGATGCCGGATGTGACGCTTCCGTTCGTGCTGATCCTGACGAATTATCCGGGCGCCGCGCCCGAAGCGGTCGAGGTCGATGTCACGAAGCCGATCGAAAATGCGGTCAATCAGGTTTCCGGCGTCAAGCTGATCCGCTCGAATTCGCTCGAAAACACGAGCCAGGTGTTCGTCGAATTCCGCTTGTCGACGAACTACGCGCAGGCGATGCAGGATGTGCGCGACAAGATAGCGACGGTGCGTCCGAATTTCCCGAGGGACGTGAAGGACCCGCTGGTTGTGCGGGCCGACATGGAAAATGCGCAGCCGGTCATGTCGCTTGCCGTCACGTCGCCGACGACGGGACTTCGCGAGCTCACGTCGCTGACCGATCAAACCATTGTCAAGGCGCTGGAAAATCTGCCCGGCGTCGCGCGTATCGATGTCAATGGCCGGGTGACGCGGCAGATTCTCGTGCAGATCAAGCCGAATGCGCTGACGGCGCTGGGCTTGGGCGTCGACCAGGTCATCAACGCGATTCGCGACGCCAATCAGGATGTTCCCGCCGGTCGTATCACGCGCGGGCAAAGCGATTCGATCGTCCGGGTTGAAGGCAAGATCAAGGATCCGGCGCAGTTCGGCCGCATCATCGTCGCGCAGCAAGGTGGCGGCCCGGTTTTTCTGTCGCAGGTCGCCGATGTGATCGACGGTGAAAAGGAGGAGACGTCGTTTGCGCGCGTGAACGGGAGTCCATCGATCACGATCGATATTCAGAAAGCGCAAGACGCCAACATCATCGAGACCGGCAACAACGTCAAAGGAGCGGTCGAATCGTTGAAGAAACGGTTGCCTTCGGATGTCGATGTCCGCATCACCTTCTCGTCCGCGGACACCGTCGAGAAGAGCGTCGACCGTGTCAAGCACACGATCATCGAAGGCGCCGCGTTGACCGTGCTCATCGTTTTTCTGTTTCTGCACAGTTGGCGGAGCACGATCATTACGGGGCTTACGCTGCCGCTCGCCGTGATCGCGACGTTCATCGCGCTTTATGCATTCGGCTTCACGCTCAACTTCCTCACGCTGATGGCGCTGTCGCTTTGCATCGGCTTGTTGATCGACGACGCGATCGTCGTACGCGAGAACATCGTTCGTCATCTGACGCTCGGCAAGGACCATGTCGCGGCGTCGCGTGAGGGTACCGACGAGATCGGTCTCGCGGTCATGGCGACGACGTTTGCGATTGTCGCCGTGTTCGTACCGATCGCGTTCATGAGCGGCGTCATCGGCCGCTTTTTCTTCCAGTTCGGTCTGACCGTCGCCGTTGCCGTGCTGGTCAGTCTCTTCATCAGCTTCACGCTCGATCCGATGTTGTCGTCGGTTTGGCACGATCCGCCGGGTTCGCGCTTCAAGCGAGTGCCGTGGCTCGGGCGTTTCATGGACCGCGTCGAGCGCGCCATCGATTGGATCCACGTTGTTTATGGCCGCTTGCTTCGCTGGGCGCTCGGCCACCGGCTCGCTGTGCTGGGGATCGCCCTCGTCACGTTCGTCGCAAGTTTTTTTATCGTCCCGCTCGTCGGCACCGAGTTCGTGCCTGAAGTCGACCAGAGCTTCATCTCGCTTCGCTTGAATACGCCGGTCGGCTCGAGCCTCGAGTACACCGACGGCAAAGTGCGCGAGGTCGAAGACGCGCTCAAGAATTTTCCCGAGATTCTCCTTACGATGACGACCGTCGGGACGGAGGAGGGACGCAACTACGCCCGCGTCAATCTGAAGCTCGTCGATCGCGCGGCGCGCGACCGTTCGCAAAAGGAGCTGGAGCGAGCGATCCGCACTGCGTTGAAGCCCATTCCGGGCATTGAGGTATCGATCGGTTACGACCGTCCGATCTGGTTCAACATGCTCGGGCCCGATCCCGATTCGCTGCGCGTTCTTGCGCACGAGTTTGCAGAGAAGGTTGCGAAGGTTCCTGGAATCGTCGATCTTGAAACGTCCGAAAAAGCGGCGAATCCTGCGCTGTCGATTCGCCTCAACAACGATGCCGCGTCGGATCTCGGCGTCACGGTCCAACAAGTCGGCGCGACGATCCGACCGTTGCTCGCGGGAGATACGGTGAGTTACTGGCTTGGCCCGGACGGACAGAATTACGAAGTGAACGTGCAGCTGCCGAAAGACAGCCGTCGCCTGGCGTCAGATCTCGGCAACCTGTACCTGACGACGAATAAGCGCGGACCCGACGGCCAGATGCGGATGGTGCCGCTTCGACAAGTCGCGGAGATCGTCGAGTCGACGAGTCCGCAAATCATCAAGCGGCAGGACCTGCAGCGGCGCGTCGGCATCTACGCGAACGTCGAAGGACGTCCCTCCGGCGATGTCGGCAAGGATGTGCAGAAAATCGCCGACGAGATGGCGCTGCCGCCAGGCTATCGCCTGCAGGTTGCCGGGCAGCAGCAGGACATGCAGGAATCCTTTCAGGCGGCACTCGCCGCGCTTGGTCTCGCGATCATCTTCATCTATCTGATTCTCGCGTCGCAGTTTGCGAGCTTCACGCAGCCCGTTGCGATCATGGCGTCGCTGCCGTTCTCGCTGATCGGTGTCTTTCTCGCCCTGCTGATAACCGGAACGACGCTCAACATCTTTTCGATTATCGGTTTCATCATGCTGATGGGACTTGTAACGAAGAACGCAATCCTGCTCGTCGATTTCGCCAATCGCTCGCGGCGTGCAGGTAACGCGCTCGAGGCGTCGCTGCTTGACGCGGGACAGGTTCGGCTGCGGCCGATTCTGATGACGACTGCGGCGATGCTCGGCGGCATGCTGCCTCTCGCATTAGGCTTGGGCGACGGCGGCGAGCAACAGGCGCCGATGGGCCGCGCGATCATCGGGGGCGTCATCACGTCGACGCTGTTGACGCTGATCGTCGTGCCGGTGATTTACACCTACCTCGATCAGTGGAGCGAGCGACGCAAGGCAAAGCGTGCGTTGCGTCTGGTAACCACCGCCGCAACGGCGAAGCTCGCCGCGGACGATTGACGCGGCAGGTTCGTTGCCCGTTGGTGCCGATTACTGGTTGCTCGTATAATTAGTCGGTCGTACAGTAACGCCGATGACGCGTCCTTCGCGCAATGTCGACCGTCTGCTTCTTAGCGCCGGGCGCGAGCTCTTCCCGGAAACCGGCGTTGCGCAGCTCTCGGTGCGCAAAGTCGCGATTCGCGCGGGGGTCAACGCCGGCATGTTCCACTATCACTTCGGCAGCAAGGACCTGTTTGTCCGGCAGCTGTTGCAGGAGCTCTACGATGAGATGTTCGCCAATCTGGAGCTTGCGGCGCGCGCACCCTTGCCAGGAGATGCATTGAGGGCGGCGCTCAACGTGCTGGGCCGTTTCGCGCGCGACAACGCGAGGCTCCTTCGTCGGCTGATCGCGGATGCACTGTCCGGCGATCCATTGGCGCGTGAATTCCTGCGCGCCAATATGCCGCGGCACGTAGGCGTTCTGTTGGGCCTCATCAAAAGCGGACAGCGGACCGGCGTGTTGAGAGCGATGGCTCCGCCGCACGCATTGGCGTTTCTCGCCGGCAGCGTTGCGGCGCCGATACTCATCGGCGGCACGCTCGCCGATCATGATCTCGTACCCGGCGTTGCGGTCGGCCTTCCCGCGCTGATCGCTACCGATGCAGCGATCGCCGAGCGTGTCGACTGTGCGCTTGCGGGTCTCGCGAAAAAGCGCGCACGCGTGCCGAAGAGAAAAAAATAATGGCCCCAATGCCGCCCACTATTGCGCTTGCCGGCGCGCTGACGCTCGCGGCGTGCGGCAATTCCACGCCGCCCGGTTACCCCGGCTATGTCGAGGCCGACTACGTGCGCGTCGCAGCACCGTTGTCGGGGACCTTGGCCCGCCTATCGGTCAATCGCGGTGACGCGGTGGCCGCCGATGCGCCGCTCTTCGTGCTGGAGAGCGCGCAGGAAGCTGCCGCACGCGCGGAAGCGGAGTCCCGAGCGAGGCAGACGGAAGCGACGCTCGCCGATCTCGAAAAAGCCAGACGTCCCCCCGAGATTGCCGCCGCGCGAGCGCAGCTCGCGCAGGCACAAGCGGCGTTGAAGCAGTCGGAGAACGATCTCACTCGAACGCAAAAGCTCGTCGCCGAAAAATTCCTCCCGCCGCAGCAACTGGACCAGGCGATCGCGAAGCGCGACAGCGACCGTGCGCGCGTCGCTGAGCTGACGGCACAAGTCTCGATCGCGAATCTGCCCGCGCGAAGCGATGCGATCGCCGCGGCGCGCGCCGAAGCCAAGGCCGCGAGAGACGCGTTGGCGCAAGCGCAATGGCGGCTCGATCAGAAGACGCAAACCGCTCCCGTCGCCGGCATCGTGTATGACACGCTGTATCGGCCGGGCGAATGGGTTGCGGCAGGCGCGCCGGTCGTGTCGCTGTTGCCGCCGGGCAATGTGAAGATCCGCTTCTACGTTCCGGAGCCTGCCCTCGCAACACTGCGGCGTGGGGCAGCAATCAGCGTGCGATGCGATGGCTGCAGCGCACCGATCGCGGCACGCGTAGCGTTCATCGCGCCGCAGGCGGAATACACGCCACCGGTCATTTACAGCCGCGAAAACCGGTCGAAGCTCGTGTTCCTTGTGGAAGGGCGTCCTGATCAGCCGAATGCCGCGCTGCATCCGGGTCTTCCTGTTGAAGTGGAGGTCGTGCAAGCCGCAAGCGCGGGAACCGTGCAATGACGGCGGCGATCGACGTGCATGGGCTCACCAAGCGCTACGAGGGTCGCGCCGTCGTCAATGATTTCGCGATCCGCGTCGAGCGGGGTCAGATCTTCGGCTTTCTCGGACCGAACGGCAGCGGCAAGACGACGACGATTCGAATGCTGTGCGGTTTGTTGACGCCCGATGCGGGCGAGGGCACGTGCCTCGGCTACGACATTCGGACAGAAGCGTCGAAGATCAAGCGCGAAGTCGGTTACATGACGCAGCGCTTCAGCCTGTACGAGGATTTGTCGATCGAGGAGAATCTCGAGTTTGTTGCTCGCATGTACGCCGTTCCCGATCGCAGACAGACCGTCGAATCGTCGCTCGAGCGACTGGGTCTCGCACCGCGGCGCGCGCAGCTCGCCGGCGCATTGTCGGGCGGGTGGAAGCAGCGGCTTGCGCTCGCGGCGTGCCTGTTGCACTCGCCGCAATTGCTTTTGCTCGACGAACCGACGGCGGGCGTCGATCCCAAAGCGCGCCGCGACTTTTGGGAGCACATCCACGATCTCGCCGCCGAGGGCATGACGGTTCTCGTCAGTACGCACTACATGGACGAGGCCGAGCGCTGTCATCAGCTCGCATACCTTTCATTCGGCAAGCTGCTCGTCACCGGTTCTGCCGCCGAGGTGGTCGCGCATTCCGGCCTGTCGACGTGGATCGTTGCGGCGCGCGGCGAAGGTGACGAACGCGAGCTCGCGCTCCTGGCCCGTGAATTACGCAACGACCCGGCTGTCGAGACGATCGTACCGTTCGGCACCACGTTGCATATTTCCGGCCACGACGAGAAGACGCTCGAAGCCGCGCTCGCGCCGGTACGCGAACGCGCCGGACTGTCGTTGATGAAAGTCGAGCCGTCGCTCGAAGATGTCTTCATCAGCCTGATGCAGACGGCGGCGGACAATGTGCAATGAGTGTCGGATGATCGCCCGATGAACGCGCACACCTTCACCGGCGAGACGTTTTCGCTCGCACGCGTCATGGCGATCCTGATGAAGGAATTCGTCCAGATGCGGCGCGACCGCCTGACGTTCGGCATGATCGTCGGCATACCGATCCTTCAGCTCGTGCTGTTCGGCTACGCGATCAACTCTGATCCCAAATCGCTGCCGACCGCCGTGGTCGACTACGACAAGAGCGAGTTTTCGCGGAGCATCGTGCGAGGGCTCGAGAACACGCGCTATTTCGCGATGACGAGCTCGCCGCAAAGCGAAATGGAAGCGGACCGCTTGTTGTCACGCGGCGACGTGCAATTTTCGATCGTCATTCCGTCCGATTTTTCACGGCGTCTGTTGCGTGGCGAAAAGCCGGAGTTGCTGATCGCCGCCGACGCGACCGATCCGGCTGCTACGGGCAATGCGCTGGCCGCGCTCACGCAACTGGGCGCCACGGTGCTGCGCTACGATTTGATCGGACCGCTCGCGCAACGCGCGCCGAACGAGCCGCCGTTCGAATTGGTCGTCCAGCGGCGCTACAACGCCGAAGGCATCACGCAATACAACATCGTCCCGGGCCTGCTCGGCGTCATATTGCAGATGACGATGGTGATGATGACCGCGTTTGCAGTCACGCGCGAGCGCGAGCGCGGCACCTTCGAGAATCTGCTCGCGACGCCGGCGCTGCCGCTCGAGGTGATGACGGGCAAGATCGTCCCTTATATCGTCGTCGGCTTCATCCAGTCCGCGATCATTCTCGGTGCGGCGCGGCTGCTCTTCGACGTGCCCATGCTTGGCAGCTTCGTGCTGCTGTTCGCCGCGATGATGCTCTACATCGCGGCGCTGCTTGCGCTCGGCTTCACGATTTCGACGCTCGCCAAGAATCAGTTGCAAGCGATGCAGATGACGTTCTTCTTCTTCCTCCCGTCGCTGCTGCTCTCCGGCTTCATGTTTCCGTTCCGCGGCATGCCGGGCTGGGCGCAATCGCTCGGCGAAATCTTCCCGCTAACGCACTTCCTGCGCATCGTGCGCGGCGTGCTGCTCAAAGGAAATGGCGTGGGCGAGGTGGCGCCGCATTTGTGGCCAATCGCGCTGTTTCTGCTCGCAGTCGCCGCGTTGGCGCTGCTGCGCTATCGACGGACGCTGGATTGATGCCGTCGCATATGGCTCTGTCAGTTATTTCGAAGCGGGATGAGCTGCTGCACTCGGGGCTTCGGCGTGGCGCAAATCACGTCGTCAAAGCGGGAACATCCCGGCGCGGCCGCGAGCGTCGACCCAACGCCGCGGACACGGCCGCGCCGCCCGCTTCGCCGACTGCGCCACAGGCGCCCCTCGCGCAACAGCTCATCCCGCTTCGACGCACTATGCCGATCCGCAGCGCTCAGCCCGATAGGCTCGTCGCAGACCGCGTCGAATCAGCACCACCATTTCGGAAGGCAGCGGGCAGGGCGCGGCGAGAGCGAGTGGGAGCGGCTTCCGTAGCGGGGTGGCGCGAGCGTCGGGCGGCGGTGGGTCGACGCTGGCCCTCGCGCCGGGTACCCGCAGGAAGACGTTTGCGGACATCCGAGCGCATCGACGCGCCTTGCCCGCTGCCTTCTCATATGACGAAGCCGCATGGGGCACTTGTTATAATGACCCGCGGTCAGTTAAGCGTTCGGACGTCGATTCGACGAGGACAAGATCAATGATGGCATTCGATATCGAGAAGGCGCGCTACAACATGGTCGAACAACAGATACGCCCTTGGGAAGTGCTCGACGAGCGCGTGCTCGACTTGTTGTTCCATGTCAGGCGCGAGGAGTTCGTGCCGCGCGAGCATCGCGCGCTCGCATTTGCCGACCTCGAGATTCCGTTGTCAAGCAATGCGCGGATGTGGACACCGAAAATGGAAGCGCGCGTGTTGCAAGAGCTCTCGCTTAAGTCGTCGGATCGCGTGCTCGAGATCGGCACGGGTAGCGGTTACTTCACCGCGTTGCTCGCGAGCCAAGCTGCGGAAGTCGACAGCATCGAAATCGAACCGCGGCTTGCGGCCGAAGCGCAAGCGAAGCTCGCGCGCCATGAATTTCGCAATGTGCGTGTGATGGAAGGCGACGGCGCGCGCGGCTATGGCAACGACACGTATGACGTGATCGTTCTGACCGGTTCCACACCGCTCCTTCCCGAGCGCTTTTTCGAGCAATTGAAGGCCGAAGGCCGCCTCTTTGCCGTCGTTGGCGAAGCGCCTGCGATGGAAGCGCGCCTCGTGCGCCAGACGGCGCCCGAGGGGCGCGTGTCGGTCGACCTGTTCGAAACTGTCGTTGCGCCGCTGATCAATGCCGCCACGCCCGCGCGGTTCCAGTTTTGACCGTAACCGCACTTCTTTTTGCGCCAATCGGACCAACAATATGAAACGTTTGCCGTTTAGTCGTGTGCGCGCCGGGATGCTTGCTTGCGCGCTCGGCACGCTGTGTGCCGCAATGCCCGCGTGGGGCGAGGACCTGATCCAGATCTACCGTGAAGCGCAGCAGAACGACCCGACGCTCGCGGCGGCGCGCGCGGCATGGCTTGCGACGCAAGAGCGCATACCGCAAGCGCGCGCGGGTTTGCTGCCGAATGTGAACGCGACCGGCAACGGAAACATCAACGATTTCCACGAGAATATCCATGGCGAGCTGCCGCCCGACGTACCGAATCCGATCAACCGAACGTTTCGCTCCGGCACGCTGTCCGTATCGGCGTCGCAGCCGCTGTATCGCGTGCAGAACAAGGTTGCCTACGATCAGGCGAAGCAACAGGTTTCGCAAGCCGATTACCAGTTCTCATCGGCGCAGCAGGATTTGATCCTGCGCGTCGCGCAAGCGTATTTCGATGTATTGGTCGCCGAGTTCAATGTCGATCTCGTCGTTAGCCAGAAGGCGGCGGTGTCGGAAAATCTTGCTCAAGCGAAGCGCAATTTCGAGGTCGGTGTGGCGACGATCACCGATACCAATGAAGCGCAAGCCAAATACGATTCCATCGTTGCGCAAGAAATTTCGACCCGCAACGATCTCGACAACAAGCGCACCGCACTTCGCGCAATCATCGGGCGCTTTCCCACTTCGCTGAAACGGCTGGGCGGCGGTTTCGAGCCGCCGCTGCCGTCGCCGAACGCGCTCGATTACTGGGTCGATCGTGCACTCGTGGACAATCTCGCCGTCAGGATCGCTGCGTACAATTTCGACATCGCGACGCTCGAAGTCGACCGCCAGAAGGCCGGCCACTACCCGACCCTCGATCTCGTCGCGAGCTATAGTGCGCAATATGGGACCGGCGCCACCAACCTGTCCTCGCCGTTCGATCTCCGGCAGGCGCAGATCGGCGTGGCGTTGAACGTTCCGATTTATCAGGGCGGCTTCGTCAATTCGAAGGTACGCGAGGCGATCGCGTTGCAGGACAACGCGCGACAGAATCTTGAAGTTGCCCGGCGCGCCGCGCTATTCAACGCGCAGACGGGATTCAGCGGCGTCACGAGCGCCGCGGCATCGGTCAGCGCGTTTGAGCAGGCAGTCAAGTCGGCGCAGGTCGCATACGAATCGAACCGTCTCGGACAAGAAGTCGGCGTACGCACCAACCTCGATGTGCTGAATACGCAGCAGAATGTTTTTCAGACGCGACGCGACCTGGCGCAGGCGTATTTCAACTATTTGATCGGGGTGCTGAGGCTCAAGTCGGCGGTGGGGACGTTGAGCGAACAAGATCTCGAGGAAATCAACCGCCGTTTGCAGGGCTAGGGCGGCAAGCGCGGCGCAAGCCAAGCCCACAAACGGTCGGCGGCGCCGCGGTGGGCCGCGCAAAAAGCTTCGGCCGACGTGCGCATTCGCGCGCGCGCGCTAGGGTCGCTCAACAGTTGCGCAACCTGCGCAATCAGCTCGTTCGCATCGGCAACGCGCAATGCCGCAGCCGCGTCGACCGCTTGCGCGCTCGCTTCGGCAAAGTTGAACGTGTGCGGACCGATCAACGTCGGCACACCCAGCGCGATCGGCTCGATCAGATTTTGTCCGCCGAGCGGCACGAGGCTGCCGCCAACGAAGGCGACGTCCGCCGCGGCGTAGTAGGCGAACATTTCGCCGATCGAGTCGCCCAGCATGACATTCGTGTCCGGTGGGACACTCGCGTTCTCGCTGCGCCGGACAAATGCAATCCCGCGAGCGCGAAGGAGCTGCGCGACGGATTCGAAGCGCTGCGGATGGCGCGGCACGATGATCGCCAGCGTGTTGGCCGGCAAGGCGCGCGCGAAAGATCCCCCGATCGCGTCGAGGATGAGGTTCTCTTCGCCCTCGCGCGTCGACCCGGCAACCCATACAGGCCGCGCTTCGCCGACACGTGTACGAAACTCGCGCCCGAGCGCACGTGCGGCCTCGGGAACGGAGATGTCGAACTTCAAATTACCGATGACCTTGACATCGAGAGCGCCAAGTTCAATCAATCGTTTCGCGTCAGACGATGTTTGCGCTGCGACGCCGGCAAACGATTGCAGCATCGGCCGCGATAGAGAGGCGATACGCGCATATCCGGCTGCGGATTGCTCCGATAAACGCGCATTGACGAGGAACAGCGGCACGCCGCGACGGCGACATTCGGCGGCAAGATTCGGCCACATTTCCGTTTCGATCAGCACGCCGACGCGTGGAACGAAATGGTTGAGAAACGCGCGCACGGCGAAAGGCGCGTCATAAGGGAGCCAAGCCTGTATCGCGCGGTCGGCATAAAGCGCGCGTCCTGTTTCGCGACCCGTTGCGGTCATGTGCGTCAGCAACACCGTCGCGGTGGGCCGCTCGCGCACGATTCGCTCGATCAGCGGCGCCGCGGCGCGAGTTTCACCCAGCGACACTGCGTGAATCCACACGACGTCAGCGACGCGGTGCGACGAATCGTTTCGATACCGTCCGAAGCGCTCGCCGATGTGGGCGCGATAGCCGGGCTCCCGCCGCCCGCGCCACCACAATCGCAACGGCAAAAAAGGCAGCGCAATCCACCAAAGCAACGTATAGAGCGTGCGTGCCATTCCCGCGCGCGTCAGCAATGCGGGATCAAGCGCATCAACTCGCCCGTCGCGGCGATCACCATTTCGACGGAAGGCATCTCGCCTTCGCTGCCGAGGTCGCGTGCATGCGCACCGGCGCAGGCGACGCCGTGAACCGTTGGATCGGTGGCGAAGAACAAGGCGACCGTCGGCGTTCCAAGCGCCGCCGCAAGATGCGTAAAGCCGGTGTCGATGCCCACGACGACATCGGCCCGCGCGAGCATTGCCGCGGCTTCGGGCAACGACAGCCAAGGCGGAACGACTGCGCCATCTTGCCCGTCGGCAAGCTGCCGGCTGCGGCGCTCTTCAGCTTGGGCGCCCCATGGCAGCACCACTGCATATCCTGCGCGAGCAAAGTGCATGATCAACGCTCGCCACCGTTCATCGGGCCACAACTTTTCTGCGCGGCTTGTTGCATGCAGCAGAACGGCGTAAGGCCGCTCGGGAATTGCAGGCGCCACGTTCGGCGGAACGATATGCCAGCGTGGCGGGTCGTTCGGCGTGTATCCGAGCGCGGCGGCGGCGAGGTTGCGGCAGCGCTCGACGAAATGCAGATGGCGCGACACGCGGTGATGGACGTCATGCGCGAGCGTGGCAATGGGTTCGCGAACGCTCGCTCGATCGAAACCGTGGCGGCGTCCGCGTGCCGCACGCGCTATCAACGCGCCCTTGATCTGTTCCTGCAAATCGAGGATCGCCGCGTATCGGTCTTTCCTGATCTCCCGACGGAACGCAGCGATTTCTCGCCACGTCGTTCGAGATAACAGTGTCTGGCGCCAGCGACGTAGCGCGAAGGGAACGACCCGGCGTATGTCGGGGCACAATGTGATGAGCGGCGCAAAGCCGCGTTCGGCGACCCAGTCGATCGCGAGCTCCGGCTTGTGGCGCCGAATGTCGGACGCAATCGCGAGTGCGTAAACGATATCGCCGAGCGACGAAGGCCGGACGATAAGCACTGCGCTCACGAATGGCCCCCCACGCTTGCGGCCGTGACGCGAGCTGCCGGCGAGGGGCCCCGCGCAGCGGGGATCGACGGCCAATGCGAGTCGTCGATGCAAGGCCGACTGTTGCTGCGGTAAGTCACCTTGCAGGTCCAAGGAGGCCGAGGGAGCCGCAAGCGTGGGGGTCCTTCTCAAGTAAACTTGCGGCACCGCGAGTGGGCCTGCCGAGGCGGGACGAAGCGAGCGGATTCGATCCGACAGCCGATACGAGCCCGCATGTCAGCCAAGCTTCCCCTGTCACTGGTGGTGATCACGCGCGACGCTGCCGTTGACATCGCCGACTGTGTTGCGTCTGCGTCTTTCGCGGCGGACGTGCTCGTCGTCGATTCGGGCAGCCGCGATGATACCGTAGAAATCGCGCGAGGCTCCGGGGCGCGGGTCATTGAGCGCGAGTGGATGGGATTTGGACCGCAGAAGCAGTTTGCCGCCGAAAAGGCGGCAAACGATTGGGTCCTCTGCATCGATGCGGACGAGCGCGTGTCGCCGCAACTCGCCGCATCAATTGTCACGCTGTTTGGCGCAGGCGCACCGCGCGCGTGCGCCTATGCGATCGCGAGACGCAATCGTTTTCTGGGTCGGTGGCTTGCGCACGGCGAAGGCTATCCCGATTGGACGGTGCGTCTGTTCGACCGACGGCGCGCACGCTGGTCTGACGACGCTGTGCATGAGCGCATCATCGCGGATGGCGCTGTCGGCCGCCTTTCCGGCGATCTGATGCACGCGTCGGCGGAATCACTTGACGCTTACATCGCAAAGCAAAACCGCTATACATCGCTGCAGGCGGCGGCGTTGCATGCCAGTGGCACAAGGGTGGGCGCAATACATCTTGCGTTGTCGCCGCTTGCACGCTTCGTTCGCTTTTATGTGCTGAAGCTCGGCTTTCTCGACGGCGCGGCGGGTTTCGCGCACATCGCAATCGGCGCCTTCGCCAGTTTTCTCAAGTACGCGAAATTGCGAGCGCTCGACGCCGAAGTCCGCAGCCGATGACGAAGGGAACGCTCGAAGGACAACGCGTGCTCGTCACGGGCGCAGCCGGATTTATCGGCATGCACACGGCAAGAGCGCTGCTCGATATCGGAGCCGAAGTCACAGGCATCGACAATTTCGATCGCTATTACGATGTCCGGCTCAAGGAAGCGCGTGTCGACACGCTTGCGCGTCGCGCCGGCTTTACGTTCACGCGCGTGGATCTAGCGGATGCGGCTGCAACGGCGCAGCTCTTTGGCGACGGGAATTTCGACAGCGTCGTGCACCTTGCCGCGCAGCCCGGCGTTCGCTATTCGCTGATCAATCCCGGCGCGTATGTGCGCAACAACGTCGTCGCATTCGGACACGTCCTTGAGGGCTGCCGCCACGCGCACATTGGGCATCTGGTCTACGCGTCGTCGTCGTCGGTCTATGGCGCCAACCACACGCTGCCATTTTCCGAGGACCAATCCGTTGATCGTCCGCTGAGCCTGTACGCCGCGACGAAAAAGTCGAACGAGCTCATGGCCTATACGTACAGCCATCTCTATCGGTTACCGTCGACCGGTCTCCGCTTCTTTACCGTTTATGGCCCGTGGGGTAGACCTGATCAGGCGCCGATGTTGTTTACCAAGGCCATCCTCGCCGGCGAGCCCATCGCTGTCTTCAACCACGGCCACATGCAGCGTGATTTCACTTACGTCGACGACATCGTCGAAGGCACGTTGCGCGTCCTGAGCCAACCGCCAACGCCGGACAATAGCGACACACCGCATGCGATTTACAACATTGGCAACCACGAAGCGGTGCCGCTCGAAACGTTCATCGCGACATTGGAACAATTGCTCGGCTGTGCGGCTGTGCGCGATTACCGACCGCTGCAAGCCGGCGACATCGTCGCAACGTATGCCTCGATTGATCGACTGCATGCGGTAACTGGATTCGCGCCGCGTACGCCGCTTGACGTCGGGCTCGCGCGCTTCGTCGAGTGGTATCGCGGGTACTACTGCTAGAATCGCAGCGCATTCAACATTCGCGCCGACAATGATCTTAGTGACTGGCGGCGCCGGCTTCATCGGCGCCAATTTCGTGCTCGACTGGCTCGCGCAGCAAAGCGAGCCGGTCATCAATCTGGATGCGCTGACATACGCCGGCAATTTGGGCAATCTCTCAGCTGTCGCCGCCGACGCACGGCATGTCTTCGTGCGTGGAAACATCGGCGACCGAGCGCTCGTGTCGTCGTTACTTGCGGAGCATCGGCCGCACGCTGTCGTTAATTTGGCGGCGGAAACGCACGTCGACCGCTCGATCGTCGGGCCGGCGCCGTTCGTCGACACCAACGTTGTCGCAACGTGCTCGCTTCTTGAAACGGTCAAGGCATGGTGGACGACGCTGCCTGCGGCCCCGCGAAGTGCATTTCGCTTCCTTCACGTGTCGACCGACGAGGTATACGGATCGCTCGACGCAACGGACCCGCCTTTCAGCGAAACGACTGCCTACGAACCGAACAGCCCATATTCGGCGTCGAAGGCTGCGTCCGACCATTTCGTGCGCGCATATCACCATACGTACGGCTTGCCGACGCTGACGACCAATTGCTCGAATAACTACGGTCCCCGCCAGTTTCCGGAAAAATTGATTCCGCTGACGATCGTCAACGCCCTCACCGGCAAACCGCTTCCGGTTTACGGCGATGGTCAGAACGTTCGCGATTGGCTCTACGTCGGCGACCATTGTGCGGCGATTCGCAAGGTGCTCGAGCACGGCCGGTCCGGCGCGACGTACAACATCGGCGGCAACGCCGAAATGAAAAACGTCGACGTTGTTCGGAGCATCTGTGCGGCGCTCAGCGAGCGAAGGCCGGGTCGCGATTATGTCAGTCAGATTACGTTTGTTCGTGATCGCCCTGGCCACGATCGCCGCTAC
Organism: Casimicrobiaceae bacterium; assembly: GCA_036505865.1. Classification (GTDB taxonomy): domain Bacteria; phylum Pseudomonadota; class Gammaproteobacteria; order Burkholderiales; family Casimicrobiaceae; genus VBCG01. The sequence continues at coordinate 32,327 of DASXSP010000136.1, forward strand.
GCGATCGACGCAACGCGCATTCGCGACGAGCTTGGCTGGACCCCCATCGAAACGTTCGCGTCGGGCATTCGGCGCACGATCGACTGGTATCTCGACAATGAAGACTGGCTCGCCGCGGTGACGAGCGGCGCGTATCACGAGTGGGTCACGCTCCAGTACGCGGCGATCGTGTGACGCAATGAACGGCACCAGACGTAAAGGGATCATTCTCGCCGGCGGCTCCGGGACGCGGCTGTATCCAGTCACGCAAGTCGTCTCGAAGCAGCTCCTGCCTGTGTACGACAAGCCGATGATCTACTATCCGTTGTCGACGCTGATGCTCGCCGGCATTCGCGACATTCTTTTGATTTCGACGCCGGATGACACGCCGCGCTTCACTCAGCTTCTCGGCGACGGTGAGCAATGGGGAATCAATCTTTCCTACGCTGTGCAACCGTCACCGGATGGTCTCGCGCATGCGTTCATCATCGGCCGTCACTTTCTGGGCGGTGACCATTCCGTTTTGGTTCTCGGCGACAACATCTTCTACGGACACGATCTGCAATCGCAACTCGATCGCGCGCGCGACAAAGCGCATGGCGCGACGGTGTTCGCTTATCCGGTCGCTCACCCCGAGCGCTACGGTGTGGCGGAGATCGCCGCCGATGGCCGCGTGTTGTCGCTTGAAGAGAAGCCGGAAGCTCCCCGCTCCCGCTACGCGGTAACGGGCCTGTACTTCTACGACGAGCGGGTGACCGATATCGCGACGACTCTCAAGCCGTCGGCGCGGGGAGAGCTCGAGATCACCGACATCAATCGACACTATCTCGACCTCGGCGAGTTGGACTGCGAGATCATGGGCCGCGGGATGGCCTGGCTCGATACGGGCACGCACGAATCATTGCTGGAAGCTGCGCAATACATCGAGACGATCGAGCGGCGGCAGGGGCTCAAGATCGCTTGCCCCGAAGAGATTGCGTATCGGATGGGCTATATCGACGCAGCCCGGCTCGAGCGGCTCGGCGCCGCGCTTTCGCGCAACGGCTACGGGCGCTATCTGCTTGGATTGCTGCGCGATCCGCTGGTTCGTTGACGATGCATGTCACGCCGACGGCAATCGCCGACGTCAAGCTCATCGAACCGAAGGTCTTCGGCGACGCGCGGGGGTTTTTCTTCGAAAGCTACAACCGACGCGCATTCGGAGCCGCTGGTCTCGACGCCGAATTCGTGCAGGACAATCACTCGCGGTCGCATCGCGGCGTTGTTCGCGGACTGCATTACCAAATCCAGCACGCTCAAGGAAAGCTCGTGAGGGTGATCGCGGGCGCAGTGTTCGATGTTGCCGTCGATTTGCGGCGCGGATCGCCGACGTTTGGCGAGCATGTCGCGATCGAGCTCTCCGCGGACAACAAAAGAATGCTATGGATACCGCCAGGTTTCGCGCATGGATTCATCGTTGTTTCCGACGCCGCGGAGTTCATGTACAAGACCACCGATTACTGGTATCCCGAGCACGAGCGCACGCTGCTGTGGAACGATCCAGCGCTTGGTATTAACTGGCCGGCCGACGGTGCGCCCCTCGTTGCTCCACGCGATGCCGCGGGCTCGCCGCTCGCCTTGGCCGAAACATATCCGTGAAGTGACGGCCGCAGCGACTATTCTCGTCACCGGTGCGCGCGGTCAGCTCGGCAATGAATTGGCGGCAGCGCTCGGTGGTCTCGGCCGCGTCATCGCACTCGATCGTTCCGCGCTCGACCTTGCGGACGGCGACAGCCTGGTCAGAACGGTTCGCGCAATCGCGCCGGCGCTGATCGTCAACGCGGCTGCCTATACGGCGGTCGATCGCGCCGAGCGGGAGCGCGATGTCGCATTCGCCGTCAATTCGAAAGCGCCGGCGCTTCTCGCTGAAGAAGCAAAGCGCCGGAAGGCTTTGCTGATTCACTATTCAACCGACTATGTCTTCGACGGTGAACAGCGAACGCCTTACGGCGAAGATGCGACGCCGAATCCACTGAACGTGTACGGCGAAACCAAGCTCGCCGGCGAACGCGCAATTTCTGCAGTGGGTGCTTCGGCAGTCGTGTTTCGAACGAGCTGGGTGTACAGCCTTCGCGGCAGCAACTTCCTCCTGACCATCCGCCGGCTCGCTTCCGAGCGTGACGAATTGCGAATCGTTGCGGATCAGGTAGGCGTGCCGAACTGGGCTCGCTCGCTCGCCGCTGCGACTGCGACGCTTGTCGGGCGCGGAATTCCTTATCTCGCAGAGCGAGCGGGCCTTTACAACATGAGCTGCAGCGGCCACACGACCTGGTACGAATTTGCGAGAGCGATTACGGGCGAATGTACGAAAGCACGCATTGTTCCGATTACAACAGCCGAATATCCGACGCCGGCGCGCAGGCCGCCTTATGGGGTCCTGGATACAGAGAAGTTCGAGCGGACATTCGGACTCGAACTGCCGCACTGGCAGACGGCTTTGAAATGTTGTGTAACAAGTCCGGACGAACCACCGTTGTTGCGCGCGGACACATGAGCGCCGCAGGGACGTCCCAAGGCGCGAATCACACCCCTTTTGGGGCAGCGCAGCGGCCTCATTGGCCACTGAGGCCGCAAGCGTGGGGATCATACAAGCACCGCCGGGCCGCCTCGAGGCACAGATCGTCGGAAATGGTCGGCGCGGACAGGCAATTCCGCGTTACATTGCACGGCGCAACGTTGCGGCAGTGCTGTCGCAAATTGACGACACCCATGTTCAGCATTCAGGAGAACGCATGATTTTTATCCCGCTGCGCGCTCGCACGCTCGCGCTGTTGTTGTCCTCGTTCCTCGTTTCGGGACTTGCCTACGGCGCGGCAGCGATCACGTCAGTATTGCCGGCGGAGTACAAAGCCGCGACGCTTGACAACAAGAAGGCTGCGGCGCTGGTCCTGCGTTCTTCGGCGCCTGCAGTGCGTATCGCGTTGCCGGCACCCACCGATGCCGAGCGAGGGCTCGTCAAGGCCCAAAACACCAAGTTCGCGAAAACGCAAAAGGAAACGGCCAAAGGCACCAAGGGACGCCCGCTTGCGATCGGGTACGGACGCAATATTCCGGCCGCATCGCAACGGATCGCCCTTGCGTCACTCCCATGGCAGACCCTCGCAGACGGCACACGCGCAGCAAGACTGCAGATCGTTTCGCCTGATGCGGCGGCGGTGCGCGTCGCTCTGCAACTATCCGCCAGCGATCCTGACTTGTCGGTGCGCTTTTCGGGGAATGCACCCAACGCAGAAGTGTTTGGACCCATTCCCGCGAACACGATCGCCGACGACACCATCCGGTTTGGCATGTTTTGGTCGCCGACGCTCGACGGTGACGTTGCAACAATCGAATTCCACGCGGATGCCGGCGCCGAGATCGCCGGCGTGACGCTGGTTGTGCCCCGTATCGCGCATCATCTGATCGCGGGCTATGCCCTCAAATCACCCGACATGAAAACCGTCAGCGATATCGGGACCTCCGGCGCCTGCAACATCGACGTCGCCTGCGTGACGCCACAGACGACGGCGTTCGTCAACAGCACGAAGTCAGTGGCGCAAATCCTGTTCACGCAGGAAGACGGCGCTTCGTACTTGTGCACGGGGACACTCCTTAACGATTCGATCACGAGCGGCACGCCCTATTTCTTTACGGCGAATCACTGCATCAATTCGGCGCTCGCTGCGCGCACGCTCAACACTTTCTGGTTCTTCGACGCAGTCGCCTGCGGCAATCACGCGACGATTCCGGCATATGTGCAGCAGACCGCCGGCGCGACGCTGCTTGCGCGGAGCGAGGATTGGGATTGGGCACTCGTGCGCCTCAATGCAGCGCCGCCTCCCGGCGCGTTTTTTTCGGCATGGCGCAGCGATCCCGTTACGGCTTCGACCACCGTCGCGGTCATCCATCATCCGCAAGGTGATCTCAAGAAATGGGCTCAGGGTTTCTCGCCCGGCTATCAAACGTACAGCGATGGCTCGAGCTTCATCCAGGCGACCTATTCGCAGGGAACAACCGAAGGCGGGTCAAGCGGTGCCGCGCTGCTGACGCTCAACGGGGGCGGTTTCTATGAAGTGCGCGGCGGCTTATTCGGCGGGCTCGCGTCGTGCTCCGATTTGTCCGGCGTCGACGTCTATTCGCGCTTCGACAACTTGCTGCCGCTCGTGCGGCAATACCTAACGCCTGGAAACAATCCGAGCAACACCGTTGTTGCCGTGGAGTTCTATAACGCGACGTTGCAGCACTACTTCATCTCCACGGCAGCTTTGGAGATCAACGATCTCGATACCGGCGTGCACGTGGGCTGGGAGCGCACCGGGTTTCGCTTTCTCGCATATGAGACGCCGGTCGCGGGAACGAGCCCGGTTTGCCGTTTCTATCGTGCGCCCGCCTACGGCGACTCGCATTTCTATTCGGCGGACCCAAAAGAATGCGCAAATACGGCTGCTGCGCACCCGGTCGATTGGATCTACGAGTCTCCCGCCGTGTTTTATATTCCGCTGCCGAACACGGCCACTGGCACTTGCCCCACAGCGACGCGGCCGGTCTGGCGTTTTTTCAACAAGCTGACCACCAATCACCGATATACGACCGATGTCGCGGCGCGCGACGACATGAACGGTCAGCCAACGGTGTGGATTGCGGAAGGCTACGGTCCAGGGCCGTACTATCCGATCATGTGCACGCCGGTCGGAAGTTGAGCCGGGCGAGCATTAGAACCGATATTGAGCATGCACCGCGCTGCTTACCGCCAGCGTACGACCCGCACCGCCAATAACGACGGCGTTCATTCCGAACGTTACTCCGGCGAGCGCGTCGTTACGACGGTACGTCGATAGCGTGGGCAACGGCTCGAAGCCGACGTGCCCGGTTGCTTGATCGGTCGTTGTTACTTTGCAGCGCACGCACGGCTTGACCAATCGTAGCGCGACACCGTCGCTTTCCAGCGTGTCGAGATGATCTTCGGCATAAGGATCAAGCCCGGCGATGACGATATTCGGCCGAAACCGGTTCATGGGTAGCGGCTTTGCACCTTTGCCCGTCAATCGCGCGTTCAAGTCGTCGAGCGACGCCTGGCCAATGACCAAGAGCGGATAACCATCGGCAAACATCGTATGCGCGCCGCTATCGCCCGCATAGTCCGGATTGCACGTGCGCGGTCGTGACCGGTCGAATCGAACGACGCGAAGCTCCGCACCGAGGAATGACGATATCCAGCGCGCTGCTGCGTCGCCCCCGTCAAATCCGCGCACGTTGCTGCGCCATACGGTGACATCTTTTGACGCTTCGACCGCCGCGGGACGCGGTAGCTCGAGTGTTCCGGCGTCAGGCGCCGTCAATGCCAAGCGATGCTTGATGACCGCTGTCTCGATCAGTGCGAGCCGCGGATATTCGCGCTGAGTAACGAAGTGGCTGCGGCGGTCGACCACCATCCACTCGCGGTCGTGGATCGCGTCGGTCGCGAGCCCGGTGAGGTGAACCTCCGCACGCGCGACTTCGATGCCGCGGCAGCCCTTGATCGGGTAAACGTGGAGCCGGCTGATCCGAGCGTCGTTCAGTTTCTAAGCCCTGCCATGTAGTCCGCCACCGCTTTCATTTGGTCATCGGACATCTTTTCGGCGATAGCGGCCATGATGCGGCCATTGGCATCCTTGCCCGCTTTGTCTGCCCCGCGTTCTCCTATTTTGAACGCTCTCAACTGCGCGTACGTGTAATCGGCGTACTGGCCGGCAACGCGCGGATAGTTCTTGGGGATACCGGCGCCGGTCGGAGAATGGCACGCCGCGCAGGCCGGAAGCCCGGTCACTTGATCGCCGCCGCGGTAAATTTTTTGCGCGACTTTGACGAGCGCTGGATCCTTCGCCGTCAATCCTTTCGGCTTCTGCTGCGAAAAATACACGCCGAGCGCACGCATATCGTCGTCGGAAAGGCTGGCGACCATGCTTTGCATGATGGCGTTCACGCGGATTCCCGCCTTGAAATGCGCGAGCTGCAGGGTGATATAGTCGGCGTGCTGTCCGGCCAGATTTGGGTTTGCTGCGGTTGGACTGTTGCCGTCGGCTCCGTGGCAAGCGGCGCAAATCTGCGTAGCAGTTTGCTGCGCCTTCGCAAGGTCGATCTTGGCGGGCGCCGTTTCCTGCGCGGCCGCAACGCCCGCACAGAGCAGCACGGCTGCAGCGGTAAAGCGCCAGTTACGACTCATATTTTTCGAGCTCCTCGTTTACCGGCTATGAACTGCAGCGGCAATCGTCGCTTGCCGCGGCGGCATCCGCATGAAAAAGCGCGCTATTGTAACGGAGTCACCCCGCTCGGCCAAAGGCACACGAGCGCTTGGTCAATCGCGTGTCGCGGGTCCGCTTGTTGGAGCAAAATTCGAGGGAGCCGCTGCAGCGCTCGGTCAGTTGCCCCCTGCGGGGCCGGGCGAAATTGCCTTCGCCGGCCGATCCAACTCCGGCAAATCGAGCGCCATCAACGCGCTGGCGCGACAAACCCGGCTTGCGTACGCGAGTCGAACACCGGGGCGCACGCGGCAGATCAATTTCTTCAGGCTTCGAAACGGTGCGCGAGTCGCCGATCTTCCCGGTTACGGTTATGCCGCAGTTCCGCGCGCGTTGAAGCGCGAGTGGCAGGATTTGCTCTGGCATTACGTGACGAGCCGGACTACATTGATCGCGCTGATCGTCGTCGTCGATGCACGCCATGGGATGACCGACCTCGACTACGCGTTGCTGGAAGGATTCGTTCCGTCCGCGAGACCGGTGCTCATTTTGGCCACCAAAGCGGACAAGCTCAATGTGACGGCGCGCCGCGATGCCGTCGTAGCGATCCGGCGCGACATCGACGAACGATTCGGCGTACAAGCAAACAGCGTTACGGTGCTGCTGTTTTCGGCAACGTCGCGTGCGGGGGCCGAAGCGGCCGATGCCGTGATTGCCGCATGGCTTCCATCATCGGCGACGTAATGCACCCACATTCAGCAAGGGTATCCAGACGAAAAAAGGCCCCGCGATCAAGGGGAGTGATGCGGGGCCCAAGAACGCCCAGCATCGGAATGAACCGACGCCGAGCACCCGCTCAGGGAGGAAAGCGGGAGACGTTCACCGTCCGAGCAGATGGACCATCGACCGCGTGCCAAGTTCCATTGTGTTTTGCGTATCGATTGCGAATCGTGGCGCGGAACGATTAGGATGCGTTGCGCGCGTTGACAAGGAACGACTTAAGCAATGAGCTTCACCTTCACGGGCAGCTTTCCGCGTCGCCGGATGCGGCGGATGCGGCGCGACGATTTTTCGCGGCGTCTTGCGCGCGAGGTGCGTCTTGCGAGCGACGACTTCATCTACCCGGTGTTCGTCCAGGAGGGGACGAAACAGGAAACGCCGGTGCCATCTTTGCCCGGCGTCTCGCGCAAGAGCATCGACTTGCTTTTGCACGACGCCGAAGCGTGTCAGTCGCTGGGCATTCCGGCGATCGCGCTCTTTCCGGTCATCGCCGCCGACAGGAAATCGCAGGATGCCGCCGAGGCGTGGCGCGAAGATGGTCTCGTTCCACGGATCGTGCAAGCGCTGAAGCAGCGATTTCCTACGCTCGGCGTCATGACCGACATCGCGCTCGATCCGTACACGAGCCACGGGCAAGATGGATTGATCGACACGAATGGTTACGTTCTTAACGACGAAACCGTAGCGGCGCTGTGCAAGCAGGCGCTATCTCACGCGGCAGCCGGCGTCGACATCGTGGCGCCATCGGACATGATGGATGGACGCGTAGGCGCACTGCGAGCGGCTCTCGATGACGCCGGATACATTCACACGCGGATCATCGCTTATTCCGCCAAGTACGCGTCGGCGTTTTACGGTCCGTTCCGCGACGCGGTCGGATCGGCGGCAACCTTAGGCGGCGGAAACAAATACACGTACCAAATGGATCCTGCCAACAGCGACGAAGCGCTGTGGGAAACGTGGCTCGATATCTGCGAAGGCGCGGACATGGTGATGGTGAAGCCAGGCCTGCCCTATCTCGACATCGTACGGCGCGTTAAGGATTCGTTCGGAATGCCGACCGCTGTCTATCAGGTGTCCGGTGAATACGCGATGCTGAAAGCCGCCGCGCGTGAGGGATGGCTTGACGAGCGCGCGTGCGTGCTGGAAGCGCTGACGGGAATGAAGCGCGCGGGCGCCGACGCGATTCTTTCATATTACGCAATTACCGCCTCGCGCTGGCTCGCCGAAAAGTAGAGCAATTATTTTTCCGCCAGCAGCAGCGCGGTCAGAGCATCAATTGACAGGCGCGCTTCCTCATTCCCCTGCGCGTCGCGGCGCGGACGTTGCCGCCGCGCGGCGTCTGTGACGACGATGAGCCGTACGCCGCCGTGCGACGTTTCGATATGGAGCTCGGACGGTATATCGCGGGAGCGCCCCGGCGGCACCCGATAGCGAACGCCGCTGTTGATGAGGGCGAGCTCAACGGCCTTCGCATCGTCCGCGCAAAGCTCGACGCGAATATCGCTGTGCTCGGTCGCCCAGCCCGCGGCAACGCCGCCAACGAGCATGGGCCGAAACGCCTCGAGCCGATGCATCCAAGCGAGCGCTTCCTTACGCTGGCCATGCAGTGTTTCATCGTGAGCGGCGCCGCCGAAGAGCGCATGGTGTTCGGTCAGGGCGGCCTCGATTTCGCTGTCCGCCGGCAGCGCTTCGCGTTCCGAAAGCATCAATTGCCGCGCGGCCTTGCGCTTGGCAAGCGACCAATCGACGATGCCGTGCTCCGCGATCAATTTCGCGGCGACCTGCGCGATGCGCGTTCGATTTTGCGCGTCGCGGCCGAACGGGTCCGGTCCGTAGGGCCGGCCGTTTCGCGCTGAGTGGCCGCGATGCCCCATGATTTCCTTAGAAGAGCTGGTCGCGTACGTCGCGGGCCGCCGGTCCGGGCGTTAGGGCCGGCGTAAACGAGTCCTCGCGCGCCCGTGGCGTGAACTCCGCGAAGAACCAATCGGACAGATTGCTGCCCTCATCGCGGAGCCCCGATTCCGGATTGATCCGAATCGAGACGACGCCCGAAGGTACGTCGGGTAGCTTCTCTGGCATTCCTTTGAGTGCGCGTTGCATGTAGGAGATCCAGATCGGCAGCGCCGCGACGGCGCCCGTTTCGTTGGTGCCGAGCGTCCGGGGCTGATCGAAGCCGATCCATGCGATGCCGACTTGCGCGACGTTGAAGCCGCAGAACCACGCGTCGACATTCTCGTTCGTCGTCCCCGTTTTTCCCGCGAGATCGCGGCGCTTCAGCTCCTGTGCGCGCGTCGCGGTGCCGTAAGCGATGACATCTCGGAGCAACGTCGTCATGATGAACGCATTGCGAGGATCAACCACGCGCTCTGCTTTTTCGCCGGCGAGATCAGGTGACGCCTCGGAGAGAACGTTGCCCTTCGCGTCGGTGATACGCGCAATCAGATAGGGCGCGATTCGAAAGCCGCCGTTGGCGAATACCGAATACGCGGTTGCCATCTGCATCGGAGTCGCCGCGCCTGCACCGAGACCCATCGTCAGATAGGCTGGATGCAATTTCGGATCGAAGCCGAAGCGGCTGATATAGTCCTGCGCGTATTGCGGCCCGATCGCCTGCAGCACGCGTACGGTCACGAGGTTTTTCGATTTGGCAAGCGCCGTACGAAGGCGCATTGGTCCTTCGAACTTGCCGTCGTAGTTCTTGGGCTCCCAATCCTCGCCGCCCGCTTGCGCCGCCGGCACGAAGAATGGCGCGTCGTTGATGATCGTCGCCGGCGAGAAGCCCTTCTCGAGCGCCGCCGAATAAATGAACGGCTTGAACGCCGATCCGGGCTGTCGCAACGCTTGCGTCGCGTGATTGAACTTGTTGCGGTCGTAATCGAAGCCGCCGACAAGCGCATAGATCGCGCCGTCACGGGGCGACACGGCGATGAACGCCGCCTCGGCTTGTGGCAGCGACGTGATCGCGTAGCGCCCCTTTTCGTCACGAATGACACGAATTACGGCACCCCGCCGTATCCGCTGCGCGGCGGGCGCCTTGTCGACCAGTGCGCGCGCGACGAACTTGAGGCCATCGCCGTTCACTTGAATCTGATCGCCGTTGCTCAATACCGCGCGCACTTCGGCGGCACTCGCCTGTAGCACGACCGCAGCCAGCAGATTGTCGCTGTCGGATGAATCTTGGAAAACGCGATCGAGCACGGCGTCTTGCTCGGCTGGATCATCGGGCAGGCTCACAACGGCTTCGGGCCCGCGGTAGCCGTGCCGGCGGTCGTACTCGATCACGCCCCGGCGCACCGCGGCGTAGGCCGCTTCCTGGTCCGCCTTGCGCACCGTTGTCCATACAGTCAACCCGCGCGTGTAGGCGTCCTCGCCGTAGGTATCGAACACCACCTGGCGCGCCATTTCGGCGACGAACTCCGCATGGGTAGGCAGCGCTTCGCGCAACCCCTGCCGCACTCCCAATGGCGCATTTTGTGCTTCGCGCAACTGGTCGTCATTGATGAAATGAAGGTCATGCATCCGCCGCAACACGTAGTGCTGTCGGGTCTTCGCTCGCCGCGGGTTGTTGACGGGGTTGAAAGCGGACGGCGCCTTCGGAAGGCCGGCCAGCATTGCGCATTCGGCAATCGAGAGGTCCTTGAGCGGCTTGCCGAAGTAGATTTGCGACGCAGCGGCAAAGCCGTACGCGCGCTGCCCGAGGAAGATCTGATTGACGTAGAGCTCGAAGATCTCGTCCTTCGTGAGGCTCGCTTCGATCTTCCACGCGAGCAGCGCTTCGCGGAGCTTCCGCGTGACCGTCTTCTCGCGGGTCAGGAAGAAGTTCCGGGCGACCTGCATCGTGATCGTCCCCGCGCCCTGCTGGACACCCGACGTCAGGTTTGCGAACGCGGCGCGGACAACGCTCAAATAGTCAACTCCGCCGTGCTGATAGAAACGTTCGTCCTCGGCGGCCAAAATAGCCTGTTTCATGACATCCGGGACCTCGCGAATGCCGATGATGGCGCGCCGTTCCTCGCCGAATTCGCCCAGCAGCTCTCCCTCGGCCGAGACAACTCGAAGCGGGATCTTCGGCTGGTAGTCGGTCAATGCCGTAAGGGGAGGGAGTGTCGGCCACAACAAGGCGAGAACGAACGCACAGAGGAGCGCCCCGACCAGGGCGAGTCCCAGCACGACCGATCCGACATATAACAACCAGCGCTTTAGCACAAAACCCACCCGTTCCGAGGGCACACTTGGTGCAAAGTGGCATTATAGGCAGCGATGCAACAACCCACCGCCAAAAAGAGAAAACAAATTGACAACTGTTATACTTGCTGCCAGAGTTTAATGTAAATTGTTAGCATCCGGACTGACCCACTTATGGTTGCCGAAGCCCTCTCATCCGCGCTGGACATCTTTAAGACCAAGGCCCCGTCCCTGGTCGGCATCGACATCTCGTCCACCTCGGTCAAGCTGGTCGAGCTCTCCGACGCTGGCAAGGCAGGGTTCCGGCTGGAACGCTACGCGATCGAGCCGCTCCCCAAGGACGTCGTCGCCGACGGCAACATCTCCAATATGGACCAGGTGGCGGAGGCGTTGCGCCGCGGCTGGAAACGTCTCGGCAGCCGCAATCGCAACGTCGCACTCGCCCTCCCGGCAGCGATGGTCATCACCAAACGCATTATCGTCCCGGCCGGCCAGAAAGAGGAGGAGCTCGAGCTGACGGTCGAGGCCGAGGCCAATCAGTACATCCCTTTCGCGCTTGACGAGGTCAATCTTGATTTCCAGATCCTCGGGCCCGCATCGACGAATGCCGACGAGGTCGAGGTCCTCATCGCGGCTTCCCGCAAGGAGAAAGTCGAGGACCGCGTCGCTGCCGCCGAGGCGGCCGGCCTCAAACCGCGGCTCATGGATGTCGAATCGTATGCGACGCAGGAGACGTTCCAGCTGATCGGACCATCGCTTCCCGCAAACGGCCGCGATCAGAACATCGCGCTCGTCGACATCGGTTCGCACGTCAGCCATTTTTATGTCCTGCGCAACAACCAGTTCCTGTTTTCGCGCGACCAGGCGTTCGGCGGCAATCAGCTCACCCAGGACATTCAGCGCGCGTTCAATCTGTCGTCGGAAGAGGCTGAGTCGGCCAAGAAGAACCAGGGCTTGCCGGAGAACTACGACAGCGACGTACTGCAACCGTTCATGGAAACGCTCGCGCTTGAGATCACCCGCGCGCTGCAGTTCTTCTTCACGTCCACGTCCTATAACCAGGTCGACCAAATCGTGCTGGCCGGCGGGTGCTCGCTGCTCCCTGGTCTAGACGAGCTCGTGTCGAAGCGCGCCGGGGTGGGAACGATGGTCGCGAATCCGTTCGCCAACATGCAAGCGTCCGAGCGTCTGCGGCCGCGGCAACTGGCGATGGACGCGCCGATGCTGATGATTGCCACCGGGCTCGCAATGCGGAGTTTCGAATGAGCGCGGCGGCTGAAAGCAAGGCCCGCAGGGCGCGTCGCCGCGCGATTGAGTTGCGGCCGACGCGCAGGCATAACGATTCGCGTCTCCGGTTCAAGGAGGCCGAGGAATAATGGCTATCGTCCGCATCAACCTGCTGCCGCACCGCGAAGAACGGCGGCGCGCGCGCCAGCGGCAGTTCGTCTCGCTGACCGCTGCTATGGCCGTGCTCTCGTTGGCGGCCATCCTGCTTGTGCACGGCATTCTGAAAGCGCAAATCGACAATCAGAACAGTCGTAACGGGCTTCTAAAAACTGAAATCGCCAAGCTCGACGAGCAAATCAAGGAGATCGACCGTCTCCGCGAACAAATCCAAGCGGTCATCTCGCGCAAGCAAGTCGTCGAGACGCTGCAGGCCAATCGCAGCGAGGCGGTCCATTTGCTCGATCAGCTCGTACGCCAGCTTCCGGACGGCGTTTATCTGCGCTCCATCAAGCAGGTCGGACCGAAAGTCACGCTCGTCGGCTACGCGCAATCGAACGCACGCGTTTCGACGCTCATGCGCAGTATCGATTCGTCACCGTGGGTAGGCCAGCCCGAGTTGGTCGAGATTAAGCTGGTGCCCGCGCCGGGTGCGCGCGATGCTTCCGCGCCAAAGGTTTCGGAGTTCACGTTGAACCTGCAGGTCAAGCGCGCTGCGCCGAGCACCGATACAGGTGGCGCGCCAGGTTCGAAGGCGCCGCCCGCAAAGGGAGGCAAAGCATGACGTTCGACGATTTCCGCCGTCTCAATTTTCGCGAGGCCGGTAGCTGGCCGCTCGCGGCGAAGATTGTCGTTCTTTCTTTTCTCGTGCTGATGATCCTCGCTGCCGGCGCGTTCTTCGACTGGAAGGACCAGTACGAAGCGCTCGACGCCGCGAAGGCCGAGGAGACGCGGCTACGCGAGCAATACGCTCAAAAGAAAGTCAAGGCGATCAATTTCGAGCTGTACGTCCAGCAATTGAAGGAAGTCGAGCAATCGTTCGGCGCGCTCGTCAAGCAGCTGCCAAACCGCGCCGAGATCGACGCGCTGTTGACCGACATCAATCAAGCCGGGCTTGGCCGCGGCTTGCAGTTTGAGTTGTTTCGGCCCGCCGCGCAGGAAAGGATGGCCGACTTCTACGCCGAGCTGCCAATCAGCATTCGGATCACCGGCAACTATCATGACATGGGCGCATTCGCGAGTGATGTCGCGCAGCTGCCGCGGATCGTGACGTTGAACGATCTCGCCATCGCCAACACCGCCGGTGTCCTGTCGCTCGACGCGACCGCGAAAACCTTCCGCTATCTCGACGAAGAAGAGATTGCGAAACAGCGCGCGGCCGCCGCCAAGGACAAGGCGAAAAAATGATAAAGCGCGCCGCGATCGTGCTGGTATTGGCGTCCGCGCTCGTCGCCGGCTGCGGCGGCGAGAGTCATCAGGATTTGCGCGCGTGGATGGCCGAGCAGGGAAAGAATTCCAAAGGTCGTCTCGAGCCCTTGCCGCAGATCAAGCCGTACGAGCCGTTCACGTACAACGCGTACGACCTGCCGGATCCCTTCAAGCCGCGGAAGATCGAGCCGATGAAGGGCAACAACCGGCTTGCGCCGGATCTTGCGCGCCGGCGTGAACCGCTCGAAGCGTATCCGCTGGAATCGCTGTCGATGGTTGGAACGTTGGAAAGAGGCAAAGGAGTCTACGCGCTGGTGCGGACGCCCGAGAAGGACATCTATCAGGTGCGACCCGGCAACTATCTGGGTCAAAACTTCGGCGTCGTCACCGGTATCACCGACTCCGAGATCAAGCTCAAGGAACTGGTGCAGGATGGCTCGGGCGATTGGGCCGAAAGAACAAGCACGCTCAACCTGCAGCCGGATCAAAGAGCACAAGGGAGCAACAAATGATCGCGTATAGCGACAGTCGTCGGATGATCCGCATTCGCCGCACGTGGAGCGCCGCTTTGATTGCTGTGTGCGGCCTCGTTCTCTCCGCGCAAGCCTTCGGGCAGGCGTCTAATGCGATCGAACAGGTTTCCGTCACGCGCGGCACTTCGGGACGCACGGTGGTGAAGTTCACCCTCAAGGCGCCTCCGGCAAATCCGCCTGCCGGATTTGCCATCTCGAATCCGCCGCGGATCGCGCTCGACTTCCCCGATACGTCGAGCGCGCTTTCGAGCAATCAGCGGGCCGTCGATAGCCCGACGCTACGCAGTTTGAATTTCGTCCAGGCCGGCAATCGCACCCGCGTCGTGTTCAATCTCAACGCGCCGCAAAGTTTCGAAACGACGGTCGAGGGACGAGATGTCCTCGTTACGCTGGCCGACACCGGAGCTGCGCCGGTCGACCAAGCCGGCTCGGTGCAACGCTTTGCCGAGGCGCGTCCCGGCGACGTGACGCACGCGCTGCGCGAAGTTGATTTTCGTCGCGGTACCAACGGCGAAGGTCGCGTCGTCGTCGAGCTCTCGGACAATACGACGGGCATCGACATTCGCCAACAGGGGCGCACGCTGGTCGTCGACTTCCTGCAGACGTCGCTGCCGCGCAATCTTGAGCGGCGGCTGGACGTCGGCGATTTCAATACGCCGATCGTCACGGTTGACACGTTCGCGCAAGGCGGCAACACGCGGATGGTGATCGAACCGAAAGGTCTGTGGGAACACTCGGCGTATCAGGCAGACAACAAGTTCATCGTCGAAGTGAAGCCGATCCAGGAAGACCCCAACAAGCTCACGCAGGGCACGCGAGGCGGTTACAAGGGCGAGAAGCTGTCGCTCAATTTCCAGAACATCGACGTGCGCGCGGTGCTGCAGGTAATCGCCGACTTCACCGGATTGAACATCATCACGAGCGACACCGTGCAAGGCAATCTCACGCTGCGGTTGAAGGACGTGCCGTGGGATCAGGCGCTCGACATCATCATGCAGACGAAGGGCCTCGACATGCGTAAGAACGGCAACGTCGTTCTGATCGCACCGCGCGAGGAGCTTGCGCTGAAGGAAAAGCAGCAACTCGAGTCGCAAGTGCAAATCAGCGACCTCGAGCCGTTGCAGACCGAGCTGTTTCAGCTGAACTACGCCAAGTCTTCGGACATCCTCAATATCATCAATGTCCGGCAGGCGGGTCAGGGCGGCGGCAACGTCGGTGCACAGTTCCTGTCGAAGCGTGGCACGGCGTTCGTCGACCCGCGCACCAACATCCTGTTCGTTACCGATATCCCGGGCAAGTTGGACGAGGTCCGCCGGGTCATCCGGCAGATCGATACGGCGGTGCGTCAAGTGCTAATCGAGGCGCGGATCGTCATCGCCGACGACAGGTTTAGCCGCGAGCTGGGTATTCGGTTCGGGCAGCAGACGGGCGCCACGCTGGGTAACCGACGCTATGCACTCGGCCTCGGTGGTAGCCTCAGCACCCAGCCGGTGGTCAGCACGTCGGGTGGAACGGGCGGCACGGCGACTCGCGAGACACGCACGCAGACTCCGTTCGAGCTTGCCTCGGGAATTGCATCGGCCGGTTACTCCGACTCGCCGCAGTTGAACGTCAATCTGCCGGTTGCAAATCCGGCCGGGCAACTCGCGCTCACGTTGATCAACCTCGGCAGCGGCAATCTGATCAATCTCGAGCTGTCGGCGCTCGAGGCAGACAACCGCGGCAAGGTCGTGTCGAGCCCTCGCGTGATCACAGGGGACAATCAAAAAGCGGCGATCGAGCAAGGAAGGGAAATCCCGTACGTGACGCCGGGCACCGCGAACAATCCCGCGACCGTCAGCTTCAAGAAGGCGGTGTTGCGTCTCGAAGTCACGCCGCAAATCACACCGGAAAACCGGATCATCATGAGTGTAGACATCCGCAAAGATACCGTTGGGGCACTCGTTCCGACAGGTTCGGGCGGGTTCATTCCGTCGATTGACACCCGAAATGTCGTCACGCAGATCGCGGTCAACAATGGCGACACGGCGGTGATCGGCGGCATCTTCGAAGAAGAGATTCGCAGCGACGTCACTAAGGTTCCGTTCCTCGGTGACTTGCCGGCCCTGGGGTATCTGTTCAAGCAAACGACCCGGTCGAGCGCGAAAACCGAGATCCTGATTTTCCTCACGCCGCGCGTCGTTCGTGAGTCGATCACTGCGGTGAAGTGACGCGGATGTCCAAGAGGGTCAAAAGCAGGTCCCTCGCGCCCGCTCGGGATGGCACATTCGCAACCGCGCGAATGTGTCAATTGGAAACAGCCGCGTCATCCTGAGCGCGAAGCGCGAAGGATCTCGGAGCAGAAAAGCAGGTCCCTCGTTTCACTCGGGATGACGAGCCTCGAGCAGAGAACAAATACGATGCTCTACAATGCCCCGGTGTCGCTTCACCGGGGCAATTTATTTCTGGTCGGCTTGATGGGCGCGGGCAAATCGACGCTCGGGCGTCAGCTCGCGCGCCGCCTCGCATTGCGCTTCGTTGACGCCGACCATGAGCTGGAGCAGCGGCTCGGCGTCACGATTCCGACGATCTTCGAGATCGAGGGCGAAGAGGGTTTCCGCGACCGTGAAGAGGCCGTCATTGCCGACCTCACTCGCCTAACAGGAATTGTATTGGCAACTGGCGGAGGCGCCATCCTTCGCGCCGCAAGTCGCGAGCGGCTCAAAGAAAACGGCACAGTGATCTACCTTTATGCGCAACCGGAAACACTTTGGGAACGCGTGCGCAACGCGCGTCATCGGCCCATGCTGCAGGCGCCGGATCCGCGCTTGCGGCTGATCGAGCTCTTCACGCAGCGTGATCCGCTCTATCGTGAAGTCGCCGACCACGTCGTGCCGTCGGAGCGCGACGCCGTTCTACGTTTTGTCCGTTCGCTCGAAACGGGCACGCAAGAGGCGTAAACACGATGAGGACGCTCGAAGTCGTCCTCGGCGACCGAAGCTATCCGGTTCATGTCGGCAGCGGGTTGTTGGCTCGAGCCGCCGATCTGCTCGCGAACGTAGTGGGGCGTCGCGCGATCGTCGTGACCAACGCCATTGTCGCCGCGCACTATCTTGCACCGCTCCGCAATGGCCTGGCATCGCGTGGCGTCGGGACGGACGTCGTCCTTGTTCCGGATGGCGAAACGCATAAGTCCTGGCCGACCCTTGAAGACGTCATCACACGCCTGCTGGAATTGCGCGTCGATCGCGCGACAACGTTGATCGCCCTCGGCGGCGGCGTCATCGGTGATCTCGCCGGCTTTGCGGCGGCGATTTGCTTGCGCGGTCTGCCATTCGTGCAAATCCCGACGACGCTCCTCGCACAAGTCGATTCGTCGGTGGGCGGCAAAACCGGCATCAATCATCCGCTCGGCAAGAACATGATCGGCGCCTTCTGGCAACCGCGCTCAGTGCTGATCGACGTCGATTGTCTGCGGACGCTCCCCGCACGAGAAGTCAAAGCGGGGCTCGCCGAGGTGATCAAGTACGGCGCAATTCGCGATGCGGCGTTCTTTAGTTGGCTCGAAGAAAACGTTGCGCGAATTAACGCGTCCGACCCCGCTGCCATCGAGCACGCGATTCACGAAAGCTGCCGAATCAAAGCCGAGGTCGTAAGCGCGGACGAACGCGAATCGGGCGAGCGCGCGATCCTCAACTTCGGACACACGTTTGGACACGCGATCGAGAACGCGCAGGGCTACGGCACATGGTTGCATGGCGAAGCGGTCGCGGCGGGCATGGTGCTGGCGTCGCGTTTATCGCAGCGTGTTTGCGGCTTGCCGGCGAATGAGGCGGAACGCATCGTCCGGCTCATCGCGGCTTGTGATTTGCGCACTGAGTCACCGAAGATAGCCTTCGAGCGCTGGGCCGAATTGATGAGTCGTGACAAGAAGGCGAGCGATGGTGAAATCCGGTTTGTGTTGCTCGAAAAGCTTGGCCGTGCAGTCCTTAAGAATGGCATCGCGCGGGAGCAATGGGAGGCCGCGTTGCCGAGTTGAATAACGTCGGACGTTTGCAAAACAAAAGCGGCGCTTTGGCGCCGCTTTTGTCCTCTTGGTAATTAAGCGGTCAGGAACAGGTCAACGTCGCCTTTGCCGGTGTGGCCGCGCCGGACGAGACATTAACGTCGTACGTTCCGTGTGCGGTCGCGCCGGCAGTGCCTGTGAACGAGACTGTCACCGTGCCGGTGGCGACGGCGGCAACGGCGTTCACCGTGGCGCCTGAGGGTGTGATCGTGATCGTGCCGCTTGATGTAACGGCGGCACTAAAGGTTCCAGTTCCGCCGGTCGCCAGGAACGAGAAGGTCTGACCCACCGTACACGTGCCAGTTACAGCAATTGGCGTAATCGCAACGGCTGGGGGTAACGGCGCCGCAGTTCCGAGCACGTTGTCGACGGTAGGCGGGTTAAGCAATAGACGGCCGGCCGAGTCGGTAATCGCGAATGTCAGGCCCGTAAAGCACTGACCGGATGGGCTTGGACCCACCAAGAAGCTGCCGCCGCTCGTCAAGACAGGGCTTCCCGTGATGATGACCGCGGTCGGGAAGGTTGGCTGCACTGTGTAAGGCGGCGTTCCGCCAAAGATATAGAACGCCGCGAATCCGCTGGACGCACAATGCGCGGTATCCGGTCCTGTGAAAGTCGTCACGCCCGTCGGTATGACGGTCAGCACGTTGCTGCCGTTCACAAACTGCGCAATCGTGAATTGCCCGATTACGCTGCTGCCGGTCGCGACGTCCGTTGCGCGAATCGTGCCGAACTGCGTGATCGCGCTGGCTGGTACGCGGATGGTGACCGCGGCCACGCCATTTTGATCGGTCAAAACGGTCACTGTTTGTGCCGGTGTCGCAGTGTTAGCTGCGATCAGCGAGAAATCGCCGAGCACGACATCGAACTTAATCTGTCGCCCTGCCAACGGAGCGCCGGCTGCCCCCGAAACCTTAACGGTTGCAACGCCGTCTTGTCCCGAGCAGAGTTGGGCACCCGAGCCGCCGCAAAC
>DASXSP010000137.1:0-14634 GCA_036505865.1 Casimicrobiaceae bacterium
ACGCACTGCAATGACGTGACATCGGCCGAAACGGTGATGATGCTGAAGGAGCACATCGTCGAGAGCTACGGCGAGATTCGGTACACGATGGCCAACGGCGGCTCGGGCGGCGCGCATCAGCAGAATTTGCACAGCTCGAATTACCCCGGGCTTCTGCAAGGCATTCTGCCTTCCGTGCACTTTCAGGACACGTGGACGCCGGGCAGGGAGTTTCTCGACTGCTACCTGCTTGCGCGCTATTACAAACAGCGTGCCGACGCTGGCCAACCATGGACCGAAGCCGAAAAGGCGAAAACGGACGGTCACGCGAACGCCAGCACATGCGAAGGGCCGATACAGACGTACATGTCGGGACGAACGCCGAATTACATGGACCCGCGGATCGGTGGGAATTGCGGCGGTTTTCCGTGGACGTACGATCCGGTGACCAATCCGGACGGCGAGCGCTGCACCCTTCAGGATTTCCAGGTCGCGATTTTCGGTACCCGACCGCAGGATGGCTTCGCGAAGTCTCCACTTGATAACACCGGGCTTCAGTATGGATTGGTTGCGCTAAGTAAGGGCATCATCACGCCGGAACAGTTCGTCGACTTGAACGAAAAGACCGGATGTGTCGACATCGACTTCAACGTGCAGGCGAAGCGTTGCGTGGCGGATCCCGGCGCAGTGGAGATCGCGTACAAGTCCGGACGCATCACGCACGGCCGGTACATGGCCGACGTTGCGATGATCGATGATCGAGTCAACGACGTGACCGAAGAGCATTACGATTTTCGAGCGTACGTCACGCGCAACCGCCTGTTGCGCGATAACGGGACCGCTGCCAACCAGGCAATTTGGCGCTACCAAGGAAACGCTCCGACAGGTTTCACGGATCTTATGTTCGTCACGATGGACAAGTGGCTGTCCAATGTCGAAGCGGATAGCAGTGGGCTGCCGCTGAAGGACAAGATCATCAAGAACCGGCCACCCGAAGCCGTCGACTCGTGCTTCTACGGCAGCCTCGCCAACGTCGACAGAAATCCGGCAACCTGCAACATCAACACGTTTCCGACGTTTACGGACACGCGCATTGCCGCCGGAGAAGGTCCGACGAGCGACATCATGAAATGCCAATTGAAGCCGCTCGACAGCGCAGACTACAACGTGGCGTTCACGAGCTCGCAATGGGCACGGCTGCAGGCGACATTTCCGGATGGCGTCTGCGATTTCTCCAAACCTGGCGTGGGGCAAGTTGCATCGAAACCATGGCAGACGTTCGCTGATGGCCCCGGCGGGCATCCGCTGCCGGATCCTCCGGTGTCGAAGCCTGGCGATGGCGGAGAATAGTGTGCCGAGGCTCATCGGGAGAAAACGAATGAAATGCAGCGGTGTTCTTCGCCGTGGCGTCGTGGCGCTCGTCGCTTTGACGGCCGCCATCGCGCACGCCGACTACCCGGACAAGCAGCTCACGCTCGTCGTGCCGTTTGCCGCGGGCAGCGCTACGGATCAGCTTGCTCGCGCGCTTGGCACCGAGCTCACGGCACTCACCAAACAACCGGTCGTCGTCGATAATCGTCCCGGCGCGTCAGGCTTCATCGCCGCACAACTCGTCGCGAAGGCCGCGCCCGATGGGTACATGGTCTTCATCACCACGAACACGACGCAGGCGGCCAACGAGCATCTGTTCAAGCAATTGCCCTACGATCCCGTCAAAGACTTCGCGCCGGTGACGGCGCTCGGCCGTGGCGGCCAAATCATGGTGGTCAACCCGAATGTTCCCGCCAAAACGGCGGTGGAGTTCATCGCGTACGCCAAGAGCAAGCCGGGCAGCGTGAGCTTCGGGAGCGGAAGCTCGTCGAGCCGCGTCGCGGGCGAGCTGTTTCAGCAGATGGCGGGCGTCGAATTGCTGCACGTGCCGTACAAGAGCAATCCGCTCGCGATCAATGATTTGCTGGGTGGTCAGATCCAGATGATGATCACCGACACGGCGACAGGTTTACCGCAGGTCAAGGCGGGCAAGCTCCGTGCTCTCGGCGTAAGCGGCAAGCAGCGTTCGGCGCTTGCCCCGGATGTTCCGACGATCGATGAGGCGGGCGTCAAGGGCTACGAGATGTCGTACTGGTTTGCCGCCTATTTACCGGCGAAGACGCCCGCACCGGTTATCGCGAAATTGCACGAGCTGCTCGTGAAGGCGATGGAGGGCGCTTCGATGAAGTCGTTTTATGCGTCCACGGGCACCGATCCCTTCCACGGCAGCCCCGACGAGCTCGCAAAATTTCAGGCCGCGGAGACGGCGAAGTGGGGCAAAATCATCAAGGCGGCGGGCATCATGCCCGAGTAATCGCCGACTCGAGGAACGCCTCATCCAGAGGCTATTGGAATCGGTCATCATGTTGCGCATTGGTTGCGGCGCGGGGTTCGCCGGCGATCGTCTCGATGCCGCGCTGGTTCTCGCCCAGCGCGGCCAACTCGACTATCTCGTGCTCGAATGTCTCGCCGAGCGCACGATTGCGCTCGCGCAGTTGCGCAGGCACAAGGATCCCACGCTCGGCTACGATCCCCGCCTCGAGCAACGCCTCGAGCAGTTGTTGCCGGTGCTGAAGGCGACAGGCACGCGGCTCATCAGCAACATGGGCGCCGCGAATCCCTTGGCCGCAGCCGACGTCATCATCGCCATCGCGCGACGATTGGACATCGCGCTCAAGGTTGCAGTGGTCACGGGCGACGACGTGCTCAATGCGCTGACCGGCGATGAGCGTACGCTCGAGAGCGGCGTAGCGCTTTCGACGTACGCACCGCTTGTGTCGGCGAACGCGTATCTTGGATCCGCCGCGTTGTTGCCTGCGCTCGCGACGGGCGCCGACGTCGTGATCACCGGTCGTGTCGCCGATCCGTCGCTGTTCCTCGCGCCGATGATGCACCACTACGGTTGGTCGGAGGACGATTACGCGCGCCTTGCGCAAGGGACGTGTGTCGGTCATTTGCTCGAATGCGCGGGACAGATTTGCGGCGGATACTTTGCCGACCCTGGACGCAAAGACGTTCCCAACATGGCATGGCTCGGATTTCCGTTCGCCGATATCGATGACGACGGTAACGCAACGATCGGTAAAGTGTCAGGAACCGGCGGGCGCATCGATCTTGCGACCGCAAAAGAGCAGCTCCTCTACGAGGTCACCGATCCGCATGGGTATCTGACGCCGGACGTGATCGCCGATTTCTCGACTGTGAATTTGACCGAGCGCGGTCAGGATCGCGTGACGGTCAGCGGCGCCCAAGGCCACGGACGACCCAGGCAGCTCAAGGTGAGCGTCGGCTACCTTGCCGGATACATCGGCGAGGGGGAAATTGGCTATGGCGGCACGAATGCGTTGGCGCGCGCACATCTCGCGGCGGAGATACTGCGCGAGCGACTGAACGGACAATTCGGCGAATTACGGGTCGACCTGATCGGCAGCACATCGCTTTGCGGGCGTTCGTTATTTCCGGACGAGAATCCTTACGAAGTTCGGTTGCGGGTTGCTGCACGTGCGGCCACGGCGGAGCGTGCTGCGCTTGTCGGCGATGAAGTGGAAGCGCTCTATACCAACGGTCCCGCAGGCGGTGGAGGAACCCGCAAATATGTGCACGAGCAGATCGGTATCGTGTCGACGCTGATCGAGCGAGATCGCGTGCAAACCAACATTGCGATTCGAGAAAGCGCGAGCCATGCCGAAGCTGTATGACCTCGCGCATTGCCGCGCCGGCGATAAGGGTGAAACGTCCATTTTGTCCGTGATTGTCTACCGTGGCGAGGATTACCGGCTTTTGGTTGAGCGCATGACGGTCGATGCTGTGCGCAAGCATCTCGCAGGCATCGCGCAAGGCGAAATCCGCCGTTACGAATTGCCGAACCTCTGCGCGCTGCAGTTCGTCTGTGCGCATTCGCTGAGCGGCGGCGTCACGACGTCTCTTGCGCTCGATGCGCACGGGAAATCGCTGTCGTCGGCGTTGCTGGAAATGGAGATCTGAAGCGGCTGTCGATGCGCCGTCAGCCCAGCTCGGACATCTTTCGCTGCACCCAGCGCACGACGCCGGCCGAGTCCCGGAATTCGTCGACTGCACGTGCCTCGACGTCGTCGAATCGATCGCGCAGCATCCGCGAGAGCGCGCGGCCCGGCCCGAGCTCGAGAAACACGCGGCAGCCGCGCTCGTGCAACGCGTCGAGGCATTGCACCCATTCGACTGTATGCGAAATCTGCGAGGACAGCGTTGCGATTCCACGTTCGCGCGTTGTGACCAGCCCGGCGTCGATGCTGGCAATGACCGATATGGGCGGCGCGGTCAACGTCGAACGCTCGAGCGCGATTCTGAACTGTTCGGTCGCCCCATCCAGCAACGGTGTGTGCGAGGCGATGCCGACTCGTAGATCGGTAACCTTGGCGCCGGCGCTTTCGCAACGCTGCCTCATGCGAACGAGTACGGCATCGCTGCCGCCGACGACAAATGCATCGTCGGCCGTCGTGATCGCGATGAAGGCTTGATTCTCTTCGCACAGACAGTGCAATGCCGGCCGCGAAAGTCCGCGTACGCCGATCAAGCCACCGGGATTTGACGCGGCTGCCGCATCCATCGCCAACGCGCGCGTCCGCGCGAGACGCACGAGCTCGCCGATATCGAGTGCGCCGCTTACGCCGTAGCATGCGAGCTCGCCAACACTGTAGCCCGCAAGCGCTGTCGGTCTTTGCAATTGGCTTCGCAGCGTGGCCCACTGCGCGAGTTGCGCGGTGCAGATCAGCGGTTGCGCGATCGCGTTTCGGTAGATCGCATCACCTTGCTTGAGCCAGTCGCGTGGATCGTCGCCGAGCGCTTGCGCGGCATCGTCGATCATGCGCGTGCCTTCGACGTGTTCGTCGACCTGATCGAACAATGCCGGATGCTGGGCGCCCTGACCCGGGCACAGCACGGCAAGCGTCATCGGCTCGTTTGCTGAATCGTGTGAACGAACAAAGCGGCAGCAAGAAGATCGGCGCAGCCGCCGGGTGATAGCCGTCGCGCGACGAATTCACGGTGAATCGTTTCCGCGCGCGCGAGCGCGTCGCTCGCATGGACATCGCCCGCATCGCGGAATTCACGCGCACGGCGCCGAACGAATGCGAGTCCCTCCGGACCGCCGCGATGAAGGATGTTCGTGTCATCAACGCAGGCAAGCAACGCAAACAATGCCGACACGCCCGCGCGTCGCGTATCGCAGCCGCGCACGAGCGCGCCGCGCAAGGCCGGTAGCGCGATGTCGAATACGGCGGGAAATGCGCGCCGCGCTTCGTCGCGCGCACCGCCGATTCCATAACGGCGACGCACCCGCATACCGTTGGAAAGCGGCAAAGCGGAACGTTGCGTTGCCGTTAGTGCGGCACCCCAGTGCGCGATCAGCACGCGCCGCAGCGTTGCATCGTCCGGCATTTCACCGTTGGCGTCGGTACGTGCGGCGGCGGCGCATAGAAGGCCCAGCGCAAAAATAGCGCCGCGATGCGTGTTGACGCCGCCGGTCGCGTCGAGCATTCGCGATTCGGCGCGTATGCCAAGCTTGCACAGGATGTCGAACGGCGCACCGATTGCGCCCGCTTGCGCGATCTCGCTCCAATAGCGTGACAGCGCAAACAAGCTTCGAACGAATGTGGCGGCGTCCATATCCGGATGCGCGCCGCCGTCGCGGAGGCTGACGAGCCCCGGCTTTGGATACAACACGAGCTCGCGCCAAAGGCTTCTCGTCGCTGCTCGTGCAATCACGCACGATCGGTCCGGGACAAGCACTTGATTCGGAACGGCCAAGGTGCTGGGCGCTGCCTTCATGCGGCCATCCGCTCGAGTCGTTCTGCGAGCGTTATCTTACGAACGAGCGCGACGCGCGCGAGGCTTTTCGCAAGCACGCGGCCATCGCCTTTCGCACGATGCCATTCGCGCCACGCAACTGCATCGCCACCGGGAAACACGATTTCGGCGTCGAGTCGAATGGCCGTTTGGCGCGCGAATCGTTCGAACAACGCGATCGCCGTATCAAGCTCACTCGTGTCCGCCGGCTCGATCAGCAAGTCGATATCGGACCACTCGTGAAGATACGCGAGGCCGGTCTGCGCTTGCCAGGCGGCGGACCCGAAGACGCGCAGCACCGAACGTGCACGAGCGGCGTCGCGCGCGAGCGGTGCAAGGGCGCGTTGCCACGCAGGGTCCATTGCCGCGACGACATCATCGAGTGCGAGGGGCGGCGCATGCGCTGCAATACCTGCGCTCGCGACACGGAACTTGAGCCGCCCTTTTCCAAGCGCTGGAGGAAGCGGTAGCCCGACAGCAATACAATCGTCCGCGAAAAATATTTCGTCGTCATCGGGTCGTCGTACAACAAGCGGCCAACGGCGCGAGAACCAAAGCTCGATCGCGGCGCGCGCGGTCGCGTCGCGAGCGCTGTCAGCCATCGAAGCGTACGCAAGCGCTGTCGGCCATACGCGCACGTGCCGAGCGAGCACCATCGTGTCGCGCATCGAGCTCATTCGGACGCCGCGCGTTCGGCGATCGTCGCAGCGAGTCTGCGACCGCCGCGTACACGTCCGACGTCGCGTCGCGTGTCGGTCGTCGCACCATCGCGCAGCGCCGCGAGCAAGCGCGCCGCGAGATCACCATCCCAAAGCGCGTCGACCGCGCCCATCTGCACGTAGTTTTCCGCGCCGGGCGCGAACACCGGCGACGTTGCCGCCAATGCGCGAAGGCGCTCTTCCGGAAGGCGCGTCACGCGCGCCATCGCCGGAAGGCTCATCACGCGGATTTCTGCAGCAGGCAGCGCTGCGCATAGATCGGCCATCATGCCGCTCGCGAGAAAGCCGCCGGACAGCGCTTGATCGTAGACCAGCGCCAACACTCGATGACCTCGCGCTCGCGCGAGCTCGACGCATTGCGCGAGATGCGCCATGTAACGATGGATGCCGAGCAATTCGTCGCGATGGCGCAAACGCTGACCTTGCGTGTCCACCAGGAACACGATCGGACGTCCCGGATGATCGCGTATCGTGGCAACGACTCGCTTCGCCATTTCCAGCGTCAGCTCGACGCCGACCTCGGCATGATTCGTCGAGCCCACGACAGTGAACACCGTATCGCCGCAGCGTCCGCTGCCGGACAGCAAATCGCCCATCGCGACGATATCGTGACCGCGATCGAAAAGCCGTTCGGCGACAGCATGCCAATCCATCGGATATGTCCCTACGCTGCGCGTAACCGCTTCGAAAGGGCGATCAATGCATCGGTCGCCAAGAGCGGCACGTTTGCGGGCTTATCGAAGCCGAGATCGCGCCAGATGTCTTCGCCATCGGTGTAGGCGCCGAAGCGCAGGAGCCGTTCGTCGAGCATCCGCTGCTCACGTTCGATGGCCACGAGGTCCAGGTTTTCGCCTTTGCGAAGCGCCTGCGCGAGGGCAGAGCGAAACGCGGCCTGACGGTCGTCGACGAGCGTTGCGCAATCACCGATCAGGAAACGGTGCTTGCCGCCAACAGTGCGCCACACCAGCGCGCGGTCGAGCGAGTCGAATTCCTCGACGCCGTGCGCCGTTTCGATCACCTCGGGACCCGAGAGACCCAAGCGGCCTTCTTCGGACATCACGATGCTCGTACAACATCCGGCGGCGATCCCCATGCCGCCGAAGCAGCCGAACTTTCCGCCGATCGCGGCCACGACGGGAATCCCGCGAACGCGCGTCGCGCAAATCGCTCGTATCACTTCCGATACGGCGATCAACCCTGCATTGGCTTCCTGCAACCGCACGCCACCCGTTTCGAGCAACAGGACGACGCCTGCAACGCGAGCGGTCTTGGCACGCTCGAACAAGCCGACGATCTTCGCGCCTTGCACTTCGCCCACCGCGCCGCCCATGAAGCCGCCTTCCTGGGCAGCGATCAATATCGAGAGGCCTTCGAGCGTGCCGCTGCCGATGACGACGCCGTCATCGAACGCGGTCGGCAGATCGAGCGCCGCCAGATGCGGAGACAACGTTCTCGCCGTCGGCGGCAATATCTCGCGCCATGATCCCCCATCAAGAATGCCGGCGATACGCTCGCGGGCCGTTGCTTCGTAATAGCTTTTCATCGTCACGCTGCACCGGCTCGCGTGAATTCTTCGATTGCCTGATCGAGACGCAACGAGACGATCGCCGGCGTCGCACCGGCGTCATTGATCGAAATGCGAATGCCGCCCAAGCGATGGCGATCGAAGAAGTCGGTCATGACGGCTTGCCACACGTCGCCGAAGCCGTTGGCGGCGGTGCTGACTTCGACCGCACAAATGTCGGGCTGCGAAGAGGGTTCGACGAGGACCTCGAGATTGCCCGACGCGACAACGCCCACAATGCACGCGCTCGATGCAGTGGCCGGACGGCCGCCGTCGAACCGGAATTGCAAGCGTTCCACTCTCGATCACCAATTACGAAACCGCTTCGGCGGCTGGTAAAGGCCACCCGACGCACGGACGAGATCCTTGATCGATCGTGCCGCCAGCAAGTCTCGTGTTGCGTCTCGCTTATCAATGGCGAGGTCCTCGGCACGACGGATCACGCCGCGCTCACGCAACTTCGCCACGGCGCGCCGATCGCGCTTCAAGCCGACGGCCGTGTAGCCGGCGACACCGCGAATCGCCTGCTCACGTTCGGCGTCATTGCGACACAGCAACAAATTGGCGATGCCCTCCTCGGTCAAGATGTGCGTGACGTCGTCGCCGTAGATCATGATCGGCGGCAGCGCCATGCTGGCCGACTCGGCCAAGTCCCACGCATCGAGGCGTTCGACGAACGCGGGCTCCATGTGCTCGCGAAACGTCTCCACCATCTGGACGACGAGCTTGCGGCCGCGCGGCGCCGCTCCGTTGCCGCGATGTGCTTCCTTCCCGGCAGAGAGCCACGCATGCGTCGCATGTCGCCGGCCGCGCGCGTCGGAACCCATGTTCGGTGCACCGCCGAATCCCGCGATCCGTCCGAGCGTCGCCGTCGAGCTGTTGCCGGCAAGGTCGATTTGCAGCGTCGAACCGATGAACATATCGCATGCGTAATGGCCGGCGGTCTGGCAAAACGCGCGGTTGCTTCGCATCGAGCCGTCGGACCCAGTGAAGAAAATGTCCGGTCGCGCGCGGATGTAATCCTCCATTCCGAGCTCCGATCCGAACGAATGCACCGACTCGACGAAACCCGCTTCGATGGCCGGGATCAGCGTCGGATGCGGATTCAATGCCCAGTAGCGGCAGATTTTTCCCCGCAGGCCCAACGCTTCCGCGTACGTTGGCAGCAACAGCTCGATGGCCGCGGTGTCGAAACCGATGCCGTGGTTCAGCCGGTCGACGCCGTACTCCGCATAGATGCCTTTGATGGCCATCATTGCCATCAATACCTGGATCTCCGAGATCATCGCGGGATCGCGCGTGAAGAGCGGCTCGATGTAATGCGGCGTCGGGCTCTGCACAACGAAGTCGACCCAGTCCGATGGAATGTCGATCCGCGGCAGCACGTCGACGAGCTCGTTAACCTGCGCAATGACCAAGCCGCTCTTGAATGCCGTCGCTTCGACGATGACCGGCGTGTCCTCCGTGTTCGGGCCCGTATACAAATTACCTTCGCGGTCCGCTGCTTGCGCGGCGACGAGCGCGACATCGGGCGTGAGATCGATGAAATAGCGGCCGAACAATTCGAGATACGTGTGGATCGCGCCGATCGCGATTTGACCCTTGCCCGCAAGCTTTGCGAGACGCGCCGCTTGCGGACCCGAGAAGGAAAAATCGAGCCGCGACGCGATGCCGCGGTCGAACACGTCGAGATGCTCGGGTAAGGCGAGGACCGATTGGACGATGTGCAGATCGTGGATGCGCCCGCGGTCAACCTGCGTCAGCGCGCGCGCGAGAAAATCGGCCTGCTTCTGATTGTTGCCTTCGATGCACACGCGATCGCCGGCTTCGATCGCTT
The DNA here is from genome assembly GCA_036505865.1 of Casimicrobiaceae bacterium. Classification (GTDB taxonomy): domain Bacteria; phylum Pseudomonadota; class Gammaproteobacteria; order Burkholderiales; family Casimicrobiaceae; genus VBCG01. The sequence continues at coordinate 9,953 of DASXSP010000137.1, forward strand.
CTTCGAGCAGCGTAACGATGGCGTCAGCATCGACCAGTTTGCGCTCGAGCCGCGAACCCAAGCGCGTCGCGGCGCGTTCGAGACGGCGCCCCCGTCGCTGCGCGCGCTTGTTCCAAATACGCGGCGGCGACGTCCGTGCGTTCATCGTCCGGCGCCCATCACCCAGTTCGGGAAACCTGTCGCGATTCCCGGAAAGAAACAGATCAGGAAGATCGCGACGAACATGAGGCCGACGAACGGCATCACGCCCCAGACGACATCACGTAGCGGTATATCCGGCGCGATATTTTTGATGACGAAGATGTTGAGGCCGACCGGCGGATGAATTAGGCCCATCTCCATGACGATCGTCATCAGCACGCCGAACCAGATCAAGTCGAAGCCGGCCGCTTTCAACGGCGGCAGGATGATCGGCGCGGTCATCAGGATGATCGACACCGGCGGCAGGAAAAATCCGAGAACGATCACCATAAAGAGGATCGCCGCCAGCAGGAACCACTTCGACAGGTGCAAGTCGACGATGCCTTGCGCGGCGGACTGACTGATGTGCAGATAGCTCATCACGTACGAGAAGAACAGCGACATGCCGATGATGAACATCAGCATCGTCGACTCCTTGAGCGTTGCGCCGAGAATAGGGCGCACGTCCTTCGGTCGCCAGACGTGATAGACGACCGCGATCAGGATGAGCGCGAGCACCGCGCCGAGGCCCGCTGTCTCCGACGGTGTCGCGTAGCCGCCGTACAGCGCGACCATCACGCCGATCAGCAGAATCACGAACGGCAAGACGCGCGGCAGCATCTCGACCTTTTCGTGCATCGAGTATTGCTTCTGATCGAGATACGCCGACGCCGTGCCCGCACGCGCGAACGCTGTATGCGCGGCCGCGTATTCCTTCCGGTAGCGGTAGGCCGCATAGAGCGCAAACAGCGCGACGAGCAGAAGACCGGGCCCGATCCCCGCGAGAAACAATCGGCCGAGCGAAACCTCCGCGGCGACCGCGTAGAGAATCATCGTGATCGACGGCGGCAGCAGAATACCGAGCGTGCCGCCGGCGGCGATGATGCCGGAGGCAAATCCCGGCGAGTAGCCGCGCTTGCGCATCTCCGGAATGCCCGCGCTTCCAATAGCCGAGCACGTCGCGGGACTTGAACCGGCCATCGCCGCGAACAGTGCGCAGGTGAAGACGTTGGCGATGCCGAGACCGCCCGGGATGCGCTGCATCCACGCATGCATCGCGAGGTAGAGATCGCGGCCAGCATCGGAGCGGCCGATTGCCGCACCTTTGAGAATGAATAGCGGAATTGACAAAAGCGTAATGCTCGCCATCTCCTCGTAGACGTTTTGCGTGACCGTATCGAGCGACGACGCCGGCATGAACACGGCCATGAAGAGCAGCGCGACGAAGCCGAGCGAGAACGAGATCGGCATGCCCGAGAACATCACGATCAGCGTGACTGCGCCGAACAACAGCCCGAGCGACAACACGCTCACGGATAGGCTCTCTTTCCAACAAAGTACGCCGCCAACTGCAGCGCAATCTGCACGACGAGGAGCGTCATGCCGAGCGCCATCAAGCCGTATGGAATCGTCAGCGGCGGCGAGAACGTCGACGATGTCGTCATCTTGTCGACCCAGGCTTCGTGAAACAGCGTCCACGATTTCCAGGCGAAGAACGCGCAAAACGCAAGGGTCATGAAGTCGACGATGACGACCCGCACGCGATTCGCTGACGGCGGAAGAATCGATGCCACCGCTTCGATGCCGATGTGTCCGCGCTGCGCCTGAACCCATGCGCCCGCCAGAAAGACGGCGCCGACGATGGAGAACACCGCGACCTCGTCCTGCCAATCCGTTGCCGCGCGGAACAGGTAACGCGAGAAGACGCTGTAGGTCAGCACGAACGACGCGACCAGAAGCGCGATCATGCCGAAGAGAGCCATCAGCTTGTTGACGCCGCTCATCGCGCGCTCGAGCACACCGAGCGCGCCCTCGTGGATCGCCGGCTGCGTTTCGGGTACGCCTTCGAGATCGATGTCCGGGGTCAATGAACCCCCACGCTTGAGGTAGTCGCCGCTACGTTCTGCCCCTTGTCCCCAAAGGGGGAGTCGTTCGCGCCTGGCCCGGCGGCGCTCACAACACCTTCTCGGCCAGCGCCAACAGCTTCGCGCAGTTCTCGTTCTTGTCGGCGTAATCCTTCCACACCGGCTTCGCGATCGCCCGCCATTTCGCGAGTGTAGCGTCGTCCAGATCGGAGACTTTCGCGCCGGCTTTTGTGTAGACATTGGCGACTGCAATGTCGTCCGCCTTGGCGCTTTCGATGGCGAATTTTTCCAGCTCGGCGCCGACAGTCATGATTGCGTCCTGCTGCGGCTTCGGCAGCTTGTCGAATACCTGCTTCGACATCATCAACGGCTCGAACATGAACCAATATGATTTTCCGCGTCCGCTGGTGAGGAACTTCGACACTTCCTCAAGGCGGAAAGAAATAAGACTTGTCGACGACGTGAGCGCGGCGTCCATCGCGCCGGTCTGCATCGCCGCATAAATCTCGTTCGAAGGCAGCGAAAGAACGGATGCGCCGGCGTTCTTGAACATCATGTCCATCTCGCGGCTGCCGCCGCGCACCTTGGTGCCCTTCGCGTCGTCGGGCGTGACGAGCGGCTTCGTACGGCTCGCGACACCACCTGCCTGCCATATCCAGGTCACGATGATCACGCCTTTTTCCGCCAAGAACTGGGACAGGAATTTGCCGACTTCCGCGTTCTTCCATTTGCTGCCGACGTCGTACGACGGGACGAGCGCCGGTAAAAGGCCAATGTTCGTCTCGGGAACTTCACCGCCCGCGTAGGACAGCGGGACCAGCGACAAATCGAGCGCCCCGCGTCGCAACGCGCTGAATTGGGAGTTCACCTTGACGAGCGACGAGTTGGGATAGATGTCGAACTTGAGCGCGCCGTTCGTGCGCTTTTCAACGTCGGTCGCAAATTTGCGCACGAGGCGATCGCGGAAATCGCCTTGATCGATGGTTCCGCCAGGAAACTGGTGGGAGATCTTGAGCGTCGTGGCGCTTTGGGCGATTGCCCTCGAACCGGCAAATGCGAGGGGCAATGTGGCGATGGCGCCCGAGACCAGGCGACGGCGAATCACGTTCATGGTGTCCTCCTCAGGGACGTTGCGGGATGGCTGGCATGCAGGGTTTGCCGTTTTGTATACAAAAAGAATAGGGGGATTCGCTGGGAGCGTCAAGGCGCAGGCCGCAGGACGCTGCAGATCGGTTCCCTCGCCGCGAGCGCCGGGGCGTTATACAAAGCCTATTGACTTCGTATCCTTTTGAGAATAACTTGCATACAAATACGGGTGCAGACCAGCCCATGGGATTCAAAGCCGAATACAAAAACACTCGGCGAATTAGGAGGGGTTTCCACAATGCACTGTAATCGACACGGCGCGTCCGCGTCCATCGCAGTGCCGCCGTTCGCGCCGCCATCTGTCGCGCTCCGTCCCGGATTCGCCATTGCATTGCTATCGATTGACGAATGCGGCGTCCGCACGCCGCTTTCCCGTACGACGCCATAACGAATTTCTGCGGCCATCGGGGCACGCGGGAACGAACCGAAGCGGAGAGGGACCGCTTGCACCGCAGCGCAGGAGGAGACCGCAATGTTGCCGAATTCAAGTTGCAGATGGGCGCGTCGTGCGTCGCTGAGTCTCGCGATCGCGACGGCGTTCGCAGCCGCGTCATTCATAGCCGACGCGCGGGTGACCAAGCTCGTCGTCGATACGAAAGTCTCGCCGGCATTCAGCGGCGCGACCTTCGGAAATGCCGGCCAGTACGAAACCATCCTCGGACGCGTGTTCGGCGAGATCGACCGATCCGCTGAATCCATGACGCGTCTTTTCGTCACCACGAATTGCGAGAGCCATAACGACAATGACATCCGAGGACGTGAGCGGCCCGTCGCCTCTCGCGCCGGCGGGCCGGCTCTTCTGCAATCGGTTGTGTGCCCGTTCGCTGGCGGGCGCGTTGCAACCGAGCGGCAAAACCGCAAGCTCTTAAAACAAGTCTGTCATTTCTGATCTAGGAGGAAATTGCAATGTCTCGATCTTTGCTTCGGATGCCTCGCAAGGCGGCCCCGCTGGCAACGGCCATCGCGGCCGGCCTGTTCATGGCCGCATCTGCCGCTGACGCGCGAGTGACGCGAATCGTTATCGATACGACGGCCGATATCAACAATCAGCCGCTGTATCAGGAGCTCACCGGGCGCGCGTTTGGCGAGCTCGACCCGAACGATCCGCACAATACGATCATCACCGACATCGACATCGCGCCGCGGAATGCAAACGGAAAGGTCGCGTACGTCGCGAGCTTTGTCCTGCGCAAGCTGAAGGACATGAGCCTCGCCAGCGGTGTGATGTGGCACGACGTGCCCAACCGTGGCGGCAACGTCGGTTTCCCGGCCGATTCGTTCGCCGCACACGATGTGCAATTGTTGAGCGGATGGCAAGGCGACAACGCCGGCGGGACGTCGGTCCCTGCCAATGCGACGTGCGCGCCTCCGTATGTCGCGCCGTGCGCTCAGCCGACGTTCCCGCACCATTACGTCGTGACGCCGGTGCTGCAGGGCGTGACCGGGAAAATCCTAGGCCGCATCGTCAATCGGAGCGGAACCAACCCGGCA
>DASXSP010000138.1:0-11095 GCA_036505865.1 Casimicrobiaceae bacterium
CACGCTGACCACGAGCGTTGACGCCCTGCGCACCGTGAGTGACACGGAACAGTCGGTGACCACGAAGCAGGGCTCGGTTCGCACGACGGTGACGACTGCGCTGTCGCCGCTGACCGCCGTCTATGCCGGACTGCGGTATCAGGTACTGCGTTCGACGTCCAACATCGACTCGTCTCCTTTCTTGCAGTCAAGCTATAACGAAGTCGCCATCTTCGTCGGCTTGAATCACCGGTTCCAGTAAGACTGCTATGTACGAAGCGTTCTACGGCCTCACCGGCAAACCCTTTCAGCTAAACCCGGATCCGGCGTTCTATTTTGGTAGTCGCGGGCACAAGCGGGCGTTCGCTTATCTGCAGTACGGGCTGTATCAAAGTGAGGGCTTCATCGTCATCACCGGCGAGATCGGCGCCGGGAAGACGACGATCGTGCGCAGTCTTTTCGAGCAGATCGACCGCGACAAGCTCGTCGCCGCACAATTGGTCAGCACGCAGCTCGACGCGGGCGATATGTTGCGCGCGGTCGGCGCCGCGTTCGGCGTGCCGGTAAGGGCGGTGGGCAAAGCGGTGCTGCTCGCTTCGCTGGAAGCATTTCTTTGCCAGACCGCACTCGACAAGAAGCGCGCGCTGCTCGTCGTCGACGAGGCGCAAAACTTGACGCCGAAGGCCATCGAAGAATTACGGATGCTGTCGAACTTCCAGCTCGGTGATCAGGCGCTTCTGCAGAGTTTCCTTATTGGACAGCCCGAGCTCCGCAAAATGATGCAGAGCCCGCAGATGCAGCAGCTGCGGCAACGCGTGATCGCTTCCTACCATTTGGGCCCGCTTGACCGGCAGGAGACCCAGGCCTACATCGAGCATCGTCTACACCATGTCGGTTGGAAAGACGATCCGCGCTTCGAGCCTTCTTGCTTCGATTTGATCCACACGTGGAGCGGCGGCATCCCACGGCGGATCAACACGCTTTGCAATCGTCTGATGCTTGCCGGCTTTCTTGGCGAGAAACACGTCCTCGAGCCCATCGACGTGCAGTCGATCGCGCGCGAGATTCGCGACGAAATGGGACCCGACGGGACGCTCGGGCCTGCGCCGCTTGTCTCCGGCGGAAATGCGGCCGACCAACGCATCCCACACGAACCCGCCGCGGACGCGGCACCATGGAAGAAGAATCTTCGCGATATGGAAGAGCGGATGGAGCGCCTCGAAAGGCTCGTCAATACTGCGGTCAATCTGTTGCATCGGACGCTACTCGAAGAGCAGCGTCCCACGCAGCCTGGTACTCCGGTCAAACGATGATGGGCGACGTATTGCCGCCTAGGGCCGGTCCTCTCGCATGCGTTGTCGGGGCACGTCCGAATTACATGAAGATGGCGCCCCTCGTGCGCGCGTTTTCTGCACGAGCCGGCCTGCCGAGCGTCGTCCTCATTCACACGGGACAACACTACGACGTCGCGATGAACGAGCGATTGTTCGCGGACCTCGGGTTGCCGGCACCCGATTTGAATCTCGAGGTCGGCTCAGGCACGCACGCCGTGCAGACGGCCGAGATCATGCGGAGGTTCGAGCCCGTTCTCGACGATTTGTCGCCGTCGTGCGTCATCGTTGTGGGCGACGTCAATTCCACGCTCGCTTGCAGTCTCGTTGCCAGTAAGAAGCGCATTCCGGTCGTCCACGTCGAAGCCGGTCTTCGCAGCTTCGATCGCGAAATGCCTGAAGAAATCAACCGCGTGCTGACCGACCAGATTTCCGATCGCCTGTACACCACTGAACGCTCTGCAGCGGAGCAGTTGAAACGCGAAGGCGTTACGGAGGAACGGATCGTCTTCGCCGGAAACGTGATGATCGATTCGTTGCGTATGCACCGAAAACAAGCGATCGATCCGTCGGTGACGCTTGCGCACGAAGGCATCGCCGCTGATTTCTTGACCGGAGCGAACGGCTACGGCGTTGTAACGCTGCATCGGCCCTCCAATGTCGACGAGGCGCACGCGCTCGCCGAATCGCTCACGATCCTGCGCGACGTCGCGAATCATTTGCCATTGATCTGGCCGGTTCACCCACGTGCCAAAGCCAACATCGAACGATTTGGATTGTTCCCGCGCCTCGCGGGCACGCGGATTGCTCTCCTTGCACCGCAGGGATATCTCGAAATGCTTGGGCTTCTTGCGGGAGCCCGCTTGGTATTGACGGACTCCGGCGGCGTTCAGGAAGAGACGACGGCGTTGGCAGTACCTTGTCTCACGATGCGCAACAACACCGAACGTCCCGTTACCGTTGATGAAGGCACGAACACGGTCGTGGGCCGTGATCGCACCCGGGTTCTCACATGTGTCGACGACATCATCGCGACGGGCGGCAAGCGTGGGCGCATACCGGCCTTGTGGGATGGCCGCGCGGCGACGCGTATCGCTGCCGACTTGGACGCATGGCTCTCGGCACGGCTGCCCGCGCGGGAAATTGCCGCAGCATGAATGGAGGCGCTGCCAGCGACGCTTCATCGATCGTCAACGCGTTGACGATCGATGTGGAGGACTATTTTCAAGTCGCCGCGTTCGCCGGCCGCATCGCGCGCAGTGAATGGGACACCCTGCCGTGCCGCATCGAGCGTAACGTCGATCGCATCCTCGAGTTGCTCGCCGGCGCGGATGCTCATGCGACGTTCTTCACGCTGGGCTGGATCGCCGAGCGCTACCCCGACGTCGTTCGTCGAATCAGCGCCGCGGGACATGAGGTGGCAAGTCATGGTTTCGAGCACCACCGAGCGAGCGAGCAAAAGCGCGATGTGTTTCTTGCCGATATCCGCCTCGCCAAAGCGGTCCTGGAGGACGTTGCCGGCCAGGCGGTCCATGGCTACCGTGCGCCAAGCTTTTCCGTCGGTCACGGCAACGCATGGGCGTTCGATTGCATGACAGAAGCGGGATATAAATACAGCTCAAGCATCTATCCGATTCGCCACGATCACTACGGTGTACCCGATGCGCCTCGATTTGCACACGAGGTGCGGCCGGGACTACTTGAAGTTCCCGTCGCGACGATTCGGATGCTACGCAACAATCTGCCCGCCGGCGGCGGCGGTTATTTTCGCCTTCTGCCTTATGCAGTCTCACGCTGGTCGATCCGCCGCATCAACAGCATCGACCGCAAACCCGCGATGTTTTACTTTCATCCCTGGGAGCTCGATCCCGATCAGCCTCGCGTCGAAGGAATCAGCGCGAAGACGCGCTTTCGCCATTACGTGAACTTAAGTCGAATGCAGCCGAGGATTTCGCGATTGCTGACCGATTTTCGGTGGGACCGCGCCGATCGCGTTTTTCTCGGTGGAGTGCAATGATGCACGCCGAGGCGACTCTCGAGCACGCTGTGCGCGTGGCCGGATCAGTTTCGGTGAGGCGTTACGAAACGCACGAGGCCGAAAAATGGGAGGCCTTCGTCGCGCAGTGCCGTGATGCGACGTTCTTTCATCGGATCGGCTGGCGCGACCTGATCGAAGACGTATTCGGCCACCGCTGTCACTATTTGGTGGCCGAGCGCGATGGACGATGGTCGGGCGTCATGCCGCTTGCAGTCATCCGCAGCCGCCTTTTCGGCCATGCGCTCGTGTCGCTTCCGTTCGCGGTATACGGTGGTCCTGCTGCGGACGATCGCGAGTCGGCGCGTGCACTCGTCTCCGCCGCCTGCAATTTCGCGCGAACGCTCGGCGTCGATTATCTCGAAGTTCGCAACACGCAGACCCTCTGTTCCGAATGGCCGCGGCAGGATCTCTATGTGACCTTTCGCAAGGCGATTCTGCCGGACGTCGAAGCAAACATGCTGGCGATACCGCGCAAGCAGCGCGCGATGGTGCGAAAGGGCATCAAGAACGGCCTCTCGAGCGAAATCGACGCGTCGGCTGATCGCTTCTTTGCGTTGTATGCGGACAATGTTCATCGCCACGGAACGCCGCCCTTTCCACGGCGCTATTTTGCCCGTCTCATCGAAGTATTCGGCAACGCGTGTGAGGTGCAAACGGTCCTCGATGCAAAGGGAACGCCGGTCAGCAGCGTGCTGAGCTTTTATTTTCGCGATGAAGTGCTGCCTTATTACGCGGGTGACACGTCGGCTGCTCGCGATTTGGCGGCAAACGACTTCAAGTATTGGGAGCTCTTGCGACGTGCGTGCGAGCGCGGCGTGCGCGTCTTCGATTACGGTCGCAGCAAGCGCGGCACGGGATCGTATGACTTCAAGAAGAACTGGGGCTTCGAGGCCACGCCTCTCGCCTACGAATATCAATTGCTGAACCGCAAGCGCGTGCCGGAAAATAATCCGCTCAATCCGAAGTACGCCGCGTTCATCGCAATCTGGCGCCGTTTGCCGCGTCCTGTCGCGAATGCGCTCGGACCGATGATCGTTCGGAATCTCGGATGAAGCGCGATCTGGAATTTGCTACCGGCACCGCTCCTATCGCTGTGCGCTGGGGGACGGCGCCGGCGTTTGCCGTGGCGCTGGCGGTTGTCGGAATCCTGCTCATCTATTCGCAAACGGCGGCGTCGATCGTCGCGATCTGGATACGCTCCGAAACGTTCGCGCACGGATTCGTCGTCGTCCCGCTGTGCCTGTGGCTGGCCTGGCGACGCCGCGATGCATTGGCAAGAATCGCCATGCGGCCCTGGTGGTGGGGGTTGGCGTTTGTTTTCACTGCCGGCGCGCTCTGGCTCGTAGCATCCGCAGCCAGCGCCGGCGTCGTCGCGCAGTTCGCGCTCGCGTTCATGCTGCAGGCCGCCGTTGTGACCATGGTCGGCCTGCAAGCAGCGCGCGTGCTGGCGTTCGCGTTGGCATTTCTCCTTTTCGCCGTGCCGGCGGGCGAATTTCTCGTTCCGACACTGGTCGACTGGACGGGGGATTTCACGATCGGCGCGCTTCGCCTGAGCGGCGTGCCGGTCTATCGCGAAGGGAACCACTTCATCATTCCCTCGGGCGCGTGGTCAGTCGTAGAGGCTTGCAGCGGCATTCGTTACATCATTGCATCCGTTATGGTCGGCGTCATCTACGCCGCCATTGCTTATCGCACCTCGCGCCGGCGCGCGCTGTTCATTGTGGCGTCGATTTTGGTGCCCATCGTGGCCAACTGGCTCCGCGCGTACATGATCGTCATGCTCGGTCATTTGTCCAACAATAAGCTGGCGGTCGGTGTCGACCATATCATCTATGGATGGGTCTTCTTCGGAGTCGTGATGCTGTTGCTGTTCTGGGTCGGCTCGTTCTGGCAGGAGGCCGACGTCGCGCATGCGAAAGACGATGCCGCTTTGCGAGCCAATATCGTTTCGGTGCCTGCGGCGGCGCCTCGGACATTTTTTTACGCTGCGCTTGCGGCGATCGCCGTCGCCGGCGTTTGGCAGCCGTTGGATGCATCGGTCAGTCAGGGTGTCGTCAAGGGCGCGCCGATTCTTTCGATCGTTCCGAGCGCAGGCAATTGGACCGTCTCTCACGAGCGAATCAGTGATTGGACGCCTCGCTATACGGGTTATGCGACCGATTTGAGCCAGACGTATGCGAGCGGCAATCGCCGCGTCGGGTTGTACATCGCGTTTTACCGCGACCAGCAGAAAGGGCGCGAGCTCATCACGTCGGGGAACGTGTTGACGCGTCCGATCGACTGGAACTGGAAGCAGACGGACACCGGCACCTGGCAGGTAGATTGGAATGGCCGTGCAACGACCGTCGAACGCACCGAGCTTATCGGACGTGACGTCCGACTCCAGGTCATTCGCCTGTTCTGGATCGCCGGCCATGTGACGTGGAATCCGTATGTGGCGAAGGCGCTACAGGCGATCGCCAAGCTTCAAGGCAGCGGCGACGACGCTGCGCTGATCGTGATGTATGCGCCGGCAAGCGTTAACGGCAACGTCGCACGCGAGTCGCTTCGTTCATTCGCGGCCGATATGTCGCCGGCGATCGCCCACGCGCTCGCGGCCGCGCGCGAAAGCGGAAAGTGATGGAGAGCGCGCTATGTGCGGGATTGTAGGCATCTTCGATATTCGCGGACGGCGCGATATCAGCCGAGAGCTGGTTTCGCGAATGAACGAATCCCAGCACCATCGAGGGCCGGACGAATGCGGACTGCATGTGGAGCCGGGCGTGGGTCTCGGGCACCGGCGGCTGTCGATAATCGATCTTTCCACCGGACAGCAGCCGCTGTGGAACGAGGACCGCAGCGTCGTGGTCGTCTACAACGGCGAGATCTATAACTATCAATCGCTGATTGCCGAGCTGACGGCGCTCGGTCACACGTTCCGCACGCGGAGCGATACCGAAGTGATTGTGCACGCATGGGAAGCTTGGGGCGAGGCATGCGTGAAGCGCTTTCGCGGAATGTTCGCGTTCGCGCTCTATGACCGCAACCAATCGACGTTGTTTCTTGCGCGCGACCGGCTCGGCGTCAAGCCGCTGCATTATGCGTTTCTATCCGATGGCACCCTGATATTGGGGTCAGAGTTGAAGGCGCTGCTCGCGCATCCCGGACTGCCGTTGGACGTGGACCCGTGCGCAGTCGAGGAATATTTTGCCTTCGGCTATGTGCCCGAGCCGCGGACCATCTTCAAGAGCGCGCGCAAGCTTCCGCCCGCGCATACGTTGACGATACGGCGCGGTGCTCCCGTGGCAGAGCCGAAGGTCTACTGGGATCCGCGCTTCACGCTGGACGCATCGATCAATGTCGATGACGCTTTTGGCGAGCTCACCTCGCGGCTCGACGAATCCGTCAAGCTCCGGCTCATCTCGGAAGTCCCGCTCGGTGCATTCCTCTCCGGCGGCGTGGATTCCAGTGCCGTGGTTGCATCGATGGCGCAAAGCTCCGCTGATCCGGTGAACACTTGCTCGATTGCGTTCGCCGATCCGGCCTACGATGAATCGCGGTATGCACTAGCGGTCGCCGAGCGCTATCGCACGCGACATTTCGTCGACCGCGTCGAAAGCGACGACTTCGATTTGATCGATGAGCTTTCGCGCGTTTACGACGAGCCCTACGCCGACAGCTCGGCGATTCCCACCTATCGCGTGTGCCAGCTTGCCCGAAACCATGTCACGGTAGCGTTGTCGGGCGATGGCGGTGACGAGAATTTCGGCGGCTACCGCCGCTACCGGATGCACGTTGCCGAGGAACGAATGCGGCGGATGATGCCGCTCGCGCTCCGCAAGCCGGTGTTCGGATTTCTAGGTCAGGTCTATCCGAAGGCCGATTGGGCACCGCGGTACTTTCGCGCGAAGACGACGTTCGAATCGCTGGGTCGCCGTTCGGTGGAGGCGTACTTCCACACGATGTCGATCTTTCGCGACGACATGCGTGGACGGCTCTTTTCCGATTCGTTCAAGGCGAAGCTTTCGGGCTACAACGCGATCGAGGTGTTCCGGCGGCACGCCGCGCTCGCGCAAACCGATGATCCGCTCGCGCTGATCCAGTACATCGACCTCAAGACGTATCTCGTCGGCGACATCAATACGAAGGTCGACCGCGCGAGCATGGCTCATTCGCTAGAAGTCCGCGAACCGTTGATGGATCACCCGCTGGTCGAATGGCTCGGCACGCTGCCATCTTCGCTCAAGATCTGCGGCGGCGAAGCGAAGTGGCTTCTGAAGAAAGCGATGGAGCCGCGGATGCCGCCCGACGTCCTCTACCGCGACAAAATGGGATTTGCGGTTCCGCTCGCCCGGTGGTTCCGAGGTCCTCTACAGACACGCGTCCGTGAGGTGCTGCAAGGCGATCGCCTGCGCGCAAGCGGTATCTTCGATCCGGTGTATTTGCGCAATTTACTGGACGCGCATCAGTCCGGCGCACGCGATTACAGCGCGCCGATCTGGAGCTTGCTCATGTTCGATGCGTTCCTGCGTAACGTCGTCGACCGATATGACGCGGGCGCTGTGGTTGGCGAGGCTGCGTAACAACGCACTATGCGAATCCTACACGTGCTGGATCACTCACTGCCGCTCCACAGCGGCTATTCGTTTCGCACGGTCGCAATTCTGCGCGAACAGCGCCGGCTTGGTTGGGAAACGCTGCAGTTGACGACACCGCGTCACGGTCGGCTGTCACAGGACGTGAAAGAAGCCGAGGGCTGGCAATTCCTTCGCACGCCGTGCACGCCAAACGCACTGTCGAAGCTTCCCGGGATGATCTATGTTCAGGAAATGTCGGCGACGGCAGACCGGATCGTCGAAGTCGCCCGCGAACTTCATCCCGACATTTTGCATGCGCACTCGCCGGTATTGAACGCATTGCCCGCCCTCTGGGCCGGGCGCAAGCTTGGGCTTCCGGTGGTCTACGAGGTGCGCGCGTTGTGGGAAGACGCTGCCGTCGATCATGGCGTTACGCAGGAGCGCGCGCTGCGCTACCGTTTGTCCCGCGCGGTCGAGACGTTCGCTCTGCACCGCGCCGATCACGTCACGACGATCTGCGAGGGCCTGCGCGAAGAGATCGCGTCCCGGGGCGTTCGTCGCGAGCGGATCACCGTCATTCCCAATGCCGTTGACGAGGATGAGTTTCGGTTCGACAGCGACCCTGATGCGGAATTGAGCGCCGCACTTCGATTGACCGGTAGGACCGTGGTTGGATTTATCGGCTCGTTCTACGGATACGAGGGTCTCGATCTGTTGATCAAGGCCACCGCGATGCTTGTCCCCGGCCATCCGGAACTCCGCGTGCTCCTCGTCGGCGGCGGTCCACAGGAAGCGCACTTGCGTCGGATGGTTGCCGAGCGCGAGCTCGGCGATCGCGTTATCTTCACCGGGCGCGTTCCGCATCGCGACGTCACGCGCTATTACGGCCTGATCGATGTCCTCGCATATCCACGCCATCGGATGCGCCTTACCGACATCGTGACGCCGTTGAAGCCGCTCGAGGCGATGGCCCTCGGGCGGATATTGGTCGCCTCAGACGTCGGCGGCCATCGTGAACTCATTCGCGACCGCGAAACGGGCTATCTCTTTCCTGCGGGAGATGCAGAGGCACTCGCGCGCGCGATTGAAAAGGCGCTCGAGCAAAAGGACGATCGGCCGCGCATCCGCGAAAACGCGCGGCGGTTCGTCGAAAGCGAGCGCAACTGGGGGCGCAGCGTGGCGCGATACGCTGACGTTTATCGCTCACTTGGCGATTGGGCTTCCGCCAAGAGCATGTCGTCGACTGTTTGACACAATGCAACCTACGCCGGTGATGCAGGATGCGCCGCCTCTCGTCTTGCACGTTATCCATCACTTGGCGATGGGAGGACTCGAGAATGGTCTGATCAATCTGATCGACGCCTTACCGTCATCGGAGTTTCGACATGCAGTCGTCTGCATTGAGGACTATTCGGACTTTCGCCAGCGCATGAAGCATCAGCACGTGGAAGTGGTCGCATTGCATCGCTCGCGTGTCGGCATTTGGCGGGTACGGCGACAAATCTATCAACTCTGCCAACGGTTGCGGCCCGCCGTTCTGCACACGCGCAACTTGTCGGGACTGGATGCGCTGTTTCCGGCGCGGCTCGCCGGTGTTGCGCAATGTGTCCACGGCGAACACGGCTGGGATGTGGGAGATCTCACGGGCGACCACTGGAAACCAGCCTTGTTGCGACGGCTGCACAGCCCGCTGATCGATCGGTATGTGACCGTGTCGAAGGACCTCGAGCGATACCTCGTGAATCGCGTCGGTGTCTCGGCCGCGCGCATAAGCCAGATCTACAATGGCGTTGACACCGAGCGCTTCGTCCCTGCAGCGAAAAAGCCCACCGGCGTCTTGCCGGGCGGCTTTGCCGATGACGGCCGCATCGTGATTGGAACCGTGGGGCGAATTCAGTCGGTCAAGGATCAGGCGACACTTGTCCGCGCATTTGCGGAGCTCATTAATACGCAGCCTCATTTGCGCGAACGCGTGCGGCTGGCCATCGTCGGCGATGGACCACTGCTTGCAGATTTGCGCGCGTTGATTAGCGCGCTCGCGCTCGAGTCGCTGGCGTGGTTGCCCGGCGCGACCGCAGACGTTCCTCGTATCTTGCAGACCTTCGATATGTTCGTGCTGCCATCTCTTGCGGAAGGCGTATCGAACACAATCCTCGAGGCAATGGCGACGGGCCTACCCATTCTCGCATCGGCAGTCGGGGGCAACGTCGAAATCGTCGAGGATGGCGCGACGGGTCGCCTGTTCCAACCGGGCGACGTTGAGGCGCTTACGCGCTTTATGGCGGCTTACCTCGGCAATCCGCAATTGCGCGACACGCATGGGCGGGCTTCGCGCCGGGCAGCGGTCGAGCGGTTCGGCCTGGACGCGATGGTCGCGCAGTATCGGGCTGTTTATACGGCGCTGGTCGATTCGCACCGGGAATGCCTGGCGTGAGGACATACCGCTTGACAGGTCGACAGGCAGGCTAGCAGCGATGTGCGGAATTCACGGAGTGATCCAATTCGACTCTTCGCCGGCGCCGGTAGACGCTTTGCGGGCGATGGGCCGCCTGACGATTCACCGTGGCCCCGACGACGAAGGCTTGCACGTCGATGGTCCGTGCGCGATCGGCATGCGGCGCCTCTCGATCATCGATGTGGCCGGAGGCCACCAGCCCTTGCGTTCGCCCGACGGTACGCTGTGGCTGGTCTGCAACGGCGAGATCTACAACTATCGCGAGTTGCGCGCTGAACTCGAACAGCGCGGCCATCGCTTTCTCACGCAGTCGGACTGTGAGGTCATTCTCGCGTTGTATCGCGAAGTTGGCGACGCGTTCGTCGGACGTTTGAACGGGATGTTCGGTTTCGCGCTGTGGGACGCGCAGCGCCGACGACTCATCGTCGGCCGCGACAGGCTCGGAATCAAGCCGATCTACATACTTCAGGACGGCAAGCGATTTGCGTTCGCATCCGAAGCGAAAGCGCTGCTGGCGCTTCCCGGCGTCGCGCCGGAACTGGACAAGGATGCGTTGCCCGGATATTTGCATCTGGGGTACGTCGTCGCACCGCATTCGTTGTTCAAAGGCATTCGCAAACTGCCGCCCGCAACCATTGTGACGGTCGAAAACGGGCGTGTCCGCGAGCATCGCTACTGGCGCATTGGTCGCGCGACCGACAATACGCGCAGTGCCCAAGAGTGGACCGACGCCGTG
>DASXSP010000139.1:0-13038 GCA_036505865.1 Casimicrobiaceae bacterium
CGAGGGACCTGCTTTTGACGGTCAACTAATTGCGCGTTTGGTCGACCAGCTTGTTGCGCTGGATCCACGGCATCATCGAACGGAGCTTTTCACCGACCTGTTCGATCGAGTGCTCGGCAATCAGGCGACGATGCGCATTGAGCGTCGGCGCCCCCGCGCGGTTTTCGAGGATGAACTCTTTCGCGTAATCGCCGCTCTGGATTCGCGCGAGCGCATCACGCATCGCCTGCTTGGTTGCGGCGGTGACGATCTTCGGCCCCGTGACGTATTCGCCATATTCGGCATTGTTCGAGATCGAGTAATTCATGTTCGCGATGCCGCCCTCGTAGATGAGGTCCACGATCAGCTTCACTTCATGGAGACATTCGAAGTACGCCATCTCGGGCGCGTAGCCCGCTTCGATCAACGTCTCATAGCCCGCTTTGATCAACTCGATCAAGCCACCGCACAGCACCGCCTGCTCGCCGAACAGATCTGTCTCGGTCTCTTCGCGAAAATTCGTTTCGATGACGCCGGCGCGTGCGCCACCGATCGCCGCGGCGTACGACAGCGCGAGATCACGCGCCTTTTGTGACACGTCCCGATGCACTGCGATCAGCATCGGCACGCCGCCGCCTGCGACATACGTTGAGCGCACTGTGTGCCCGGGCGCTTTGGGCGCCACCATCACGACGTCCAGATCGGCACGCGGCACGACCTGTCCATAATGGATGTTGAAACCGTGCGCGAAGGCCAGCGCCGCGCCCTTCTTGATGTTCGGCTCGACGTCGCTTTTATAGGTGGCCGCGATGTGTTCGTCCGGCATCAGCATCATCACGACGTCGGCGCCCTTCACGGCCTCGGCGACTTCGGCGACCTTAAGGCCGGCCTTCTTCGCTTTGTCCCAGGACGCACCATCCTTTCGCAATCCGACGGTCACTTTGACGCCGGAATCGTTTAGATTCTGCGCATGTGCGTGACCCTGCGAACCGTAGCCGACGATCGTGACTTTTCTGCCCTTGATCAGCGATAGGTCGGCGTCTTTTTCGTAATAAATCTTCATGGTGTGATCCCTTAAACCCGCAGAATTCGTTCGCCCCGACCGATGCCCGACGCGCCGGTCCGCACCGTCTCCAGGATGACGCCCGGCTCGATCGCTCCCAAAAACGCGTCGAGCTTCTCGCCCGGCCCTGTCAACTCTATCGTGTAACTCTTGTCGGTCACATCGAGAATGCGACCTCGAAAGATGTCGGTAAGCCGCTTCATCTCGTCGCGCTCTTTGCCCGCGGCGCGCACCTTGACGAGCATCAGCTCACGCTCGATGTGATTGCCCTCGGTCAGGTCCACGACCTTGACCACTTCGACGAGCTTGTTCAATTGCTTGGTGATCTGCTCGATCACGTCGTCGGAGCCCGCTGTGACGATCGTCATTCGCGACATCGTCGGGTCTTCGGTCGGCGCCACCGTCAGCGATTCGATGTTATAGCCGCGCGCCGAAAACAAGCCGGAGATGCGCGAAAGCGCGCCCGCTTCGTTCTCGACGAGGATGGACAAAATATGCCTCATGGGATAAGGACCCCCACGCTTGCGGCCGTGACGCGAGCAGCCGGCGAGGGGCCCCGGGGAGCGGGGATCGACGGCAAATGCGAGTCGTCACACGAGGCCGACTTCTGGCGCTGCGATTCGCGTCGCCTGTCCAAGGAGGCCGAGGTCGCCGCGCCGCTCATAGCTCCTCCGCGAGAATCATCTCGGTCAAGCCCTTGCCGCCCGGCACCATCGGAAACACGTTTTCGGTCTGATCGGTGATGAAGTCCAAGAAGACGAGCCGCTCCTTCTGCGCAAACGCTTCACGCAATGCGCCTTCGACGTCGCCCGGCTTCTCGATCTTGATACCGACGTGCCCATAGGCCTCGGCAAGCCGGACGAAATCAGGCAACGCATCCATATACGATTCGGCGTAGCGATTGCCGTAGAAGAACTCCTGCCACTGCCGCACCATCCCCATGTAGCGGTTGTTCAGATTCACGATCTTGATGGGTAGGTGGTACTGCTTGCACGTCGACAGTTCTTGAATGCACATTTGGATCGACGCCTCGCCAGTCACGCACACGACCGTCGCACCCGGATTGACGAGTTGCACACCCATCGCCGCCGGCAAACCGAAGCCCATCGTGCCGAGACCGCCGGAATTGATCCAGCGTCGTGGCTTGTCGAACTTGTAATACTGCGCGACCCACATCTGATGCTGGCCGACGTCGGACGTGACGAACGCATCGCCCTTCGTCAGCTCATAGAGCTTCTCGACGACGTATTGCGGCTTGATGAGCTCGCTCTTCCGATCGTACTTAAGGCAATCCTTACGCTGCCATTCCTTGATCTGCGCCCACCACGTTTTCAGCGCTGCGGCGTCGGGCCGTTGCGGCGATGATTCGAAGAGCCGCAACATCTCGTCGAGCACGTCGGCAACATAGCCGACAATGGGTACGTCGACCTTGACGCGCTTCGAAATCGACGATGGATCGATGTCGATGTGAATGATCTTGCGATCGGCGCGATAGAAATGCTTGGGATCGCCGATGACACGATCGTCAAAGCGCGAGCCGACGGCGAACAGCACATCGCAGTGCTGCATCGCCATATTCGTCTCGTACGTTCCATGCATTCCCGGCAATCCGGTGAATTGCGGATCGGTGCCGGGCAAACCGCCCAATCCCATCAGCGTGTTCGTGCACGGATAGCCGAGCAACCGGACCAGGCGAGTCAGTTGCGCCGAGGCGTTGTTGAGAATGACGCCGCCGCCGGTGTAGATCATCGGACGTTTCGCGTCGAGCAGGAGCTGCACCGCCTTCTTGATTTGTCCGGCGTGTCCCTTCGTCACCGGGTTGTACGAACGAAGCGCAATGGTCTTCGGATAACTGAAGTCAGTCACTGCTTGGGTCACGTCTTTTGGAATGTCGACCAGCACCGGGCCCGGCCGACCCGTAGTCGCGAGGTAAAACGCTTTCTTGAACGTGACGGCGAGATCCTTGACGTCCTTGACCAGGAAGTTGTGCTTGACGCAAGGACGGGTGATGCCAACCGTGTCGCATTCCTGGAACGCATCCTGACCGATCGCATGCGTCGGCACTTGGCCGGTGACGATCACGAGTGGTATCGAATCCATGTAGGCCGTCGCGATGCCGGTGACTGCGTTCGTCACGCCCGGACCGGAGGTCACCAGTGCGACGCCGACTTTGTGCGACGAGCGTGAGTAGCCGTCGGCGGCATGTACAGCGCCTTGCTCGTGACGCACAAGGACGTGCTTCACCTTGTCCTGCTTGAAAAGCTCGTCGTAGATATTGAGAACGGCGCCTCCGGGATAGCCGAAGACGTATTCGACGCCCTCTTCCTGGAGACAGCGGATTGTGATTTCAGCACCGGTAAGTTGCATGATTCGAAGCCTTTACACCGATAAAGGGATCCCGGCTGCATCGTGCGCACGCCGGTCTTCTGCAAACTGCGGAGACGCGATAACCGTTTGCGCGTCGTCTAGGCTTTGATCGGGTAGAAAGCCGGCTCCGTCTCATCCCAGGGAGACCCCAGAAGCGCTTGTGGCGCCGCCGGAGGGGCGAAACGACCGTTTTGCAGCAAAACATCCAGACCTCGCGGCCCGGAACCAAAACACTAGCGGTAAATCGGCTGCCCGGTCAAGTGACGCGCCACTTCGGGGGACCGCGGCCCGGCCCATTCGCGCCGCAGGGCCGTCTAAGACCGCGGGACTGCGCGCCGCCTCTGGGGGCAGCGCAGCGGCCTCATTGGCCACTGCGGCCGCAAGCGTGGGGTCCATCAATGAGCCTATAATCGCCCGAGTTTTTACGGGATATTCTGATCTGGCCTCACAACAGGAAATTTCGGCATTCCTCGCGGAAGTCGAGCGACGTGCTTTCAAGCAGGCGATGTACGCCGTGCGGGACGACGAAGCGGCGCTCGATGTTGTCCAGGACGCGATGCTGAAGCTCACCGAGAAATATGCCGATAAACCGGCGGCTGAGCTTCCCATGCTGTTCCAGCGAATACTTCAAAACACGATCCACGACCATTTTCGGCGGCAGAAAGTGCGTTCGACGTGGACGGTTCTCCTCTCGGCGTTCGGCGAAAAAGGAGAAAAAGATGAAGATTACGATCCACTCGAAACTCTGCCGGCGAAATCGGACTCGAACGCGGCGATCGATCCCGCGGTGGCGCTCGAGCAAGGTCAGATTGTAGGGCTGATCGAACAAGCGCTCGGGCGGCTGCCGGCGCGTCAACGCGAGGCGTTCTTGTTGCGTTACTGGGAAGAGCTCGATGTGGCGGAAACCGCCGCCGCAATGGGGTGCTCCGAAGGAAGCGTGAAGACCCATTGTTCCCGCGCGGTGCGCGCGCTGGCCGAAATGCTTTCGGCCAAAGGGGTGAAGCTATGACCTCCCGCGAAACTGAAATCGCAAACAAAATAACGTCTTACCTAGACCACGCGACCGCCGAACTGAAGGCGGGCACTGTCTATCGGCTGCAGCTCGCACGCGCCGATGCCCTCGCTCGACTAGTCGACCCGCAACGGATCGTCGCGCCGGAGCTTGCTCAGGTACTTGCAGGCGTCGGGAGGGGTGTCGCGCCTCGTCCAACCACCCGAATGAGCCTTCGAGTCTGGCTCGGCATCGCCATTTTCGCCGTTGTCGCAGGGTTGGGCTGGCAGCAATGGCGCGCGTTTCAGGACGTCAAAGATTTTGAGGAGCTCGACGCGCAAATTCTTTCGTCGGACCTTCCGATCGATGCCTACCTGGACCGGGGATTCCAGAATTGGCTCAAGGCCTCGTTCGAACGCTGATCGCCGGCCTCGCCGCGGCGCTCGTGCTGACGGCGACGCCGGCCGCACTCGCACAGATAACACTCAAGTCGCCATCCTGGGGTGAGCTGTCACCGCAGGAAAAGCAGATTCTCGCGCCGCTCGCATCCGACTGGGACAAGCTCGACGGACAGCGCAAGGAGAAGTGGCGCGGCGTCGCGCAGCGCTATCCGACGATGCCGCCCGACCAGCAACAGCGTCTGCAGCAGCAGATGCAATCGTGGTCGCAACTGACGCCCGAGCAGAGACGTGTCGCGCGCGAGCAATACAAAAGTCTGAAGGCGCTGCCGCCTGACAAAAAACAAGAAGTTCGGCAGAAGTGGGAGGAGTACCAGAACCTGCCGCCCGAACGAAAGCGCGAGCTCGCCACAAAACCGTCCAATGGTCGTTCCACGGCGCCGATGCGTGCGCCGCCGCAGCCATCGCAGCAGGGTCCGGCACCCGCGGGCGTTCCGGCACGGTGACTGAGCGGCCCGCGCATCCCACGCTTTACCGAATCATCGTTTCGACGTTCCGCCGTTGACCCTCACCGGATTGGCGCGGAGGTTGATGAGCGTTGTCTACGAGGCGCTACTGGTCGCCGCGGTGCTGTTCGTCGCAAACTTCTTCTTGCTCCCAATTGTTTTTCGTGGCCGTTTGGGAGGCGAGCAACCGTTGATCGTTCCCGATTTGCCGACGCGCACGCTGTTGTTTTGCGCGCTGTTCGGCATCGCCGCGCTCTATTTCGTCTGCAGTTGGACGGCGGGCCGACGCACGCTGCCGATGAAGACATGGCGAATGCGCTTGGTCGCTCGCGATGGCGCACCGCTCACGTACAAGACGGCATTCATCCGTTATCTCGCTCTGTGGATCGGACCCGGACTGGCGCTTGCCACATACGTGCTGCTCAAGCCGCATGGGCTCGGCGGCGTCGCGCTCGTGCCGCTCGCACTCAACTACCTCGCAGCATTCGTCGACCCCGAAAGGCAATTCCTGCACGATCGCATCGCGGGAACGCGGATCGTGCAGGATCGCTAAGGTAATCGGGCCCTATGTGACGCCGGCGACGACCTTGCGCCCGCGGCGCTTTGACTGATACATCGCGGCATCGGCGTTTTTTAAGGAGATCATCCGCGTCGATGCCATCGTCTGGGAAGCGGCTAACGCCGACGCTGCACGTAACGCGCAATCCGCGCGCTGCGATCACCATCGGCTCGGCAACCGTCGTGACGATTCGATCGACAATTGCCGCAATGCCCTCCTCGCTCAAATCGCTTCGCGTCAGCACAATGACAAATTCGTCGCCGCCCAAGCGAGCGATCGTGTCTCCCTCGCGCAGTGACGATTGCAGTCTCACCGCGACCCCGCGCAAAACCTCGTCCCCGGCCGTGTGGCCCAGGCTGTCGTTGATGAATTTGAGCTGGTCGACATCGACAAACAGCACGATGAACGGATAACGATTCTTCGAAGCGTCGGCAATGAATTTGGTGAGCCGCTCTGCAAAGAGGATGCGATTGGGAAGGCCGGTCAGGGCGTCGTAGTTCGCGAGCCGGTGCAGCTCTTCCTGATGGGCAATCGCGGCCGTCACATCATGGACGATCATCACGCTGTGAGTCATTTCGCCGAAGCCGTCGAGGACGGGAGCGATGAACAAGTCGTTCCAGAATTGAGTGCCGTCTTTGCGATAATTGCGCAGCAATACGCGAACCTCGCGCCGGTGATGCAGATCTTCGCGGACCGTTGCGATCGCAGCATCATCGCCATTGGTGCGCAACAGCGCCTGATAATTGCGGCCCAGAATCTCTTCGGCGGAAAAGCCGGTGATCTTCCGAAACGCCGGATTGGCATATTCGAGGGGACATTCCGGATCTCGATGGTCGACGATCAAGATGCCATTGACACTCGATTCGATCGCAAGGCCGCGCAGTCGCAACGATTGCTCCGCCAAACCTCGCGACGTGAGGTCACGACAATGTCACCAACCAGCCGTTGTACGTTACAGACACGTTGGTCGCAATTGCAGGGCGATGACACAGCGACCGCAATTATCGGTGCGCGATTTTTGAGCAACAGCCCAGCGGTGGCGCGCAAGCGGCGCAGCAGAAATCAAAACGACGGCTTCGGATCGGCGTCTGCGTAGCGTCGTACGCAGGCGACAATTTCCTCTTTCGCCTCGTCGGCACCAACCCAGCCCGACACCCGGACCCACTTGCCGGGCTCGAGGTCCTTGTAGTGCGCGAAGAAATGCGCGATCTGCGCGAGCTGTATTTCCGCGAGATCCTGCGGCGACTCGATCGAACGATAAAGGGACGACAACTTGTCGACGGGCACCGCAAGGATCTTCGCGTCGCCGCCGGCTTCGTCGTCCATCTTCAGCATTCCGATCGGCCGACACCGGACGACAACGCCGGTGATGAGCGGCACGGGCGATAGCACGAGCACGTCGCACGGATCGCCGTCATCGGAAAGCGTGCGCGGAATGTAGCCGTAATTGCACGGATAGCGCATTGCGGTCGACATGAAGCGGTCGACGAACACGGCACCTGTTTCCTTGTCGACTTCATACTTGATCGGATCCCCATGCATCGGGATCTCGATAACGACATTACAGTCGTGCGGTATGTCTTTGCCGGCGGTAACGCGATCGAGGCGCATAGCAGCGGAGCGTGATCGAAGTCTGCGGGCCCGAGGACGGGAGCGTTTCGAAGTAGCTTCTACGTTACCATGCCTCGCGCTGTGACCGTGCACGCGCGTATGCTGTCGATTGCACGCCGTCCGGCGGAGCGCAAACCCTTGCGATTGGCCGACATGCACAACCTCACGCTCGTTCTCCTTCTCGCAGCGACGCCCGCCGTCGCGCAGGCGCCATCGATGGAATCTGCGCCGCTCGTGCCGCCGTTTTCGGGAACGCGGGCAGGCCCGGCCCTGCCGCCAGGCTGGATGCCGATCAAGATCAACGAACAGAAAACGCCGACGGTCTACGACTTGGTCGACGAGCAGGGAACGGTCGTGCTGCACGCCGTTGCCGACAGCGCTGCAAGCCTCGTCGGATACCGTGTCGCATTCGACCTGAAGTCGGCGCCCGTACTTTCGTGGCGATGGAAGATTGCGCGGCTCATCCCGACGGCGGACAACACGGTCGCCGGCAAAGAGGATTCGCCCGCGCGCATCGTCCTCGAATTCGACGGCGACAAATCGAAGTTGTCGCTTGCCGACAAGAGCACGTTAGCAACGGGTAAGTTCCTGTCCGGTCGCGAGGTTCCCTATGCGACGCTGATGTATATCTGGTCGAACACCGAGCCGGTCGGCAAAGTGATTCGGAATCCGCGGACGCCACGCGTCCAGATGGTCGTTGCGTCGAGCGGCGCAGGCGGCGTCGGAACATGGCAAACGTTGTCGCGCAATGCGGTCGAAGATTTTCGGCGCGCATTCGGCGAAGACCCCGGCAGACTTACCGGGGTGGCCGTGCTGACCGACACCGACAACACCGGCGAACATGCCGAGGCCTGGTACGGCGACATCCAGTTTCAGAACGCCGCACGCTAGAGCGCCGTCAAGCCATGCTGTTTACGCTTGCTGACCGCCGTGTCGAGCTTCGCGGCGACGGACATTTCATTGCGCCCAACGCCACGCTGATCGGCCGCGTCGTCCTCGAGGACCGCGCTTCCGTGTGGTTCAACGTCGTCATTCGCGGCGACAACGACCCCATTGTCATCGGCGCCCGATCCAACGTGCAGGATGGTTCGGTGCTGCATACCGATGATGGCGTGCCGCTCACGCTCGGCGAAGACGTGTCGGTGGGCCACGCCGTCGTGTTGCATGGGTGCACGATCGGCAATGGGAGCCTCGTCGGCATCAAGGCGGTCGTGCTGAACCACGCCGTCATCGGCCGCGATTGTCTGATCGGTGCAGGCGCGCTCATTCCCGAGGGCAAGACAATTCCGGATCGGTCCCTCGTGCTTGGCGTGCCCGGCAAGGTCGTCAGAACCTTGACCGACGAGGAAGTGCAAGATCTTCGCAATATCGCCCACCACTACGTGGAAAACGCCCGGCGTTACCGGAGTACGTTCGCCGCCGACCCCGGCTAGGCGAATCCGTTCGCTGCTGCCGCTGCATCCAATCGGCTGGAACCCTTTCCTCCTGCCATGCGCCGTCTCGCACTGCCCCTTGTGATTCTCGCCAGCGTCATTGTGGCGGCGGCGCTCGCATGGTTCACGCTGACCCGCAGCAGCGGCGGTACGGAGATGACAACGGAGGTCCGTGCCGTCAATCCATTCCACCGTCTGGAGATCAGCGGCCGCGCCGACGTGACGCTCGTCGAAGGCGCGAGCGAAAGTGTGACGGTTGAGACCGCTGCACGCGGTCAGTCACGTGTGCTTGCGCGGGTCGAAAAGGGAACGCTGATGATCGACGCCGCGGATACGCGACGGCGCTGGTGGAATGCGCTAACCGGGGGGCGGGCCACCGCAACGCCGCGGATCGTCATCGCGTTCAAGTCCCTTGACGCCATTGGCGTATCGGGTACGGTAAAGCTAACTGCCGACCGCCTCAGTGCAACCGATTTGCGTATTGTGGCGTCTGGCGGTAGCGCGCTTCGTCTTGACGACATCAACGCGCAGACCCTTCGTATCACGGGATCGGGCGCGCTCAAGGCAACGCTCGCAGGAGAAGTCGTCGAACAGAAGATATCGATCTCGGGAGCCGGTGAAGTTCACGCCGACCGGCTCGTGAGCCAGGATGCCGTCGTTGAGGTGAGCGGCGCCGGAAGCATCGTCATCAATGCCGCGAGGACGCTCCGCGCGACCATTTCGGGCGCGGGCAGCGTTGAATATTACGGCGACCCGGACGTGCGGCAGAGCGTGAGCGGCGTCGGACGCGTAAAGAAACGGCAGAGCGCTGCCGCCGAACATCCACCCGTCGCGCTGGCGACGGCGTCATTGCACGGTAATGTTTGACGGCAGATCACCGAGCTCGCTGGCCTTGAACAAGAGTCGCTGGCCCGTGGTGAAATCGCGGTCCGGATGAACACCGGGTAGCACGCGAACGTCGCTCACCCTGCAATCTTGCAAAAGCGCCAACAGCATATTGACGACATCGTCGGTCTGGTCCGCATGATAGAGCGGACAGCGAAAGCCTTCTGCTTGCGCCGGATCGAACACGGATGACAGTGAAAGACGAAGCTCGCCTCCCGCCGGCGCATCGAATGCCTGATGCGCGCTGATCACCGCCGCGGGTTCTCCAACCGATGCGCGCATTCGGCGAATCGCATTGCTGGCGAAAAGCTGCGCGGAAACTTCGCGTTGCGCCGCCCGACCGTGCTGCAACGCGACGCACAGTCGCTTGGGCGCGTGCGGGAGAATCAGGATGGTCGCGCTCGGCTGCGCCAGTGCTCGTCCGATCAAACGCGCAAGCGGCATGCCCCACGTGCCCACGCCGCTGTCCGCGAGCAGGTCGACCCCGCGAGCAGCAAACGCCATGCCGACGATAAAACGTGAATGAACGCGCGCGTCGTGGTCGTCGACGACGATCGGTGCGGGAGCAAGATTTCGCGGCGCTATCGCGCCGGCGTCTGAACGCAACGCGTAGAGCGACGGGAGATTGTGGATGTCGATCGCGCCGGCCGCTACCAACGTGTTTGCGAGGGCGAACGTTTGATTTCCACCAAGTGCGCCGTGCTCCAGCAGCAACGCGGCGATTTCCGAGATGTCGGCAAGGACGCAGGGCAACGTCGGCGCAACGTCGTCGTCGCGCTCTCTGCCCGTGACGATGGTCAGCGGAAACGCGAACAGCGTCGTCGCCAACGCAGCATCATCGCTCGCGGCCTCGGCGCGCACGAGCTCGCGCCACAAATGGCGATAGATGACGGCGGACGGGGCGGACTCGAAAATTCCGGCGAGCGCGGCGCCTTCGTCCTTTACGATGAGCGCGCGGAAGGCGTCGAAAATCGCCGCGTCATGCCGCTCCGCTTCGAGCGATGTCGCAGCCGTGAGGCTTTTCTCGGCGTGTTGATGAAGCGTGCGGGCGTAGAGCGCCGCCGCCTCTGCCGGCGGCCACACGCGTGGATCGGCAATCGAAGTCATCGGCGCTCATGTTAACGCGCGCCTCACGCCCCACGCGCGTGGGCTATGATGATCGTGCAAAAACATCATTGGAGCTCCGACGTGTACAAGCATCTGCTGGTCGCCACGGATGGATCGCGCCTTTCGGGAAAAGCGGTGACGCACGCGATCGCGTTGGCTCAGGCGCTCAAGGCAGAACTGACCGCGTTCTACGCGTCGCCGGATTATCCGCTGCCGGCGTATGCCGATGGCGTCGTCTATGAGCCCGTGTCGAAAAAGCAATACGAAGCGATGGCGACGAAGGAAGCGGAAAAAATTCTGACGTCGGTCCAGCTGAAGGCCGAAGCGGGCGGCGTCGAATGCGGCACGTTGCACGCCATCGCCAATGCACCGTGGGAAGCGATTCTCGCCGCTGCGAAGAAGGCCAAATGCGATGCGATCGTCATGGCATCGCATGGCCGCCGCGGTGTGTCGGCACTGCTCCTCGGCAGTGAAACGCAGAAGGTGTTGACGCATTCGAAGCTGCCGGTCATCGTCGTACGCTAACGGCGCTCGACCGAGCGCCGACCGCCGGTATGCGCACGCGATGAATCCCGGCGTATAGTCGCTTGAGTCGGGGCTAAGCCCCGGCTTGCTGCCTTACCATCTCAGGGGGGGTGATCATGGCACGCTTGCGCGACGCCGCGTCACGCGCGATCTTTGCCTGCGCGATGTTGCTTCCATCCATTCATGCGGCTGCGGAGCCTCAAAACGGCTGGTGGTGGAACCCCAACGAGAGCGGCCGCGGCTATTTCATCGAGGTGAGCGGCGGCGTGTTCTACCTCGCCGGTTATTTCTACGAGAGCAATGGACGCGCGACTTGGATGTCGGCCGGCGGCGCGGTTACCGATCTCTATTCGCTTTCAGGAACGCTGCAGTCCTACCGCAACGGCCAGTCGATATTCGGGGCCTATCGAAGGCCCGATCCCGCCGTCGACGTTGGAACGATCTCGATCACGTTCAAGGATGATTCGCACGGAACGATCACGTGGCCGGGCGGGACCGTTCCGATCGAGCGCCAGGTCTTCGACACCGACGAGGCGCTCTTTGACCCGCCCAAGACCGGGTGGTGGTGGAATCCCGCTGAAGGCGGCAGCGGCTACAGCGTCGAAATCCAGGGCAACACGCTGTTCGTGGTCGCATTCATGTACGACGAGGCGGGGAATCCGCTCTGGTATCTGACGGCGGGTGCCCTGTCGTCGCCGACGCACTTCGAGGGCGACTGGCTCGAATACTCCGGCGGCCAAACGATGGCGGGTCCGTATCGAGCGCCGACCGCGCGAAACCTCGGCCGCGTCACGATCGATTTCGCGGCGTTCGACGACGCCACGATCACGTTCACCGAAGGTGCAACCGTCAAGCGACTGAAGAAAAACGTGCCGAAGGCGTCGAAGGCCGCCGCTGGCGCAAGGTCCAGATCGACCCGCGCGCAGCCCCAGCTTCCGACGCCGACGTGGTCCACGACCGCGGAGTTCTGGCCTCACTTCGTTTGCGACCTGACACAAAAAATTGTGACCATTTCGGAAGCCGGCACGACGGGCACATTCACCTCCACGAAGACATACGCGTACTACGTGACATTCGATCTCTTGCCCGGAACCCTCGGACGATATGTCGCGAATGCGGGACAATCGTCTTACGAATTCAGCTACAACACGGTCGACACGAGCAACGGTTGCAGGCAAAGCGCCCATCGAGAAAACATCACGCCGCTGTCGGGACAGCTCGACATCTCGCCTTATCTCTACTACAGCGGGAGAGTATTCGACTCGATCGGCTCGTCGGTCACGGTGCACGAGTCATGCCCTCCGCCCAACGCGTACGAGGCGGATGAAGTGGGACGTATCTTAGTCGAGAATCCGATAGCCGGGCGCAGCGTCATCCAGCGCCCCAATCCGTTCCCCTCGCCTCCACCCCCTTACATGCACGTGGTGAACTCGCATGCGGAGCCCGATGGCTCATCGATCGAGTGGGGTTGGGAATGCATTGGCAGTAGTACCCCGTAACACGTCGACGCTCGATGACATACCCCCTGCCGACGGTTGAGGGAGCGACAGGTCGGCCACGGTAGAATCCGCGCTTTGCCCACAACGAGCGTCCGCCGCTCGGTCCGCGCATGCG
>DASXSP010000140.1:0-13329 GCA_036505865.1 Casimicrobiaceae bacterium
CCCAGTGACGAGCACGCGACTGCCTCGGTAGACGTCGTCCATTCAGTCATTCCAAAGCTTCCAGGGCGCGTGCCCTGATGTCCAGAGTTCCTCGAGATGGTTCTTGTCGCGCATCGTATCCATCGCTTGCCAGAAACCCAAGTGTTGGAACGCGCGAAGGTGATCGTCACGCGACATATGCACGAGCGGACCGCTCTCCCACGATGTGTCGTCCCCTTCAATGTACGTGAGCGCATCGGGCTCGAGAACGAAGAAACCGCCGTTGACCCAAGCGCCGTCGCCTGCCGGTTTCTCCTGGAAGCTCGTAACACGTGCGCCGTCAGTAAGCACGGCGCCGTAGCGGCCGGGAGGTTGGATCGCCGTCAGTGTTGCCAAGCGTCCGTGCGCCCGATGGAATTGGATCAGCTTCGCTATGTCGACGTCGGCGACACCATCGCCGTAAGTAAAGCAAAAGCTCTCTTTATCGAGATACGCGGCAACGCGCTTCAGTCGGCCGCCGGTGAGGGTTTCCTGACCGGTATCGATGAGCGTTACCCGCCAAGGTTCGGCGTGCTGCTGATGAACTTCCATCCGGTTTTCTGCCATGTCGAACGTAACATCCGACATATGAAGAAAATAATTGGCGAAATACTCCTTGATGACGTAGCCCTTGTAGCCGAGGCAGACGACGAAGTCGTTAATTCCATAGTGCGAGTAGATCTTCATGACGTGCCAGAGGATCGGCCGTCCGCCGATTTCGATCATGGGTTTTGGCTTGAGGTGCGACTCCTCGCTGATCCGCGTCCCTAAGCCGCCCGCAAGGATGACTGCTTTCATGAGGCCGATTCTAGCCGGACGAGATATACCGACAAGGCAAAATCTGGGCCTGCGGCGCCTAATCGCTCCCGCAAAGGTGCTCCTCTGCAACACCCGTTCGCAGCGGAGGGCTATTCGTCAAAGGCGACGTCCAATCCAAGACCAGGCAACATTAGCGACCTCGACCCGCGCTCATAGAAGCCGTTGCAGAATGTATGGACTTTGAGCGAATTCACACTACGGTATGCCGCACTCACTAAGTCAGTCATCGCCCCCAGCACGCCAACCACGCACGCGCTCCCGTGACTTCGTGCCATTGATTCCCACAACAGACTCCACCGAGGCCGAACGTCTCTGCGAGGAGGGGTATGGCCTCCTCGAGGCTGGCCGCTTCGAGGAGGCCTATGTGAAGCTTGCGCGCGCGTGTTCGCTCGCGCCCGACAACCCGCTTATTCACTATCGTTTGGGATTGCTGTTCAGCGACACCGGGCGACCGCTGGAAGCACTTGCCGCGTTGGACACCGCGCTAAGCCTGCAACCTGACAACCCCCGCGCGCACAACAATCGAGGCTCCGCCTTGCAAATGCTTGGGCGCGAGGCGGACGCCGAGAAAGCGTACCAAC
Organism: Casimicrobiaceae bacterium; assembly: GCA_036505865.1. Classification (GTDB taxonomy): domain Bacteria; phylum Pseudomonadota; class Gammaproteobacteria; order Burkholderiales; family Casimicrobiaceae; genus VBCG01. The sequence goes on from DASXSP010000140.1 coordinate 1,419, forward strand.
GCGCGATCGAGCTTGCTCCCGATCTCGAACTGCCCCATCTAAATCTCGGGAGACTGCTTGAGCAGCAAGGCAAGATGCATGACGCAGCGGAGGTTTATAAGCGAGCAATTGCCCGTGGCTTGGACGCTGAAATGTTCGGTCATTATTTAGCCGCGGTGTCCGGCCGAATCACCCGGCGCGCTCCTGATCGTTTGATACGCGACACGTTCGACAATTTCGCGCCTACATTCGATACGCTCTTGCGGACGCTTGGCTACGATGCTCCGCGGCAGCTCGCGGCCATGCTGCAATCGCGTACCACAGCGATGCTGGATATCTTGGATTTGGGATGCGGGACCGGCCAGTGCGGTGTCGCTGTGGCGAAACAGAAGCGTCATCTGGTTGGTGTCGATCTTTCGGAAAAAATGCTCGTGAGGGCTCGCGCGCACGGAGTCTATGACGAACTGCACGTCGGCGAGGTGCATGCGTGGCTGCGCGAAGCCGCCACGGGGCGTTTCGACGCTGTGACTGCGGCCGACGTTCTTATCTACATTGGTGCGCTCGAGGAGCTATTCCGTGAAGTGGCGCGTGTGCTGCGGGATGGTGGCTGGTTCGTCTTCTCCACGGAGGAGAGCGAGGCGGCGGATTACACCCTGCTGCCCACGGCACGCTACGCACATTCGAAGGCGTACATTTCGCGCCTCGCGGAAACGGCATTTGCGATCATCGAAGCCAATGCCGTGGTTATTCGTACCGAATTCGGCGCACCGGTTGAAGGCCGGCTCTATTTGCTGCAAAAACTCTAACGCTTATGCGTGAGTCGAGAACGCTCGTGTGAATCAACGGGCTCCGCTACTTCCAAACCCGCCATGGCCACGTTCGCTCTTCTCGAAATCAACCACAACCTCGAAGTTCGCCTGCACCACCGGCACGATCACGAGTTGTGCTAATCGATCAAGCGGATTAAGCGTGTACGGCTCGCGTCCGCGATTCCAGCAGCTCACCATCAACGGGCCCTGATAGTCAGAATCGATCAAGCCAACGAGATTGCCCAGCACGATGCCGTGCTTATGACCAAGACCTGAGCGTGGCAGTATGACGGCCGCCAGGCCAGGGTCCACGATATGAATGGCAACGCCAGTCGGGACTAGCACGGTGTCGCCGGGCGCGACCGTCAGCGACTCGCCAATGCAAGCCCGCAGGTCCATGCCCGCCGAACCCGATGTGGCGTACGCGGGCAAATGTTGACGGATGCGGTCGTCGAGAATCTTGAGTTCGATGGTAGGTTTTTGCATGCCGGTCGATATGCGGGAATGAAGAAGCGAAGGCGCTCTGGGGCGCCGGGCGGGCCTGCTAAGCTCCGCGCATTGTGACAAAAACAATCCTAGTCTGCGGCGGCGCCGGCTATATCGGCGCGCACATGTGCGAGCAACTTGCTGATCGTGGATTTCGCCCCGTTGTCTTCGACGACTTGTCCGGCGGGCATCGTGAGTTCGTCCGAGGAGGCGAGCTCATTGTCGGTGATCTTCGTGATCCTCGAGCGATCGAAGCAACGTTCGAAGCGCATCGCCTCGACGCCGTCATGCATTTTGCGGGCAAGATCGTCGTCAGCGAATCGGCTCGCGATCCGGCGTCCTATTACGATCACAACGTCACCGGCACGTTGCATCTGCTCCGCGCGATGCTTCATCACGGCTCCCCGCCACTCGTATTCTCGTCCACGGCAGCTCTCTACGGTGAGCCCCGCTATACGCCGATCGACGAAGAGCATGCATGTGTCCCGGTGAATCCCTACGGCAGAAGCAAGTGGTTTGTCGAGCAAATGCTTGCCGACTTTCGCGCCGGCTACGGCATGCGAAGTGTTTCGTTGCGCTATTTCAATGCGGCGGGCGCGTCGACGTCCGGCTTGATCGGGGAGATCCACGAGCCTGAAACGCACCTAATCCCCAATATTCTTCGCGCGTGCCAGGAACGGCGCCCCGTCGATGTCTTCGGCAACGATTATCCGACACCGGACGGTAGCTGCGTGCGCGACTACGTGCACGTGTCGGACTTATGTCGCGCACATCTTGCGGCGCTGGAATATCTGTGGAATGGCGGCGACAGCACTGCGATAAATTTGGGCTCGGAGCGAGGCTTTTCGGTGCTTGAAGTCATCAAGGCCGCGGAGCGCGTCTGCGGTCAAGCGATCGAGCACCGGCTTGCCCCACGTCGAGAAGGCGATGCGCCCGTCCTGGTTGCAAGCTCACAAAAAGCACGCACGATTCTTGGGTGGATGCCGGTCGAAAGCGATCTGGACACGATCATCAGCAGCGCATGGCAGTGGGAACAGCGGAGGGTCAAATCACCTTCGACGCAAAAGGATTACGGATCGTGAGCTGCCCATCGATAACCCGCCCATCTTGCATGTCTTCCGTGTAGAGCGTGGCGCATCCCGACAGAAGCGCCGACGCCACTATGGTGCCGTCGTAGATAGACAGTCCGAGCCGCCTGGCAATTTGCAGTCCACGCTCGTGCGTTTGCACGTTAAGCGGCGTTACGGGGCAAATGGCGCGAAGCTGCGCCGTCACTTGGAGAATTTCGCGCCACGACATGCCAAGCTTGCGTCGGGCGACGGCAACCAACTCATTGAGCACCTGGACGCTGATCTGTCCGCCGCTCGCTAACACTTCTTCCGCGCGGTCCGCTTTGGCGGAGTCAGCCGAGAACAGATAGACCACGACATTGGTATCGAAGAACGTGTCATCGACGCTCATTGGCCTCTAGCCGGTCAAATTTGAAATCAGCAGGCAGGCGGCCGCGGTATTTCCTCAGGCGCACAAGTATGTCCCGCGAAACTGGCGCCTTCCGAACGGCAAACGTACGGATACCGGCAACGACAATCTCGATATCGTCGCCTTCCTTTAGATCGAGCGTATCGATCACGGCTGCCGGCAGCCGGATAGCCAAACTGTTGCCCCACTTCGAGACCTGCATGTGACCTCCTGGATATACACTTGCGATTGTATATCCAGCCGCCTACGGAAGTCCAATCAGCGGTCGGAAAGTGAACGCTGAACCCCCTCACTTCCCTAGTCGCGCGGCAATTTCGCCGGTGATCCTTCGTGCAAGTGCAAGCTTTTCCATCTTTGGCAACGGATGGGCGCCGGAATCATCGATCAGTGTGACTTCGTTCTCATCACTACCCATCGCATCCTGAGCGCGGTTCGCGATCAGAAGCGGAACCTTCTTGCGCCGGCGCTTCTCCTCAGCCTGCTCTGCGACATCATGGCTCTCCGCCGCAAATCCAACGCAGAACGGCGCATTCGGGCGTGATGCAACGGTCGCGAGAATATCGACCGTCGGCCTTAGCGTAAGGGTGAGAGGTTCACTGGACTTTTTCACTTTGCGATCATGTGTGATCTGCGGTGTGTAATCGGCGACTGCAGCGACGCCAATGAAAATGTCGGCGCCGTCGATCCTGCTTAACACGGCGTCCGCCATTTCGGCCGCACTGCGAACATCAACGCGCACAACATTCGGCGGCGTTGCCTCTACGGACGGTCCTGCGACGAGGATCACGTTCGCGCCTGCTTCCGCGGCGGCCTGCGCCAATGCAAAGCCCATCTTTCCCGAGCTCAAGTTCGTAATGCCGCGCACCGGATCGATCGGCTCGTAGGTCGGCCCTGCCGTGACGAGCACGCGCTTGTCTGCGAGAAGCTTCGGTTGGCGCGATGCGATCAGCGCCAAATGGAGTTGCTCGGCTTCCAGCATTCGGCCTTCACCGTTCTCCTTGCACGCCAGCTCGCCTGTATCCGGACCGAGGATGATTACGCCATCCGCGACTAGCTGAGCGATGTTTCGCTGGGTGGCTTTGCTCCACCACATCTGACGGTTCATCGCCGGCGCGACCAGCAGCGGGCAATCGCGCGCGAGACAGAGCGTCGACAACAAATCATCGGCGACTCCATGAGCGAGCTTGGCAATGAAATTAGCTGAAGCCGGCGCGATCAGAATCGCATCAGCGCCGCGCGAAAGCGAGATGTGCCCCATTGCATCGTCAGAACCCGAATGCCACAAGTCTGAGAGCACAGGCCGTCCCGATAGCGCCTGGAACGTCGTCGCTGTGACGAATTGGGCGCCCGCTGCGGTCAGCACGACGTCGACCGTGACGCCGTCTTTGACGAGTAGCCGAACGAGCTCAGCCGCCTTATAGGCCGCAATGCCGCCCGTCACGCCGAGCACAATCCGCGCGAACCGAGAAGCATTTGGGGTGGTGGTGTCGTTCACGCGCCATCATCCGAATAGTCGATGCGATTGATACGTCGTCAAAGTTTACACTGGGCTGCAATGGACATTCGCGGTGGCCCTTGGGCGTCAGCGCCGAGCGCAACTATTTTAGAGGTCGCAGTAAACTCCGCAGATCTCGCATCACCGCAAGCGTTACCGATCGTGAAACTCGACGTGCGCGCAATCTTTCGCTAGGCCGCGTTCGAAAAGGTGCCGATCATCCAACCGGCCGATAGCGCGATCGATCTTCAGCGCCTAAATTGGCGCGACCATGAATATCGGCGCATGGCCGCGGAGCGAGCGACCTCGTGAACGCCTCCTCGCGCGAGGCGCGGCTTCATTGTCGGATGCCGAGCTTCTTTCCATTGTGTTGCGGACCGGCGTACGTGGCTCATCGTCTCTCGACGTCGCACACGACTTGCTCGCGCGGCATAGAAGCTTGACCGGTCTCCTCGATGCGTTGGGCAAGGGCTCGCCAAAGTCACGTGGGGTTGGTTTGGCCAAGATCGCGCAGCTCAAGGCCGGCGTCGAGCTCGCCCGACGACTTCTTGCGGAGGAGATTCGCGCTGGAAGCGTTCTCACATCGCCCGAAGCGGTTCGCGATTATTTACGCCTCTCGCTCGCCGATTTACCGCACGAAACGTTCGTCGTGCTGTTCCTCGACAGCCAGCATCGCCTTCTCGCTGCGGATCCGATGTTTCGCGGAACGCTGGCCCAGACCAGTGTCTACCCGCGCGAGGTTGTCAAAGCTGCGCTTGCTCATAACGCCGCCGCGGTGATCTTCGCGCATAACCATCCGTCGGGCGTTGCGGAGCCATCGCGTGCTGACGAGCTTCTTACGCAAACACTCAAACAGGCTCTAGCGCTTGTCGACATACGGACGCTGGATCATTTCGTCGTCGCGGGTAATCGGGTCGTGTCCTTTGCGGAACGTGGCATTTTGTGAGCTTAGCCCAACGCTCGTCGCGCATCCTTGAAAATTACCGCGAAAACGGCGATAATTCATAGCTTTGCTGCGGCGCCTACCGGCTACGCATCCGTAGCATCCCGCATTCGAAGGAGCGAGCGATGGCTCGAGTCTGTCAAATCACTGGTAAAGCCCCGATGGTGGGCAACAACGTTTCGCACGCGAACAACCGCACGAAACGGCGCTTCCTGCCCAACTTGCAGCAACGCCGCTTCTGGCTCGAAGGCGAAAACCGCTGGATCAGTCTGCGGCTCACCAATGCGGCACTTCGCACGATCGACAAGAAAGGCATCGACGTCGTGCTGGCCGAGCTTCGCGCCAACGGCGAGCGCATCTAAAAGTCCGCTCTAGGAGAACTACGCCATGCGCGAAAAGATCAAGCTCGAATCATCGGCCGGGACCGGCCACTTCTACACGACGACGAAAAACAAGAAGACCATGCCGGACAAGATGGAGATCACCAAGTTTGACCCCGTCGCGCGCAAGCACGTCAAATACAAAGAGACGAAGCTCAAATAACGCCTGGACAGGCCAGCTGCCCGCTGGAGTCTTGTAGGGTTCAACTGACCTTCCCTTCAAACAGGACCGTCGCCGTTCCTTACAGCTGCAGCGAGTGACACTCGTTCGTCTATTCAGCGGGCGCCGAATTATTTGAAATCGCGGGCAAATTTTGCAAAACTCCCTGCGGTGCGCTTCTTGCTTTATATTGGACTCGAAGCCTGAATAAGGAGGGGACGGCATGTCCCAGTTCACCGGGAAGCATGACGAAGTCCCGGACCTCGCCCCCGGGGACATCGAACGGCAGAACGCTACGCGCGCACAACGACGCCGGCTGCTGCTCGGTGCGGCTGCGCTTCCGAGCGTATACACGCTGACGAGCGGCGCGGCGATCGCAGCGGCGTCCGGGTTGAACTGCTGGTCAACGCAGTCGACGACCACCACTCCGCAGCGAATCACGTCGGCCCCGGATCGCTGGTATCGCGTGCAGGTGAAATCGGGTACGGAAGGTCAGACCTCCAGTGTCATGGGCTACTGCCTCAAGGACACGCAGGCGGATTGCACCGATCCTCTGAAGCCCGATTGGAGCGCCAGCCAGACTTACTGGTATGTCAACGGCCAGCGGACGCTGGAGAGTCGCGGGGGCATTCGCAACATTCCCAAGACGCCAGGATACGGTCTCGTTTACGTCGATGAGAAAGGGACGATAATGACGCTCGATCCCGCGCTGTATCCGGGGGTCGACCTGAAATATGCGGCCACGTCGTGCATGACTTCGATAATAGGGAGCACGATATCGAAGTTGGGATGACAGACGATCGTTTTACGGCCCCACGAAAGCGCGGAACTCTCCGCGCTTTTTCACTTTGACGCCTGCCCAAACACCGGGCATCGCTCCAACGGACGAAGAGCCACGCGAGCAGCAACCGCGCTGGCGCATCCCGAGCGGCCAGCGTTTCGTGTTCGAGGATTTCGACGACGGCATCGTGATGTTCGACGCGCGGGTCGGCGCAACGCATCTGTTAAGCGCAAGCGCGGCGGAAACGTTAGCGCTCGTGCAAGAATTTCCCGGCATGACAGCCGACGCGATCTACCAAAAGCTGCTCGAGCGACTGAACCTCGACGAAGGCACGCTGCCATTGCCCTCGGTGCTCGAGCTTCTGTGGCATCTGGAGAATCTCGGCCTTGTGACCGCGTACCGGCAATGAAGATCGGGGAATTGCCCGCGCAGACTGTGCATGCGCGAATGTCGTCCTCGGGTCTTGGCATTGCCATTCCACCGATTGTCGTGCGGTTGCGTTCTCCGTTGCGGTTTCTGGCAGAGCAGATCCGCGCGCTATACGCCGATTACGAAACGGTGGACGCCGGAAATTTCGCGGACGCCGATATTCGCCTGCTTCCCGTTTCGGGCCTGCGCCACTGGCTGCGACCGCAAGTACAGTTCGTGGTCGACGGCGTGATGCCCTTCGAGCGCTTCCCGCTCGATCACGCGTTGCCGATGTTCGAGTGGGGACTGAATTGGGTCTTCTGCCATCGGATGCACCAGTATCTGTTGCTGCACGCAGCCGCCGTCGAGCGTGACGGACGCGCGCTGCTGCTGCCGGCGTGGCCGGGCTCGGGAAAGAGCACGCTCGCCGCGTCTCTGTCGTGCCGCGGTTGGCGCTTTCTCTCCGACGAATTCGGCGTGGTTCCATTTTCTGGAGAGCATGTTCTGCCGTTTGCGCGTCCGGTGGCGCTCAAGAACGAATCGATCGAAGTCATGCGTGCGTTCGATAGCGGTTCGTTTATCGGGCCCACCTTCCCAAAGACGCGCAAAGGCGACGTCGCGCATTTTCGCGTTCCGGAGGAAAGCGTCCGCAGGTCGACTGAAAAGGCGAAAATTGCCGCCATCGTGTTTCCCGATTTCCAACCGGGTGCGGCCGTCGAGATTCTGCCGCTCGAACCCGCAACGGCGTTCCTGAAGCTCGCGGCAAACGCATTCAATTACGAAGTCGTCGGCGAACACGGTTTTAAGGCTATCGCGTCGATCATGCATCGCTGCAACAGTCGGATCCTTCGCTATGGCGATCTCACCGAGGCACATTCGGCGCTGAACGAAATCATGCGCGAACGAGCTCCGGCATGAACGCGCCGCGTGGCGGCTCCGGTACATCGCAGCTACTGATCGATGCGATTCACGATCCGCGGCGTCTTACCGAGTTGTCGCTGTCGCAATGGGAACGCGCGTTGTCCTGCGCGCGGCGCAACGCGGTTCTTGCCTATCTCGCGCAGCGCGCGGAGTCGATCGGAATTCTCGACAACTTGCCTGAAAAGCCGCGTGCGGCGCTCCATTCGGCGCGCGTGGCGGCGGCACGGCTTGCCCAATTGGCGAACTGGGAAATCGATCGCGTGCATCGCGCTCTTGCGCCCGCCGGCATACCGATCATCGCGCTGAAAGGACTTGCGTACATTCTGCGCGGAATGCCGCACGCGACGACGCGGATCCTGACCGACATCGATATCCTGGTGCCCACTGATCGCATCGAAGCCGCCGAACAGGCGCTACTCGCCGGCGGCTGGCGAGGGACGAAGCTCGATCCGTATGACCAGCGCTACTATCGCCGGTGGTCGCACGAAATACCGCCGCTGCAATATCCCGGACGATTGCTCGGTGTCGATGTGCATCACACGGTATGCCCGCCCTCGAGCCGCCTTCGGCCTGATCCGCAACGGTTGTGGGCCGACAGCGAACCCACTGAAGTCGGCGTCGGCGTGCTTTGTCCCACCGACAGCGTGCTGCATGCGGCGATCCATTTGTTCTTCGATTCGGATTTCGATAGTCGCTTCCGCGATTTGATCGATCTTCACGAGATGCTGGCGCTGTTTGCGACCGACGATCGATTCTGGACCGCGCTCATCGCGCGGGCGCGCGCGCAGGGCGTCGGCCGCCCTCTCTATTACGCATTTGAGACGTTGGTAACCGTTCTTCGCACGCCGATTCCCGAATCTGCGCGTGTTGAAGTTCGTGAGTTCGGTCCGCCACTGCCGGTCGCCCGCTGGATGACGCGCACGCTCCAAAACGTCCTTACGCCCGCCGATCCGCAGCGCTGGCCGCCCAAGCATCGTGGGCTGTTGTGGCTGCTGTACGTCCGGTCGCACTGGCTTCGCATGCCGCCGTACGCGCTCGCGGTACATCTGACACGCAAGGCGCTGCGCGGATCGCGCGAGAGCGCGGTCGACGTATAACGAACACCGATTCAAAACAAAAAGCCCGCGATTCGCGGGCTTTTCGATTCCCTTTGACGGATCTTTACGCGTAGCGGCGGAGCTGGAACGAGAACTGCGCGAGTGGCGCAATGCCCGACGCTTCGGCGCGATGGCACCAGTCTTGCAGCCGCGCCAGCAACTGTTCCGACGATTCGGTCGAGCGTTCCCACAAGGCAACGAGATCCTGGCGCATCGTATAGACCTGTTGCAGCACTTTGCTGTGCGCGAGCGCGTCGGCTAGGCGGGAACGGTCACCTTCACTTAGCGTTGCCGGATCGGCGGTAAGCCAGCGCTTTATACAGCGAAGCGTGGGGACTTTGCCGCGCCGGCGATCGCGCAACTCGCGCCGCGAAGCGAATTCGGCTGCGCACGCGGTTTTCAGCGTGCGCGCGTAGCTTGTGACGACCGCGTACCGATGCGTTATCACCGCTTGCAACGTTGCGAGATCGGGGACGGCCTTGGACGGATCGAATTTGAGCCGCGGCGCGACCTTGCGAATCGTTGCGAGTCCGAGATTTTGCAGTAGGCGAATGTAGAACCAGCCGATGTCGAACTCGTACCACTGCGACGAGAGCTTCGCCGACGTTCCGTACGCGTGATGATTGTTGTGAAGCTCCTCGCCGCCGATGATGATGCCCCACGGCACGATGTTCTTCGACGCGTCGTTACAGGCGAAATTGCGATAGCCCCAGTAATGGCCGATGCCATTGATGATGCCGGCAGCCGTTACCGGGATCCACATCATTTGAACGGCCCAAATCGTCATGCCGATCGGTCCGAAGAGGACGAGATTGATGGCGAGCATGAGGCCCACGCCTTGCCACGAGTGGCGCGCGTACACATTGCGCTCTACCCAATCATCCGGCGTGCCATGGCCGTATTTCTCGAGCGTTTCGAGGTTCTTCGATTCCTTGCGATACAGCTCGGCGCCCTCGAGCAGCACCGTGCGGATTCCGCGCGCTTGTGGGCTATGCGGATCGTCGTCTGTTTCAACCTTGGCGTGGTGCTTGCGATGGATAGCAACCCATTCCTTGGTCACCATGCCGGTCGTCAGCCAAAGCCAAAAACGGAAGAAATGCGCGACGGCCGGATGAAGATCGAGACCTCGATGCGCCTGACTTCGATGCAGGAAGATCGTGACCGACGCGATCGTGATGTGCGTCAAAACCAGCGTGACGACGATATAGCCCCACCAGGAAAGCGGGATCAAGCCGTTCGCCACAATTGAAAGTATGTCGTAACCCATTGATTATCCGTTGACCGACGATTTGCACGCCGTAGTTAGCCTGACTGCGCTCAGACGACATTGTAAGCGATTTCCCGACTCACAGATATGATGCCGCGGGCTGACATTCGCAAGGCCGCGACCGGATTTTTGGACGCGCCCGTCAGGACGCAAGCTTCGATCCCGGTTTCAGGACCGTGGCCAATGCTGCCGATGCGACATTGGCTGACGGCTCGCTCGCGACGGCCGGCGACGACGGCGTCGTGACGATGCGCACATCGCGTTGCGGGAACGGCAACCGAATCCCATTTGCCCGGAAGGCGTCGAGAATTTCGCGGTTAAGCGCGCTCCTGAGATTGAGCTGCCCTTTCTCGGGATCGGCGATCCAGACGCCCAACTCAAGGACGATCCCGTTGTCGCCGAAGCTCACGAGAAACGACGTTGGCGGATCCGGCGCTGTCAGCACGCGGTCGTGGCCCCGGCCGATTTCTTCCATCAACGCGAGCGCGCGGTCGACGTCGCTGTCGTATGAGATCTGCACCTGCAGTGCGAGGCGCACGTTGCGCGTCGAATACGAATGGTTGAGCACCGTCGTCGTCACGAGCGTTTCGTTGGGTACGATCGCTTCGACGCCGTCAAGGCTGCGCACCACGACGTAGCGCGATGTCACTTTCGAAACCATGCCGTAACGCCCGTCGACGGTGACCATGTCGCCCAGCCGTATCGATCGATCCATCAGAATCGTGAAGCCCGCAATGTAGTTCGATGCGAGCTTCTGGAGCCCAAGACCGATACCGACGCCAAGCGCGCCGCCGAAAACCGATAGCAGCGTGAGGTCGAATCCGATCGCCTGCAACGCGATCAGCACGCCGACGACCAACAGGACCGCTCTCACAAATTTCCCGAATACGACACGCAGGTTTGCATCGACCTGCGTCGCGCGGCTCAAATGCTGCTCGATCAATCCGGAGATCCACAGCGTGACGATGAGCGTGAAGACGACAACCAACACGGCGATGCCGATCGAGAGCAGCGAGATTCGCGTTTTGCCGAGCGGGATTTGGATTTCTTCTAGCGCGTTCGCGATTTCCGGAAACAGCCCGAGAAAATACAGCACGACCAGCGCAAAAATCGCCAAGGCGATCGCGCGCTCGGACGTTGGCAACCAACCCTGCGTCTTGAATATCCGCCGCAGACCATAGACAAGCATGCGAATCGTCGCGAGCGCGATCAGCAGCGGCGCGGCGATCGAGAGAAAGAACGGCGGTCCCGCGTAGCGGCGGAAAGCGACCGTCGCGATCAGCGTGAGCACAAGGGCGGTCAGTGGAAAGACGACACGCGCAACGCTGCCGTTAAAGCGCAGCGTGCCGGCGGCGGCTTTGCGCGCGCTCATCGCGCGGCGATCGACGAGCCATGCGATGCCGAGGCACAGGGCGACGAGCGCGAAGTCGAGCCAACCCCGCGGTGTCGCAAGGGCCTGCTCGAATTGGTCGAAGTTGATCGGAGCGAGCATCGGGCGTCCCAAACCACTGTCATTTTCTCATTGCGAGGACAGTGCCTCAATTTGTCATTCCGAGGACAGCTCTATTGGCCGAGGAAACTGCTTTGGCGAAAAGCAGTTCCCTCGCTGCGCTCGCGATGACAAATTGAAGCAGGTCCCTCGCTGCGCTCGCGATGACAAATTGAAGCAGGTCCCTCGCTGCGCTCGGGATGACAAATTGACAAGC
>DASXSP010000141.1:0-45834 GCA_036505865.1 Casimicrobiaceae bacterium
TCTGGCGTTTCACAATCGATTGGACGCGACGACGCGCGGTTTACGGTTGGACCGCACGAGACGCGAACGACGGTCGGCATCCGCGGGAGCGGCGTCAACTACACCGAGCGAACGCCGATACGACAAGGCCGCACAAAAACCGGCGGCTTGCTTGACGCCGTTATCTACGTTGGACTCTTGCTTGTGGGTATTGCGTTATTCGCATGACGCGATGTGCTGATGAGTGCTTATGCACGCCGCAACGGGCCAATACTCAATACCAAGCCGAACCGCTGATTCCATAAAAACTCGGCGTGTCCCGGGGGATCGGTGACGTTCGCGCGCGGGCCCATGGCGCCGCACCCGGAGCAGGTCACAACAACGAATTGCGTCTGTTCGTGGCTCAACGTCGCGACGGTCAGATGCGTGTTCGCGCAAAACGGGCACGGGCGCAAGTCGATGCTTTGCATCGGGGTTAGTTTCGCGGATGACAAACGCAACCCATGCAAGGTTCTTGCCGCACCCGCTGCTGGTCCGACCGACGGCCGCCACAAGGGACACGCGGCAGCAGGTGTCGGAAACAGACCGTTCTGCACATCGTTTGAGGCCATTGTCGCGTGACCGTCGCCCTTCGAACGAATCACCGTCTGTCGGCCAAAAGCGTATCGAATCAGATTTCATGGCGTAATGGTCGTCGCGATCGGATGTCCCTCCTTTCGCAAAATCGGTAACCAATCTTAACTGCGATGCCTGCGATTCTTCTCGTCGAAGATAACCGCGACAGCCTAGAGACTCTCGCCGAGGTGTTGGTCGTTATGGGGTACGAAGCTATCACCGCAGTTTCCGGTGAAGAAGGTCTGCAGTTGCTTGACCAGCGGAACGACATCTCCCTTGTGCTCTGTGATATCCGTTTGCCTGGCATGGGTGGCATCACGTTTAGTGCCATCGCGCGACAGCGGCATCCTTCGTTGAAGATTGCCTTCGTGACCGGAGATCCACAAGCGACCGATGACGCAATTCAGCACGGCGCAATCGCCATGCTGAAACCTTATGACTTCAAGGTGCTGACGCGGGTGATCGAGGAAGCGCTCGGACGGTCTTCCGAAATCTAGCCGTCAACTCCGGCAGGATTGGGACTGCGAGTCGTCGGCTGACGTCGGTAAATTTGGGACATCGTCGGACAGACGAAAATCGCAACGGGCGTCATGATGTGGCCATGTACCGATTCTTTGACTCCTTCGACCCTCCGAGACGTGACTGGCTCGGGGCGCTGGTGTTGGGACTTGTGGCTCTGGCAATGCCACTGAGCATTGCGATTCGTGGCTTCTTGTTGTGGCTGCAAAGCTGAGCGCACCGTGCGCCGCCCTCTCACGCATCGTGGTCCATCCCTACGGCGAAAATACGCGTAGCTGCCATCGCTTCTGCCTGCCGCGTCGAATGTCGATCTGACGCGAAATTTGAAGCAGCACATGGCTCGGCATCAACAAGCCGCATGGGTTCTTGAAAGAAACTATTCTGCGATGGCGGGCAAGCACCGCGTCACGCGTGAGATCGCTCCGAACTCCGCGTAGTCTCTGAACGTCCCGCACGGCTTGCTTGAACCACTCGCAATAGACGGTTACAAATAGACATGTAGCGCCGTCAACACGGCGTTCTGCGTAGCGTTCATGGCAGTAAGCCCGTCGTTGTTGACTTCGGCTAAAGATAAGGAGCCCTCTCATGAAAGGCACTTTGATTGCGCTTGCTACTGCGGGCGTGCTCGCATCCGGTGTCTCGTTTGCTGGCACGACCATTATTCGAGTCGAACACGTCGATCGCTCTTCGGCAATTGTCCCTGTTCAGTACTACGAGCGCGGCGACGATCGTTCCGCGAATATCAACGAACGCGAGGGGCGCATCAATGCGCGCATCCAGCGTGGACTAAACGATGGCAGGATCACCGATCGAGAAGCGCGCCGGTTGTATCGCGAGCTCGCGAATATCGAGGCGAAGGAGCGTGCATTCAGCGCCGATGGACGTCTCAGCGGTCGCGAACAAGCGGAGTTGAACCGCGATCTCGATCGGTTGGTCGATCGCGTCCGGTACGAAGCTCGCGACGAACAGCGACGCTACTAGGCCATTGCAGCCTTATCCGGAGTGCGAATGAGCACGACGAATTCGCGATCTGAAATTGACACGAGCATGGCGGCTGCCACGACTGGCGCTATTGGTCGGTTCAAAGAAAATCCACGTCGCCGTTGGAAACGCGACCTTAAGTGCGGCCTTGCAATCGGCGATTAGCTGCACGAGCTCGTCGGCAGTGGCCTTCGTGTTCATTCGCGCCTGGATGGCGATGACGAGCTCGTCGCCCTGCTGCATCGTGATGAGGTTCTCGATCTCGACGACGCCCGGGTAGGTTTTGAGGAATTCTCGGATCGCCCTCCGCGTTCGCGGCGGCGCGCTCTCGCCGATCAGCAGGCTCTTGATTTCGATTGCGAGCACGGAGGCGACGATCATCAGCAACGTCCCAATGGCGATACTGCCGAGCGCATCGTAAAAGACGTTGTTGGTCGCAATCGTCGCGAGGAGCGCCGCCAACGCTAGCGTGAGGCCGACGATCGCAGCCAAGTCCTCGCCCAGCACCACAATCAACTCGCTTCGACGTGTCACACGAAACCAGCTCCAGAGGCTCCGGCCGCCTCGTACTTTGTCGATTTGCTTCAGTGCCATCCGGAGCGAAAGGCCTTCGGCAGCCATCGCGAAGAGCACGATCGCGACGGCGACCCAGGGCGCCTGGAGTGGATCGGGTTGATGCACCTTGCGCATGCCCTCGTAGATCGAAAACAACCCGCCCAGCACGAACAACAGCAGCGCTACGACGAACGACCAGAAATAAGTGGCGCGTCCGTGGCCGAGTGGATGGTGCGAGGATGCGGGCGCCCTCGCCTGTTTGCGCCCCAACAGCAGCAGGCATTGGTTGCCGGTGTCGGCCAGCGAATGGAACGCTTCGGCGAGCAATGCCCCGGAACCGGTAAACATTGCGCCGAGGACCTTGCAAACTGCGATGGCGAAGTTCGCGCCGAGCGCGTAGAGAATGGACCGAGCCGTATCGGGCTGGTCGGGCGCATTTCGGGACATAAGTCTCGGGCAACGGCCTCTCAGCCGTTAGAACCCGTCGCGGTTTTTTCGATCGCCACGCGGGAGACTGTTTCCGCTCCGCCGACGGAAGCCAGCGGAGCGATACGAAACTAACGGCGCGTCGGTTGCATCGAACTCTGCGCCAATTTGGCGAAGTCGCCCATCACCTTCTGCATGGTCTCGAATGCGGATCCACCCGACGTGACGACGCCCTGCATCGCGGAGACGACGTCTTTCATTTGCCGGAGATCAGGCATCAACGCCATCGCGGCCTTCGCTTCTTTAACGCCCGGGACGCCAACCATCTGTTCCTCGATCAGGGCGAAGAGGCGCTTCTGGATTTCCACGATGAGGTCGAATACTTCGCCCCAATAGTGCATCGATTTCTCGACCGCTTCTTTCGCGGCGCCCTGGGACACCGCCATCAACGACTGCGCATCGCTGGCCTGGCCGACCGCGCGGGCATGCTTCTGCTGAAACGCGCGCATCTCTTCTTCGCCTTCGAACTGCTTTTTGCGGAGACGCGCGGCGCTGTCGATCGCCGCGTTGATGACGTCGAGTGCCATCTTGGCATTCGTCTTGTAAAGCTCGATCGCCTGCTCCGGCGTCATGATCTTCGGCATTTTTGCCAGCTCACGCATGTCGGGCATTTTCAGCGCCGTTGCACGCGTGCTCGCAGCGGCGGGCGCTGCTGTTTTCGCGGGGGTCCGCCGTTTGGCGCGGCGCTTTGCTGCAGTCTTGGCTGCTGAGGTCGACGGGGAGGTTGCGGCTTGCTTACGTGCCATGCTCGCTGCTCCTTATTAAGTTAGTCCGACAACATTCGCATCAAACGCCCAATCCGACGGGTTCGTCAAGACGTTTTGACGCTGCAGTACGTTCAGAGGACCCTCACCCCTGGCACATTACAATTCGCCTCATTGCGGGCTCGTCTACACCACGGAGGACGTCCGATGTTGCCCACTACTGCTGCGCTTACGATCCTTGCCGTTACGTCGACAATGTCGCTGGCGCAAACGCCGAGTGCGCCGACGCCCACGCCGCCACCCCTCTTCGCGACAACGAAGGTGGCCGAAAACGTCTACGTGTTCCGCTATGGCGGTTACCAGTCGATGTTCATCGCCACGCCGGAGGGCGTCATCGCGACCGATCCGATTGCATACCTGCACCCGCAGGCGGCACAAACCTACATCGATGAGATTCGCAAGATCACGCGAGCACCGATCAAGTATCTCGTATACAGCCATCATCACTACGACCATATCGCCGGCGGCAAGCCGTTCAAGGATGCGGGCGCGTTCGTCGTCGCACACAAGAGCGCGCGGGCGAAACTCGAGGCGCTCAAATATCCCGATGTCGTGCTGCCCGACATGGTCGTCGATCAATACAGCACGCTCGAGGTCGGCGGCATGCGCGTCGACTTGATCTACGTCGGCCGCAATCATTCCGATAATTCACTCGTCATGTTGCTGCCCAAGGAAAAAATTCTGTTCGCGGTTGACTTCATTCCGATTCAAGCCGTGATGTTCCGCGATATGCCCGACGGTTTTCTCCCTGACTGGTTCGATTCGCTCGATCGCGTTCTCGCGCTCGACTTCACGATGCTCATTCCGGGTCACCCGGGCCCGGGCGGCCGCATGGGAACCAAAGAAGACGTGCGTGCGGTGAAGGAATACCTGACGGATCTATCGAACGCCACGCGCGAGCTCGCGAACCAAGGCAAATGCTTCGACGATGCGATCAAAACGCTCAAGTTGCCAAAGTACGAAAGCTGGACTAACTACGGAACGCAACTGCAGGGAAACATCGAACGGTTCTGCGAATATTGGGGACGCGGCATTTGATCGGACAACGAATGGACGGAAATGGATAGCACTCAACTGCGGCAACGATTTGGCCGACCGCTGCGGCTTGGCATCATCGGCGGCGGACCCGGTGTATGGATAGGCGCGACGCACCGGACTGCAGCGGAGCTCGACGGCTGGTGGCGCGTCGTCGCCGGCGTGTTTTCCAGTGATCCGGCGCGATCGCGCGCCGCGGGTCCGACGTTGGGGATCGATGCGGCGCGAAGCTATGGCGACGTCGCGGAAATGCTCGACAAGGAAGCGCGACGCGACGACCGCATCGACGCCGTCGCAATCATGACGCCGAACGACACGCATTATCCGCATGCGGCGCGTGCGCTGGACGCGGGTCTCGACGTCATCGGCGACAAGCCGGTTTCGCACGACTTCGCGCAAGCATGCGACCTGGTCGAACGCACACGGCGTAATCGGCGCCTCTACGCGATTGCGCACGGCTATTCGGCATATCCGATGACACGCTATGCACGCCACCTCGCGCGATCCGGCGCGCTCGGCGCGTTACGTCTGGTGCAGGCCGAATACATTCAGAGCGGACTCGCGACGCGCATCGAAGACGGGCCGCAGAGCAACCGGCTTCGCTGGTTGTTCGATCCACAACGCAGCGGCCTGGCGCTCGTCATGGGCGCGATCGGTTGTCACGCGCAACATCTCGCTTGCGCAACCATGGGCTTGAACGTCACGCGCGTGTGCGCCGATGTTGGCGCGCTATTGCCGGGTCGCAAAGTGATCGACTACGCCTCAGCGCTGCTCGAGCTCGATGGCGGCGTGCGCGGGACATTCACGGTAACGCAAGCCGCAGCGGGCGGGGAGAACGACATTCGGCTGCGCGTCTACGGCGACAAGGGCATGCTCGACTGGTCTCATCGCGACGCGAGCTATTTGCGCGTAGCGCTTCAAGGCGAGGCCATGCGCATCGTCGGTCGCGGCGACCCCGGGCTTCCCCCGGATGTGATCGCTGCGGGGCGCACGCCACGCGGTCATCCCGAAGGCCTTCGCGAAGCGTTCGCGAACATTTACGCCGAGATTGCGCAGGAGCGCATAGCCCGAGAGCTCGGCGAAGCGGTTCCCGAGCTAGCCTATCCACGTATCGAAGAAGGCGCTCACACGATGGCGTTCATCGAAGCATGCGTGGCGTCGCAGGCCCAAGGCACGTGGGTCGACATAGCGAAACTTCCGCGCGCTTGATCGCCCCGGCCGGGATCCGGCCTGGAATGGTCCCTGCTTCGATTCAACGTGACGATCCACGCTTTTGGGCGCATCGCGGTGCTGAGAACGACCCTGCAAGTGCTCGAGTGTCAAGCAGAGCGGTGTTGATTCCAAAGGAGAAGGATCATTCGATCCGTTGCGATCTCGATAGAGAGCGGAGGCGCCGAGGAGTCGCGCGGCACTTATCGGCGCTCAACTTCGCACCACATGAAAGCATTGGTTGGCACCACTGTGGAGCGAAATCGCACCCCGCCCAATGGGTCGATTTCAAAATTCCACATCGAGCTCATCGATCTCTTCCGGCTCGCGTTGGGCCGCTTCTGTCCATTCGATCATTTCAGGCATCGCCAGGATTTGCTTGCCATATACAGCACACGTGCGATCGACCTTGACGTCGTAGGTCACGAAGCGTGTGACCACCGGCGCAAACATTGCGTCGGCCATGCCCCGCTTGCCGAAAAGAAACGGACCACCGTAGGTGGTGAGACATTCCCGCCAGATCGCCGTGATGCGCTCGATGTCGGCAACCGCCCGCGCCCACACCTTGTGACCGGGAAATGTGCGCTTCAGGTTCATCGGCAACGCAGAGCGCAAATTGCTGAATCCCGAATGCATTTCGCCGCAAACCGCCCGGCAATGGGCGCGCGCCGCGCGATCCGCGGGCAGAAGACCGCTGCGCGGCCTCACTTCGTTCAAGTACTCGGCAATCGCGAGCGTGTCCCATACCTTGACGCCATCGTGCTTGAGGCACGGCACGAGAATCGACGGCGACAGCAGCAAGATCTCCTTGCGCGCGTCGGGGTCGTCCGGCGGAACAACGACCTCGCTGAATTCCAGGCCCGAGAATCGCGCGAGCAGCCATCCTCGCAGCGACCACGATGAATAATTCTTGCTGCTGATGCTGAGAGCGGCCTTGGCCATGCGGTTCATCTCCTGTCATACCGCTGCACCACAAACGCGCGCATTCGACGCGTGCGATGCGATGTCGAGGCGTTGTGCAAGCGACATGCCAAATCGAATCGGCGCGAGTCGATGCGGCCACAAAAATGCCGGTTGCGCGCCGCCTTGCGACTGACGCAATAGCCCATGCTCTACCAAGCCTATCAAGCGCACGAGGATGCGCTTCAGCCGTTCAGATTCTTGGCGAAATCGGCACTGCCCGCACTCAACCTGGCGGTCGACGCGCCAACCGGCGAGCTCGGCATTCGTGAGCTCGCGGCGGCGTGCGAAGTGTTTGCAGTCGCCGCACTGACGCACCAACGACCGCCGTTTCGAATCGACACCGTCACCTGCTATGGATGTGACGTCGCCGTGCACGAAGAAGTCGTCTACCGCACACCGTTTGGCACCCTATTGCATTTTCGCAAGGAGATTCCAGAACCGGGTCCCCGCGTGCTGATCGTGGCGCCCATGTCGGGCCACTTCGCCACGCTGCTGCGCGAAACCGCGCGCACGATGCTGGGCGATCACGATGTTTACGTGACCGACTGGCACAACGCCCGCGACACGCCGCTGACGGATGGTCGCTTCGGCTTCGATGAGTACATCGAGCATGTCATCGACTTTCTCTCGCACATTGGCCCCAGTGCACATCTGATGGCGATTTGTCAGCCGTGCGTGGCGGCGCTCGCCGCGGTCGCGCTGATGTCGGAAGACGACCACCCTGCAACGCCGCTCACAATGACATTGATGGCGGGACCAATCGATTGCCGAATCGCGCCAACCCAAGTCAACAAGCTCGCCAACAACCATACGATCGATTGGTTCGAGCGCAATCTGATCGGTACCGTCCCGCTGCGACACGCCGGCGCAATGCGGCGGGTGTACCCGGGCTTCCTGCAGCTCGCCGCGTTCATGAACATGAATCTCGAACGCCACATCACTGCGTTTCGCGGCCTCTACGCTGATCTGGTCAACGGTGAAAAAGAGCGCGCAGATGCAACACGCAAATTCTACGAAGAGTATTTCGCAGTGGCCGATCTGC
Source organism: Casimicrobiaceae bacterium (assembly GCA_036505865.1). Classification (GTDB taxonomy): domain Bacteria; phylum Pseudomonadota; class Gammaproteobacteria; order Burkholderiales; family Casimicrobiaceae; genus VBCG01. Next base: position 8,149 of record DASXSP010000141.1, read on the forward strand.
CGGCGGAATTCTTTCTCGAGACCGTGCAGCACGTTTTCCAGGACCACGCCCTTCCATGCGGCAAGCTCAAGTTCCGTGGATATGCGATCAATCCCGGCGCAATCCGACGCGTTGCGTTGCTGACGATCGAGGGCGAACGCGACGACATCTGTTCGTTGGGACAGACGCTGGCCGCACACGACCTGTGTACGGGAATGCGCCCGTACATGCGTTCCCATTACGTGCAGGCGGGCGTGGGTCATTACGGCGTCTTCAGCGGAAAACGGTGGAGCAACCTTATCTATCCGTTGGTGCGCGAGACGATTCACACGCACACTTGACCGGTGCTTCGGCAGGCCTATAATGGCAGATACCGCATATACATACGGTATCTGCATGCCGCCTCGTTCTCGCGCCTCCCTCGCTGCATCTTTCGAGCTGCCTACGCCTCAGTTGACGGCGCGCCAGCGCCAGATCCTCGATTGGATTCGCAACCATCTGGAATCGGCGGGTCGTCCGCCGACGCGCGCGGAAATTGCGGCCGGTCTGGGTTTTTCTACGCCAAGCTCCGCGGAAGATCATTTGCGAGCGCTCGAAAAAAAAGGTGTGCTCGAAATCGAGCCGGGCGCCTCGCGTGGCTTGCGACTCAAAAATCTGCCCGGCATTCCAGTTCAAGGGATCTTGCCGCTCGTGGGCCGAGTGGCGGCCGGTGCGCCGCTTCTCGCTATCGAGCACATCGAAGCGCATTACCGCGTCGATCCCGAGCTTTTCACGCCGCGCGCCGATTATTTGCTGCGCGTCTTCGGGCAGTCGATGCGCGATGCCGGCATTCTCGACGGCGATTTGCTGGCCGTGCACAAAACCGACGAAGCACGCTCCGGGCAGATCGTCGTCGCACGACTGGGTGGGTTGGCCGGCGATGAGGTCACTGTCAAACGTTTGCAGCGGCGCGGAAAAGATATCGTGCTTGTCGCTGAGAACCCCACCTTTGCACCGATTGTCGTAGACCCGAAGAAGACGACGCTTGCAATCGAAGGCATCGCCGTCGGTATCGTGCGAAGAAGTCCCCTATGATCCGCGCCGCAGGGCCGTCCCAAGACGCGAATTACGCCCCTCTGGGGGCAGCGCAGCGACGAAGCCGCAAGCGTGGGGGTCCATCAACTTAACAGGAGAACAATCATGGTCCAACCCATTCCCACTGGCTATCACAACGTAACGCCCTATCTGATGGTGCGCAATGCGGCAGCGGCGATCGACTTTTACAAAAAGGCGTTCAACGCCGTCGAACTGATGCGCTTCCCCGGCCCTGGCGGCAAGATCATGCACGCCGAAGTGAAGATCGGCGACTCGCCGGTAATGCTCGCCGACGAGATGCCGGAAGAGGGCTTTGTCGGACCGCAAACGCTCGGCGGCGTCGGCGTCAGCCTGATGTTGTACGTCGAGGATGTCGACACGCGTTTTGCGCAAGCGATCGCCGCGGGTGCGACGATCAAGCGTCCGGTTCAAGACCAGTTCTACGGTGATCGCACCGGTACGCTCGTCGATCCCTTTGGACACGTATGGTCCATCGGCACGCATAAGGAAGATGTATCGATGGAAGAAATGCAGCGGCGGATGGCCAAGCTGGGTCAATCGTAAGTGGAGTCCATCATGACTGCATCTGCGCCTGTCGCGGCGCTCGATTTGAAAAGCGAAAGCGGCGGCGGTTATCCGGAGCCGTTTCAATCGCGCATGGGCGTCGCGAGCTGGCGTCGGTTAGGCGACGCGTTTGGGCTCACTCAATTCGGCATCAGTCTGGAAACGCTCGAACCGGGCGCGCAGTCGGCGCTGCGACACTGGCATACGCTCGTCGACGAATTTCTCTACCTGCTGGAGGGCGAGGTCGTGTTGCGGACCGACGCCGGCGAAACGCCGATGACGGCCGGCATGTGCGTCGGCTTCAAGGCCGGTGTTCGCAATGCGCATCACTTCGTCAATCGTTCCGATCGGCGCGCGCACTACTTGATCATGGGCTCGCGCATTCCCGGTGACAACGCGTTTTATCCCGACGACGACTTGGTGTACGTCGATACGGAGGACGGTTCTTATCCCGCGTACAAAGATGGAACACCGTACTGGTTGCCTAAGAAGAAGACGTGATCTCGGATGAATTCTTCGCTTGCGACGCTTCTTTCCAATCCGGCGATCTGGCGTGGCGACGATTGCGCGCCGGAGCCCTCGCCGCTGCCTTCCGGTTTTGCTGCGCTCGATGCCGCCCTCCCCGGCCGCGGCTGGCCGCAAGGCGCGCTTACCGAAGTGCTGCTCGAACGTGAAGGCATCGGCGAGTTGCGGCTCACGTTGCCCGCGCTTCTACGCGTGCAGGCGCAGGGCCAGGACGTCGTCTGGGTCGCGCCGCCGCATCGCCCTTACGCGCCGGCGCTCGCGGCAGCAGGAGTCGATCTCGCGCGGTTTTATGTCGTTCGCTGTCACGACGCGAAAGATGCGTTATGGGCTTACGAGCAAGCGTTGCGCGCGCCGGAATGCGGCGCCGCATTCGCGTGGGTCGCCGCGCATGACGAGCGCGTGCTGCGGCGGCTGCAGGTGGCAGCGCGTGAAGGTAAAACATGGGGCGTGCTATGGCGGCGTCTGGGGCAGCGCGCGAGCGCTACCGCAGCGCCGTTACGTCTCGCACTAGCGCCTCATTCGGGCAAGCTGATGGTGCGCGTATTGAAGCGTCGCGGCGCCGAGCTGCCGCGGCCAGTGGCTATCGATATCGACAGCATTTCTGCGATTCGCATCGCGTCTTCGTCCCAGCGCGCAAGCCTAGAACCTACGCCGCGCAGGCGGCCGCGCCCACCGGCGACGCACTGAATTTTTGGAGAATGCATGGAATATCACATCGGACGTTTGATTGATCACGTGCACCTCGTCGTCGCTAACTTCGAGGCGAGCAAGCGGTTCTATCGCGCTGTGCTGCAATCGCTCGGTCGCGATCTCTCCGGCGAAAGCGATGGCTTTTTCTACGCCGATGAGCTCTATGTGAGCCCCGGCGAAACGTCGACATCACACGTGCATCTTGCACTCCAGGCGCCCGATCGTGAGACCGTCCAACGTTTTTACGCCGCTGCATTGGCCGCGGGCGGGCGCGACAACGGCGCTCCTGGCGAACGCAGCTATCACCCCGGCTATTTCGCTGCGTTCGTCCTTGATCCCGACGGCAACAATATCGAGGCTGTCCATCACGGACCGGTGCAACGCTCCGCTCCCTCGATCGTGCTGACGATCGATGAATGAGGTGATTGCATGCGCTCGACTTTGTCGCATCACTTCGCCACGATGGCGTACAACAACGCGTGGGCGAACTATCGGCTGCTCACAGCCTGCAACAAGCTGTCGCAGAGTGATTTCGAAGCGAAGCGCACGAGCTTCTTTCCATCGCTCAAGGCCACGCTCAATCACATCATCACCGTCGACTGGTATTACATCGACGCGCTGGAGCGTGCATTACGTCATCAGGAGCCCAATCGCGAACCGGACCGCTTCTTTGAACCGGAAGAGCCGTTCGAGACATGCGCGGCTCTCACGTCGGCGCAGCGCGACGCCGATCGGCGATTGATCGCAGCGTGTACTGTCCTCACCGAAGATGACCTCGATCGCGCTGTACCGATCATGCGCCGTGCCGGAATCCAACCGGAATCAGCTGCGCGTTTGCTTGCGCATCTGTTCCAGCATCAGATCCATCATCGCGGCCAAGCGCATGCGATGCTCTCGGGCACATCAGTAAAGCCACCGCAGTTGGACGAGTTCTTCTGCGCAAACGAAGCGCATCTGCGCGAGGCGGAGTTGGCTGAGCTCGGATATTCGGAAGAGATGATATGGGGCGTTCGGGCGCGTACATAGATTCAAGAAACGAATTTCCATTTTCAGTCTGATCCGCACGAAACGTGACTCGCTCCGATGCTCTGGGCTTGCCTCTATTTTCCTTCGCTAGCGCTCGATGTCTTCGCGCGTGCGTGGAGTGACGAAGATACGGCGCAGCGATTCGTCGTCGCAAGCGGTGGTAACGCGCCGAAGGTCATTGCCGCCAATGCTGCCGCCTGTGAAGCCGGTATTCGTCGCGGCCAAACAATTTCCACCGCGCTTGCACTCGCACCTGACATCGTTCTACGCGATCGCGATCCCGCCGCCGAGGCCTGCGCGATCGCGCAAGTCGCCACTTGGACACTGCGTTTCACGCCTCAGGTAAGCGTCATGTCGGCCGATGCGCTCGCGTTGGAGATCGGCGGCAGTGTGCGGTTGTTCGGTGGCCTGTCGCCGCTGGTCACGCGGATCAGCAACGGGGTAATGGCGCAAGGCTACGAAGCGCAGCTTGGAATTGCACCGTCGCCGACGGCCGCATTGCTGCTTGCACGCGCCGCCGAAGTGGACCCCCACGCTCGCGGCTCTCGCCGCTACGCTCAGCCCTCTGCCCCCAAAGGGGGAGCAATTCGCGCCTTGGGGCGGCCCTGCGGCGCGAATGTACAAACGGTATGCGACGCGCGTGAGCTGCCTCGCGTACTTGCGCCATTGCCGCTCAAGCTGCTCGATATCGACGCCGACACGTTGGCTACGCTCGCGGCCACCGGCATTACCACATTTGGTCAAGCCGCATCGCTGCCGCGCGACGCACTCGCGCGCCGCTGCGGCCAAAATCTCGTCACGACGCTCGATCGTGCGCTCGCACGAAGCGCCGATCCGCGCGTGCCTTACGTACCGCCACCGCATTTCTCGAGTCGCCTCGAATTGCCGGTGCCGGTCGCCGGTATCGAAGCATTGAGCTTTGGTGTCAATCGTCTCGTGCACGAGCTCACCGCATGGCTCTCCGCCCGCGGTCTCGGTGCGGTGAGGCTCTCGCTCACGTTCACACACGAACATTATCTGCAGCAACGCGGTGTGCCGGCGACGCATGTGCCGTTCATGCTCGGCGCGCCTGCTCGAATGCCGGCGCATTTGATCGGCGTGCTGCGCGAACGACTCGCGCGTGTGGCGCTTCCCGCGCCGGTTGAAGCGATTGTCCTCGAAAGCGAGGAGACGGCGCCGCTCGCCGGTCGCAATCTCGGCCTGCTGCCGTGTGATGAAGCCGACGCCGCGCAGGTACCGCTTGTCGATCGTCTACGAGCGCGTTTGGGCGACGATGCCGTGATACTCCTCACGCCACATGCCGAGCATCGTCCTGAAAACAGTGAGCGGACATCTTTTGTTCGCGTAGCTCTGCAAAGTAAGCCGCTTACGCGCAAAACGCATAGGGATTCAGCACGACTACCCGAGGCGCCACGACCCCTGTGGCTCCTCGACGAACCGGAGCCATTGCAGCATCGGTTGGAGCAAGCGCCGTGGGTGTTGCAGGATGGGCCTGAACGCATTGAGTCGGGTTGGTGGGACGGCAACGATCTGCGTCGCGATTACTTTGTCGCCGAAACGCCGGACGGCGCCATCGCCTGGATCTACCGCGATCATCGCTACGGCATCGACGACGGCGAGTGGTTTTTGCATGGGCTGTTCGCGTGAGCAGGGGAGCTTTCGCGCTCCGCGTCTGCTTCGACGTCCTGGCGGACCTCGTCGCGCAGCCACGCGACGAACTCCTTGACGACCGGGCGTTCGGCTGAGCGCCGCGGGATGAGGACGAAGTATGTTCCCCGGCTGAGCACCGCTTCACGGCCAAACGGTGCGACCAGCAGGCCGTCGCGGAGATGGCGGGCACTGTGCGGGTTGCGTCCGATCGCGACGCCGCTGCCATCAATCGCCGCCTGGACCACCTGGTCGTAATGCGAGAAATGCAGCGTACCGCCCGGCTTCAGGTCGGCGAGCTTCATCGCCTCGAGCCACGGGCCCCAGTCGGACCACGGCCCGCGCGCCGTGACGGTCTCCAGATCCAAGAGCACGTGGTGCGCGAGGTCGGCGGGATTGCCGAGCGGCCGTGCGTGATCGCGCGCCAGCGTCGGCGAGCAGATCGGGAACATCTGCACGTCGAATAGCGGCTCCCCGCCGGGGACGCTCGCTCCAGAAGGTGCCCAGCGGATCGCGAGGTCGAGGCGCTCGCGCTCGAGATCGAGCTTCTGGTCGGCGGCGACGCTGCGCACGTCGAGCTCGGGATGCAGGCGGATGAACCGAGGAAGCTTCGGCACCAACCAGGCCGAGGCGAGCGCCGAACTCGTCGTGACCGCGAGCGTCTCCCCGCCTCCCGACATGGCGAGATGATCGGTCGCCTCGTCGATCAGCTTCAGCGCCTCGCCCACCGCGCGATAGAGCCCCTGCCCGGCATCGGTGAGGCGCAACCCGCGATTGACGCGGGTGAACAACGGCTGTCCGAGCTGCTCTTCGAGCGTCTTGATCTCGCGGCTGACCGCCGATTGGGTGAGGGACAACTCCCGCGCCGCGCGCGTGAAACTCAGGTGGCGTGCCGCGGCCTCGAAGCCCTTGAGCAAGTCGAGCGACAACCGCGGACGACGACGCTTGCTATGCATTCCCCGAACTCATGCGGGCGGTGAGCAAAGATCGTTTGAGGACTGCCCGGCCGCTGTCCAGAATTGCTTCCATCTTACATAGAACGGCGCGCGGATGCGGCCGGCTCATAGGAGGCAATCATGATCTTCGACATGAATCGGATGGTCGTCGAGCTCGAGTATCGCGGAATCGTCCCGGTGGAGGACGCCATGGGCACGCGGATCGACTGTCTTCGCGGACGGATCTGGATCACTGAGCGGGAATGCGCGGGGGACATCGTGCTAAAGGCTGGCCAATCGTATGAGATCTCGTGCGGCGGCGTTGCCGTGGTGCAAGCCCTGCGCGAGGAGGCGCTCGTCGCGTTTCGGGCACCAGCTGTGCCTCGAGCCGAAGTCGGCTTCGCGACACGGGTCGAACGGCTCTGGAGCTCGTGGGCTGCGTTGGAAAAATTCATACGTCACCTAGCGCTGTGCCGAGTGGGGGTTTAAAGGGTCCCCTATCGAGTTCAGTGAGAGCGCAGGCGGCATTGCTTGCCGCACAAGCAGCCGCGGTCCCGCCCACCGCTTATGTCTATTCGATCACCTCGTCTGCCCGGATGCGTATGGCCTGAGGAATCGCCAGCCCGAATGCGCGCGAAGTTCGCAGGTTCAACACGAGCCTAAACGTCGAGGCCATTTCGAAGGGTAGTTCCGATGGTGGAGTTCCACGCAAAATGCGGTTCACATAATCCGCGGCGCGCGCGAAGAGAGCCTGCGAATCGCTTCCATAGGAAATCAGGCCGCCCGCTTCTGGGTATTCCTGACGCGCGTAGATGGCGGGGATGCGCAAGCGCGCGGCACCATCCACGATTTGACGCCGCTGGGTGAGAAGCGATGCGGTCGTGGCAACGACGAGTGCGTCCGTACGCCTCGTTTGCATCGATGCGAACGCCTGGTCCACGTTCGCGGCGTTGATTCCGTCCATCACCTGCGATTCCAACCCGACCGAACGTGCCCGCTGCTCGAGGTCGCGATACACAAGCATCTCACCCGGGTTCGCAGTATCGGTCAGGTAGACAAGCGTCTTCGCGCTCGGTCGCAACGCGCGCAGCAGTTCAAGCCACTTGCCGACGATCTCGCCTTGGTTCGGTGAAAGACCCGTGAGGTTTCCGCCGGGTCGAGCAAGCGATGCGACTAGGCCGGACTTCACTGGATCCGTCGGCCCGAGGGCGACGATCGGGATCGTTGAAGTCGCCTTCTTCACAGCCACCGCAACCGTCGTCGTAACCACCACGAGCACGTCCGGCTTGACCGCTACCAGTTCCGCTGCCAGCGAACGCAGACGGTCTGGGTTGCCTCCGGCAAAGTGTGCCTCGATCAGCACGTCCCGGCCTTCGACGTGTCCGAGTTCGCGCAGGCGGTTGCGAAAGGCGGCCCAGAGTTGCTGACGGGTAGCTTCCGTTGCGTCGTCGAGAATCGCTACGCGTGCTGGATCCGGTCGCTTGGGTTGCGCGGCCATGCAGAAGGATGCGGCGGCAAGGCCGAGTGCGACAAGTGCAAGAATGGCATCACGTCGCTTCATCGCATCTGCTTTTCAGGAGGCTGAGCGACGTCTGCTGTTGGCCGACAATCTTATCGGGTCGTGCGATCACTCAATGACCTTGTCCTCCTGATACAGCACGGGTTGCGGTATCGTGACACCGATCTGCTTCGCTGTTTTCAGATTGATCACCAACTCGAATTTCGTTGGCTGTTCGACGGGGAGATCAGCCGGCTTGGCACCTTTCAAAATCTTGTCGACATAACGAGCGCCGTCTCTACCCTCGGTACTATAGCCGGGTCCATACGCCATCAAGCAACCGTTTTCTGCGTAATCGCTCCGAGCGCATATCGACGGCAATCGATTCTTGATGGCCAAGTCCGCGAGTAGTTTTTGGTTTGAATTGGCTAAGGGGTTCAGCGTTATCCACACAGCGGTATTACCGACGTTGATTGCTTCTCTGAAAGCAGCCTCATACTTGTCGACGCTGCTTACCTCCATCGAATAAAGTTGCAGACCCAGTTCCCGTGCTGGCAGTTGGCTTTCGTTCCATTGCGGTATGGAGCCTGGAGCCTGTGGGTCCCATAGCACGGCAACACGAGAAACGCTGCGAATGGTTTCTTTGAGAAACGCCAGTCGCTTGCCGGTTAAAGTCGCCGCGATGTTGGTAATTCCGGTGGCGTTCCCGCCAGGTCGCGCCAGGTTCTCGACCAGCCCAGCGGTAATCGGATCAGTTACCCCCATAAATATAATGGGGATCGTCCCGGTCGTTTTCTTGGCAGCCAGAGCTGCATTCGTCGTGACTGCGACAAGTACGTCGACTTTCAGACGGACCAACTCGGCCGCAACGTTGGGAAGCTGTTCGAACGCGCGGTCCTCGTGTCGGTAGTCAATAACAATGTTCTCCCCCTCAACGTACCCGAGATCGCGCAGCCCTTGCCGAAATGCCTCTAGACGGGGCGCATCAGCGGAACGCGAAACGGCCGCCAAATATCCTACTCGCGAAACCTTCTTCGGCTGCTGTGCCTCGACAGGAGCGCTAAGAGCGAATAGCAGAGCGCAAAGAAGAAACCAAGACGATTTTCTACTCATTGGACTTCTCCTGAGTCTTTTGCTGACGGCTGATCCCCTAATCAGCTGACGTCTAACATGTGATCAGATCGGCCGGCCTCGCTGCTCAGCCCGTGCCATTCCCGAGGATGTCAGGTTCCTTTCAGCACGAAATGCCATACTGAGGGCACCCGTCAGGCGTTAGATCTCCCATCATTTTGCGGAAGCAACGCAGTTGGAGGAGCCATGACTCGGAATCAGTTCGGCATCACAGTGAGACGATTCGTCTTTCAAAGCATCAGCGTCGCCATCGCACTCTCCGCCTTCGCAACAACCGCTTGGGCGCAACCGGGAAACATCGACCTCGACGAGCACCGGACGACTCCGGTACCTCACCGCTACATCCACGGTACGCTCGGCGACGCGGACTTCCAAATCGCGCTACCCGACAGCTGGAACGGGAAGCTCCTCATCGGCGCACGCGGATTCTCGGGCGACGAGAACTCGGCGGGCGCGTTCAAGACAGTCGGGCTTCAGAAGGGCTACGCATATGCGCTGAGCGATCAGGGCTGGTACCGCTTCGACATAATCGACAATCCTGAAGACAAGTACTACGAGTCGCGGCGGCGGATCCTGCAGCTCACGCAGTACACGAAGGCGACGGTGGGCCGTTATTACGGTGCGAAGGCGTCGCGTACGTTCATGGTAGGTGGCTCCAACGGCGGCCACAACACGAAGATGATGGTGGAAGATTATCCGTCCGAATACGACGGTGGCCTCGCGGGGTACGGCATCACGTCGCATATCGAATGGATGGGTTCGAACACGAGGTTCGTGCGCAACTTCGACGTATTCGCGTCGCGCATCGGCGACATCATTGCTGCGCGTACCGCGAATCCCAACTGGGATCCGGTCACGACGCCGCTCACCCCGCCGCTCACTGCAGCTCAGCTGCAGGCGTTGCTCAGCGTGTACAACATGCCCGCGCAAGTCGGCGGACTGGCATTCAATATCGGACGTGTGCCGGGCTCCGAGTACAGGTGGCCTCCAGCCAGCCCCACATGGCCGCTCGGCCAATACACGTCGATCCTCGGTTACGCCGAAACCTCCGTCGAAAAGTTCGACCGCTTCTACGATCCGAACGGCGACGGGGAGCTTTCGCTCGACGAGATCAAGGCGTGGGATCCGAATTTCAGCCCACCGCCCGTCGCAAACGACCTGCGCAGATTCGACAACACCGGCAACTTGCAGCGTCCGATCATCATCGGCCACGGCTCGCATGACCCGATCGTGTCGCCGGGCGAGACGGCGGTGTACAAACGGCTCGTGGAGCAGCGCTTCGGCGTTGCTGGTGCACGCGATTTGCTCGCCGTGTATTACATCCCGGGCATGGGGCATGGCGGCGCCGAGTACGACGCGTCACTCGCCGCGCAGCTGAACGCGCTCGAGGCGTGGGTCGACTACCGCGAAAGCGGCGGCAAGGCCGGCTCTCCGCCCCCCAATGTGCTCGTGGGCGGGATGGGAAGCTATCCGCGCGATTGAGGAGCAGCCGCGGAGGAAACACGCGCTGGACGGTGTCCCGGTGAGCTAAGCCGGGGCACCAACGCCAGCGGGACACGACAAATCAAAGTAGCCTAAGTTTGCAATTCAGCGCGCCTTGACGCTGGACATAATCGACGCGATGACGCCGGACGCTTTGTTGAAGGCGTCGAGATCGCTGCCTTTAATATCGTGACGGCGCGCGATCCATCCAAAATCCGTGTATGCCGCCCAGACGTCGCCGTTCTCATCTTCAAGCACGAGGACACGCACGGGCCAATCGAGGCCGGCGAGCGGATTAGCGTTGACGAACAGCGTACCGAGTGGTGGATTGCCAAACACTAGTAGCGTCGACGGACGCAGCTTGATGCCTGCATCGGCAGCGAGCTTTTGTTGATCGACTTCCTGGAAGAACCGAATGCCCTTGTCCGCGACATCCTTCTTGATCCGCGCGATCGTTTCGGGCACCGAATAGGCGCTTTTCACTTTGACGATGCCGCTCGGCGGCAGGGTTGCCGTCGTATCGGCTGCACGCACGATTGCCGGCAGCAGCGTGGCGAACGTCAGCGCCATCACCGCCACCTTCAACATAACAGGCTTCAGCATGATGCGATCTCCTTGATTCGAATGTCGTGGATGCGGTGAAGCGGTTTGCGTTCACCCGCGTCGGCAGAGCGTCGTTAACGCCCTCGCCTACACGACTTCGTCGAATCGGGAGGAAAAAGCTTACCGTCAGAATTTCAGATTCCGGCGTACCACTGATAGCCCTGATCTTCCCAGTAACCACCCTTGCCGCCGGCGATGTGCGCAAAGCTTTGGACGAGCTCGATCTTCATCACGTACTTCGCGTGCTTGTATCCCAACTGGCGCTCGACACGCAGCCGAACCGGTGCGCCGTTCTTGATCGGCAGCGATTCGCCGTTCAACTCGTACGCGAGGATTGTCTGCGGATGCCACGCATCGTCCATGTCGATGCTCTCGTAGTACAGATCGGTGCCGTCGTCCGCCATCGGATCGGCGCAATAGAACACGACGTAGCGTGCTTCCGGCTTGACCTTGACCGTATCGAGGAGCGCCGAGAGCTTTGCGCCTTTCCACTTTCCGATTGCGCTCCAGCCTTCGACACAATCGTGCCGCGTGATCTGCGTGCGCGACTCGAGCGCGCGCAATTCAGCGAGAGAAAGGCTCCGCGGCGAAGCGACCAACCCGCCGACCTCCAGCTTGTAATCGGCAAAGCCTTTCGCCGCAAGCGCCGCGTACGCCTCGCTATCAGGCTCGGCGGTTCCGTTGCTGCGAAACGTCGGCGACAGATCGGCCTCCGAGAACTCCTGCGCCATCGACTTGCGGCCGGTCACGAGCTTTTGTGCCGCCTCACTGAGCCTTTCGCCCGCACCGAGCACCTTGGGAAACCATTCACTTTCCGATAGGCGCTCGCAGCCTGCGAGAAACAACGCGCCGGCCGCGCCCAATGCGCGCGATAAAAAGCGTCTGCGTGACGATTGCGTTAATTCATTCATGCGAAGGCTCCGGCGGAACTCGGTACCGCCCAGTGATCATCGACCGCAGATTGTTCCAGAGCCCGGTGATGATGACCTCGAATACGTGGATCAACACGAATGCAACGATCAACCACGCGGCGATGAAGTGGATTGTGCGCGCCGATTGGCGTCCGCCGAACAGATCGACCCATCCTGTGAACAACGTGTCGATCCGCGGCGACATCGCGAACCCCATTAGGATCACGAGCGGCAGCAGAACGAAGATCACGATCAGGTAGGTGATCTTCTGCAAGACGTTGTATCGCGTCGCGGCCTCACCGGTTTCGTGGCGGAACAACAAATGATCTTTGATCGATTGACCGATCTTCGCAAGCTCGCTTCGCGTTGGAAGGAGATCGCGGGCGAGATGCCGGCTCCACAGCGAATACGCGACGTAACAGAGTCCATTGACGACGAAAATCCACGCGAAAAAGAAATGCCATGAACGCGCCATCGAAAGCCACTGCACGTCGGGAATGGTGAGCCATGACGGAAACGCTCTCGCCGCCATGCGGCCGTTCGGCTCGCGTGAGAGCCCCAGCACGCCGGTTGTATTGAACTCGCGCCCGAAGATTTTCGTGTAGCCGATCGCGCCCGTCTCGCCGCCGTCTCGCGCACCGATTTCGAGAATCGGCGGACGGCCGGTATACGAGGACTTGCCCCAATAGAGGCTGGAATGCGCGTTGAAGATCATGAGACCACTCATGAATAGAATCGTCAACGCGATCACGTTGATCCAATGCATGATCCGCACCGGCAGCTGATGTCGATAGTACACACGGCCGGCGATGGACGCAGACCTCGACGCCGGAACCGTTGCATCGTTCATCCAATCACCCCAGGCAAGGCGCAGTGACGCGCCCGCTCATTGCGATCAGTCGCTGTCCCCACCAAGAAGCTTACGATTAACGTTCGAGGCTGCCAACTTTTCTGCCGCGCGCCAACAGCGCGATCAATGCGATAGCCGTGAACACCGCGCCGGCGTAGAACGTGAAGCGCGGCCCATACGCGTCCCACAGCCACCCCGCGAGCGCGCTCGCGATCAATAGCGCGACGCCGCTTACGAGGTTGAAGATGCCGAACCCGCTTCCCCGAAGGTCCGCAGGGGCAGCGGCGGCGACGAGCGCGGACAGCAATCCTTGTGTAAGACCCATGTGCAGGCCCCAGAGTGCCGCACCGACGAAAACGCCAGCAGGCGTAGTTGCGCTCGCCAGCACGATGTCCGCGACGATCAACGCTACCAACCCACTCCATAAGAGCTGCGCACCCGCGCCCCGATCGGCGGCGGCACCGGTCGGGTACGCGACAGCGGCGTACACGGTGGACATGATCACCATCACCCACGGCACGAGCGAGACTTGCAAGCCCACGTTCTGCGCACGCAATACCAAAAACGCCTCCGAAAAACGCGCAAGCGTCAGCACGCCGGCGATCGCGACGACGATCCAGTAGGTTGACGGAAAGCGTTTTGCATCGGCAAGGCGCAACTGAGCATTGGCATTGTCGCTGCCCACCGTCGCCGGTTCCTTTACGCCGAAGATCAGCACGACGACGCAGATGACCGCCGGGATCACAGCGACCCAGAACGACGCGCGGAAATTGCCGGCGAAATACACCATCGCTGCAAGCGCCAGCAACGGTCCGCCGATCGCACCCACTGTGTCGAGCGCCTGGCGCAGGCCGAAGCTCGCCCCACGGACGTCCGCCGGCGCGATATCGGCGATAAGTGCGTCGCGGGGTGCTCCGCGAATCCCTTTACCGACGCGATCGGCGAAGCGCGCGGTGACGACCCAGCCGAGAGTCGAGGCAAGCGGAAAGATGAATTTGGTCAGCGCGGCCAATCCATAGCCGACGACGACAAGCGATTTGCGTTTGCGGAACACGTCCGACAACACGCCCGAGAACACTTTGACGATGAGCGCGAGCGCTTCGGCGACACCCTCGACGATGCCGATCGTGAACGTGCTCGCGCCGAGCGCGACTGCCATGTAGAGCGGCAGCAGCGAATGGATCAACTCGGACGAGAGATCCATGCACAAGCTGACGATACCCAATGCCCAAACGCCTCTGGGGATCGCGGCAATGCCGCGACGCGCCGGTTTCGTCGCCATCGGCATTGCCGGTCGAATCTAGAATTCGAATGCGTTCGTCAAATCACCCGCATTGGCGCGAACGCCGGGCAACGGCTCGAGTCCGAAGCGGCGCGTGATGAGCTTGATGATCGACGTCGTATCGTAGGATGTGTGATCGATGTAGCCGCGTTTTGCGAACGGCGAGATGATGATCGCCGGGATGCGCGTCCCCGGACCCCAGCGGTCCCCTTTGGGCGGCGGAACGTGATCCCAGAAGCCGCCGTTCTCGTCGTACGTCACAATGATGGCGGTCGATGACCACAGCGGACTCGCTTTGATCTTGGTGATGAGCTCCGCAATGTGGATGTCGCCCGACATCACGTCGGTATTCCCGGGATGCTCGTTGAACGTGCCCTGCGGCTTGTAGAACGCAACGGCCGGCAAGTCGCCTTTTTCAATGCCGGCGACAAGGTCAGTGTAATCCTTCAGATGCCGCTCGCGATCTGGGGTGCCCGGCGCGAAACGCGCGAAATAGTTGAACGGCTGATGGTGCGCGACGAAATACGGCGCGGGCGGCGTGTTGTTGTAGATGATCATTCGTTTCGCGTCCGCCGGTTGCATGCCGTCTTTCACCGCCGCATTCCATGCGCCCGCGTACCATGCCCACGAGACGCCCTTCGCGGACAACGTGTCGCCGATCGTTTTTTGCGTCTGCGGCGGAAGGATTTGCTTCGTCGGATCGGCGAAGCGCGCATCGCCGCCCGCGGGGGGTGGCACGCGTGATGGCTGATACGGCGGTTGATTCGTCGAAAGCGAGTAACCGTCGGTCGTAAATTCCCCCGGAACGAATACGGCAGGACCGGTGAGCGCTGAGGTGGGCGATTCGGGGCGTCG
Organism: Casimicrobiaceae bacterium; assembly: GCA_036505865.1. Classification (GTDB taxonomy): domain Bacteria; phylum Pseudomonadota; class Gammaproteobacteria; order Burkholderiales; family Casimicrobiaceae; genus VBCG01. Next base: position 23,201 of record DASXSP010000141.1, read on the forward strand.
CTTGAGCCATCCTCGATCGTCGAGCTGTGCGCGCAAATTCGGCGGACCCGGATCGATCGGCGTGCACGCGCAAATCAACCAAAAGTGATTGAGATACGAATCGCCGAACGCGGACATGAAGAAGCGATCGGCGAGCACGTAATCCTGCGCCCACTTCCACATCGGCAGTTTCGAGCCGTCGTAGTAGCCCATCGCGAGCGCACCGGCGTCTGAGACTTCGACGAAGCGATCGTTGCGGCCGCCGTTGATCTGCTCTTGCTGCTGATAGAACTTGTGGATCAGGTCGCGCGTCGGGACCGACAACGGCATGTTGACGGGCGACGCGTCGATGCGAAAAGGCTTGTTCGGCAGATCCTTCGGATAGGCCGGATCCGGATCCTTGCCTTTCCAAACCGGCGGCAAATGTGCGAGCGGCTTGCCGTCGAAATCGACTTGTGTGTACTGCTCCGGCGTCGCGTTGGCGATGCCGTCAGCGCCCGGAAACAGTCCGTAGAGATTGTCGAAGCTGCGGTTTTCCGCATAAATCACGACGATGTGCTGGATGCGGTCGAGTCCGGACGAGCCCGGCTGCGTCGTCGTGCAACCGAAGAGACCGATAACGACACTGGCGCCAATCATGACGCTATGCAGCAGACCGCGCATCATCGTTCCTCCCCTATGCGTTCGAGCCAAGCGAATCACGCGAGCTTGACTTCGGCGCGCACGGTACCGGCGCGCTCGTGCCGCGCGGTGACCTTGACCGTGTTGCCCGCTTTCGCCGTGACGACCCACTCGATCTTCATCCGATCGTCGGTCACATGATAGTCGGGCCAAAACGAAACGCCGGTGTGCTTGTACGCCTTGCCCTCGAGCTGGCCCATCTCTTCGCGCAATTTTCCGGACGCGAGCGTCGCGCCATCCGGCAACGAAATCTCGGCGATGAGGCCACGCACGACTTTGCGTGTCAGCGCGCGCTTCGAGACGTACGCAGGCAGCCAACCGGTGTTCTGGACGACCAGCGTGATTTTCCATGTGCCATCGCCTAACGACTGCGCGCCCGCATAAAACAATTCGAGCTTCGGCGAAAGCAGCGCCTGCCACACCAGCCATTTCGGAAACCGCGCGAGCTCGCGCTCGAGTAACTTGGGCGGTGGATTGCCGAACGCATGAAAGCGATTCCAGCCGCCGATTTCGACTTTGCCGAGCTGCGGATGGTCGAACGCACGCCACGGAATGTGAGCGAGGCCGTCGATCTTCTCATCGCTCCAGCGGATGAGCTTCAGGTCGTCATCGGTCGAGTGATCGCGAAACCAGTCGATGTATTTGTAATCGGTGATACCCGCTTCGCGCATCGGCGACCAAATTTCGACGACCCAACTGAAAATCCCGAGATGTTCGTAAATCCAATCCCATGTCCCGCCGATCACCGACTTCGGGTGGTAACGAAATTCGTGATAGACGGAAATGTTCGGATAGCCGGTGAACTCCGTCCCTTTCTTTCCCGTCGTCTGGTAGACCCATAGATCCTCGGCGTGCATCTCTTCGTCGGGTTGATGCTCGAAGGGACGAAGCAGCACGCCACTCCACGTATGGAAGCTCGTGCCGCCGGTGAGGTTCGGATGGCGGACGATGAAGTCGACGACGGCGCGAACTTCTGGCTCCGAGGTCGGGTAAGGCCCGGCGCCGAGCTGTTCGAATTCCTGCCGCCAGCTCGCCGGAAAATTACGGTTCAGGTCAAGGCCTTGCTTTGGCTTCTTGATGCGCAACGTAAAGCCGTCGTAATGCTCGAAACGGCCTTCCGGAAGCAACCGGTAGTATGTCCCGCCCGTCTCCGCAGGCTCGCGCCGGATCAAGAGCCGGGGCTCTTCGGGATGCGGCTTCCAAAGTCCGTTCGGATCGGGAATGCGCATTTGCAGAATGCGTCCGTCGCCATCAATGTCTTCGACGATCAACCCCTCGATCTCTTCTTCGTCGTGCGGATACGGGCGCGTGCTCGAGCGCACCCATTTCGGCTTGTCGGCGAGCGCCAATTCGGCGCCATCCGGATTGATGCGCGGACAAATGTAGAACGCACGCGTGTCGAGCGCACGCGTCACGTCGGCGTCGACTCCATATTGCGCGACGAGCGTATGAACGAAATAGACGCTCGCGGCCGATGCTGCGACCTCTGTTGAATGGATGTTGCCGTCAATCCAGAACGCCGGCTTTTCGGTTGCGGGACCGGTCCGCGCATTGGTGGCGGTCAATACCCAGATGTCGCGGCCTTCGTGACTCTTTCCAATCGATTCGACGGCGAGGAGCTGTGGATGCTCGCGTGCAAGCGCGTGCAAAAGCTCGGTCAATTCCGCGTAGCGGTAGAAACGGTCGAAAGCGATGGTGGGCATGGAGAAACGTCGGTACGGACAAAGTTCGAGAGTGTCAGCGTACGGTGCGTAACGCGTCAAGGTTGACAGCCGCCCGAGAAGCGGCTTGGAACTGTGCGATGCGGCTATCGGTCGTACAATACCTACACAGGGAGAAATGGCTGGACGACGCCGACTCTTCCGTGCGTTTCAGCCTTCCCGCGGACCGGAGGTCATGATGAGGCGCAGACTGTATTGGTTGTTGCCTGATGTCGAGAGTGCCCGCCGCACTGTTGACGACTTGCTGCTGGCGCGCATCGAGGATCGGCACATGCACGTTCTCGCACGCCGCGGGACCGATCTCAAGTCGTTACACGAGGCGTCCGTCCTGCAAAAAACGGACGTCCGTCATGCGGCGGGACGCGGACTCTTTCTCGGCGCGCTGATCGGCGCGCTGGCAGCGTGGCTGCTCGCGCAATTCCCGCTCGAAGGGCTGGAAGTCCGTCAAGGCGGCATTCTCTTGATGATCGCGTTCGGAGCGCTGTTCGGCGTGTTCGCCTCGACGCTTGTCGGCAGCTCTGTGCCCAATTCAAAACTGCGGCGCTTCGCCGACGAAATAGATAAAGGACAGATTCTGCTGATGATTGATGTTCCGGCGCAGCGTGTGGAGGAGATTCAGGAGCTCCTCAGCCGTCGTCATCCCGAAGCGAGCAATCGCGGCATCGAGCCGACGGTCCCGGCGTTTCCGTAGGTCCTGCTAAAAGCAGGTCCCTCGCCGGAAAAAATCAACAGCAGCTCCTTCGCTGCGCTCAGGACTCGCTTCGCTCGGCTCGGGATGACAAAGCGAATTGTCATTCCGAGGCCGCGGCTTATCGGCCGAGGACCTGCTTTTTGGTGTGCTAACATACCGTATATCCGTACGGTATCGGCGCCCATTCTGCAGGCGTCCGGCTTCCGATGCTGCCTGCCTACGCCGAGCTTCACTGCCTCTCCAACTTCTCGTTCCTGCGCGGCGCTTCGCACCCGGAAGAACTGGTCGAGCGCGCGCAGGCGCTGGGCTACGCGGCGCTCGCGCTGACCGACGAATGCTCACTCGCCGGCGCGGTCCGCGCCCATCTTGCCGCCAAGGAGCTTGGGCTCAAGCTCGTCATCGGCAGCGAGTTCACGCTCGCCGATGGATTGAAGCTTGCGCTCTACGCGACCGATCGCGCGAGCTACGGCGATCTCGCACAACTGATCACGCGCGGGCGACGTAGCGCCGTCAAAGGACATTACGCACTGACGCGCGACGACGTCGCGGCGTTCGGCTCACGTTGTCTCGCATTGTGGTTCCCCTCGCTTGATTTGCGAGCGCGTGACGATGATGCGTTGCCACACGCACAGGCACAATGGATCACCGACGTATTCGGCCAACGCGCATGGATGGCCGCGGAACTGATTGCGCGTGCCGGCGACCAGCTGCGACTCGGGCGATTGATCACACTGTCGCATGCCTGCGGCTTACCGCTCGTCGCCGCGGGCGACGTTCACATGCATGTGCGCGCGCGACGCGCATTGCAAGATACGCTGACTGCGATCCGGCTGAAGACACCGCTCGCCGATTGCGGCTATGCGCTCTTTCCCAACGGTGAACGGCATCTGCGTTCACGCGCAAAGCTCGCGACCATCTATCCGCCCGAGCTTCTGGCACAGACGCTCGCGCTCGTCGAGCGCTGCACGTTCTCGCTCGATGAGTTGCGTTACGAGTATCCGGAGGAAATCGCGCCGCCCGGCGACACACCCGCGTCATATCTCCGCAAGCTTACCGAAACCGGGTTGCAACAGCGCTACGGCGATCGCGTGCCGGACGACGTGCGCGAGCTTGTTGACCACGAGCTGGCACTCATCGCCGAGCTCCGCTATGAGCCCTATTTCCTGACCGTCTACGATATCGTCGCTTTTGCGCGCTCGCAGAACATTCTTTGCCAAGGCCGCGGATCGGCAGCAAATTCCGCCGTGTGCTACGCGCTTGGCATCACCGAAGTCGATCCATCGCGCATCTCGACGCTGTTCGAGCGCTTCATTTCCCGCGAGCGCAACGAACCGCCGGACATCGACGTCGACTTCGAGCATCAGCGGCGCGAGCAGGTGATGCAGTACGTTTACAAAAAGTATGGCCGCGATCGAGCCGCTCTTGCCGCGACGCTCATCACGTATCGTCCAAAGAGTGCGGTGCGCGACGTCGGCAAAGCGCTCGGCCTCGATCTCGCGCAAGTCGATCGTCTCGCCGGCATCTTCGCGTGGTGGGATGGTCGTGCAATCGATCCGCGACGGATTCGCGAAGCCGGCTTCGATCCCGAAAATCCGCTGATCGCCCGACTTATTGCGCTGACCGGTGAGCTGATGGGTTTTCCGCGGCATTTATCGCAGCACGTCGGCGGCTTCGTCATCGCGCGCGGTCTGCTCGAGCGCATGGTGCCGGTCGAGAACGCCGCAATGCTCGATCGTACGGTGATCCAGTGGGACAAGGACGATCTGGATGCGCTCGGACTACTCAAGGTCGATTGCTTGGCGCTCGGCATGCTGTCTGCAATCCGCCGAGCGCTAACGATGATCTCGCAACGCGACGGACGCGAGCTCAAGATGCAGGACATCCCGCCGGAAGATCCGAACGTCTACGCGATGATCCAGCATGCCGACACGATCGGCGTTTTTCAGATCGAATCGCGTGCGCAGCAGTCGATGCTGCCGCGGTTGAAGCCCAAGACGTTCTACGATCTCGTGATCGAGGTCGCGATCGTCCGCCCCGGACCGATACAGGGCGGCATGGTACATCCGTATCTCAAGCGGCGCCAAGGACTCGAAGATGTCACTTATCCGAGCGATGCCGTGAAGAGCGTCCTCGAGCGCACGCTGGGCGTGCCGATTTTTCAGGAGCAGGTGATGCAGCTCGCGATCGTTGCCGCGGGGTTCACGCCCGGCGAAGCGGATCGATTGCGTCGCTCGATGGCTGCATGGCGGCGCAAAGGCGGTCTCGAAAAATTCGAGCAGCGGTTGATCGACGGGATGGCGGCGCGTGGTTACGCCGAAGAATTCGCGCGGCAGATCTATCAGCAGATTCTCGGTTTCGGCGAATACGGATTCCCGGAATCGCATTCGGCGTCGTTCGCATTGCTGGTGTACATATCGTCGTGGCTCAAGCATTACGAGCCTGCTGCGTTTTGCGCTGCACTCCTAAACTCGCAACCGATGGGCTTCTATGCGCCGGCGCAATTGGTCGCCGATGCGCGGCGACACGGCGTCGATGTGCGGCCCGTCGATGTGACGATCAGCGAGTGGGATTGCTTATTGGAAACAAAAAAAGCAGGTCCCTCGCCTACGGCTCTGGATGACAAAGTAGATACGCCGCTGAATGACAAAGTGACTTGTCATTCCGAGGCCGCTGCCTTATCGGCCGAGGAACCTGCTTCTGCGTTACGTCTCGGCTTTTGCATGGTGAAGGGCCTCACCGAAGCCGGCGCAAAACGCATCGTCGAAGCGCGCCGCGCCGCGCCGTTCGACTCCGTCACCGATCTCGCCCACCGCGCGAAGCTCGATCGTCGCGATCTCGCCGCCCTCGCCGATGCCGACGCGCTCGTCACGCTGCGCGGTCATCGTCACGACGCCGTATGGGAAGTCGCCGGTGTTGAGCGATTGCCTGAAATTCTTGCGGGCGCAACCTTTGCCGAATCGGCCTCCGCCCTACCCGCGCCCACCGAGGGCCAAGAAATCGTCGCCGATTACCGCCGCCTCGGGCTCACGCTGCGGCGCCATCCGCTTGCGCTGTTGCGACGGCAACTGCGTGAGAAGCGCATCGTCACAGCGGAAGACATCTCGCGCACGCCGCATGGACGACTCACACGCGTTGCCGGAATCGTCATCGGACGCCAACGACCCGATACCAAGAGCGGTGTCGTTTTCGTGACGCTCGAGGACGAAACGGGCGCAACCAACGTCATCGTCTGGCGCGATGTCGGCGACCGACAACGACGCGAGCTTCTCAATGCGCGATTAATGGCGGTCTATGGCAGGGTCGAGCGCGAAGGTGAGGTCGTACATGTGATCGCGGGCCGGCTCGTCGACATGACACCGATGCTCGGTTCGCTACCGACGAAGTCGCGCGACTTTCACTGAACGCATCAATCCTTACCCGCCCAGTGCACGACGCGGTGCTCGAGCGCTCGAAAGAGCTGATCGAGCCCATAGCCGAGCGCCGCCATGATCAGCACACCGACCAACACGACGTCGGTCTGAACGAAGTCGGCGGCGGTGAGCGCCATCCACGCGACGCCGTCGCTCGTTGCGACCATCTCCGCACCAACCAGCATCGTGACACCGATACCCACCGACACGCGTAAGCCGGTGAAGATACCGGGCAAGCTCGCGGGCAGCAGCACGCGCCAGAAGATCATTCGACGCGAAGCGCCCAGCGATTGGGCAGCTTGTATCTTGCGCACGCTGACCGCGCGCACCGCTTGCATCGCGCTGATCGAAATCAACGGAAACAATGCGGCGATGATGACGATTGTCTTCGACAGCTCACCGATGCCGAACCAGATGATGAAAAGCGGCAGCAGCGCAAGCTTGGGGATTGGGCGCGTCGTTTCGATCGGCGGATCGAGCACGGCGCGCACGCCGCTGTGCATACCCATCAGCAGACCGACCGGTACGCCTACCGCCACGCAAAATATGAACGCAATCCCGAAGCGCATCAGGCTGACCAGAAAATGATGCAACAGCGTATGACCCTGATAGCCCCTGTTGGCGAGATTCCAAAACGTCTTTGCGACGGTAACCGGGGACGGCAGAAACGTGGCCGATACCAACGGCGGCCACAATCCGCTGCCGGTAATCGCGAACCAAACCACGAGCATCGCCGCGAATGAAGCGAGCCCGAGCCAGCGGTCGCGACGCGCGAGCCGGCGGACGGGAACATCGTCGTCGGCGAGCGCCGCCACAGTGTCGGTGCCGTTCGCCATTTGCGAAACGTTCAAGCCGTGGCTTCCTGCCGCTGCGCCTTGAGCGACTCCTCGCGGAGCAGCGCGACAATCGTGCGCTTGGCCTCGCTGAACGCCGCCGTCGTCGTGACAAGCGGATCGCTGTCACGCGAAAAATCGCAAGCGAACGCGGCTTTGATGCGTCCCGGTCGCGCAGTCATCACGACAACGTGCGTCGCGATGAAGAGCGCTTCCTCGATGCTGTGCGTGATCCACAAGATCGTCTTGCCCGTACTACGCCATATCCCGCGAATCTCCTCCTGCAAGAGCTCGCGCGTCTGCTGATCGAGCGCGGCGAACGGCTCGTCCATCAGCAGCACTTCGGGTTCGTTAGCGAGCGCGCGTGCGATGCCGACGCGTTGCTGCATACCGCCGGAAAGCTGATAGGGAAAATGGTGCGCGAAACCGCTGAGCCCGACGAGCTCGACGTAGCGCTCGGCGATCGCACGCGCTTCAGCAACGCTGCGGCCAAGCGCACGCGGCCCAAATGCCACGTTGTCCAGCACGGACATCCACGTGAACAGCGCGCCTTGCTGAAAGACAACACCGCGCTCGCGACCGGGCGCACCGATCGTCTTTCCATCGAGTAGCGCGCGGCCCGATGTGGGCGTCTCGAAGCCCGCAACGATGTTGAGAAGCGTGCTCTTACCGCAACCCGACGGCCCGACGATCGCCAGAAATTCACTTGCGCCGATTGCAAGATCGATTGGTTTCAGCGCGACAACTGCATTCGCGCCAGTCCCGAAGCGCTTCGACGCGCCGTCGATAAGCACTTTGGCCGCGCTCCGCCGCGCGGGCGTTGCGAGATCGAACGATCGGATCGCCATCGCCGATCGTCCGTCTTTCAGATCATCTTCGCCAGAAACGAAGAATCGACGTATGGCGCGAAAGTCGCGGGAATCGCCTGCATCTGTTCAGCCGCTTTGAGAAACTCGGCCTGCGCCTGCAGCGTGCGCAACACGCCCGTATCCTTCGCGCCCGGCATCCCCATCCATTTGTCGGTCGCGAGCTCCTTCGGCGGAACCGAGTGGAACGTGTTGATGTAATCCATCGTCTTTTCCGGCGTCATCGCAAGATACGGGCTCAGCACCTTCACGACTTCCTGTGGTTGTTTCTCGTACATCGTGCATAGACGGTCGTATTCCTTGAGATACGCGAGAACGAGATCGGGGTGCTTCTGTTTGAATTCGTCGCGCACGACGATGCCGTCGAAAACGAGTGTGCCGCCGGCCGCAAGATCGCCGGTTTTGAGTAGGATCTTGCCGTTGTCGGCGACGAGCTCGCCCAGGACGGGGTACCAGATATAAGCTCCATCGATATCCTTCCGCTGCCAGGTCGCCTGAATCGAGTCGGCCTTGATGTTGATCAAGTTGACGTCGGAAGCAACGAGTCCAGCCGATTTGAGCCCGGCGAGCATCGCAAAGTGCACTGAAGTATTGAACGGCAGACCGATCTTCTTGCCCTTTAGATCCTTGAGCGAATTGATGCCTGCATCCTTGCGAACGGCAAGGCATTCGCTGTCGGTAATGTACTTCTCCACGTACACCATCGACATCTTGACCCCTTGGCCGAAGCCCACGACCATCGGCGATGAGCCGACATTGCAGATGTCCATGCTGTTGCCCGCGATCGCAGCCAGCACTTGCGGACCGCTGCTCACGGTCACGAAGTCTGTCTTGACGTTAGTGCCGAGGGCCTTGGCGAATGCGCCGGTCGCCTTGCCGAACGTCTGCGGGTTCGCGGAGCCGAAATGCCCAAGAACGGCCGTTGACTGCTGTGCCGCCGATCTGCGCGGTGCGAGCAGCGCGCCACCGGCAAACGTGGCCACACCGATGTTTCGCAACAGTTTCAGCGTGTCACGTCGGGAAAAGGAAGCACTCATCTTTACTCTCCTGTTATGACGGATTCGAGAACATGTTCGCGTTACGTCAGTACGTCGCCGCGATCGTGGTGGTCGTTCGGTTTTCGCTTCGCACTTGCGTCACGGATTCGCGCAGATCGCGCAGATAATCATCGCAAGCGCCGGCGTGCAGCATCGACAGCATGAGATGCATCGCGCGCGGCTCGCGCACCAGTCCGGGCAACCATCCTCGCTGCGTCATTGCTTCGCCAACCTGCAGCATGTCGACGTCGGTCGACGTGAAGCACAGGATCGACAATTCCGGTGCGCCCACGACCGTAAGGCCGATCGCTTCGATGCCGCGTCTGTAACGGGCGACGAGCTCCATAATGTCGCGAGCGGTTTCGACATAGCCCTGCTCACCCATCGCATGCAACGTGGCCCACGCTCCGGCGATCGCACCGCCCGGGCGCGTTCCGACCAGCGTGGCAGTCGCGAATTTGCCGCCGGGCCAGTCGTCGATTTCGAACGGCTGGAGCGCGGCTTGCGCCGCCGAGCGATAGAACACCGTCGATGCAGGCTTCGGGCAGAAGCCGAATTTGTGTAGATCCGCCGAAAGCGACGTGACGCCCGGCACCGTGAAATCGAACGGTGGGACCGGATAGCCCGCTTTCGCGACGAAAGGCGCGAGATAGCCGCCGACGCAAGCGTCGACATGCAGCCACAGTCCGCGCTCCTGTGCAAGGTCGCCGAGCGCAATGATCGGGTCGATCGTGCCGTATGGAAAGCATGGCGCCGAACCGACGATCAGCAACGTTTCGGAATCGATAGCGTCGGCCATCGCCATCACGTCGGCGCGAAAATCGTGGCCAAGCGCGACGCGCCGCGGCTCGAGGTCCATCAGCCGCGCCGCTTTGGTGAACGCGGGATGCGCAGAGTACGGCATCACGATGTTGCCGCGTCGATCCGGAGCGCCATCGTTCTCGCGAGTCCAATCGCGGCACGCCTTAACCATCGCGATGATGCTCTCCGAGCCCCCAGTTGTGAGATAACCGCCAGCGTCATCCGGCGCATGGAACAGCGACAAGCCGATCCCGACAACTTCGTCTTCCATCCGCCTCAGACTGTGAAATGCTCGCTTTCCACCGAGGCCATTCTCGGTGAAGAACTCGATGAACGCATCGCGACCGATCGCCGCAATCTCGTCGTTCGCCTTGAACACATAGAGGGGAACGCGGCCATGCCGCCAATCGATGTCGGACGCAGCATAGATCTTCATCCGGGCGAAGATTTCCTCGCGCGCAAGACCGACGGGGGGAAGCGAACTGCGTGTCATAGCAACCTTGGTGCAGGACCAGCTCGAAGGGCGAACGATGGCCGACCGCTGCGGCGCCGTCAAGCACGGCGAATGCGGGCAGTAGAATGCGCCGTCCGACGCAACTCGCTCTAAGGAGAACATTCTGCCCTCGCCCGAATACGACATCGCCGTCATCGGCGGCGGCTCCGGCGGCTTGGTCGTCGCGGCGGGCGGCGCATCGCTCGGCGCGAAGGTTGCGCTCGTAGAGAAGCACAAGCTCGGCGGCGATTGTCTCTGGTACGGCTGCGTCCCGTCAAAAACGTTGATCAAATCGGCGCGTGTCGCTTACACGATGCGCAACGCCGCGCACTTTGCCCTGACGCCGCACGACCCCAAGCCGGAACTGCCGCGCGTGATGGAGCGCGTCGCAGCGGTCATCAAGAGTATCGAGCCAAACGACAGCCCCGAGCGATTTCGTGCGATGGGGGTCGACGTCATCTTCGGCAGCGGTCGCTTCGTCGACGCAGCAACGTTCGAAGTCGATGGACGGCGATTGCAGGCGCGGACGTTCGTGATCGCGACAGGATCGCGGCCGGCGATACCGTCCATTCCCGGTGTCGAATCGGTACGCTATCTAACAAATGAAACGATCTTCGATCTGCGTGAGCCGGTCCCACATCTGATCGTCGTCGGTAGCGGCCCGGTCGGCAGCGAGATGGCACAAGCGTTCCGACGACTGGGCAGCGAGGTTACCGTTGTCGATATCGCGGCGGGAATTCTTCCCCGCGAAGACCGCGATCTTGCAGCGATCGTTTTCAAGCAACTCAAGAGTGAAGGCGTTCGCTACCATCTCGGCGCATCGATCGCAAAAATCGACCGCACGCCGATGGGCATTCGGCTGTTGTTACGCGAACCCGACGGAACGCCGCAGCCGATCGATGCGACGCATCTCTTGCTCGCAGCAGGGCGCAAAGCGAACATCGAGAATCTCGGTCTCGACGTCGCAGGCGTCGACGTGTCCAATGGACGCATCGTGCTCGACGATGGATTGTCGACGACGAATCCGCGTATCTCCGCCATCGGTGATGTCGCCGGCGGTCACCAGTTCACGCATCTGGCCGAGCACCATGCCGGCATCGTCTTGCGGCACGCCGTCTTCAGGCTCAACTGGACGAAGCCGTCAACAGTCGTTCCGTGGTGCACATTCACCGATCCTGAATTTGCGCGCGTCGGTCTCTCGGAAACCGAAGCGAAGACGACGGGCGTCGATTATCGTGTTTATACGTTCCCGTTCAGCGACATCGATCGTGCACGCGCAGAGGGTGAAATAGAAGGGATGGCGAAGCTCGTCACCGATCCGCGCGGCAAGCTGCTCGGCGCCGCGATTGTGGGACCGCACGCCGGGGAGTTGATCGCGGAGTGCGTGCTGGCGATCGGCAACGGCATGAAAGCCGGCGATCTGTCAGCGGCGATCCACACGTATCCGACACTTGGACAGATCAACCGCCGCGCCGCCGACATGCGCCTCAAGGAATCGTTAACGCCACGCGCGAAGACATGGATCCAGCGCATTTTTCGATTGCACGGCGAATGAAGCGCGACAACGCAGTTTCGCAAAAGCCTGGCGGCCGGCACGACCGGTTGCTGAAACTCCTGATTCTCTCGATCTTCATCGGTGCACTTGTTGCGTTCTTCGCGTTCGGCGGCAACGAATATCTGCATCTCGAAACAGTCAAGCGCCATCGCGACGCGTTGCAGGCGTTCGTAGCGGCGCACTATGCGCTTTCGCTGCTGATTGCATTCCTCGTCTATGCCGCGGCAACGGCGTTCAGTCTGCCGGTCGCTATCGTTCTTTCGCTGACGATCGGCTTTTTGTTTGGCCGATGGGTGGGGACTGCGCTGGTAGTCATGGCCGCCACGCTTGGCGCGACGTTGCTGTTCGTCGCCGCTCGGTATCTATTCGCCGACGCCGCGCGCAGGCGGCTTGGCGCGGTGGGCAAACGGATCAATGCGGGCTTCACCAAAAATGCCTTTCTCTATCTGCTGTTCCTGCGCCTCGTGCCCTTGTTTCCGTTCTTTCTCGTCAATCTGGCGCCGGCGTTCACGACGATTCCCGTGTACACGTTTGTTCTGGCTACGGCTATTGGCATTATTCCGGGCACGTTCGTATTCGTAAATCTCGGTCAAGCGCTTGCGAGCATCGATTCGCTGAAGGGACTGGTGTCGCCTGAACTCATCGGCAGCCTGCTGCTGCTCGGGATGCTCGCGATCGTTCCCATCGTCGTGCAAAAGATTCGGGCTCGACAAGCGACTGTCCCGCTCGACCGGTGAAATTTGCAGTCGTCATTCCGTTTTTGAACGAGGCGGATGCGTTTCCGGAGACCCTTGCTGCGTTGTTCCACGCGATCGACGCGTTCGAAACCGTCGATGTGATCGCCGTCGACGGCGGTAGTCGCGATCGCAGCAGAAATGTACTTGCGCGCTATCCGTCGATCCGCGTGATCGAGGCGGCACCCGGCCGCGCATCGCAGATGAATGCAGGCGCACGTGCGAGCGACGCGGAAGCCATTGTTTTTCTCCACGCGGACTCGCGGCTGCCGACCAGTGCGCTTGCTGGTGTCTACGATGCGCTGGAGCACGGTCGCCACTGGGGACGTTTCGACGTGACGATTGAAGGGCGTTCCAATCTGTTGCCCATTGTTTCGTCGCTGATGAATCTGCGTTCGCGCGTCACGGGTATCGCGACCGGCGATCAGGCGATGTTCGTTTCGCGTCATGCGTTCGAGATCGTCGGCGGTTTTCCATCACTCCCACTGATGGAGGATGTCGCGCTGTCGAATGCGCTCCTTCGCGCGGTGGGACGACCGGCGTGTCTTCGGCAACGCGTCGTCACGTCGGGCCGGCGGTGGGACGCGCAAGGCGTCTGGCACACGATCGCATTGATGTGGCGGCTGCGATTCGATTACTGGCGCGGCATTGACGTCGCGACCATCGCGCGCCGCTATCGGCCGGTGACCGCGCAGCGGGCGCCCATTCTGCAGATCTTCGCCAAGGATCCCGAGCCTGGAAGGGTCAAGACGCGTCTCGCGCAGAGCTTGGGAAACGAGGCGGCCGCCGCTCTCTATCGCGACCTTGTCGAACGGACGCTGCAAACCGGTGCGGCGGCACGAACGATGGGCATCGTCTCCGAGATCGAATTGTGGTGCGATCCGGACGAGCGTCGCGCGGCATTCGTCGGCTGGCGCGATCGCTTTCGCATTACGCTTAGAACGCAACGCGGTAGCGATCTAGGCGCGCGGATGCACCACGCGCTGTCAACGGCGCTTGCTGATGGCGTGCCTGCGATATTGATCGGTACCGATTGCGCCGTACTCGACACCGCGTATCTCGCTCGCGCGGCGCTCGCACTCGCTCGACACGACGTTGTAATTGGTCCGGCCGAAGATGGAGGCTACGTGCTCGTGGCGCTGTCGCGCGACGTCGACATCTTCTCGGGCGTACGGTGGAGCACTCAAGACGTCATGGCGGCAACTCGGTCGAAAGTGACCGCCGCCCGTGCGACTTTCACCGAGCTTGATCCACTGTGGGACGTCGATACGCCCGCCGACGTCGCGCGGCTCGCCGTTCGCAACTAGCTCGGGCACGCGACCGATGCGCCCAACTTTTCCTTGGCGACGGCCACCGGCAGGATCTCGTCCTCTCCGACGCCGTTCTTGATCGCTGTAATTTCTGCGAGGATCGAGATCGCGATTTCAGGTGGCGTGCGACTGCCGATGTAGAGCCCGATGGGTCCGTGCAATCGCGCGATCTCCTCGTCCGTGACCTCGAATTCGCGCAGCCGCTCGCGCCGCTTCGCATTGTTCGCACGCGATCCCAACGCGCCGACATAGAATGCCGGCGATTTAAGCGCTTCCATCAACGCGAGATCGTCGAGCTTGGGATCATGCGTCAACGCTACGACGGCGCAGCGCTCATCGAGCTTCATCGCTTTGACGGTGTCATCAGGCATTGTCCGAACGAGCCTGACGCCCGCAATATCCCATGTCTCCGTATATTCTTCGCGCGGATCGCAGATCGTCACCTGATAGTCGAGACCGACCGCGATCTGCGCCAAATATTTGGAGAGCTGCGATGCGCCGATGACGAGCATCCGATAGCGTGGACCGTGGATCGTCGTCAACGTCTTGCCGTCGAATGTGAGACCGTCGACCCCCTCCGCCGGATGCAGCGTGGCGAATCCTGACGCGAGCTCTAGGCGCCGCGTAACCAGATGCCCTGCCTCGACTTCGCGCAATAAGGCACGAATTCCCGATTCGCGCGTCAATGGTTCGAGCACAAGCTGAATCGTTCCGCCGCAAGGCAGGCCGAACCGACGCGCTTCGTCGGCGGTGACTCCGTAGGTGACGACTTCGCAGCGCGTGGCTTTTTGTCCCTCACGGCGCGTGCGATCAATGATGTCATCTTCGATACAACCACCGGAGACCGACCCGACGACGAGGCCGTCTTCGCGCACGGCGAGCATCGCGCCCTCGGGACGCGGCGAGCTGCCCCAGGTTTTCACGACCGTCACCAGCAGCACGCGCCGGCCCTCGTCTATCCATTCGGCACTGCGCTTCAGCACTTCGAGATCGACGCTATCCATTGTTGCCTCGTTGCGTTATTTGAATCCGCGAATCGCCAACACGATCAGGATGATCGCGATTGCCGCCAATGCGACATAGCGTACCCAGTGGCTACGCGCGCTTTCGGTTCCGATGGGCACGGGCGGCTGATCGGGCGCGACCTCTTGCGGCGTGCCTACGCGCAATGCGAATTGCGCAAAAAAATCATCCGCCATTTTTGCAGCAGCCCCGTCGATCAGCCGTGATCCGATTTGCGCGAGCTTGCCGCCGACGTTCGCCTTCGCCGTATACGAAAGCGCGGTATCGCCGCCGTCCGATGTGGAAAGTGAAACTTTCGCTTCGCCGTTTGCGAACCCTGCGGCGCCGCCCTGCCCTTCGAATTTCAACGTGTAACCGGTCGGCGGTGTCGGATCGACGATTCGCATCGTGCCATTGAAGCGCGCGGCGACAGGCCCTACTTTGGCCGCCACGATCGCCCGCCATTCGCTGTCGGACACGCGTTCGAGCGACTCGCAGCCCGGAATGCATTCCTTGAGCACCAGCGGATCGTTGAGCGCGTTCCAGACGCTGTCCGGAGCCGCGTGTACGATGCGTGTGCTCGACATTTCCATAGCGTAAATCCCGTGCTCCGGACCTCAATTCCACCGTCGCTTTATGCTACTCTAAATGATGAGCACCGCTCCGCAAACACCGCTGGCACGAACAGCGCTGACGCTTCTGAACGCGAAGGGAAGTGTCACCGTCGACGCAGGGTTGCCGGTTGCCGATCTCCTGATCCTCGCCGAAGCTGCCGGAAAGATGGGTGCCTCAATGACGCTGCGCCGCGCAAACGTGCGACCGGCCATCGAGCTCGAACGCATCGCCCGCGCAGGTCGCGGCCGCGTTAGCTTCGACCTGGGCGGCTGAGTGATGGCTCCCACGCTTGCGGTCGGGTTGGCCAATGAGGCCGCTGCGCTGCCCCTGTGGGGGAGTAATTCGCGCCTTGGGGCGGCCCGGCGGCGCGAATCAACGTTCGATCAAACCGCTATTGTCCTAATCAGGCCGCTCGCGGGAACATCGACTCGTCCCGATGCGGTTTAGCGCGTAGCGCTCCTGCAAGGTCCATCAACGATGCCAAATTGTGGACCGGCAGAAAATCGTCAACGTATGGCAACATCGCGCGAATGCCGGCCGGACGCGCCTCGAATCCCGAATAGCGCAGCAGCGGATTCAGCCACACCAAACGCGCGCACGATTTCGCAAGGCGTTCCATCTCGAAATCAAGGCCGTGTCCGGCGTCGGCGTCGAGCCCGTCGCTGATCAAGAGGACGACAGCGCTCTGTCCGAGCAGGCGACGCGACCACCGGCGGTTGAACTCGGCGAGCGACGCACCGATGCGCGTGCCCCCGGCCCAATCGGACACGGCCGCCGTCACGCGCACGAGGGAGACGTCCACATCGCGGTGTTTCAAGTGACGCGTGATGTTGGTGAGTCGCGTGCCGAAGACGAGCGCATGCACGCGATGACGGTCGTTGGTAATCGCGTGCAAAAAATGCAACAGCATTCGCGCATAGCGATCCATTGATCCCGAGATGTCGCACAGCACGACAAGCGGCGGCGTCCGTTGCCGCCTCGCACGATACTTGAGAGGCGCGACGGCGCCCGCAGCACCGACCATGCCGCGCATCGTTGCGCGCAAATCGATGGTGTGACCGCGCGCAGCGGCGCGAGTGCGACGAACGGCGATTTCCGGAAGCGGAAGCTTGAGGCGGGCGAGCATTCGCCTTACTTCGATCAGCTCTTCCGCCGTCATCGTCGCAAAATCCTTTTTCTGCAACACTTCGCGCGCGGAAAATGTGAATGCGGCATCGAAATCGATTTCGCGCGTTTCCGAATTGTCGAGAGCCCTGGGCGACTGCATCAGCGCTTGCGCAAGTCGCGCCGGGATTTGCGGCGTCTCGACATCACCGATACGGCCATGCACTTTAGGAAGGAGCGCAGCGATCATCCTCTCGAGCAGCTTCGGATCGCGCCAGAAAACGTCGAACGCTTGCTCGAACAACGGCAGATGGTCGCGCCGCGACACGAGCACCGAAGAGAGTGCCGCGCGAAAATCGGTGCGGTGGTCGACGCCCACCGACTCGAGGGCGGCCAGCGCGTCGAGCACGCGTGCCGGTCCGACCGGCAATCCCGCCGCGCGAAGTATTCGGACGAAGTGGACGACGTTTTCGACGAGGCGGCCGTTGTCCGGTATCACAATCGCATACCTTCGGTCTTCGCCTCAGCGACAAGCGTCGCGGCAACATCGGGGCCGAGCTGGGCGAGATCGTCCTGGTATTTGAGCAGTACGCCGAGCGTGTCAGCGACCGTCTGCGGATCGAGCGCGACGCGATCGAGCGCCATCAGCGCTTCCGCCCAATCGAGCGTTTCGGCGATGCCCGGCGCTTTGAACAAATCCATCGAGCGGAGGCGCTGCGTGAACGCGACGATCTCGCGTGCCAGCGATTCGGCGGCCTGCGGGCATTTGCGCCGAACGATCGCAAGCTCGCGACGCGCATCCGGATAATCGACCCAGTGATAGAGACAGCGCCGCTTGATCGCGTCGTGAATCTCGCGTGTGCGGTTCGACGTGATGACGACGATCGGCGGCTGTTGCGCTCGAATGGGACCGAGCTCCGGGATCGTGACCTGGTACTCGGACAGCACCTCGAGCAGATACGCCTCGAACGGCTCGTCGGTGCGATCGAGCTCGTCGATCAAGAGGACCGGCGCGACGCCGTCCTCCGGTGCGAGCGCCTGGAGCAATGGCCGCTTCAGCAAAAAACGCGTCGTGAAGATATCATGCGCAAGTTCGCTTCGCTCAACGCCGCCCGCGGCTTCGGCCAACCGTATCTCGATCATCTGCCGGGGGTAGTTCCATTCGTAGACAGCCGCGGCCGTATCGAGTCCCTCATAGCATTGAAGCCGCACGAGACGCCGGCCGAGGCCTTCGGCAAGCACTTTCGCAATCTCGGTTTTACCGACGCCCGCTTCGCCCTCGAGAAAAAGCGGTCGCGCCATGTTCAATGCCAGAAACACTGCCGTCGCGAGTCGCCGCTCGGCAATGTAATTCTGTCGCTCGAGCAGATCGAGCGTCGCGTCGACAGTGGCGGGATGCGCTAAAGGCTTCATCAAAAAACGGGCGGCGGATTTACGTCCGCCGCCCGACAGAATACATCGACCGGAAGCGAAGGCCTTCCGCGTGTCAACCGGCCGCTGCCACTGCTCTGCCTGCCATGATCGAGACGAGATGCGCGCGATAGGCCGCGGAGCCATGCAAGTCGTTGTTCAATCCCTTGGCGTCCACCTTGACGGCTTTCGCCGCGTCCGGGGTGAAACTTTTCGAAAGCGCAGCCTCGATGGGCGCCGCACGAAATACCGAAGGTGCGGCACCCGTCACGGCGACGCGCACGCTGCTGTCTGCCAATTGCGCGACAAACACGCCAACGAGCGCAAATCGCGATGCCGGATTCGGAAACTTCGCATAGGCCGCCTTCTTCGGAATCGGAAACGACACCGCGGTGATGATCTCGTCGGTTCCGAGCGCCGTTTCATACATCCCTTTGAAGAAATCGCCGGCGGCGATTTTGCGTTTGTTGGTTTGGATCGTCGCGTTGCAGCCGACGACGGCGGCCGGCCAATCGGCCGCAGGATCGTTGTTGGCAATGGAGCCGCCGAGCGTGCCCATATTGCGAACTTGACGATCGCCGATGCCATCGGCCACACCGGCCAGCGCAGGTATCGCGCCCTTGACCACTGCCGAATTGGCGACGTCGGCGTGCCGCGTCATCGCGCCGATTACCACGGCGTCACCTTCCTTGCGAATTCCCGACAATTCGGCAATGCCGCGCAAATCGACGAGCGTGCCGGGTTGGGCGAGGCGGAGCTTCATCGCCGCAACGAGACTTTGTCCACCCGCGAGCGGCTTGCCGCCAGTACTCGTGAGTGCCTTCGCTGCATCGGAGAGCGTTTTCGGTAGTTGGTATTCGAATGTATACATGACGATTTCTCCTACGCTTGCGCCCGAGCGCTTTGAATCGCCTGCCACACGCGATGCGGCGATGCCGGCATGTCGAGATGCTTGACACCCGATACCGCTAGCGCGTCCATCACCGCGTTCATCAACGCTGCCGGTGCGCCGATCGCCCCGGCTTCGCCGCAACCTTTCGCGCCGAGCGGATTGTGCGTGCACGGCGTCACCTTCGTCCCCACCTTGAACGACGGGACGTCGTCGGCGCGCGGCAACGCGTAGTCCATGAGGCTGCCGGTCAACAGCTGCCCGCTTTCGTCGTCGTAGATGCAGTGCTCGAGCAGCGCTTGGCCGATCCCTTGACACAGTCCGCCATGCACTTGTCCTTCGACGATCATCGGATTGATGATATTGCCGAAATCGTCGCATGCGCTGAAGTTGACGATCGACACAACGCCCGTGTCCGGATCGATCTCGACTTCGCAGATGTGCGTCCCCGCCGGAAAAGTGAAGTTCGTCGGATCATAGAACGCCATCTCGTTCAAGCCGGGCTCCAGCTTGTCCAACGGATAGTTGTGCGGCACGTACGCAGCGAGCGAGATTTCGCCGAATGCCTTGCTGCGATCGGTTCCTGCCACGGTGAACTTGCCGTCTTTGAATTCGATGTCGGACTCCGCAGCTTCGAGCAGATGCGCGGCGATCTTCTTGCCTTTCGCGATGACCTTGTCCAGCGCCTTCACGATTGCCGTTCCGCCGACGGCGAGCGAGCGCGATCCATACGTGCCCATGCCGAACAGCACGCGGCCCGTGTCGCCATGCACGACGTCGACGTTCTCGATGGGAATGCCGAGGCGCGTCGCAACGATTTGCGCGAATGTCGTCTCGTGACCCTGGCCGTGACTGTGCGAGCCGGTGAAAACCGTCACGCTGCCGGTTGGATGCACGCGTACCTCGCCCGCTTCGAACAAGCCGGCGCGCGCGCCGAGCGAGCCGGCCACGTTGGACGGAGCAATCCCGCAGGCTTCGATATACGAGGCGTAGCCGAGACCACGCAGCTTGCCGCGTTTCGCCGCATCAGACTTGCGTTCCGCGAACCCTTTGACATCGGCCATCCGTATGGCCTCGTCGAGACACGCGTCGTAGCCGCCGGTGTCGTACAGCAGCGCAACGGGCGTTTGATACGGAAACGTGCGAATGAAATTGCGTCGCCGGATTTCGTCTTGCTGGATCCCCATCTCTGCACCGGCCTGGTGAACGATCCGCTCGATCACGTACGTGGCCTCGGGACGGCCCGCGCCGCGATACGCGTCGACCGGTGCGGTGTTCGTGAACGCCGCCGTCACTTCGCAGTAGATCACAGGCGTCGTGTACTGCCCGGCCAACAGCGTCGCGTAAAGAATCGTCGGGATGCACGAGGCGAACGTCGACAGGTATGCGCCCATGTTCGCCGTCGTGTGAACGCGCAGCGCGAGAAACTTCCCCTCCTTGTCGAGTGCGAGCTCCGCATGCGTGACGTGATCGCGACCATGCGCATCGGAGACAAACGATTCACTGCGCTCGGCCGCCCATTTGATCGGCCGGTTCACGCGTTTTGCCGCCCATACCATCGCCGTTTCTTCGGCATACAGATAAATCTTCGAGCCGAAACCGCCGCCGACGTCGGGCGCAATGACGCGCACCTTGTGTTCGGGAAGTCCCAGCACGAAAGCCGTCATCAACAATCGCTCGACGTGCGGATTCTGATTCGCGACGTAGAGCGTATAGGCATCCTCGGCGCGGTTGTACGACGCGACCGCTGCGCGCGGCTCGATCGCATTCGGCACAAGGCGATTGTTGACGATATCGAGCTTCGTGACATGCGCCGACTTCGCGAACGCTGCATCGACCTGCGCCTTGTCGCCGATCGCCCACGTGTAGCACTTGTTGCCCGGAGCCTCGTCATGAATCTGCGGTGCGCCGGATTTCAACGCATCGACGACGTTGACGACTGCGGGCAGCACTTCGTAATCGACGTCGATCAGCTCGGCCGCGTCCTTCGCTTGATTCTGCGTCTCGGCGATGACGAGCGCGACGTGGTCGCCGACGTAGCGAACCTTGCCCTTCGCCAGCACCGGGTGCGGCGGCTCCTTCATCGGCGTGCTGTCGACGCTGGTGATGAGCCAACCACACGGCAGTCCGTTCACGCCTTCGAGATCGGCGCCGGTATACACGGCGATGACACCCGGCGCTTTCTTCGCCTTGCTCGTGTCGATGCTGCGGATACCGGCGTGCGCGTGCG
The DNA here is from genome assembly GCA_036505865.1 of Casimicrobiaceae bacterium. GTDB lineage: Bacteria > Pseudomonadota > Gammaproteobacteria > Burkholderiales > Casimicrobiaceae > VBCG01. The sequence goes on from DASXSP010000141.1 coordinate 44,562, forward strand.
GCGAGCGAAGGAAATACGCGTAAGTCTGGTTCGGCAATGTCACGTCGTCGGTGTATTGGCCGTTGCCCATCAGAAAGCGCACGTCCTCTTTCCGCCGGACGGATTGACCGATGAATCCTGATTCGATTGCGCCCATGTCGGCGGCCTCCTTGTGCCGTTAGATCGGTTGAAGCAGTGCGTTGTTGGCCGCGGCCAATCGCGAGCCGTCGGCCCTTCGGGTCTTCGCTTCGCGCGGCTCGCTCATGGTCCCACCCTACTTCGCCATCGCGGCGGCGCCCTGCTGCACCGCCTTGACGATGTTGTGATAACCGGTGCACCGGCAGAGGTTGCCTTCGAGCTCTTCGCGGATCGTCTTTTCGTCGGCATTCGGATGCCGCGCGACCAAATCGATTGCGCTCATCACCATGCCGGTCGTGCAGAACCCGCATTGCAAGCCGTGACATTCCTTGAACGCCGCCTGCATCGGATGCATCGTGCCGTCGGCCGCCGCGAGACCCTCGATCGTGACGACGTTCGCCCCCTGCGCTTGCAGAGCGAGCACGTTGCACGATTTGACAGCGCGGCCGTCGAGATGAATCGTGCATGCGCCGCATTGCGCCGTGTCGCAGCCGACGTGGGTGCCGGTCAATCCCAGCGTGGTCCGGAGAAAGTCGGAAAGCAGAAGTCGCGAATCGATGTCAGCGTTCACGGCTTTGCCGTTGACTGTCAATGCAAGGGAAATGGACACGTGGCCTCCTCGACTGTGAGCGCCGCACGCGTCGTGACGCGCGGGTCGGTAGGCAAGGATACTGCGGCCGACAAGGCGACGCAAAGGATCGCGCTATAGATTGGCGATGTACTGCGCGAGGTTGTCGATGTCGGTGTCGGAAAGCGTGCTCGCGACGCTTGTCATGTTGCCGGCGTCGTTGGTGCGCCTCCGGGCTTTGAAGTCGGACAACTGCTTCTTGACATATGCGTAGTGCTGGCCGGCAACGCGCGGGATTTCGTTCTGTCCGGCGAAACCGCCCGAATGACACATCGTGCACAGAACCTCATCAGCCTTTTTCGAGCCCGCCGCGGCCTTCGCGGCATCCGCGTTGAAGCCGTTCGGCGTCGGCTTCTGCTTCGAGTAAAAATCGCCGAGCGCCAGCATATCGGCCGACGTGAGATTCGCGGCCATTGGACTCATCTGCGGGTCTTGGCGCCTGCCTTCCTTGAAGTCCTTGAGCTCGAGATAGATGTAGCGCGCGGTCTGTCCGGCGAGGATCGGATATTGTGGGTCGGTCGAATTGCC
>DASXSP010000142.1:0-3490 GCA_036505865.1 Casimicrobiaceae bacterium
GGGTACCCGCAGGAAGACGTTTGCGGACATCCGAGCGCTTATGACGCGCCCTGCCCGCTGCCTATACTTCATGATGTGCGGACACGAACACGAAAAAAAAGGGCGCCCGAAAGCGCCCGCGATTTTCTTGCTGTGGTTCGAAGCTTAGAATAGATGAATCATGCCGAAAACGAGGCCTTGCGGTCTGCCGTTCTTGCCGCAAGTGTCCTGGTTCACGGCGCTTTGGGAAAATTGGCAGGTCGTATTGACCGTGTACGCGTTGATGTTGAACGTGTACGCGGCGTTCTTATCGTTGGCCAGCCCCACGTAGCCCGCATAGACTTGCGTGCGCTTCGACAGCGGATACGTATAGCTGATTTCCCATTGCTGCGATGAAGTCTGGCTGCCCTTGGTCAAACCGCCAACGCGTGTACCGTCCGCTGCCCCGCCCTTGCCGCCCAGCGCGTCGCCAAAGAAGAAGTACAGGGCGCCGGGGCCGATTGGTGCCGTAACACTGACGCCCCAGAAGTCGCGCTGAAGCGAACCGGTGGGCGTGTCGTAGTCGAGGCGCTCGTACACCAATGCCGGACGGACGACGCCGAAGTTGTAGGCGCCGGTAACCGTCAACGCCCAGTCGTTCGCGTTGAACGTTCCACCGGGGACCGCGTAGTTGCGTACCTTGACGTTCCGTTCGTAACCGACCCCCGCTTGGATCGGGCCATTGTTGTAGTAGCCGGCGATGCCGAACACGTAGGCGTGGCGCAATTCGGACGCATGGTCGCCATTGTCGCCGCCGAGGTTCGGGTTCAGGACGTTAGGCGGCGTTAACGACGTCTGGCTGCCGACCTGCAGATTCGTGCCGATCGAGCTGGTGGGATTCGCCGAAGGGCCAGTGTTATCCGCGAAGCCTGACGAGTCGCGGAGCGATACCTGCCCGCTGAAGTTGAATCCGGCCCAAACCGGCGAGTCGTAACGCAGCGAGTTTCCAAGACGCGCATCGAAGCCGCCCGCGAACTTTGATAGCGTGCCCTGCGACCACAGGTCCGCCGTCGACAGGATAGACGTTGTGTAGGTCGGGACGTTACCGAAGATCGGGTGCAGATCGTCGTAGGGCATCAGGAACTTGCCCATCTTGAACGTACCCCAAGAGCCTTGCAGACCGACGAACGTTTCGCGGCTTGCGAAGCCGGATGTTGAGCTGTTCCCCGTATCCCCTGAAACGTTCTGCTCGATCTGGAAAATCGCATTCAGGCCACCGCCCAACGATTCCGTGCCGCGAACGCCGAGGCGAGACGAGTTCGAACTCAGGCGCGAAACGGTCGGGTTGGGTTGATTGCCACTCGCGTCAGGGACCTGCTTGCCGTTGACCAGTTCGTAATCGATGTTCAGCCGGCCGTACAGTGTGACGTTCGCGGTTTGCGCTTGCGCGGCCAACGGAGCTGCAAGCACGCCCGCGACGGCGACGGCGACGAGCTTCTTGTTCATTGAGTCTCTCCTCTAACGGATAAAATTGGCAAGGAATCAAGCTTTTTGCGCCTGCCATCGAAAACCTTCTCAGGACACTCGAGAAGTTGCGACCCATTGTGCCAAAGCGGGGAAACCATTGGCAAGCCGACTCGCGGACCGAATGTTGGTCGTTAGGGCGCTGTTGTGCCGAAACAACATCGGGACGCGGCGAGCATTCGAGATTCATCGAGGAAATCGTTCCGGAACATGCTCGAAGTGTGGGCTGCAACTACATGAATAGCAATGCTAAAATAGTTATTCAACCGTTGGATGCGATCGAAACACCCCGAACCGGTTTTTTCCCGCTGTTTACTTCGCTCCGAAGCGGCGTAGTCGGGGGCCTTGATTGTCTTCCGGAGTGCGTTAACGAAGAGCGTGAAACACACGCACGCATTTGCCTGACGCTAACGGAATAGAAGCATGAGCGCGATTGGCTTCGCGGCAATTTGCATCGCATTCGCACTGAGCGCATGCGCGATAGCCGTTCTTGCGCACGTCGCGGCGCGCCTTCCTCAGGACGCGCCTAATCATCGTTCGCTGCACATTCGATCGGTGCCGCGCGCTGGCGGTTATGCGATTTGGACCGGGTTTCTGCCGGTTGCGTTGTGGTATCCACCGTTGTTTCCGGGCGGCATCGCCGGGTGGATTCTCCCTTGGCTTGCGTTGGCCGTGATCTCCGCGTTGGACGATGCGCGCGGCGTTGCGGTCAACGTCCGCCTTTGCGTTCATGCACTCGCCGCGCTCGGGGCTGCAACTTGGCTGTGGTTCTTCTCGCAGCGCACCGACGGCGCCGACGCTGCGAGCGCATTGATTGCGGTCGTTGCAATTGCGCTTGTCATCACGTGGGGGAGCAATCTTTACAATTTCATGGATGGCAGTGATGGTCTTAACGCGACAATGACGTTCGTCGGCTTCGGTGCGTTCGGCGTTGCCGCGTTGCCTGCCCGCGATGCCGCGGTGCCGTACTTCGCCGTCGCGACGGCCACATTGCCGTTTCTCGTCGTCAATCGGCCGCGCGCGACGATGTTTCTTGGCGACGTCGGCTCCATCCCGCTGGGATTCCTCGCTGGGAGCTTCGGGATCGGCGGCGCGATGATGGGCCTTTGGCCCGCGTGGTTTCCGGCGCTCGTGTTTCTTCCTTTCATTGCCGACGCGACGGTGACGCTCGTCCGGCGAATCGTGCGCGGCGATCGCATCTCTGCGCCGCACCGCGATCATTATTATCAGCGTCTCAATCGGCTCGGCGCAGGCCACGCCGGCACGCTGTCGATCTACGCGGTCTTGATGGTCGGAACCGCGGCAACTGCCCTCGGATGCCTGCTGGCGCCGCCCGTATGGGGGGTGATCGCCTTGGTGCTGTGGTGCGTTGTATGCTTCATGCTGTTTGCCGGGATTGATTATCATTGGCGCAAGAACAACCCCACTTCGCCATGACCTTCGGCTTCAATTGGCGCGCATCGCTCGCCTTCCTTCACGATGTCTTCGCCGCCGCCCTCGCATGGATGGCGATCTTCTGGTTGCGCTTCAATCTCGATTTGCACGATCCGTACGTCGGCGATGCCTGGCGCACGCTCGTCTGGATCTTGCCGCTGCAGGCGACGATCTTTTTAGCGCTCGGTCTCTACCGCGGATTGTGGCGCTTCGCGAGCATTCTCGACGTGCAGCGAATCGTGCTCGCGGCGGCGTTGGGCGCAATTCTGATTCCGCTTGTGCTCGTGATGTTGCGGCTTCAAACGGTCGTGCCGAGAAGCGTGCTCGTTCTATATCCCGTTGTGTTGATCTTCTTGATGGCGGGATCGCGTTTCACTTACCGCGTCTGGAAGGAGCACCGGCTGTATAGCCCTCTGGCGGCGTTGGGTGAGCCCGTTCTGATCGTCGGTGCTGGCCAAGCGGGCGCGCGGCTGACCGAAGAGATGGCGCGGAGCCGGCAATGGCGTGTCGTCGGCTTGCTCGACGACGACACGGCGAAGCACGGCCGTCTGCTCCGCAACGTAAGCGTCCTCGG
>DASXSP010000143.1:0-34643 GCA_036505865.1 Casimicrobiaceae bacterium
AGTTACAGCAACTCAGACAGGAGAACTAAAGATGATGGCTGACATGATGTCGATGATGACGCCGTCGGCTCCGGCCGCAGCGCCGAAGAAGAAGGCGAAGAAGAAGTCAACGAAACGTAAGGCCGCTCCGAAGAAGGCCGCGAAGAAAAAGGCGGCGAAGAAGAAAGCGACGAAGAAGAAGTCGACGAAGAAGAAAGCTGCGAAGAAGAAGGCAACGAAGCGGAAGGCCGCGCCGAAGCGCAAGGCCGCCAAGAAGAAGGCGACCAAGCGGAAGGGCGCAAAGAGAAAGGCGGCGAAGAAGGCCGTCAAGCGCAAGGCGCCGAAGAAGAAGGCTGCCAAGAAGAAGGCCAAGCGGAAGGCGAAAAAGTAACGCTTTCTTCGACGCTAGATTCCGCCGTCGCAATATGCGGCGGACGAAAAACGGGCGACGCGATGCGTCGCCCGTTTTGCATTCATCTAGTTCGATCTAAGAGGGGCCTCGCTCGCATGTTTGGTCGCCCGCAGCGCCCGATCGCTTCTTGCGCGCGTCGACTTAGCGGTCGAGGCGCGCCGCAATTTGCGGGTCTTTGAGATCGGACCCACGTCGCTCGTGATCCGCAACCGCTTTCCCGCCACAAGGTTGTTCTGCGTCAAATTATTCCAGCGCCGCAGATCCAGTACTGAAACCCCGTAGCGCGCCGCGATCGTGGGCACCGACTCGCCGCGGCGCACCGTGTAATACACAGTCCTGCCCGAAGGCACCGTCGTGAACACCGCGTGCGCGAGCGAGTTGGCCGACTCTTCGCTCGGGCGCTGTGACGGTACCAACAATGTATGCCCGACCGGAACCCTGGCGCCGGCGCCAATGCCGTTGACCGACTTCAGCGTCTCCACCGACATTGCATATTTCGCTGCCACCTGCGGCAGAGTCTCGCCTTGCTTCAATCGATACGCCTGCCACGATACGAGCGGCTGATCAATCAGGTCGAGCTTTGCCGCGAAGAGCTCGGCGTTGTCGATCGGCAGCAGAATCGTGTATTCATCGGCCCCGGCAATCACCGGGCGGTTGTGCTGAGGGTTGAGCGCAAGAAATTGGTCCTGTGGCAGCTCGGCAAGCTCAGCGGCAAGCTTCACGTCCATCCGCTTGGTCGTGTGGACGACGGCAAAGTAAGGCGCGTCGGGCAGATCGCCGAGCGACAAGTTATAGCGCGACGGATCGGCGACGATGTTCTTCAGCGCCTGCAGCTTGGGGACGTAGTTCTGCGTCTCCGCCGGCACTTTGCTAAGGCTCGCGAGATCGGTAGGGAGCCCTTTCGCCTGATTGCGGGCGATCGCGCGGGCGACGTTGCCTTCACCCCAGTTGTACGCGGCGAGCGCAAGCTGCCAATCGTCGAACATGTCATGGAGCTTTTGCAAATAATCGAGCGCCGACGATGTCGCCGCCAAAACATCGCGACGCGAATCGAACCACCAGTTTTGCTTAAGACCGAAATGCGTACCCGTCGATGGGATGAATTGCCAGATTCCCGATGCGCGGCTTACCGATAGTGCTGTCGGGTTGAACGCGCTCTCGACCATCGGCAAAAGCGCGATCTCGAGCGGCATATTGCGTGCTTCGACTTCGCGCACGATATGGTAGAGATAGCGGCGGCTGCGATCGACCATCCGCGCGACGTAATCAGGACGATCGGAGTACCAGTGCTCCCATTTGTCGACCAGCGGGCCGTCGATATCCGGTATCGCATAGCCGCGGACGATGCGGTCCCACAGATCGCCGATCGGCGGAGGCAACGCCTCGAGCTCCGCGATATCGAACTCGGAGAATGGCAGCGGCGCGAGAACGATTTTCGGCGGACCGTAGGGCAGTGGATCGGGAAGTGGTACGCGCGCCGATTCGCTTGAATCCGTCGGCGTCTTGGGCGCGGGCGCCGCGCAGGCGGCCAACGCGATAACGGCGATAAGAATGAATCGATGTAGGCGCAATTCGATGCCGGGTAGATGCGATCACGCAAAATTCCGTCGATGGTAGGCTGGCCGCCGCTAGGCGTCAATGCCGCCGATCGAGCGCCGGATGATGAACGCTACTGAAATGCGTTTTTCCACGCGCGGAGCTCCGCGAACGTTGCGACGGCACTTTCGAGCGGATGATTCGCGTGCGTTTCCGCCGCCGCCTTGACTGCGGGAACCTCGGCGCGCAAGAACGGGTTGGTCTTGCGTTCATCGCCGATCGTCGACGGCAACGTCGGTTCGCCGCGCGCGCGCCTCTCTTCTTCGCGCGATTGCCGATCGATCAACGTCCGATTGTCCGGCTCCACCGCAAGCGCGAAGCGAATGTTCGCCAGCGTGTATTCATGGCCGCAATAAACGCGCGTCTCGGAGGACAGCGCCGCAAGCTTCGAGAGCGACGACCACATCTCCGTCGGCGTGCCTTCGAATAAGCGACCGCAGCCGACGGCAAACAATGTGTCGCCGCAAAAGACCGCCGGCGCACCAGCCAACGAGCCCACGAAGGCGATATGACCGGCGGTGTGGCCTGGAATATCCAACACATCGAACGTTACATCGATGCCCGGAACCTCAATGCAATCCCCTTCGCCGAGCGGCTTCGTGCGACCTGGAATCGTTTCGCGCGCCGGACCAAATACCGGCACCGGCCAACGCGCGAGCAGACCCAAGTTGCCTCCGACGTGATCGTTGTGATGGTGCGTTGCGATAATAGCCGCGAGCTGCAAGCGCTCGCGCTCGAGATAAGCGATAACCGGGGCAGCATCGCCCGGATCGACAACCGCAGCATGCGTGCCTTCGCGAATCAGCCAGATGTAGTTGTCGCGAAACGCCGGGATAGGGATAATCGAAAGCATGGATGCATCTTCGGGACTGCAGGAGAGAGTGTCAACATCTCTCGCCCAGTGGTTCACGACGCCGCTCGGCCGTTATCTGCTTTCGCGCGAACAAGCATACTTCGACCGCACCGTCGCCGATATTTTCGGTTTCCATGCGCTGCAGATAGGCCTTCCGGAGTGTCTTTTTCTAGGGCAGAGCCGTATCGTGTCGCGTTGGACGCTCGATTACGATCCACCGGCGAAACTGATTGCCGACCCGCACAGCTTACCGTTCGCGGAGAACGCGCTCGATCTGATCGTCATGCCGCATGCGCTCGAGTTCACCGACAATCCGCATTTGATGTTGCGCGAAGCGTATCGCGTGATACGTCCCGAAGGACAGATCGTAATCGCCGGGTTCAACCCGTTCTCGTTGTTCGGCGCCAAGCGCTATTTCGGCCGCGCGCAATCGTCACCTTGGGATGGCAATTTCATCGCCCTCTATCGCTTGAAGGACTGGCTCGCGCTGTTGGGCTTCGACGTTGTCGGCGGCCGTCTTGACGCTTACGTTCCGCCATTTTCGACCGACAAATGGCTGCACCGGTTCGCGTTCTTCGAAAACGCCGGCGACCGCTGGTGGCCGATCGCCGGCGGCGTGTATTTTCTCCGCGCGATGAAGCGTGTGGCCGGCATGCGCGTCATCACGCCGGCCTGGAACCGTCGTTCGCAGGGTGAGAAAGCCCTTGCGCCGGCGACGCGCGCCCGCGAAGGCTTGACGACGCACCGGCATCGTTCGCGTTGAAAACCGTCGTTATCTACACGGATGGCGCCTGCAAAGGTAATCCGGGTCCCGGCGGCTGGGGCGCATTGCTCGAATACGATGGCCGTCGCAAAGAGCTGTTCGGCGGTGAGCCGCATACGACGAATAATCGGATGGAGCTCGTTGCCGTCATCCGTGCGCTCGAGGCGTTGACGCGCGAATCCGACGTCGCCATTTACACCGACTCGCAATACGTGAAGAACGGAATCGAGTCGTGGATCCATGGCTGGAAACGCAACGGCTGGAAGACGAGCGATAGGAAGCCTGTTAAAAACGAGGATTTATGGCGAGAGTTGGACGAGCTCGCGACGCGTCACCGCATCAGCTGGCATTGGGTACGCGGTCACGACGACAATCCCGGCAACGAGCGCGCCGACGAACTCGCCAACCAAGGCGTGATCATGGAGAGCGCCGTGGTCAATGCGACCCGGTCATGAGTCCAACGGGAGAGTCGAAGAAGAAAATTCGCGGAAATATCCATGCATGCGATGCTTCTACGCTCTTCCCGGACTGCGTTGCAACTGACAACGCTGGCCGATCCTCGTCCGCAGACGGGTGAGGTTCTCGTCAAGATCGGCGCGTGCGGCGTCTGTCGCACCGACTTGCATGTTGTCGATGGAGAATTGCCCCACGCTCTATCGCCGGTCATTCCGGGCCACGAGATCGTCGGCACGATTGCGGAGGTAGGCCCCGCTGTCGAAGCGTTCAACGTAGGCGATCGCGTCGGCATCCCATGGCTCGGTTACACCTGTGGCCAGTGCGCGTACTGTTTGTCAGGGCGCGAAAACCTCTGCGACGCCGCGCGCTTCACCGGTTATACGATCGACGGCGGCTACGCCCAATACACGCTCGCCGACAGCCGCTTTTGCTTTCGAATGCCTTCCGATCGGTCAGACATCGAATTGGCGCCGTGGCTGTGTGCGGGGCTGATCGGCTATCGAGCGTTGCGAATCGCGGGCGACGCGAAGCGCTTGGGCATATACGGATTCGGTGCCGCCGCGCACATCGTGACGCAGCTTGCGCACTATGAAGGACGGGAGATATTCGCTTTCACGCGGCCCTTCGACGCCGCCGGACAGCGATTCGCGCGCGAGATGGGAGCGACATGGGCGGGCGGCAGCGACGAAGCCGCGCCGACCGCGCTCGATGCCGCGCTGCTGTTTGCGCCCGTAGGAAGTCTCGTGCCCAAGGCCTTGCGCGACGTCGCCAAGGGCGGAACCGTCGTCTGTGCCGGCATCCACATGACCGATATTCCCCAGTTTCCGTATGAGCTTCTATGGGGCGAGCGACAAGTGCGCTCGGTTGCGAACCTGACGCGTCGAGACGGCGTCGAATTCATGGGGATAGCGCAAAAAGCCGCGATCCGCACGCGCGTTACGCCGTTTCCGCTGGCTGCGGCCAATGACGCATTGGATGCATTGCGCGCAGGCACGCTGACCGGCGCCGCCGTTCTAGTTGTGGACCCCCACGCTTGCGGCCTCAGTGGCCAATGAGGCCGCTGCGCTGCCCCCAGAGGGAGTATTCGCGCCTTGGGACGGCCCCGCGGCGCGAATGGTACCCAGCTATTTTTCCAGCCGGCGCAGGAACACGCCCATTTCCTTTTCGGCTTGCCGATCGCCTTTGCGTTTCGCGACCGCGATGCCGCTTCGATACGCGTCGATCGCTTGGTCGCGCCGCTCGGCTGCAGTGAGCGCCTTGCCGTACATCTTCCACGCCGCCGTGTAATCGGGATCGAGCGCAACGGCGCGGGCAAGATGTTCCGCGGCGGTGTTGGGATCGCCGGACTTGAGGTATTCGTTGCCGAGGGAGAAGCGCAAAAGCGCGCTATCTTTTCCTGCGGCGAGCAGCCGTTCGAAATTCTCGAGCGCTGCGCTTTTGGGAGGCGGCGTCGTCATCGTGGAGCGATGTCGTCCTGCGCGTCACTTGACGATCGGTTCGCCGCTTTCACAGGCGATTCTGCGCATCGGATAGATGACCTTGCGCTCTTCGCCGTTGAGCTTGCCGTCGACCGAAGCGTAAAGCCAACCTTCGCTGCCGCGGCGATAAACGATCCGTTGGGGAAAATCGTCGACGCCATTCACGAACGTGAATTCGGTGGCGCGACCATCGTCCGCGATTGTCGTCAGCTTGAACGACGCCTCCGGTTTACCGGACGGCACGACGACGAAATAAATGCCGTCGGGACGCGCTTCGACGCGCATGTACTCGAAGTCCTGCGTCTTGTCCTGCAGCACCGTATGGCCCGCGCCGACGATCATGCCGCCGCGTAACGGCAGCCAATACTCGCGAAATTCGCGCTGGTTTACCGCACCCCGCCAACAACCTTCGAGCCAGCCGAGCGCTTCGATTTTCAGTGGAAGCATCGAAGGCTTGGCCTCCGGCGCCGCGTCGGCGGCGTTTGGCGCTTGCGCGATTGCCGCATGCGCGAGCATGACCAAGAGCGCGGTCGCGGCGATGCGAATGCGAAGGATCGACGAATCGTCAGTGCTTGCCATATTCATCATTCACTGCGTTTGGGACAGTGGCAAATTGAGGAGCAGGTTCTGCGGCTTGAGCTTCAGGCGGTTATCGGCGTCCATTGCCATGGCGAGATAAACGGGGCGGCCTGCGATTGCGGGCCGCATTGCAGCGGGATCGGCGAACTCGAGCTGGAAAAGACACAACAGACGCGCGAGACGCTCCTCGTCCACGTCGACGCGATTGTACAGATCGTTCAACAGTGCACTTGCCTCGGCATCGAGTCCCACGTGCCAAACCCAGCGCGCATCGTCGATCTCGCGTTGCGGCCGGATCGTGACGTCGACCGCAAGAAAGTGCGCCACCCACTTTTCCAGGACGTGCGTCAGAGCGGTCAGCGCGGCTCCGCCGAGGTTTAAGCTGACGGCGCAATCGAAACGCTCGTCGCGTTCCCAGTACTCGTCGGAATTGTCGGCGTCCAAAACGTCGAGTTCGACCGACCGAAGCGGGGCGTTGTTCCGGGCGAGCAGTTCACCGAGCGATCCGAAGCCGCCGCTTGTCGCATACACGTCCACGGTTGTTTCGTCGGCCGCCATCACCGAGCCATCGTCGCGAACAGCGATCTTTTGCGTTCGAAACAGCATTTCTCCGGCGCGTGCCTGCAATGGATCCGCGTCTTCGCCGAGGATATGCCGCACGATCACCTGTGTAAGCTGATGGACGAACACCGGCGGCACGTCGACGTTGCCGCGAAATAGCCCGGCGTACGCCGCCTCGAGCGAATCCGCTTCCAGCAACCGCGCGCGAAGCCGCAGCCAAATTCGATAGTTGTCGTGCGCATCGGCGTCGTCAATCGCGTCGATCTCGACGTCTGCGACGTCGCGCCGGGGATTCGCGAGGAGCGCGTCGTGAAGCGCGAGCTCGGCTGCAGATGATTCGGGAATCGGGGCAAGCTCAGGCCGCAGCAAATGCGCACGAAGAAAATCGTCGGTGAGCATGAGCCGGCCGTCGCTGCCGACAACGAGCAGTCGATAACCGCAAGATCGCCAAAAATCCGGCACTAAAGGAACGAAGAGGGCGCTGACTTCAACCGCCGAGCATCGCCTTCCTGAGATCGGGTTGCACAGGCTTGTCGCCGACCCAGATCCGGGTAAGCGCGCGATTGAATGCCTCGCCCGGAACGGAACCCTTCGCGGCGCCGTTGAAGCCGATCTTCGTCGCACCGTCGACGAAATCGAGCGTGATGACGCTGCCTTCCTTGAGGGCGCCGATCGACTTCAGGAGCGCGATGAACTGATCGGTCTGACCCTTCACAGCGTCGACGTCAGCCGGTGCGTTGCTCTCCTTCAAGCCGTCGTTGACAGCGTCTGATAATTGATCGCCCGACAGATCGCGCAACAGGTTCATCTGAATGCGCCGCGGCCCTTTGGCGAGGACGCCCTCGAGAGTCGTTGTCTTCGCGGGCAGATACAGACTGCCGACGTACACCTTGAAAATAGCGCGGGTGCGGATGCCGGCGCCGTTCAGCACGAGCTCCTGACTGCCCACACTCGCCTTGTCGTCGAGCTTGACGCCGCCGATCTCTGCCGCCATCGCGGCGAAAGCCAACGTGAGCGCCAATCCGCCGACTGCCGCGCTCCACATCTTCATCGCATCTCCTTAAAACGCCACGCCGCAGGGCAAACCTGCGGCGCGGCGTGGGTCCACAACGCGTTTAACCGCTATTTGGCCGTGTACGTCACCTGCAAGCCGACGATGTTCACGTTTGCCTTGTACGAGCCGTTGATGAGACCGTTCGCCTGCGTGTTGCCTGCGTTCTGATTGATGCTGGCGTCGCGCAGGAAGATGTACGCATACGCAATGTCGAACGCCCAATTGTCCGAGTACTTGTACTGGGCGCCCAGTGCAAGCCATGTGCGGTCCTCATCGGGCAGACGCGGCGTTCTGTCGTCATCGCGAACCGGCGTCTGGTCCCACGCAACGCCGCCGCGGAAGATCCACTTGTCGCTGTAGCGATAATTGGCGCCGGCCGATACGCGCCACGTATTGCGGAAATTCTCGGGCGTCGTCGAGAGAATGGCGCCGGTCGTGCGGACAATCTGGAGCTGCTGGATGCTGCTCCATCCGGTGTACTGCAAATCCGCCATCAAATCCCATTTGTTGTCGAACTGATGGAAGATCGACAGGTTCGCCGTTTGCGGCAGCTTGATCTTGAGCGTCACGCCGCCGTCGAAGAGTTGTGCGTTGACACCGTTCATAATCGCCGCGCCGGCAGGGGCAAGCTGTGCCGGCAACGTGCCGAGCGCCGTCGGGTTGTCGAAGCTTACATTGCCGTCGACGTCGTACTTGATGGCGGACCGATACGCGGCGCCGATACGCGTCTGCGGCGTCGCTTGCCACAATACACCGACGTTCCAACCCCAGCTGCTGTCGTCGCCCGTGACCTTTGCGCTCGACTCGAGGCCAAAGGCCGATCCGATCAGCGTCTGCGCGGCCGTCTGAGGCACCAATCCGGAAGCGATCGCGCTTTGCACGCCCTGTGCGAATGCCGCTGTGTAATTCACCTGGTTCGTCAGCTCGGCGTTGAGACGCTGAAAGCTGACGCCGGCGCCGACGGTCCATTTAGGTGTGGGTTCCCACGATATGACTGGGTTGACGTTATAGGTTTCCACCTTCGACTTGACCGCCTGGAAACGGCCGATCCAATCGGAGTCGTATTCAGTCTTCAATCCATACGGGACGTTGACGCCGATTCCGAACGACCATTTGTCTGTGAACGGAACGCCGAAATACAAATTCGGTACGCCGGCACAGCTACCTGCGTCGCCGCCGGTGCCGCCGAGCGGTTGGCCTAACGCCGCCTGCGAGCCGCTATCCTGGAATTTTGTCGACGGACAAATCACATTTCCGGCGACGACTAATTGCATCGTCTGCAATCGCACGAGTCCCGCTGGATTGTAGAAGATCGTGCTGACGTCCTCGGCCGCCGCGGCGCCGCCCGCATACGCGTGTCCGAGTCCGCTCGCGTTTTGCTCCTGCAGCGCGAAGCCGGCGCCTTGCGCTTGTTGCGCCGACAGGGCGATCAGTGCAGCACCGAGTGCATACGGAAGCGGGGCGAGCCGAAAAGGTTTCTTGATCATCCGAACGTTCTCCTCTGGTTTTTTGATCGTTTGGCGTGCCGACCGACCCTTAGGAATCGTGCCGTTTCACTATACACCGCGAACTCTCGATTCCTGTCGAAGGCGCGGATCGCGTTGCGCGTTTACGCCGACTCTGTGGCCGCGATGGCACACGCAATTAGGGCGTTGTCGTTTTGATGCAGTGCGTCAAGGCGACGGCAAGTCGCGCGGCTTGCGGTCAGGTCCGACGGCGACGTAGGTGAGGCTCGCTTCGGTAACCTTCACCGTGATCTCTTTTCCTGGATTGCGCTGCGCATAGACTTCGACCGCGACGGTGATCGACGTGCGGCCCACTCTGGTGATTTCGGCGAAGAACGACACCACGTCGCCGACAAAGACGGGTTGCTTGAACACGAACGAATTGACGGCGACCGTTGCGACGCGCCCGCAGGCGCGCTGCGAAGCCGGGATCGCGCCCGCGACGTCGACGTGCGACATGATCCATCCGCCGAAGATGTCGCCGTGGAAATTGGCGTCGGCCGGCATCGGCACGACGCGCAGGACCGGCGAGCTCGATGGCATCGAGACGGTCTCGTCCATTTCGTGACTCGGCTACGCCGCCTGCGCCGCCGCGGCCTTGCGCGCCTCCTCGCGCAATTCGCGGCGAAGTATCTTGCCGACGTTCGACTTTGGCAGCTCGTTGCGAAATTCGACGTCGCGCGGACATTTGTACGCGGTCAAGTTCTCGCGACAGTATTGGAGAAGGGTCTCGGCCGTCAGCGACGCATCTTTCTTGACGACATAAAGCTTCACCGCTTCGCCCGATTTCTTGTCCGGCACGCCAATCGCCGCGCACTCGAGCACGCCGGGATGCATTGCCAGAACACCTTCGATCTCGTTCGGATACACGTTGAAGCCGGATACGAGGATCATGTCCTTCTTGCGATCGACGATCCGGATGTAGCCGTGCTCGTCGATCACACCGACGTCGCCGGTAGCGAGCCAGCCGTCCTTGTCGATGACCTTCGCGGTCTCGTCGGGACGCTGCCAGTAACCCGCCATCACCTGCGGGCCGCGGATGCAAAGCTCGCCCGGCTGTCCAAATGCGACTGGCTTTCCGGCGTCGTCGCGAAGCTCGACGTCGGTCGACGATATCGGTAGCCCGATCGAGCCGTTGTACGCGGACAGATTCAACGGATTGATCGTCGCCGCGGGCGACGTTTCCGTGAGCCCATATGCTTCGATCAGCGGCGAACCGGTCACTTGCTTCCAGCGCTGTGCGACAGCTTCCTGCACGGCCATTCCGCCGCCGAGTGTCAGCCGCAGCGATGAAAAATCCAGCTTCGCGAAATCGGCGTTATTGAGGAGCGCATTGAACAGCGTATTGACGCCCGTGAACGCGGTGAAGCGGAATTTGCCCATCTCCTTGACGAAGCCCGGAATGTCGCGCGGGTTTGGGATCAGCACGTTCTCGCCGCCGAGCGTCATGAATGTGAGGCAGTTCGCCGTCAACGAAAAGATGTGATAGAGCGGCAGCGGCGTGATGACGATCTCGCGCCGCTCGGCATCCATGAACGGCAAAAGCCATGCTCGCGCCTGCAATAAGTTCGCGACGATGTTCCGATGAAGCAGCATCGCGCCTTTGGCGACGCCGGTCGTGCCGCCCGTGTACTGCAGGAACGCGATGTCATCGTGGCCGAGCGCCACGCGCTCCAGCGCGCGCTTGCGCCCTTCCGCCAGCGCATCGGAGAGCCGGATCGAGCCGGGAATCGCATACGCCGGGATCATTTTCTTCACGTGGCGCAGCACGAAGTCGACGATCAAGCCCTTGAATCCGAGCAGCTCGCCGATCGACGTGACGATCACGTTGCGTACGCGCGTCCGGGCGACGACTTCCTGCAGCGTATGTGCGAAATTCTCGACGACGACGATGACTTCCGCGCCGGAATCCGTCAGCTGATGCTCGAGCTCGCGTGCCGTGTAGAGCGGATTGACGTTGACGACGGTGCAACCCGCACGGAGCACACCGAATAGGCAAACAGGATACTGGAGGATGTTCGGCATCATCAGCGCGACGCGCGTGCCTTTCTTGCACCCGGCGCCTTGCAGATACGCGCCGAACGCCGCGGACAGCGTATCGAGCTCGGCGAACGTGAGCGTCCTCCCCATGCACGTGAATGCCGGACGCGCAGCGAACTTGCCGCAGCTTTCCTCGAACACCTCGCGTACCGACGCGTATTCATTCACGTCGATTTCCGCGGGTACCCCTTTCGGATAGCTGCGAAGCCAGATTTTTTCCACGCTCTCCCCCTTCTTTGCGTCGGGCGTCATCCTCGCCGATCGAGCGCGGAATCGTACACCCTGGCGTTCCGGCGAAGCGGGGGATCCCTCCGCTAGTTGTCGTCCCGCGCCGAAGCGAGGGATCCGCTGTCAAGAAAAGCGGGGGCCTCGGACGATAGAGCGTTGCCCTCGGAATGACGACTCGCGGTCGACTCCGCGTAATGCAGCGGCCCGCCGCGAAACGGCGCAAAGCCGGTGCCGAAAATCGCGCCGGCGTCGACCAAGTCGGCATCGGCAACGATGCGATCGGCCAGCGCCGCCTTCGCCTCGGCGACATAAGGACCGACGAGCCGCTCGGCCAAGCCCGCTGGAACCGAACCCGGCGGTTGTTTTTGCGGTTTGCCGTTCGTCCAAGTGTAAAACCCCTGCCCGGTCTTCTTGCCGAGCCTGCCCGCATCGGTTAAGAGCTTGAGTTTCGCAGGCGGCGCCGATGTCGAATCGAGCATTCTGCCGACTGCCATGCAGATGTCGAGGCCGACCGTGTCGGCGAGCTCGATCGGCCCCATCGGCATACCGAAAGCGACGGCGGCTTCGTCGACAGCTTCCGGCGCAATACCTTCATCGACGCAACGCATCGCCGTCATCAGATACGGCGCCAGGACGCGATTGACAAGGAAGCCCGCTGCGCTCTTGACCGGCAGTGGCAGCTTGTCGATTTGGCGCACGAATGCCGCGCCGCGCGCGACGAGCTCGGCTCTCGTTGCGCGACCGGCGACGACTTCGACCAACATCATCCGCGGGACCGGATTGAAGAAATGCAATCCAATGAGTCGCGTCGGATCGATGAGCGCCTCGCCTATGTCCTCGAGCGGAATGCTCGACGTGTTCGTCGCCAGAATCGCGTCGGGCCTCGCCTTCTTCTCCAGCGCGGCGAAAAGACTGCGCTTCGCATCGACGTTCTCGAAGATCGCCTCGATGATCACGTCGGCACGTGCGACGCCATCGCCGTTCACGTCAGGTATCAGCCGGTCGATCGCATCGCGAACTCGGCGAGGCTCTTTCAATCGTTCCGTGAAAAGCGTTGCGGCGCGTTGCATGGCGGGCGACAGCCGTTCCGCATTCTGGTCTTGCAGCGTGACAGTCATCCCGCGCAGCGCGCACCACGCGGCGATGTCGCCTCCCATCGTGCCGGCGCCGACGACGTGCACGCGCGATGCCTTGAACGCATCTTCCTTGCCAAGCGATTTGAGCCGCTCCTGCAAGCCAAATACGCGGATCAAGTTCGCGGCTGTATCGGTTTGCGTTAAAGCCTTGATCGACGCCGGATCGCCGTCGGGCACGATTAGCGGATTGCCGTCATAGCGAACGAACAATTCGAGAATCGCATACGGCGCCGGATAGTGTTCGCGCCGCGCGCGCTTGACGACCTGCTTCTCGGCTTGCGAGGCGATAAATCTGCGCACCAGCGGGTTGAGTGTCAATGACAACGGGAACGGCAGCGTTCGCGGCGCCGGCCCTGATTTGAGCAGGCCGCGCGCCGTGTTTTCCATGATGCGTACCGGCACGCACTCATCGGCGAGGCCGAGCCTTTTCGCTCGGCGTGCATCGACCGTCTTGCCGGTCAGCAGCATATCGAGCGCCGCGGGCGCCCCGATGACGCGCGGCAATCGATGT
Source organism: Casimicrobiaceae bacterium (assembly GCA_036505865.1). Lineage (GTDB taxonomy): Bacteria > Pseudomonadota > Gammaproteobacteria > Burkholderiales > Casimicrobiaceae > VBCG01. The sequence continues at coordinate 13,152 of DASXSP010000143.1, forward strand.
ATGCCGCCCCATCCGGGGACAATGCCGAGCAGCACTTCGGGCAGTCCAAGCCGCGTACCGGGATCGTCCACGACGACGCGATAGCGGCAAGCGAGCGAAAGTTCGAGACCGCCGCCGAGACAAAACCCTTTGATCAAGGCCAGCGTTGGATAGGGCACGCCGGCAAGCCGCATGAATGTGTCCCAGCCGCGCTTGACGAGCACCATTGCCGCGTCGGGATTCGAGAGCTCGCCAAATTCCGTGATGTCGGCGCCCGCAATGAACCCGCTCGTTTTTCCCGAGCGGATGATCACACCCTTCGGGGGGTCGCGATCGAAGGCATCCAGCGCTTCGTTCAACTCGGCGAGCGCTTCTCGCGATAACGTGTTCGTCGTCGTACCGGCGCGATCGAATAGGAGCGTCGCGATGCCGTCGTCCTCACGCGTAATGATCCAATTCTGCATAGTCGTCTACACCCGCTCGACCAGCATCGCGCCACCTTGCCCGCCGCCGATGCAGATCGCCGCGATTCCGCGCCTGCCACCGGTGCGCTCGAGGACATTCAGCAGATGAAGGACGATACGCGCGCCCGATGCGCCGACCGGATGTCCGATCGCGATCGCGCCGCCGTCGACATTGAGCTTCGCTTCGTCGAGCATACCGAGCGCTGCGGGCAGTTGCAGCTCGTTGCGACAGAACTCATCGCTCGCCCATGCGCGGATACATGCAATCACCTGTGCAGCGAACGCTTCGTTGATCTCCCACGCATCGAGATCGTTGAGCCCCAGCCCGTGGCGTTGCAACAGCGGTGTCGCTGCGTAGACCGGACCGAGACCCATTTGGGCCGGATCGAGAGCCGCCCACTCCGAATCCACGATACGCCCCTTGGGTATCAGCTTGAATTTATCAACGGCGCGCTCCGACGCGATGACGAGCCACACGCCGCCGTCGGTGATTTGCGAACTGTTGCCCGCGGTCACGTTGCCATATTTCGGATCGAAGAAAGGGCGCAGCTTTGCGAGGTTTTCCGGCGTCGAATCCTCGCGCACCCCATCGTCCAAGGCGTAAAGCGTTCCTTTTCTGTCGTAGAGCGAAACGATTTCGTTCGCGAAATAGCCCGCCTTCTGCGCAGCCAGCACGCGCTGATGGCTGCGTGCCGAATAGACGTCCATCTCGCGCCGCGTGATGCCAAACCGAAATGCGAGATTCTCGGCGGTTTGTCCCATCAGAAGACCGACGACAGGATCGGTCAATCCCTTCATCAAGCCGATCACCGGCGCAAGAAATCCGGGCTTGAATCGCGCGAGCAACGCCGCGCGCTGGCCGAGCGACTTGGCCGCGTACCAGTTCGACAGCCATAGCACCATCGCGTCGGAAAACAAGAGCGGTACGCGCGACAACGCGTCGACGCCGCCCGCCAGCACGAGGTCGGAACGTCCGGCGCGAATATCGTTGATCGCCGAATCGAGCGCTTGCATGCCTGACGCGCAATTGCGCATCACGGTCCAACCGGGGACTTTGTGTCCGCAGCCCATCCGCAGCGCAGCGACGCGCCCGATGTTGACTTCGTCCACCGACGGCGCGGCGCAGCCGAGGATCACTTCATTCAAGTCCGGCGGCGCAAACGGTTGGCGCAGCAGTAAGGCACGGCCGGCATCGGTTGCAAGGTCGGACGCGGAAAATGGCCCAGGACGGTTGCGCGATTTCAGAAACGGCGTTCGCGCGCCGTCGATGATATAGATCGGCTCGGTCATGGAATCAGACTCCGTCAGCGCGCTACGCGACAGCGCGATGCCGCGCGGCGTCGCTCTCCAATGGCGCGTGATGAACAGCCGCTGAATTGGGCGTTTGCAACAGCGATATGCCGAGGTCAGGCGGGAAATCGTCGACGCGAATGACTTGCTCAGTGAGCTCGCGCGCTTCCCGCAACGCATCGCCTTCGACCGCGGTGATCACGCCGGCGGACCTGGCGTTATCGATCGGCCACTCGATGCCCCCGCCCGGCGGCGTTGTGCCGGAAAGCCGTCCATCGCGTGTAGCAGCGCGGATTTTCGCTTCGACGGGTGCTGCAGCGATCGTTGCGGCCAGCGCACGTTCGATCAGTTTTCGTGGATCGTCAGGATCGTCGGAAATGTACGTTCGCGCCGTCAAGCGCTCGCGCGCGGCCGACGGCTCGATCAGCAAACGAGCAACCTCGTGTCCCAGCTTGTCCGACGGGATGACGTACGGCCGTCCGAGTGGAAAGACGATTCGCCGCATCAACGCGGCGATCAATCGGCTCGGAAAATTGGACACCACGCCTTCGAGCGCGCTTTGCGCGTTGAACATCGCGTCCCAGATCGCCCAGTGCATCAACGGCGCGTCATCGCTCTGACGGCCCTCGGCCTCGTACCGTTTGAGCGTCGCCGAGCACAAGTACATGAGCGACAACACGTCACCGAGACGCGCGGAGAGCCTTTCCTTGCGTTTGAGCGCGCCGCCGAGCGAGCCCATCGACACGTCCGACAGGAAAGCCAGCGCGGCGGAAAAGCGTGTCAGCTGCTGATAGTAGCGGCGTGTTTCCGGCGCGACGTCGGCGGGAATACGCACGAAATGCGATCCGGTGAGACCCATCACCAGCGCGCGCGCCATATTGGCGAGCGTGAAACGCACGTGTCCGAACATCGCTCTATCGAAGGCAGCGGACGCTGTTGCACGATCGGTCTCGCGCGTGGCTTCGATTTCCTTCAATACAAATGGATGGCAACGGATCGCGCCCTGGCCGAATACGATCAGGCTGCGCGTCAGAATGTTCGCGCCTTCGACAGTGATCAGAACCGGCAATTGCATGTAGGCGGCGCCGATAAAATTGGATGGCCCCATGCAAATGCCCTTGCCGCCGACAACGTCCATCGCATCGGTGACAACTTTCCGGCCACGCTCAGTGAGATGAAGCTTCGTGATGCCCGACAGCACGGCGGGCTTCTCGCCCAGGTCGACCGCACGCGCGGTCAACACGCGCGTTGCGTCCATCATGTAGAGGTTGCCGCCCATTCGTGACAGCGGCTCCTCGATACCTTCGAACATGCCGATCGGCGTCTTGAACTGCTGGCGCACGCGCGCATAACCGCCGGTGGTGCGCACGGCAAGCTTCGCCATGCCGGTGCTCGAGGCGGGGAGCGATATGCCGCGTCCCGCCGCGAGACATTCCATCAGCATTCGCCAGCCGTTCCCCAGCATCGCTTGTCCGCCGATGACCCAATCCATCGGGATGAATACATCGCGTCCCCATGTGGGTCCGTTCTGGAAAACGGCGTTCAGCGGCATGTGGCGACGTCCGATCTCGACGCCCGGATGCGTCGTCGGAATCAATGCGCACGTAATGCCGATATCGTCTTTGTCACCGACGAGATGTTCGGGATCGTAGGCACGAAACGCGAGACCGAGAAGCGTCGCGACCGGTCCCAGCGTGATGTAACGCTTTTCCCAGGTGACGCGGAGGCCGAGGACTCGCTTGCCGTCGTGCTCGACCATGCAGACGATGCCGTAATCGGGGATCGCTGCGGCGTCGGAGCCGGCGTGCGGATTCGTCAATGCGAAGCAAGGAATCTCGAGTCCTTTCGCGAGACGCGGCAGGTAATAGCGCTTCTGCGAGTCGGTGCCGTAGTGCTGAAGCAGCTCGCCGGGACCCAACGAATTGGGGACCATCACCGTCACCGAAACGGTTCCCGAATGGGTTGAGAGCTTGGTCATTACCTCCGAATGCGCGTATGCGGAAAATCCGAGCCCGCCGTATTCCTTGGCGATGCTCATGCCGAGAAATCCCTTGTCCTTGATGTACTGCCAAACCTGCGGCGGCAGATCCTTGTAGACGTTGGTCGTTTCCCAATCGCTCACCATCGCGCAGAGCTCGTTCACTTCGTGGTCGAGAAAGTGCTCCTCAGCAGCAGTGAGCGACGGCGCAGGAACGGCCAAAAGCTTGGCCCAGTTCGGGCGGCCGGAAAAGAGCTCGCCATCCCACCAGACGGTGCCCGCTTCGATCGCCTCTCGCTCGGTCTGCGACATCGGCGGCATTATTTTGCGAAATATCGCAAGTACCCGATTGCTCACCATCGCGCGCCGCAACGGCGTGATGTTGAGCACCACCGCAACAAGAACGAACGCCGCCGTAACGACGACGTTGACCCAAATCGGCAGCAGCGACGCGGACCACGCGAGTGTAAGTAACGCCGTGAATGTCAGCGTCCAAGCAATTCCCGCCGCGTTCGTGTACGCAAGGCAAACGAACGCAATGATCACGAAAACGAACCAAACTGACGTTAGCATCGGTTGATCCTAGCCCGGCTCAAAGGCGTTTGCGGGTACGGTCTTTCGCGCGCCTTGCAAGCTCGACGTCGAGCTCGCGCGTCACGTCGGAAACGTCCGGCAGCGGCGTTTTCAGTCCTGCGAGAAGGAAGGGCGCCAATCTGCGCAACAGGATTTCATCGTTGTCTGTCTCATGCGGATTGAGCTCCGCGATTAGCTTGAGCGCGTCCGTGCCCGCAAGTGTGTACGACAGCGCACCCATGATGAAATGCAGGCGCCACGACAATTCCTTGCGCGGCAGATACGGCAGCGCGCAGCCGAACGCCGTCTTGAAGCGAGCGATCATCTCGGCGTATTGCGCAGACAAAAACTGGCGGATGAACGGCGCCGGATCGGCATACGCGCGGCCAAGCAGGCGCAAGAAATTCTTTCCCCCGCGCCGCGGATCGCGCGCGAGCGTCAACGCCGGGACGAACAATGCCGACAATATCTTTTCGCACGATAACGCTTTGGGTGCGGCTTCCGCCTCGAGGCGCGTCAGCAATGTGAGCCGATCATGGTTCATCGGGTCAAGCCGTCGCGTGAGAACAGCCTGAAACAGCTCTTCCTTCGAGCCAAAATGGTAGTTGACCGCGGCGAGATTCACGGCGGCAGCGGTGGTGATCGAGCGAAGGCTTGTGGCTTCGAAGCCGTGTTCCATGAACAAGGTCTCAGCCGCGTCGAGGATGCGCTCCGTTGTCGCCACCGCGCCGCGCGTCTCGGATAGCGACACGACATGAACGCTGCGCGTCGCTCCGGATACGCCGGGGAGCCCGTTTGATTTCGCTTTGGTGGTCGGCCGCAACACGTCGCTCTCATTTAAACGTTCGTTTGAATCCTAAGCCGGTTTAGACCGATCGTCAAGCAGACATGCGCGCCGAGTGACCCTAACGAGAATCGACGCGACCTTTGCGAATCCCGCTTCGAGAACGCGTATTCTTATGCATCGGCACGCATGCGTTGGAGACCGGGCAATGGGCACCATTTCGATCGCGAAGAAGCATAACTTGTCGCACAAGAAAGCGAAGGACGCCGCCGAGCAAATCGCGCGCGATCTCAAGTCGCGCTTTTCGCTGGATTACGCGTGGAACGGCGATCGGATCGACTTCGAGCGGCCGGGCGTCAGCGGCTCGATGCACGTTAAGAAAGATCAAATCCAGCTAGACGTGTCGCTCGGATTCCTGTTGACGGCGCTCAAGCCTTCCATCGAGAAAGAAATCCAAACACAACTCGACCGGCTGCTGGGCGATAAGCCCAAATCCGCGAAAGCCTAGTAACACACTGCCGTTACGTTCTGGGAGTCGGCCAAGGGTCGGGAAAGGGATCGTCTCCGCCGGCAACGATAGCCTCGTGCAGCTGCGCTTCACGCATCGCGATGATGTCGAGGAATTGCGCCGCACCGTTCATCCGCCGAAATGCCGCGAAGCCCCGCTCCAGAAAGTCCTGCAGCGCCGAAAAACCGGCGAGCCGCGCCGGCTGCCGCATCATCGTCAATGCAGCGCCGACCATGGGCGTACGGACGTAACGGTCCAACGCTCCACCGACTTCGCAAATCAATGCCAGTTGCTGCTTGCGGAGCGGGTATTCGTCCGCCTCGCGATACGCTTGGCAGTATTCGGCGACGGTGAAGGCAGCGTCCGGACACGGCAGCCGAGCGAGCAGCGCGCGGTCGAGCTCATGGGAGAGCGCGTTCAGCTCGATGGCGTGCGCGACGGTCGAGATGACTTTCTCCGGTAGGAGGCGAACCATTTTCGGGCCGACCCGCGCGAGATCCGCATCCCGCCGGCTGAAATCCGTGCCGCCGTAGAGATCGTTTTGAAAAAAGGCGATAGCCGCTGTGTAACGCGGATCGACCGCGAGATCGGCGTATGTGTTACGTAGCCGTCGTGACTGCCATTCGCCGAGCCGCTGCAAACCCTTCGCGAGCGATGGATCGGCGCGACATGCATCGTGGAGCCGCGTCACGCGCACGAGCACGCGCATGAGCGACGTAGGCGCATCGACGGCGTCACGCTCATCGGCCATACGGCAGTCTAGCCGATGAGATCGTCGTCGCGCCGCGATTTAGATTGTTTGCTCTACGTCGTGCCGCTATTTTGGCAGGATCGTCGCTCAAACTCTGACCCGCGTAACGCCGATTCGTGACCATCTCTCGTCGAACATTCATCTTTACCGGCGCATTCGGCATCGCAGCCCTCGTCGCGGTCCGTTACCTGCCACGCACGCCTGCGCAAGCGCCGTTGCGCTCGCTCACCAGCGACGGCCAAGCGATCATGAGCGCAATCGTTCCCGTCATGCTTGCGGGTGCATTGCCGGACGATCCTTCGCAACGTCACGAAGCGATCCGTGAAACCGTTGTGAACATTGATCAAGCGATCAGCGGCTTGTCGCCGCTTCAGATACGCGAGATTGGTCAGCTATTCACGTTGCTCGCGCTTGCGCCGGTACGTTGGTCGCTAACGTTTTCGATGCGCGCGTGGGACGAATCGACGGCAAACGATGTCGATGCCTTTTTGTCGCGGCTTCGCGACAGCCGCATTGCGCTCCTGCGCGCGGCGTACGACGCACTGCATCAGCTCGTCTTCGCCGCGTGGTATGGCAATCCTCGTGCATGGGCGGCCATCGGATACGACGGCCCGCCGGCGATCACCTAAGGCTTGCAATGCCGGACGACTTGCTGCGCGCGCAGTTGATCGACCCGATTCGGATCGGCGTCGCGAGCGGCTGGGATGTGATCGATGCCGCAACGCTTGCGGATTCAGTGACGCTAGACGCCGACGCAGTGATCGTTGGTACGGGCGCCGGGGGCGGTGTGACCGCCGAAATTCTCGCGGATGCCGGACTGCGGGTAATCCTGGTCGAAGAAGGCCCACTCAAATCGTCAACCGATTTTCACATGCGCGAAGCCGAAGCCTACCAAGCGCTGTATCAGGAATCGGCCGCGCGCAAGACCAAGGACAAAGCGATCTCGATCCTGCAGGGTCGCTGCGTGGGCGGCGGCACGACGGTCAACTGGACAAGCTCGTTTCGCACGCCGCCGGTCACGTTGGCACATTGGGCGGATGCGTTCGGCATTATGGGCTTTGGCGTCGATGATCTCGTGCCGTGGTTCGAACGGATGGAAGCGCGACTCGCGATTGCGCCGTGGACGCTCGCTCCGAATGCGAACAATGCTGCCCTTGCCGCCGGCACTGCGAAGCTCGGTTACGCGTCGCAAACGATTCGCCGCAACGTCAAGGCCTGCTGGAATTTGGGCTACTGCGGCATGGGATGCCCGACGAATGCCAAGCAGTCGATGCTGGTAACGACGATTGCTGCGGCGCTTGGTCGCGGTGCGACGCTCGTCACGCGTGCGCGTGCGACCGCGTTCGAATGGCGAGGCGATCGCGTGCATGCGCTGCAATGCGCCGCGATGGATGCGCGCGGAACGATGCCGACGCCGATCCGAATCGCGATTCGTGCCCGTGCGTTCATTGCATGCGCCGGCGCTATCGGCACGCCGGCGCTATTGCTGAGAAGCGGCGTTCCTGATCCGTACGGCGTCATCGGCCGGCGCACGTTTCTGCATCCGACAGTCGTTTCGGCCGCGCTGATGCCCGAACGTATCGATGGATTCTCGGGTGCGCCGCAATCGGTTTATTCCGATCAATTTCTCGACACCACGCCCACCGACGGACCGATCGGATTCAAGCTTGAAGCGCCGCCGATTCATCCGCTGTTGACCGCGACGACGCTGCCCAACCACGGCCTCGTGCACGCCGAAAAAATGCATGAGTTTCGCCATCTGCATGTGCTGCTCGCTTTATTGCGCGACGGCTTTCATACGCAAAGCGCCGGCGGCACCGTACGACTCGCCGACGATGGCACGCCGGCACTCGACTATCCATTGAACGACTACGTCTGGGAAGGCGTGCGCCGCGCGATGACGGCAATGGCTGACATTCAGTTCGCTGCGGGTGCGCGTAGCGTCATGCCTGTTCACGAAAACGGGGCGTCGTTCAGCCGCGCCGATGACGCGAGGAGAGCGATCGAAAAGTTTGCGTTGCGTCCCCTTGCCACACCGCTTTTCTCAGCGCATGTCATGGGCGGCGCGCCGCTCGGAGCCGATCCGCGACATGCGGCTGTCGATTTGCAGGGACGCTATCACCATCTCGCGAATCTGAACGTCATCGATGGATCGCTCTTTCCGACGTCGATCGGCGCCAATCCGCAATTGTCGATCTACGCGATCGCCGCCAAGCTCGCCACGGGCCTCGCGGCGACGCTCAAGGCGTAAACAGCCGGAGTTCTTTAGTGTGATCCGTCTAATGAATTCGCGTAACTTGCAATTGTGCGCGACGGATTCGCGCGACTATCGGAGAAGCGATCCATGTTGAATACGTTCCAGCATAAAACGAATCGCGTCGGCGAAACCATGTTCGCCGCTTCGCGGCAAGTGTGGCTTGCAGGGCTCGGTGCTGCGGTCGTGACGCGCGATTGGGCGGAAAAGGAAGCGGCAGGTGTCTTTCGCACGCTTGTCAAAGAGGGCGCAGCGGTAGAGTCGCGCGCGCTACGTCTGGTCGGCGACCAAGTCGAGTCGTCGATGACCAAGGCCGGCACGGTCTGGAAGTACACGCGCACGAGCGTCGAGAAGGCGGTCCGCGTGTATGCCGATACAGCGGTCGGCATCGTTCGGCAATCGCTGCCGGCATTGTTGCCCGTCGTTGGGTCCGCACGATCGCTGAACGCAGCCGGCAGCAAACAGCTGCGCAAGCGCGCCGCCAAATCGACGCGTAAGACCGCCAAACGCGCGACCCGTGCGACGAAGGCAACGTCCAAGCGCTGATCTATTACACTTGGATGTAAGCGCAAGGCCCCTGGATCGAGTCGGTCCGGGGGCTTTTGCCAATGACCAAGTGAGAAGAACAAGCATGTCGATGGGAGGAACGCATCGCGCTGTGCGCGGCGCGAATAACGTTCGTGGACCGTCGTCGACAAAAAAGATCGGCGTCGCGTTGGCGGGCGGCGGACCGTTGGGTGGAATCTACGAGGTCGGCGCACTGCTTGCGCTCGCCGACTCGCTCGACGGCATTGACTTGAACGCGCTCGATGTTTACGTAGGCGTCTCGTCGGGCAGCTTTGTCGCTGCGGCACTGGCAAACGGAATATCGCCGGCGCAAATGTATCGGCTGTTCATCGAAGACGATACCGACGGCGCGTTGAAACCGGAACTGTTCCTCAAGCCCGCATTCGCCGAGTGGGGGCGCCGATTGCTGACCGTGCCTACGCTGTTGTTGCGTGCGGGACTTCAATATCTGAACGATCCGTTTCAACGCGGTGCGATGGAATCGTTCGCGACGCTAGGACGCGCCGTACCGACCGGCGTGTTCGACAATCGCGCTGTCGACTCGTTTCTCGCGCGCTTGTTCGGCGCATCCGGCCGGACAAACGACTTTCGCGCGCTTCGCGCAAAGCTCTTTCTCGTCGCGACGAATCTCGATACCGGTGCGTCGGTCACCTTCGGCGCGAAAGGGACCGACCACATTCCGATATCGCGTGCCATCGAAGCGTCGAGCGCGTTGCCCGGAATGTTTCCGCCCGTCGAAATCGACGGCGAGCATTACGTCGATGGCGCGCTCAACAAGACGTTGCATGCGTCTGTTGCGCTCGACGAAGGTGTCGATTTGCTGTTGTGTGTCAACCCGCTCGTGCCCTTCGACGCGAGCTCCGCCAACCGCGTCCGCCGGTTGAGCGTCGAAAAGATCGATCGGGGTGGACTGCCGCTCGTCCTCTCGCAGACATTTCGCGCAATCATTCATTCGCGAATGAAGGTCGGCATGGAAAAATACGCGCGCCAGTACCCGAACGCCGATGTTCTGCTGTTCGAGCCCGATCGCGAGAATGCCGACATGTTTTTCGCAAGCATCTTCAGCTACGCGCAGCGGCAGCGGCTGTGCGCGCTTGCCTTCGCAACGACGCGGCAGAACCTTCGCGCGCGCAGCAGTGCTCTGGCCCCGACATTGGCAAGGCACGCGATCACCCTGCGCGTTGAACGGCTCAACGATCATTCACGTGAGGTCGTCGACGCGCTCGACGATCCGCGTCCGCTCAAGGCGTCCACCCGCCGTCGCGGTGTCCGCCACGCGACGCGAGAGCTGTCCGATACGCTCGATCATTTGGAGCGGTTACTCGCCGGGGCGCGCTGAAGCGATCGTTATGGCGCAACGGAAGCCGCCACGCCGAACGCGCGAGCGCATCCTCGAAACGGCGCTGGCGCTCTTCAATCGCGAGGGAGAGCCGCACGTAACGACCGGTGACATTGCCGATGAGCTCAACATCAGCCCGGGGAATTTGTACTACCACTTTCGAAACAAGGACGACATCATCGGCGATCTTTATGCGGCGCTCGAAGCGAAGATCACGCCGCTGATCGCGGTTCCGCCCGATCGCTTGCCAAGCGCCGACGACCTGTGGCTCCTTTTGCACCTCTTGTTCGAGCGCATGTGGGAATACCGCTTCTTCTATCGAGACTTGGACGAGATCACATCGCGCAACCGCAGGATTGCCCAGCGCTTCGCCGACTTCAATCGGCGCGGAGAATCGACGGTGATCACGTTGTGCAGCGGCCTTGTGAGTGCCGGCTCGATGCGCGCATCGGAACGCGAAATCGCGGCGCTCGCGCAAAATGTTCTGATGGTTGCCACTTATTGGATGTCGTGGCAACGGATCAGCGGCCGATTGCCCGTGCATGACAACAATGTCACGAAGTCGGAAAATCGGCTGACGCAGGCGGCGTATCAGGTGATGGCGCTGATCGGTCCGTATCTGCAGGGCGAGGCCCGCGCGCTGATCGAGCAGCTCGGCACCGAATATTTGCAGGCATCGGCTTGATCGTTCTCAAAGGGAGATGTGACGATGGCAAGGAAATGGCTCAAGTTCCCACATCCTGACAAGATGTACGCGCACGATGTCGCGAGCCTCAAGAAAAATTGGGCCCGCTTGCACAAGGGCGATTGCGAAGCGTATCCGAAGGAAGCCGCGGTGATCGACGCGTGGCGTCATTACCATGCGGGCGATTTTCAGGGCGCGGTCGAAGCGGGACTCGCTGCGGGCGGCACCGGCGTCAACGCGGCCGTCAAGGCGCAATCGATCTACGCCAACTATTTAGAAAAGGACGACAAGAACAAGCTCGCGCTTTTCGAAGAGGCCGCGGCCTGGGCAGACGAGCGACGTAACGACGCGCCGAAGGACGCTAATGCGCACTACCTCTATGCGTATGCGCTCGGCCGCTACGGCCAGGGCATTTCGGTGGCGAAGGCGCTCGCGCAGGGATTCGGCGGAAAGATCAAGAACGCGCTCACCGCCGCGCTCAAACTCGAACCGAAGCACGCGGAAGCATGCACGGCGTACGGCGCGTATCAGGCGGAAGTGATCGACAAGGTCGGCGGCCTGGTCGCGGGCATGACCTACGGCGCAAAAAAAGAATCCGCGCTCGAGCATTTCCAGAAAGCGCTCAAGCTTTTTCCCGAATCAGCGATCGCACACATCGAGTACGCGAACGGCTTGCTGTTGCTGTTTGGCAAAGAAAAAATCGGCGAGGCGTCGAAGCTCTATGAGAAGGCGGCCGCGGCAAAGCCTGCCGACGCGATGGAGCGGCTCGACGTCGAGCTTGCGAAATCGGAGCTCGAGTAAACGACATTCGCGCCGAAGAGCCGCCCCGAGGCGCGAATTACTCCCCCACTGGGGGCAGCGCAGCGGCGAAGCCGCAAGCGTGGGGGTCGTACACTTCGGCGCTACGACGCAATGGCTTGCGCGGCGATGTCCGGATCGAGCTCGCCGTCGCGCGGCCACGGGCTCATCAGCGTCGTCAACACGAGCTTTTCGAATTCCGTACCGAACCTCGCCATCAGCTTTTCGGGATCGGGACAGAGTCCGCGATCGGTCACGACGCCGAACTGCACGCTGTCGTTGTACGAGATGATCGAAACGCCGATGCCGATATTGCCCGATTGCGGCACCCAGAACATCAGGCTCTCGATTCGACCGCCGGCGAGATAAAGCGGCTTTTGCGGACCGGGCACGTTGGTCATCACGGCCGTTGCATTGCGGGCGAGAATGGCGAGCAATTTTTCCTGGAGAATCTTCGGTCCCGCACCCATTGCCGCGAGCAAGCCGAGTGCGAGAATAGGCTGATAGCTGTCCTTGAGCGCGCGCATGTTGGCACGCACCTTGTATAGGCGCTCGACGGGATTCTCGATGCCGATCGGAAGATCGAGAAATACAAGCCCGAATTGATTGCCGAGCCGGTACGCTTTTTCAATGGGCCGCAGATTGACCGGCACCAGCGCGCGCAACATGACACCGTCGGCCCGATCGCCCTTTTCCAGTAGATAGCTCCGCAGCGCTCCGGCGACGGATGCGAGCAGAACGTCATTGACCGAAGCGCCCAGCGCTTTGCCGATCGTTTTCACTTCGGGGAGCGACAGCGGATCGGCCCACGCGACACGTTTCGCGATGCCAGGCGTACCCTTGAAGCGCGTTGCCGAATCCTGCGCCATCAGCGCGAGGTTCGCGATTTCGGCAGTTAGCGCAGAGGCGCGTCCTGCAAGGTCGACGGCTTTCGCCGGGTCGTTCCAGATCTCGACGCCTTTTTCGATCAGGGTGCCGCCGATCTTTCGCGCGGAGTCGAGTCCCCCGCGGAACGGCGTGATCAATTGCGAAAACATATCGTCCGACGAATCGGTTTGTGGCGTGCGCTTGCGCTCGCGTGGCTCGAACGGCATTGCCGGGGCACCGTTCGCTTCGGAGTCGGTCATCGAAAGCATCACGCGAACCAGCGCGATGCCGTCGGCGTAGCAGTGATGAATGCGCGCGATGAGCGCGCTGCCACCGTCGAAGTTGTCGACAAGATGAAACTGCCACATCGGTCGCGCCGGATCGAGCGGCGTCGATACCAATTGGGAGACCAGCGATTGAAGCTCGCGCGTCCCCGCGCGTCCCGTCAGCGACATGGGTACGACGTGATGATCGAGATCGAAGGCCGGATCAGTTTCCCAGAACGCGGCGGCGGTCGATTCGACGGGCCGTTGACGAAATCGCCGGAACACGAGAAACCGCTCGGAGATGACCTTCTTCAGCCGCGCAAGCGCGAGACGCTCGCGAAACAGCAGCACCCCGCAAATCATCATCAGATTCGAGGGGCGATCCATCCGCAGCCACGCGGTGTCGACGGCGGAAATGCGTTCGCGCTCGTTCGCAGCCATCGATTGCAGTAGGAGTGAGCGGCGCGCTACGTTGCGCGCGTCTTCTTTCTCGCGCTAAAGTAGCACGAAACGCAAACGACAACAGCGAAGGAGCGACAGATGGCCGGCGCGGCGAAGAAGGATGACTTGAAGGCCAAGTTCGAAGCTGCCGCTGCTGCGGCAAAGCAAACGAAGAAAAAGCCGGACAACGCGACGCTCTTGAAGCTCTACTCGTACTACAAGCAGGCGACCGAAGGCGACGCCAAGGGCGAGCGTCCGGGCGGATTCGATTTCGTCGGCGGCGCAAAACACGATGCCTGGTCCAAGCTCAAGGGCATGAGCAAAGACGAGGCGATGACGAATTACATCAAACAAGTCGATAAGCTCAATCGCGACTAGCCGGGACCGCTTCGCCGCGTTTGCACCTAATCGCGCGGAACGCGGTAGGTGAGCTGCACCAATCCTGATGGGTATCTTCGTTCTGCGGTGAGCGTCAAGGGCGTCCGTGCAGCGCCTGGCGCAACGATCGGCACGCCTTCCCCGAGGAGGATCGGGTGGATCGATACGATGACATCGTCGATCAATCGAGCATCGAGGCATGCGCGAACGAGCTCACCGCCGCCCACGAGCCAGAGATCCCGACCTTCGCGAGCGCGCAGCTCCGCCAGGATTTCCGCGGGAGCGCGCGACGTCGCGACCGTATTGGGCGATACGATTCGCAGCGTGTTGCCGCGCGTGAACACGACGACGTTGCGGTCCGGATAGGGCCATTGCTCAAACGACAGCGCGGCCTCGTATGTGCGGCGTCCCGAAAGCACCGTATCGATGCCCGCAAAGAATGCTTCATAACCGTAGTCGCCATCGCGAAACAGCCAGGAGATGTCGCCCCCGCGGCCCGCGATGTAGCCGTCGAGACTCGCCGCGATAAAGAGCTTAAGACGACGCACGCGTCCGCGACTTTTTCTTTCCGCTTGCAAGAGTACCGGGCTTGGGCTTCCCGCCGGTGGCCTTGATGAGATCATTGACGGCGTCGGCAAGCGCGTCGACTCTCTCGGTCAGCCGCTGCACGTCGCCCTGCGTATGGACGCCGAGCTTCGACAGCGCGCGCGCAACGCGCGCCTCGAAGACCTGTTCCAGCTTGTCCCACGTACCGCCCGCCATTGCTTGCATCTCCTTCGCCGTGGCCTTCGCAACGGTTCCCGCCGCAGCGGCAGTGTCGATTGCCGTGCGCTTCGTCTTCGATTCGAGCTCTTCGCCCTGCTTGACGAGCGAATCGAATACTTTCCGACCTTCCTGCTGTGCGCGTGAGAACGCGCCCAGTCCTGCAAGCCATATCTGACGCGACGATTGCAGCACCGACTTGGAAAGATCTTTCCCCGCGTCGACGGGCGCGTCTTCCGAAGCCGCTTTCATTTTCTTCAGCATCGCTCGTGTCCTTTCGTGTTGATCGCCAGAGTTAAATCCAGCTTAGGATTCTAAGCGCGGCAGTCTAGAGCATGCACACTAATTGAGACGTCTTGATATCGCGCCGGCGTCTCATTGACGACGCCACCGCCGGGTTACAATCGTCGAGCGTGGCGTCCGTACGATCGCGTCGCGTACGCGCGACAAGAATAAGCCGAATTCCCGAGCTCAAGGAGGACCTCATGGCCTACTTCGTCACCGGCGCCACCGGATTCATCGGCCGCTTTCTCGTCGCCAATCTGTTGAAGCGCGGCAAACCGATCTACGTGCTCGTTCGCAAGAGCTCGCAGAAAAAACTCACTGAGCTGCGATCGCACTGGGGCGCCTCTGAGGAACAGATCGTCGCTATTGTCGGCGATCTCGCAAAGAAGAATCTCGGCGTTGCCGAAGCGGATGTCAAAAAGCTCAGCGGCAAGATCGATCATTTTTTCCATCTGGCGGCCGTCTACGACCTGAAGGCGTCGGCCGAGGCGCAACAGCAGGCGAACGTTGAAGGAACGCGCAACGCCGTCGGTTTCGCGAAAGCAATCGCTGCCGGCTGTTTCCACCATGTGAGCTCGATCGCCGCGGCGGGACTCTACGACGGCGTATTTCGTGAAGATATGTTCGAGGAAGCGGAGGATCTCGATCATCCGTACTTCAAGACGAAGCACGACGCCGAAGCGATCGTAAGGCACGAATGCAAGGGGCCCTACCGTATCTACCGGCCCGGCTTCGTCGTCGGCGATTCGAAGACCGGTTACATCGACAAGATCGACGGGCCGTATTATTTCTTCAAAGCCCTCCAGAAGATGCGCGACATGTTGCCGCCATGGATGCCGACAATCGGCGTCGAAGGTGGCAGGATCAACATCGTTCCGGTCGATTTCGTCGCCGACGCCCTCGACTATCTCGCGCACAAGAAAGGTCTCGACGGCAAATGTTTCCATCTCACCGATCCCGCGCCGCGTCGCGTCGGCGAAGTGCTCAACCTCTTCGCCAAGGCCGGACACGCGCCGCAGATGACGATGCGGATCAACGCCAAGATGTTCGGCTTCATCCCCGCGCCGATCCTCTACGGACTGGGTTCATTGTCTCCGGTGAAGCGCGCGATCAAGGTCGTGCTGACCGATCTCGGCATCCCCCGCGACGTGTTCCAGTTCGTCAATTGGCCGACGCGCTACGACAATCGCGAGGCCGCAAAGGCGCTCAAAGGCTCCGGCATCGAGGTGCCGGACCTCGATTCGTATGCGACAAGAATCTGGGACTACTGGGAGCGCAATCTCGATCCGGATCTCTTCGTCGATCGAAGCCTCGCCGGCCGCGTTCGCGATAAGGTCGTCGTCGTCACAGGTGGCTCGTCAGGCATCGGCCAGGCGACTGCGCGGAAGTTAGCCGCCGCAGGCGCGAAGGTTGTCATCGTCGCGCGCGACCCGGACAAGCTCGAAGCGACGCGCAAAGAGATCGCCGAGGCGGGCGGACGATGTTTCGCATATTCGTGCGACCTCTCCGACATGAACGCGATCGACGCGGTTGCGAAGAAAATCCTCGCCGACCACACCGCCGTCGAATTTCTTGTGAACAACGCCGGGCGGTCGATCCGCCGCGCCGTCATCAATTCACTCGATCGTTTCCACGATTTCGAGCGAACGATGCAGCTCAACTATTTCGGCGCCGTGCGGTTGATCCTCGCGTTCCTACCAAAGATGGTCGAACAAAAGCGCGGACACATCATCAACATCAGCTCGATCGGCGTCTTGTCGCGCGCGCCGCGGTTTTCCGCGTACGTCGCCTCGAAGTCCGCGCTCGACGCTTTCGCCGAATGCGCCGCTTCCGAAGTCATCGACAAAGGCATCCATTTCACCAACATCAACATGCCGCTCGTGCGCACGCCGATGATCGCGCCGACAAAAATGTACGAGAACGTTCCGACGCTCTCGCCGGACGAGGCTGCGGGGCTCGTCGTCGAGGCAATCGTTTATCGACCGGTACGGATCGCGACCCGCCTCGGCATCTTCGGCGCCGTGTGCCATGCAATCGCCCCGAAGGTGACGCAGGTGCTTTTGAACACCGCGTTCCACATGTTCCCGGACTCCGCCGCTGCGCAAGGCAAGAAAGAAGGCGAGCCGCAGCCGCTTACACCCGAGCAGATGGCATTTGCGCAACTGACGCAGGGGATTCACTGGTAGACGCTTCGGTCGCCGCTTGAACCTGCTCGCTCCGAATCAATGCGACGACGCGGCTTTGCGCGCCCGGATCGGCCAATATCGCGTTGTGCCCGACGCCGATCAGAGAAATGTTCTGCGCGCCGTCGAGCCGCGATGATGTCTGCGGTGCGACCATCGAGTCGTGCCATGACCAGATCGACGATATCGGCGGCATTTCGAATGGCGTACGGTAGAGCTCTTTCAGCCATTCGCTATTGCATCGCAACTGGGTGAGGCACACGCCGCAAAAGAACCACGCGTGCATGCTGCCTTGGTACGGCGTTGCGAGCGAAATCAGACGGCGGACTTTCTCGGGCCCGTATTTCCTGCAATAGGCGAGCGCGACCAGCCCGCCCATGCTGTGCGCCACGACGATAACGTCGACTGCGCCGGTGTCAGCGAGAATCGCGTCGATCTTTTGCGCCACTTGATCCGCAAAGAAGTCGATCGACGCCAGTGGTGGTCCGTACGACATCGTATAGACAGGATGGACATTACGCGCAGCGAGCGCGCGAGCGAACTGCGCCCATTGCCCTGCATTGCACAACACGCCGTGCAACAGCAGCACCGGCGCGTCGGCGGGTGCAGGAGCCGGATCGCGCAGCAACAGTTTGTAGAAGATCATCCGCGGTGCGGCGCCGACCAACGCCCGATATTCGTTCACGACAAGGCGCACCGTGGCGCCGATACCGATCCGCGCTTGCGGCGGCCGCTGTACGCGATGGATCCAGGCAACGGCGAAATAAAGCGCCATGAAGACCAGAATCAAACCGAAATAGATCAACGGCGCGCCCGCAATCAACAGCCACAGCGGCGTACCGTGCGCAGCGAGGTCGAGCGCCCCTGCGACATAAAGCGCAAGGCCGCCGCCGATCAAACATGTCAATGCCCAGGCGCTCCACATCGCTGTCAGGCCGAAGGCGGCGTCCAGTGCGCGCGCCAGCTCCGGAGTGCGTTTACCGACGCACCGAGATCCGGAATGAGAACAACGCCCGGTAGCGTTTTCCGTATGCGACGCGTCATTTCGCCACCGGCCCAAACTTGGATCGATCCGGGCAGCTGACGCCGCAGCGTTGACAGGCTGTCCGTCGCCTGGCGCGGTGGAAATGCCGCGGAAAACGATAACGCGACGATGTGCGCCTTATGCGCGAGCGCCGCGCGGCGAATATCGTCGAGCGGTGTCTGGGGGCCGAGCGAAATGCATTGCACGCCTTCGGGCACGAGCAACGCCTCGACCATCAACAAACCAAGGCCATGTTGCTCACTCGGCAGCGTTGTGAGCAACACGCGCGGAATCCCGGCCTGACGTGGGAACGTGTTGATCGCTGTTCGCAGCGCGGCTTGCAATTGCTCCGTATACAAGTGCTCTTCGAACACCTGCAGCTCGCCGCGCATCCACGCATCGCCGACGGCGCGGTTCAGCGGCGTGATCGTTTCGCGCACGAAATTCTGCAGTCCCTCGCGCATCAGCAACGTGGCGAGCGCATGCTGCAGGCCCGTGACATCGTGCGTCTTCAACAGCATCAGAATGTCGCCCTCGAGCGCCGGCGTGGACACGTCGCGACCCTTGCCCGCGCGGGCAAGCGCCATCGCGTTCAACTCGTCGTGCGAGAGCGCGATGATTTTGCCCGGACGCATGCCGATGTCCATCAATCGCTTGATCGCGCGAAGCTTGCCCACGTCGGCGATCGAATATTGGCGCTCGCCATTCTCGTCGCGGCTCGGCTTGGGGAACGCATAACGCCGCTCCCACATGCGCAAAACGTCTTTGGAAAGACCTGTTTCGCGCTCAGCGGCGCTGATGTTGAGCACCAGATCCTGCGGCTCGGCTGCCTTGTTCATTGTCTTGGACGAATATTCGCGTCGAGGAACTCTTGACGCCGAAAGCGATCGAGCTTATCGTAAATCAATATATTGAGTTTGTCTAGGACAATAATGACCTTTGTCCGTACAACGGCATGGCGCCGAGCCTCAATCGCTGTAGTGATCGCCGTGATTGGGCTTGGCGCTGCAGCCGCGTGGCATTTTTCGGTGTTCGAAGATGCGCTTGCACCGCTCAGCTTTTTCTCCGCGTCCGCACAGGATGATGGCGCAGGCGATTCGTTAGCGCCAACCGCCGAAACGGAGCAGCATCTGCCTGTTCCCCCGCCGCTCGACGACGAACGCGTCATCGCTGCGCTTGGTCCGATCGCGAATCTTTCGTGCAAGAAGGCCGATTACGTTGGCCAATCGACCAACGTGCCGGCGAAGCCGCCATCCGACCTTGGTCCTCCCGTTGCGAACAACGATGCGACGGCCTGGCACGATCGAAGCGCAACGGCAGCCGCCCTTTCGCCGATTGCTCCGCTGTCGGAAGCGGACGATGCCGGTGAGGTCGGAGAAACGCATTCCGAAGCGACCACGCCCGAAAGGACGCTGTCATCGCCGCTATCGTCGTCGCGGTTGGACGTTGAGGATCTACTCACGCGGAATTTCCTCGCCGCGGGACTCTCCCCTATCGCAGCGCTCCCAGCACCAGAATCCGCCGATTGCCCGCCGCTCCTTCGGCATACGTTCAAAAAGCTGCAGACCGGCGACGCACAGTCGTTGTGCCAGTTCCAGGGCAAGGTACTGCTTGTCGTAAATACAGCGAGCTACTGCACTTATACGAAGCAGTACGAAGGCCTTGAGGCGATATATCGAAAATACAAGGACCGCGGGCTCGTCGTCGTCGGCTTTCCTTCCAATGACTTTGGCAGCCAGGAACCCGGCAGCAATAAGGAGATCGCCGAGTTCTGCCGGACAACGTACGGTGTGCAGTTTCCGATGTTCGAGAAGTCGTCGGTTGCGAAGCTCGACGCGAATCCGCTCTACGTGGAGCTTGCGGCGAAAACCGGCGCGTCACCGAAATGGAATTTCCATAAATATGTCGTCGATCGCAATGGCATGCCGGTTGCGAGTTTCGCGAGCGATGTCACGCCCGATGCGCCCAAGCTCGTTGGTTTGATCGAACGGCTGCTAGCCGAAAAATACGCCTCCGGCAAGAGTTGAGCCGCAAATAGCGCGCCCTAAAGCGGTTACTTCGAGCGCGGTCAGCGTACGGGTCGAATCGAATTGGCGACCAGATAAACGGCGACTCCCGTCCCATCGCATCGCTTGCTTCCAGTGAGCTCCGGAAGTGGATGCCTCCACAGATGCTCGACGAGCGCCGGAAGTTATCGAATTGCCGGGTGATTTTCGGATCGGCGCTGTCGACGATCGTGATTGGCATGCGCAGATCGCTGCCGAGCACTGCGTCAAAGACGCCGGCCGACACACCGGCGATGATTGCCGCCTGCGACGGATACTCCGGATGAATAGGAGTTGCATTGAGTGCCGTCCAGCCCGGGTCGCGCTCGGTGGCATCGTTGCCGTCCAGATCCCCATTGCGAATTGCCGTCACCGGGCGCCAACGGTTGTAGTGGAACTTGGCATCCCAATCGACAATGAACGAGTTCGCCGCGGCCATCGACAACAACGCAAAGAGACGCGCATTGTCGGCGAGGTCGAGTCCCTTCCCGTCGGAGAGTCGGCGTGCCGCCTGGTACCAAGCTTCACCCAAGTTCGGTTGCGTCCAGAACTTGACCGCTTCGGTTTGCTGCGGGGTTCGACGCATGCTCTTCGCGCCACCGAGCTCCTTTGTCTCGTGAACCACTCCGCCGAAGCGCGCGGCGGGCGTGCAACGAATGCTGGACTCAATCCAAATCGGGTTCCAGCCGAAGATTCGGCAAGCCGATCGCTGCGGCACAGGCTGCTATTTCCGATCGGCGTCGAGATCGGGCGTCGCGCCGCCATCCAACTCCCGGATTACTTTATAATTTTGTGTTTCCGGCGAGCTAGCTCAGTTGGTTAGAGCAGAGGAATCATAATCCTTTGGTCGGGGGTTCGAGTCCCTCGCTCGCTACCCTCCATTTTTTACTTGTCAGGTCCAAGTCCCAAGCGGTTCACAGCGATAGTGGTTACTAACTGATGGGACAATCTGATGGGGCATTTGATGGGACAGTTTGCCGCAGTCGTACAGCACAGCTTCCGCCGCCGGTCGTCTGCCTCCCGTTCGCCCTTGCTGCCCTTCATTCGCGCTTGCGATGATCTCCTCGAACTCTGCAATCCCGCAGGGTTCACAACAAGGAGAATCGGAGTCATGGGGTTCACCCTCACGCGCAACGCAAGGTCATTCTTCGAGGTGGAGCTTTTCGGCGTTTCGTGGTTCTACTTCCGCATCGGCGACAAAGGTCTGTGCTGGTCGCCCGATACGGGTCTGCTGAACGATTGGAGGATGCGCGACTGAACAATAACTGGAC
>DASXSP010000144.1:0-33481 GCA_036505865.1 Casimicrobiaceae bacterium
CGAAGGGCGCCTGTGGCGCGTCGGCGAAAACGCGGGTCGCGCGACTGTCGGGCGGCGGTGGGTCGACGCTGGCAGTCGCGCGGGGTACCCGCTCGCCGACACGGTTTGCGCCACCCGAAGCCCGAGCGCAGCGGCTCATCCCGCTTCGAAACGATAGCTTCGCGCGTCACAATTCCGGTTTCGCTATCATGATCGAATGATCGACACGCTGATCATCGGCTTCGACCGCGCATTGCGCACGCTTTCCGGCAATGTCCAGCCAAAGCGTATCGCGCCGGGTCACAACCTGCCCGAGCCGGAGCTTTCAGCGGATGAGCGACGGCAAGCGGCGGGGATGATGCGCGTCAATCACACCGGCGAAGTCTGCGCGCAAGCGCTCTATGCGGCGCAGGCGCTCGTCGCGCGCGATGCCGCGATCAAGGAACGCTTTGCGGCCGCAGCTCGAGACGAAGAGGACCACCTTGCGTGGACGCAGCAGCGGCTCGACGCGCTCGGCGACCGCGCGTCGCTGCTGAACCCGCTCTGGTACGCTGGCTCTTTCGCGATCGGTCTCGCGGCGGGCTTTGCCGGCGATCGGACCAATCTTGGATTCGTCGTCGAGACTGAACGACAGGTCGAGGAGCATTTGACCGGCCATATCGATCGTCTGCCGATCGCTGACACGAAAAGCGTCGCGATTGTCGAACAGATGCGCGACGACGAAGTGCGTCACGGCGCAATGGCGCTCGAAGCCGGCGCAGCGCCGGTGCCGTTTCCGGTCAAATATCTGATGCGGCGCGCAGCCGACGTGATGCGCGCGATTGCCTATCGCATCTGAGCTAGCTTCTATGCGTCCATTCGCGTAGCGCGTCGATTCGTGCGGCGCGAATCGCCTTGGCGATATCGCCGTCGTTCGTGCGGCCGATGGTTGTCTCGGCCTTGGACGCCTTGGCGATTGCGCCGGCATCGACGGACGACACCGTTCGAAGCGCGTCCCGTAGCGTGACCGCAGGCGCATACATCTGCGAAGCGCGCGGAATCGAGCATGCGATCGACTCGCTCGCGGCGAGCAACGTCGCGAGCCGCTCCGGCCGTCGAAGCGCGTCGGCAGATTCCAACAAGTCCAGTATCGCAGCAGGCGTCAACGTGTCTGCGTGATCGACATGCGGCTGCCAACGCTCCACGAGCCGCGCGGCGTCGCGACAATCGAGCGGTACTTTGAGCCGGGCGGAAAGCGACTCTGCGCGCGCAACGCGCGCACGCGAATCGGCACCACTACGTGCCGCCGCAAAATCGTGGACGAGAACTGCGTATCGTGCTGGAAGGGAAAGGCCGTGCGCTGCCGCCCAATCGACGGCGCGTTCAAGATGCGTTCCGGCATCGATTTGCCGGCGAGCCGAAATGGTAATACTCACGCCGAATAGCCGGTCGATCTCGGGGAAGAGCCGAGCCAGCGCACCGCACGCGCGCAATACTGCGAGCATTCGCGCCGGATGCGGCTCCGCCAATCCACGCGCCACCTCCTGCCAGATTCGTTCGGGCGCGATCGTCGCCAACTCGCCTGA
This sequence comes from Casimicrobiaceae bacterium, assembly GCA_036505865.1. GTDB lineage: Bacteria > Pseudomonadota > Gammaproteobacteria > Burkholderiales > Casimicrobiaceae > VBCG01. Next base: position 1,545 of record DASXSP010000144.1, read on the forward strand.
CGCGACGATCTTGCGCATCAATTGCTGCGTCTCGCGCGCAACTTTGAATCCGAACCGCGCCGCGAAACGGGCGACGCGCAGCACGCGCAGCGGATCTTCGACAAACGCCGGCGACACATGCCGCAGGATTCCCGCGCGCAGGTCCGCTTCGCCGCCGTGGGGATCGATCAACGTGCCGCCTTCGTCGCGCGCCATCGCATTGATCGTGAGATCGCGCCGTGCGAGATCATCGGCAAGCGTCACCTCGGGCGACGCAAAGAATTCGAAGCCGCGATAACCGCGTCCGTGCTTGCGTTCGGTTCGCGCGAGCGCGTATTCCTCACGCGTATCCGGATGCAGGAATACCGGGAAGTCGCTGCCGACGGGCTTGTATCCCGAAGCCGTCATCATTTCCGGCGTCGCGCCGACGACGACCCAATCGCGGTCGCCGTGCTCGCGTCCCAGAAGCTCATCGCGAACCGAGCCGCCTACGCGGTATACGCGAAACGGTTGCCGCGCCGCGCGAGCCATCAATCGTCGTCGCGGCGGATGCCGACTTAGTGATTGCTCCGCGCGCGCATCCGGTCGTATTTGCTATGCATGGCGCTCGGAGAGAGATACGTCGGCGCAACAGCTTCGAGCGCGTCCGGAACAAAATCGAATGCAGGCGGCAGTGCGCCGTTGCACACGGCGTCCTTTTGCATCGATGCAAGATTGTCACGCGTCATCAACGGTCCGGGAAGCATCTCGAAGATTCGTGCCGTCAATGCCGACAATGCGGGGCCGAGCGGGATGACCGGCCGCCGGAGACCGGTAACGGCTCCAACATACTCGACAAGGTTTCTCAAGGTGTAGACCTTGGGGCCGCAGAGGTTGAAACGATGGCCGATCGTTTCGTCATCGCCGAGCGCCTGCACGAAGCAGCGAGCAACGTCGGCCACATGCACCGGTTGAAAACGCGTGTTTGGCGCTGCCAGCGCGATGACCGGCAGATGACGCATCAGCTTGGCGAACATGTTCAGAAACGAATCCTCGCGCCCGAAGATGACCGACGGGCGAAAGATCGTCCACGCAAGACCGGACTCCATCACGACGTCCTCGGCCTCTCCCTTGGTCTTCAGATAACGACTCGGACCCGAACGATCCGCATTGAGCGCGCTCATGTGCAGGAGCCGCCTGACGTTCGCGCTTCGGCACGCTGCGACGACGTTCCGCGCGAGCTCCACATGCACGCGATCGAACGTGACCCGCGGCGCGCGCTCATTGAGAATGCCGACGAGATTGACGACTGCGTCGGCGCCACGGAACAAGTTGGTCAGCGCGGCGCCGTCGTACGGATCCGCTTGAATGACTTCGACCGTCGGCAGCAACAGCAGGTGACGCGCACGCGCACGGCTTCGTGTGATGACGTAGACCCGCCATTCCGCAGCCGAAAGTGCGGCCGTAAGATGGCTACCGACGAAGCCGCTGCCGCCCAATACGACAACGCGGGAAAGGCCGGGCATTACTCAGCTTGCGTAAGAACCGCCGTTGCACCGCGCGGCGTAATCGTGCCGAGCCGCACCGACAGCGGGACATACGGCCGGTTGAGCGCATTCGCGTACAGCATCGCATTCGCGAGCACTTTTTTCACGTAGTCGCGCGTTTCGTTGAACGGAATGGTCTCGACCCAGATCGCCCCTTCGAGCGGCGCCGCCACCGGACGCCACGCCTGAGCGCGGCTCGGTCCCGCATTATAAGCGGCGGCGGCGAGCGCCGGCATGCGGTCGAGCCGATCGTGCCAGTATTTGAAGTAATACGCGCCGAATTGCGTATTGAGATCGACCTCAGCGATTCGCCCCGCGTTGTAATCAGTGCGAGCCAGTTGTTTGGCGACCCAGCGCGCAGTTCCGGGCATCAGCTGCATCACGCCGATCGCGCCCGCCGACGAGACGATGTCGGCAGCGAAGCGAGATTCCTGGCGAGCGATCGCGTAGAGCAATTCTTCGTCGATGCTCTGATCGCGAGCGGCTGCGCCGAACTCCAACCGCCACGGCGTCATGTAACGCATCGTATAGTCGTGTCGCGCCAACGTTCGCTCGGCGGTATTGATCGCGCGGTCGTAAAGACCGACGCGGCGTGCGTAGTCTGCGGCGAGTAGCAATCCTTCGTCGTCCTGCCCCGCGACGACGGCGATCCATTCGCGGCGGGATTCCGCACGCATGTCGAGCGCAGCCAGTTTGACCGCGCGCTTGACAGCGGGCTTCGCAGCAAACGCGGCGAGTGCATCGTCGGTCGCCTTCGACGGCTCGCTCTTCAATGAAGCGAGCTGCTCGGGTCCGCGCCCCAACGCTTCTGCGGCAAGGATGCTGTAAAAATTCACGCCGGACGCCACGGTCGCGTAGAGCCCGCCGGCCTCTTCTTTCGCGCCGAGCTCCGAAAGTGCGCGCGCTTTCCAAAAGCGCCACGCGGGGTCCTGTTGCTCGTCATCGGGCAACGCGTCGATCGCTGCGCGCACGTCGCGCCATGCAAGCGCGCGCAACGCGGCGCGCACCCGCCACGACTGTTGTTCCGGTGCGAGCGGCGTGTTGCCCACTTCGCGGAACCACTCGTTCGCTCGCGGCCGCAGTTGTCGGGCCGCGTGATAGGCGACCCGCGCATTGCCGTATTCGCGCAGCGCCTTGGGCAGGCGCTCGCGCCACTTGATCCATGCGGCGTGCGCCACGTCGGCGTCCTTCCGCGCGATGCGCTCGAGCGCGTACAGCGCGAGGTCATGGCCGGCTGGCGTCTTCCAAGCAAAAGCGCCTTTGGCAAGCGCGCGCACGGGATCGCGTTCAATGGCCATCAGCTCGGAAAGCGGTATGCGTTCCCGCGCAGACGGATCGGTCGCCAGTGCCTGAGCGAGCCGCACATTGCCGGCCTCCGTCGCCAATCGAAAACGCAATTGCCGATCGGCATTCGTAAGCTCGCCCTTGGCGAGAAGCGCCGTGAACAGCGGTTCGCAGGCGTCGGGCGTCGACTGTCCCGTGAACCAGAGCGGCTTCGCCGCGGCCAGCGCAGTGTCGCCATCGCGTTGTTGACGAAAGTGGATGCCATAGCACGTGAGCTCGATGTCTTCGCCGGCCACTGGCGGATAGTCGAGCGCGAAGCGCGTCCAATCGCCGCGCTTCGCTGCGGTCTTAAGCCAATCGATGGTCAGTCGGTGCGCAAGCGGCGTATCCGGATACTGCGTAAGGAACGCGCGAACGCTGTCGTAGTCGACGTCGTCGATCCGCAACTTGATTTGCCAGTACATGACGTAGGGGGCCAGCAAGTGACCTTTGAGGCCGGTTGCAAGCGCGTCGAGCTTGGCGACGTCACCGTGCTCGAATGCGTTCTTGGCCGCAAGGAACTCAGCATCGCTCTGCGCGAATGCCGGCGCAGCCACTAGCCACAACAGAAGGGCGAGCAGCGCCGAAGCCGCGTTACGTCGAATCGCGCGCAAGCAAGCTGTGACAGTTCGGCTGCAGATCACGGTCGCCATGGTTCCCATCGAAGATTACCAGTCCAACGCAACGCGGCCACGTCGATGCTGGATGACATCATGCCCGAGATTATGCGGTCGGATGCGCGATGCCCGATGCTAGAATCGTTCCACAAGCACGAATTAGCCTTAAAGCACGGACGCGGGGGAGACCAATGGCGCAACGCAAGGTGGCACCGCTCGTGGGGCTCGTGATGGGAAGCGACAGCGACTGGGAGATCATGCGCCACGCCGCCACGCAGCTCGAAGCGTTTGCGATTCCTTATGAGGCGCGCGTCGTATCGGCGCACCGGATGCCCGACGACATGTTCGAGTATGCAGAGGACGCCGCACCACGCGGGATTCGTGTGTTGATTGCCGGTGCGGGCGGCGCTGCGCACCTGCCGGGAATGCTCGCATCGAAGACGCTCGTGCCCGTGCTCGGCGTGCCGGTTCCGTCCAAATACATGCGCGGCGAGGATTCGCTGTATTCGATCGTCCAGATGCCAAAGGGCATTCCGGTCGCAACGTTCGCCATCGGCGAAGCGGGTGCGGCGAACGCCGGACTGTTTGCCGCCGCCATGATCGCCGCCAGCGATCCCATCGTGGCCAAAAAGCTCGCGGCGTTTCGCGCGAAGCAGACCGACGCCGCGCGCGCGATGCGCTTGCCGCCGACGACGTGACGCGGACTTCGCCCGACAAACGAACCTCGATTGCGCCCGGTGAATGGCTGGGTTTGCTTGGCGGCGGGCAACTGGGCCGGATGTTCTGCATGGCGGCGCAGAGCCTTGGCTACAAAGTCGCGGTGCTCGATCCGGGCGACGATTCGCCGGCGGGAAGCGTCGCGGATCGCCATATCCGCGCCGATTATCTCGATCCCGCCGCATTGACCAAGCTCGCGCGCTTGTGCCGCGCCGCAACGACGGAGTTCGAGAACGTTCCGGCGCCTGCGCTGGAGGTGTTGGCGCGCGACGCGCGGGTAGCCCCTGCCGCGGCAAGTGTCGCGATCGCGCAGGACCGGATCAGCGAGAAAACGTTCTTGTCGGGACACGGCTTCGGCGTAACGCCTTTCGCCGTGTTGCGCAGCGCCGAGGAAGCCTATTCCGTCCCGTCAACGCTTTTGCCGGGGGTCGTCAAAAGCGCGCGCTTCGGCTACGACGGCAAAGGACAAATTCGCGTCGCGACGCGCGATGAAGTTGCCGACGCGTTTGACGCGATGCGCGGCGCGCCGTGCGTGCTCGAGCGCCTCGTTTCGCTTGCGTGCGAAGTGTCGGTGATCGTCGCGCGCAATGAACGCAAGGAGTCGACGACGTGGCCCGTCGCCGAGAACCTTCATCGCGATGGCATTCTGGATGTGACGATCGTGCCCGCGCGCGTATCGGCGTCGCTTGGCGAGCGCGCGTGCGACCTCGCATCGAGCGTTGCCGACGCGCTTGATTATCGCGGCGTGCTGTGCGTCGAGATGTTCGTCACGACGTCGGGCGAGCTGCTCGTCAACGAAATCGCCCCGCGTCCGCACAACAGCGGTCACTACACGATCGACGCGTGCGTAACGTCGCAATTCGAGCAGCAGGCGCGTGTGCTCGCCGATCTTCCGCTCGGCGATCCCCATCAGCACACGCCGGCAGTGATGGTGAATCTGTTGGGCGACATCTGGTTCGACGGCAGCGAGGGGGATTCGGCGCGTGAGCCGGATTGGCGGACGGTGCTTGCGCATCCACGCGCGAAGCTGCATCTGTACGGTAAGGCGCATCCCCGCCGCGCGCGCAAGATGGGCCACGTGACGTGTTTGGGCGTAACGCTTGTCGAGGCACTGGCAACGGCGCACGCCATCAAGGAAGCGCTTGCAATACCTGGAGCGGACGCGTTATGAGCGCCGCAGGGCCGTCCCAAGGCGCGAATTACTCCCCCTCTGAGGGCAGCGCAGCGGCGACAGCCGCAAGCGTGGGGGCACACCAGTGACAAGCGCGCCTCTCGAAGGTATTCGCGTGCTCGATCTGACGCGCCTGTTGCCGGGTCCCGTCTGCAGCTTGTACCTCGCCGACTTCGGCGCCGACGTGATCAAGATCGAGGACACGGACGCCGGCGACTATTCGCGACGCATCGGCGGTAGCGCCACGACAGTCAGCGCCTTCTATCGGCTCATCAACCGCAACAAGCGCTCGCTCGCGCTGAACCTTAAGGACTCGCGTGGACGCGACGCCTTCTTGGCACTGGCGCGCAAAGCCGATGTCGTTCTCGAAGGATTTCGTCCGGGCGTGATGGCGTCGCTGCGGCTCGACTATCCGATCGTCGCCGCTGAGAATCCGCGCATTGTTTTTTGTTCGCTGTCCGGCTACGGTCAAGATGGTCCGCGGGCGCAAGCGGCGGGCCACGACATCAACTATCTGGGCTACGCCGGCGTGCTCGACCAGACCGGCGCGCGCGGTAGTCCGCCGGCGTTGTCGAACCTGCAAATCGCAGATCTTTTGGGTGGAGCAGCGAGCGCAGCAATCGGCGTTCTCATCGCGCTCGTCGCCGCGCTGCGCACGGGTCGCGGCCGGTACGTCGATGTCGCGATGGCCGATGCGTCCTTCGCACATCAGATCCTCGCTTTGTCCACACTCGAGCAAAACGGCCGCTTGCGCGAGCGTGGCGACGATTTGCTGACCGGCGGCGTGCCCTGCTACGGCCTCTATCCGACGCGCGACGGCCGCTATCTGGCGGTCGGCGCGTTGGAAGAAAAATTCTGGCGCGCGCTCTGCGAAGCGCTCGGCCGCAGCGACTTGATCGCGAATCAATTCGCGCGCGACGCAGACGGCGAACGTGTACGAACCGAGCTCAGCGGCATTTTTGCAAGCGCTTCATTGACGCAATGGATGTCCCGATTGGCGCATGTCGACTGCTGCGTCACACCGGTGCTGACGTTGGAGGAAGCACTCGCGGATCCACAATTCGTGGCGCGGGGAATGGTCGTTGCGTCGGCGGGGTTGCGCGAGTTTGCGCCGCCGTTCAAGCTGTCCGATCATGCGTTCGGCATCGCTCGAACGCCACCTGCGCAAGGCGCGGACAGCGTTGCTGTGCTGCACGAAGCGGGTCTTTCCGACGCAACGATCGATGAGCTCGTCGCAGCACGCGTCGTGCGTGTTGACAGCTAGAAACCCGGCGAGCGGCCTTAATGTGCGGTGCCGATGACGCGGGTCTTTGGTTTCTTCGTCAGGTCGGGCGCCGCTTCCTTCCGCACCGCGCCTGCCGGTAACGTCGCCACACGATCGTATTCGGCATCGGGATACCGGCATCCCTCCGCGACAAAATCGCGCGCCATATCCGTCGCGTCGACGCCCCAGAAAAGCTCATTGCCGATTGCGAGCGTCGGCACACCGAAGACACCTCGTGCGATCGCTTCGTCGGTGTTGCGCCGCAGTTGCTCTTTCACCGCGACGTCGGCGATCCGCGCATCGGCGTCGGCGATTCCGAGCTCGTGGGTCAATTCCGCCCATTCGATCGGCAAGTCAGGCAACCGGCCATCGCGCCAGACGAATCGAAAGATGCGCTGCACCGCCGCCGGCGCGCAATCCAAAGCGATCGCGAGGCGCAATAACGGCAACGGATTGAACGGATGCTCGGGCGGAAACTTGAGCGGGATGCCCCATTGCTTGGCCTGCCACAGAACGAAGCGATAGGTGAATGCGCGCTTCGGGGGAATCTCCGCCGGACCTTTATGCGCATGCGCGGCGAGAATTCCCGCGAAAAGCACTGGACGAAAGCGAATAGAGACGCGCGATGAAAGCGTGTGCAGCCGCTCACTCTGCAGGTACGAGAATGGCGAGATGAAATCGAAATACCAGTCAGCGGTCGGCATCGGTGTCGCTCCCGTTCGCGAGACGCGTGGCGCGCTCGGCAAGATGCGACCATACGTCGCGCCGTTCGCCATCGCTAAGGACGCTCCACGAGGCGATTTCATCGAGCGTCCGGAGGCAGCCGACGCACAAGCGTGTCGCCTCATCGATCCGGCATACGTTGATGCACGGCGATGGCGTAGGGGCCCCCACGCTTGCGGCCTCAGTGGCCAATGAGGCCGCTGCGCCGCCCCCCGAGGCAGAGTGCGCGCGCTTTTGAGGCGGCTCGGCGGCGCTCATGGGAGCGGTTCCTTCGCGTTCAACGCCCGTGCGACGTGCGATGCCGGAGGTCGGCCGAGAAAATCCGAGATGAATTGGCCGGCGCGCCGCAGCTTCGTCATGTCGACACCGGTATCGATGTCGAGACCCTGTAACAAATAAACGACGTCTTCGCTCGCCACGTTGCCGGTGGCGCCCTTCGCGTACGGGCAGCCGCCCAATCCGGCGACCGAACAGTCAAACGTCGTGACGCCGAGCTCGAGCGCAGCGTAGAGGTTCGTGAGCGCTTGGCCGTAGGTATCGTGAAAATGTCCAGCAAGCGCCTCGACCGGCACCTGCTCGCTCACCGTTTGGAACAATGTCTGCGTCTTGCCCGCCGTGCCGGTACCGATCGTATCGCCGAGCGACACTTCGTACGCACCCTGCCGATGCAACGCGCCGGCCACCTCTGCCACCTTGCCAGGCTCGACATTGCCTTCGTACGGACAACCGAGCACGCAGGATATGTAGCCGCGAACGCGAACGTTGTTAACGCGCGCCGCCTCGAACACGGGTTTCGCGCGCTCAAGGCTTTCGGCGATCGAGCAGTTGATATTCTTGCGCGAGAACGTTTCGGACGCGGCGACAAATACGGCGACCTCGTCGGCCTTCGCCGCGAGCGCCGCCTCGAAGCCTTTCATGTTCGGCGTCAATACCGGATAACGAACACCTGGTTTTCGGCGAATGCGCGCCATCACGTCGGACGCGTCCGCCATTTGCGGCACCCACTTCGGTGAAACGAAAGCGGTTGCTTCGACAGCCTGGAACCCGGCGTCGGACAAGAGATCGATCAACGTGACCTTAACGTCAGTCGGCACGACCGCCTGCTCGTTTTGCAGACCATCGCGGGGTCCGACATCGACCAGTCGCACACGCTTGGGAAGGTTCATCAATAGCCTCGTTTGCGATCGACAATGCCCGTGACAGGGAGACCGCGCTCCAATCGTTCGATCTTCGCCGCGATTTGCATGACCGCTTGGTCCGGCAATGTCGTGCCTGCGATATGCGGCGTGATGGCGACCTCGGCGCAGCTCCAGAACGGATGATTCACCGGCAACGGCTCGTCGCGGAAGACATCGAGCGTCGCCCCGGAAAGTTTCCCTTCGTCGATCAACGCGAGCAAATCGGCCTCGACGACATGCGCACCGCGGCCGATATTGATCAAGTGTGCGCCATCGGCGAGTCGCGACAAGGTCGCGCGATTGAGAATGCCGGCGTTGTCGGCGGTAAGGGGCATGACTGCGACCAACACGTCGAGGCCTTGAAGAAAATCATTGAATTCGCCTTCGCCCGCGAAACAGCGCACGCCGGCGACGGACTTCGGATGGCGCGCGAACCCGCGCACGGCGAAATCGAGACTTGCGAGCGCGCGCGCAATCTCGCCACCGATGACGCCGATGCCCAGAACGCCGACGTGAATATCGCGCGGTGCGCGGGGCAGCACCTGTCGCCAGCGGCGATCGCGCTGTTGACGCGCGTAGAGGTCGAAGCCTTGCGCGAACCGTAGCGTCGCGGCAAGCACATAGCGAACCATCTGCGGCCCCATTCCGGCATCCTCGAGCCGGATCAGCGGAACATCACGCGGCAGATTGGGAAGCGACAACAGATGGCCGACGCCCGCGGAAAACGCAAAAATCGCCTTCATCCGGCGCTCGCGATCGAACAATGCCGCGTTGCGATAGCCGGTGACGACGTAGTCGGCGCCGGCCGGATCCGAGCTCTCGCGAGCGGTGCCATCGACGAGCGCGACCTGTGCGTCGGGAAGCACTTCGTGGAACATCGCGACAATACGCGCCGCTTCATCGATCGGTGTGCTGATATGAATGCGCATCAAGAAGACGATTCGTCCAGATCGACGAGATCGGCGCCCTCCGGAACGCGATCGCCGACACCATAGTTCACCGCTGTGACGACGCCGGCAATCGGTGCCGCGATCGTATGCTCCATTTTCATCGCTTCGAGCACGATCAGTGCTTTGCCCTTCTCGACCCTATCGCCTGCCTTCACGAGCACCGACACGATCGTGCCCGACATTGGCGCCATCAGGTGCCCGCCCGCCGCTTCTTCCTCGCCCGTATGCGCGAGCGGGTCGATCAGCGTCAATCGCCGCCGCAGACCGTTCGCGAAGACCCAACGTTCGTCGTCCGCACGAACGACCGCGGCGGAAAACGTTGTGCCTTCAGCTTCGACGATGAGGCGTCCGTCACCTCGGATGACATAAGCTTCCATTTCGGTTCCGTCAATGGCAACGTGAACGCGGCCGGCGTCGCGTGCCCGTATCTTGACGGCATGTCGCGCCTGGCCTGCAGCGAATACCAGTTCGATTGCGTATGTCGCACTTGCGTTCCACCATGCGTCGATCGAATGCCACGGCGAATACGGATCGCTGGACAGTGCGGCGCGCGCCGCCCCCGCCTCCGCCAGATCCAAATATTCCGCCAACGCTGCGGCCAGCAACGCGCGCGGCGGCGTCGGTGACGCCGACGGAAACAACGCTATCCGATGCTTGTCGATAATCCCGGTGTCGAACTGTCCCGACGCGAACGCCTCGTGCTTGACCAGCCGTTCCAGAAACGCGATGTTCGTTGCGACGCCGACAACTTCGCATTCGCCAAGCGCCGCCAGCATTTCCTGGGAGGCGCGCTCGCGGTCTTCACCCCATACGATCAATTTGGCGAGCATCGGATCGTAAAACGGCGTGATTGCATCGCCGGCACGCACTCCGGTGTCGACGCGAACGCGCCGCGTCGACGAGGGCATCCGCCAATGGACGAGGCTGCCGATCGACGGCAGGAAGCCCCGCTCGGGGTCCTCGGCGTAGATGCGTGCTTCGATCGCATGGCCGTTGATGGCAAGCTCGTCCTGCATTTTCGGCAGCGGCTCTCCGGAAGCAATGCGCAGTTGCCATTCGACGAGATCGATGCCGGTGATCATCTCGGTCACCGGATGTTCGACTTGCAGGCGCGTGTTCATCTCCATGAAGTGAAACGTACCGTCCTGTTCGGCGATGAACTCGACCGTACCGGCGCCGACGTAGCGAATCGATCGCGCGGCGGTGACCGCCGCCTCACCCATGGCTTTGCGGCGCTCGCGCGTCATTCCGGGCGCGGGCGCCTCTTCGATGATTTTTTGATGACGTCGCTGCACCGAGCAATCGCGCTCGAACAGGTAGACCGCGTTGCCGTGCGTGTCCGCGAATACTTGAATTTCGATGTGCCGGGGCGAAACGAGATATTTCTCCACCAGCACGCGATCGTCGCCGAACGAAGATTTGGCTTCACGCTGCGCGGAGGCGAGCGCCCCCGAGAAATCGTTCGCGTCGCTGGCAACCTTCATTCCCTTGCCACCGCCGCCGGCAGTCGCCTTGATCAATACCGGATAGCCAATCGCTGCGGCCTCGCGCGCGAGCACCATCGGCGATTGATCGTCACCATGATAGCCGGGCACGAGCGGAACACCGGCCTTCGCCATGATCGTTTTCGCCGCGGACTTGGATCCCATCGCCGCGATCGCAGCGGGCGGTGGCCCGATGAAAACAACACCCGCTTTCGCGCAGGCCGCTGCGAACGACTCGTTTTCCGACAGGAACCCGTAGCCTGGATGGATCGCTTCGGCCCCGCTCTCGCGTGCGATTCGAATGATCGCGTCCGCGTTCAGATAACTGTCTCGCGGCCTGGACGCACCGACTCGGTAGGCCTCATCGCAAAGCTCGACATGCAGCGCGTGCACGTCGGCATCGCTATAGACAGCGACGGTCCTGACGCCCAGCCGCCGCGCCGTCCGCGCAACGCGACACGCGATTTCGCCGCGATTGGCGATGAGGATCTTCGAAAACATGATCTGCTTCAGCGAGCGGCTTGCCGCTTCGCCAGAATCGTTTCGATCCGATCCATTACGCGGTTCATCTCTCGCATCGCCGCGTCGAACGGCGCCGACGTCGCGAGGTCAACACCGGCGCCCTTCAAGATGTCGTACGCATAGCGCGATCCACCCGCGCGCAGCATCTGCAGATATTCGTCCCGGCGCTTTGTTGATGGCGGAACGGCGGCTGCTTCCGACCGAATGCCCTCCGCGAGGGCGATGGACGCCATGACGCTCGTCGCATACTGAAACACGTAGAAATCGAAATAGAAATGCGGAATAAACGCCCACTCGGTCGCGTACATCTCATCGACGTCGCAGACGCCCTGATCGTGACCGTAATACTCGCGCAGCAGCTTGAGATAGAGCGCCTTCAAATTGTCGCCGGTCAGCGGCTCGTCCTTTTCGACCATCTCGTGAATGCGGAGCTCGAACTCCGCGAACAGCACCTGTCGAAACAGCGTCGTACGAAGGAAGTCGAGCTCGTTGCCGAGCAGGAATAACCGCTCGTCGTCGGTCTTCGCGTCGGCGAGCATCGCGTTGGTGAGAAGATCCTCGTTTAACGTCGATGCGACCTCGGCAATGAACGTGGGATACCGCCATGTCACGTACGGCTGCGCCTTCGCGGCAAAGTACGAATGCATCGAATGTCCGGACTCATGCGCAAGTGTCGAAACCTCGCCGTACCGGCCCGTGAAATTCTGCAACTGAAAAGGATGCAGGCCGTAAACCATCGCGCTGTAGGCGCCCGAGGCCTTGCCTTCTGACGGAAACCAATCCGTCCAGCGATTGGCCAGACCTCCCTTGAGCGTGGACACGTACTCGTCGCCGAGCGGCGCCACCGCGCGAAGCGTCAGCTCGGTCGCTTCTTCAGGGGTAAACGCACGCGTGTATTGAGCGACAATCGACGCGTACAAATCTTCGTAGCGCAAGCGATCGACGCCGAGCATCTGCCCGCGCAGTTTCAGATAGCGATGCAGCGTGGGCAACCCGCGGTGGACATCGGCGATCAATTGCGTGTAGACGCTGACCGGAATATTGTCGACGAAAAGCGCCGCTTCCAACGACGACTTGTAGCGTCGCGCGGCATTGCGAAATACGTGCGCCTGAACTTGTGCGTTGAGTGTCGTGCCGAGGGTCCGCGTGAATTGACCGTACGCTGTCCAGAATGCGCGAAACACCTTGATCCGATCGTCGCGGTTGGAACTCTCGCGCCAGTGCTCGTACGCCGGGGCATCGAGACGCACCGACTGACCATCGGAAAGCGTTATCGTCGGCCATGGCAAATCGGCGTTGGTGAACGTCGACCACGTCGTTTGACCGGCATCCGCAACGCGTCCGGTCTGGGCGAGCAGCTCTTCACGTCCCGCGTCGAGCGTATGGGGGCCGTATCGCAGCCAATCGTCGAGTGGATGCGCATAAGGCCGCAATCGTCCGTCGGAAGCGATGAATGCACGGATCTTGTCGGAGCCCAACGCCAGGACTTCCGGACGCATCCACGACGTCGCGGCCGAAAAATCGGTATTGAGCTGCTCGGCCTGTTGCGTCATCTGTTGCGTGCGGCCGACACGCGTATCGATGTCGTGCGCCAGGTTCGCATAGGTGGAAAGACGCGCGATTTGCTGGCCGATTGCGTCGCGTTGCGCGAGCGCCCGATAGAGGTCATCGGCGGAACGACCGAGCGTGCCTTTGCGCACGCCGATCTTTCCGATCTCCGCGCCGATCTGCTGCCGCGCTTTGTCCCAATCGCTTTGGGTCGGATAGATCTCGGCGAGATTCCATTTGTATTTTTCGCCGATCGAGGCACGGTCTGCCGCGGCGGACACGTTCGCGAGACTGAAGGCAATAGCTGCAGCAAACGTCGCGGCGCTCATGACTTCAACGGCTTTCCCCGTGGGGCGGTGCGTGCCCGAACCAGCCTCCGACATGAGCGACGATGCGCCGGATCATTCGCCACACGCGCGGAATCAGCCAGATCATCGCGACGGTAAGCGCCGCAACGACGATCAGCGCCGCAAGCGGATGCGAGAACGCGAGCCACAGAACCGTTCCGACGGCGAGCTCTTCACCGAACGACGCTGCCCAGTTGGAAAACGGCTCGGGTGACGTGTTGATGACGGCGCGGCTGCCGGCTTTCGCAAAGTGACTGCCGGCCGCGAGCGTTCCGCCCAGAATCGCTGCGGCAAGCATCGTCGCCGACGACGAATCGCCGAACACGCTCGCCGCAAGTGCCGCGCCCGCCGGAATGCGCACCAGCGTGTGCACGAGATCCCAGAGCGAATCGACGGCCGGTATCTTGTCCGCAAAGAATTCGACAAAACACATGAAGCCGGACGCTGCGAGCACGTAGGGATGTGACAGGACCTGCAGTCCGCCGGGAAGATCGACCCAGCCGAGGTAGCCAACGCCGCCGACGATGAACAGCACCGCGTACAAGCGCAAGCCGCTCGCCCAGCCGATTGAAGCCGCAAGGGCCACTAGCTGCCAGGTGTCAAACGATTTGAGCGCATCCATCAGGATTTCTCCGTCGGTTCAGCAGGCGCCCAGGGCGCGGCGCGCTTGCCTAAAAATGCGGCGACCCCGTCACGTCCCTCTTGCGACGCACGAACGGCGGCGATGTGCTCCGCGGTGCCCGCGATCACATCTGCGTCGATCGGACGATGGGCGACGCCCCGGATCAGTGCTTTGCATTCGATTTGAGCGCGGGGTCCGACGAACAACAGCGAGCCCAGCAATTCGTTGATTCGCGCGTCGAGCTCGATGACGGGAACGATGTCGTGAACGAGCCCGATGCGAAACGCCTCCGCGGCGGTGAAGCGCTCGGCCGTAGCGAAGTACCGGCGCGCTTGACGGGCGCCTATCGCTTCGATCACATACGGAGCGATCGTCGCCGGAATGAGCCCGAGCTTTCCTTCGGAGAACGCGAACGTCGCTTCTTGCGCCGCGATCGCGATATCGCAGCACGCGACGAGACCGACGCCGCCACCCATGGCCGTGCCGTGCACGCGTGCGATCGTCGGCTTGGACAAGCCATACAACGTACGCAGCATGTGCGCGAGCGCGTTCGCATCGGCCAAATTCTCCGCGTGGCCGTGGCCCGCCATCTTCTTCATCCAATTGAGATCCGCGCCGGCACAAAAGCTCTTGCCCGCGCCGGCGAGAACGACTGCGCGTACTGTTTCGTCGCCATCGAGCGCGACGAGCGTGTCGGTCAACTCGGCAATCAGCGTGTCGTTGAACGCATTGTGCAGATCGGGCCGGTTCAGCACGATGATCGCAATTGCGTTACGCATCGTGACGTCGATCAAGGTCGCTTTGCGTGATCTTAATTTCGCAGTCTTTACGCGCATGACCATCACATCCGGAAGACGCCGAACGTCGTCCTGTCGATCGGCCGGTTGAGGGAAGCCGAGATTGCAAGTCCCAGCACGCGCCTTGTATCGGCCGGGTCGATGACGCCATCGTCCCATAAGCGGGCGCTCGCATAATACGGGTGCCCTTCCTTGTCGTATTGCGCGCGGATCGGGGCCTTGAACGCTTCTTCGTCGGCGTCGCTCCACGCGGCGCCTTTCGCTTCGACGGCGTCGCGCCGGATCGTCGCGAGGACGGTGGCCGCCTGCTCGCCGCCCATTACCGATATGCGTGCATTGGGCCACATCCACAGAAAGCGCGGGTTGAACGCGCGCCCGCACATGCCGTAATTTCCCGCGCCGTAGCTGCCGCCGATGATGACGGTGAATTTCGGTACCTGCGCGCACGAAACGGCAGTGACCATCTTCGCGCCGTCTTTCGCGATGCCACCCGTTTCGTACTTGCGTCCCACCATGAAGCCTGTGATGTTCTGCAGGAATACGAGCGGAATGCCGCGCTGGCTGCACAACTCGATAAAATGCGCGCCTTTCTGCGCGGATTCCGAATAAAGAACACCATTGTTGGCGACAATGCCGATCGGATAGCCCCAGATGCGAGCAAAGCCCGTCACCAGCGTCGTTCCATAGCGCGTCTTGAATTCATCGAGCTCGCTTGCATCGACGATGCGGGCGATCACCTCCCGTACGTCGTAAGGCTTGCGAATGTCGGCGTTGATGACGCCATAGAGCTCATCGGCGGGATAGTGCGGCTCCTTCGGCTGCACAATCTCCAGTTCGACGCGTTTGAGCCGATTCAGATTTCCTATGATTCGCCGCGCGATGGCGAGCGCGTGATAGTCGTCCCGCGCAAAATGGTCGGCCACGCCAGAAATACGTGTATGAACGTCGGCGCCGCCCAACTCCTCCGCTGAAACGATTTCGCCGGTTGCCGCCTTGACGAGCGGAGGACCGCCGAGAAATATCGTTCCCTGCCCCCGCACGATGATCGCTTCGTCCGACATCGCGGGAACGTACGCGCCGCCGGCGGTACACGAGCCCATCACGACGGCGATTTGCGCGATACCTTCCGCCGACATCGTCGCCTGGTTGTAGAAGATTCGGCCGAAGTGATCGCGGTCGGGAAATACATCCTCCTGGTTCGGCAGATTGGCGCCGCCCGAATCAACGAGATAGATGCACGGCAGCGCGTTTTGACGGGCAATCTCCTGCGCGCGCAAATGCTTCTTCACCGTCAGCGGGTAGTAGGTTCCGCCCTTGACCGTCGCGTCGTTGCACACGATCACGCATTCGCGCCCGTTGACCCTGCCGATCCCGGTGATGATGCCTGCCGCCGCGATATTGTCGTCGTACATGCCGTACGCGGCGAGCTGCGACAGCTCGAGGAACGGACTGCCCGCATCGATCAATCGGCGTACGCGTTCTCGCGGCAACAGCTTCCCGCGCGAAGCGTGGCGCGCTCGCGCCGTTTCGCCGCCGCCCTCCTCGATCACCGCTATCTTGTCGCGCAAATCGGAGACAAGCGCGGCCATCGCCGCCCGATTCTGCGCAAACGTAGGATCGCGAGCGGAGAGCTTCGTTTCAAACACCATGGAGGCGCTACTTCTCGAGCGTCGCAAGACGCGCAGCGAGCAGCACGAATAATCCGCCGACGGCGCCGGTGATCCAGCGCGACCAACGCACGCTGTCACGCAATCCGCGACCGGCGCGGCTCGCGAGCCATGCGACCGGCAAATTAACGAACAGGCTGTTGAAATTGAACAGGCATCCAAGCAGCACGAACGAGAGCGCCTTCGCCGGCGCGTCGGCGGCGATGAACTGCGGGAGGAACGCGAGAAAAAACAGCGCTACCTTTGGATTGAATACGTTGATGACAAAGGCCTCACGGAAAATTTTCAACGGTGCAGCGGGCGACAGCTTGCGGTGCGACGTGTTCGTCCGATGTGCTTTCGTGCTGCCTACAATCAAACGAATGCCCGCATAGAGCAAATAGGCGGCGCCGCACCACTTGATAATCTCGAATGCCGCTGCGGATGTCGCGAGCAGCGCGGAGAGTCCCGCCGCCGCAGCGATCGTATGGAAGACGCAGCCTGCCGTGATTCCCAACGTTGCAGCGGCGCCATCGCGAAACCCACCAGCAACTGACCTTGCGGCGATATACGCCATATCCGGCCCTGGCGTGAGGTTCAGCAGGAAACCAGCCACTAGAACAACGCAAGGTCATGAATACCGCTCACTTATGGTCCCCCACGCTTGCGGCTGTCGCCGCTGCGCTGCCCCCGAAGGGGGAGTAATTCGCGGCTTGGGACGGCCGGGCGCCGCTCATCGCTTGGAATCCGGCAGCGGATGGCCGGGCATCAGATCATAGGGATACGCCCAGCCGGGCAGCGCGCGAATTCTACCCAACCAATCTCGAACCTGCGGGTGCTCATTCCAATCGACCCCGATCTCATCGTTGAAGAATAAGTATCCGCACAGCGACACGTCGGCGATTGTCGGACGATCGGCGACGACGAAAGCGCGACCTTCAAGGTGCGTATTCAGCACGCGCCACGCGACTTCGGCGCGCTTTCTGAATTCTTCGACGAGAGCCGCGTTGGGATCGGTCACGAACGTCCGCATGAAGCGATACGTCGCCGTGTAGCTCGTCAGCTTGTGGTTGTCGTATAGAAGCCAGCGCAGGATTTCGCGTCGTTCGTCGCCGTTGGCCGGGCCGAGCTTCCCCGTCTTCTCAGCAAGATAGTCGAGAATCACGCCGGACTGTGCGAGCCGCCGCTCGCCGTGCTCGAGCACCGGCACTTCACCCATGACGTTGATCGCGCGATACGCCGGCGTACGCGTTTCGCCGTTGAAGTAGTCGACAAAGCGCGGCGTCCAGGTGGCGCCCGTCAGTGCGAGCATCAGCGCCGCCTTGTAAGCATTCCCGCTTTGCGCAAAACAGTAGAGCGTGTAATCGGTTGCCATCGAAACGCTTCCTCGTGTTACGCGAGCGCCGGTGGCCACGGCAGCGGCGACCACAACTCGACCAAATGTCCGGCCGGATCCTTAAGGTGCGCGACCCGTTGCGACCAGGCGGTCTGGTCGTGCGGTGGAGTCAAGAGCGCATTGCCGGCCAGCTTGACTCGTGCCGCCGCTGCGTCGACGTTTTCAACGCGCAGGCAAATGACGCAATCGTCGCCGATGTGCGTCGCCACCGGCGCGCCGAGCACCTCCGCCATCAGATCGGAGCGATAGAACGCGAGGCGGCCGCCCGGTGTCTCGAACTCCGCATAGACGCCGGGCACGTCGACGGCCAGCTTCAGGCCCAACACGTCGCGATAGAAATGCAGCACGGGCGGGAAGTCGGAAACGAGATACCGAACGTGCGACAGCGCAGTGCTCATCGCGTCAGAATCCTCCGGCAGCGAGCCAACGGTCGATCTGGTCGAAGCGATCGAGTCCCCAGAACGGCTCGCCGTCGACAAAGATGAACGGCGAACCGAACACCCCGCGGGCAATGGCGCCGTCGACCTCGCGCTTCAACGCTTCCTTCATCGCGGGATCGTCGACGCTCGCGCGCGCGCCGGCGCGGTCGGCGCCTGCCAGCGCCGCGATATCCGCGGCGGTATCGGCGTTCGAGATGTCGCGGCCATCGAAGAAATAACCGCGATACAGCGCTTTGGCGATGCGAATGCCCAAAGCAGGATCGTTCGCTTTCGTCCAAAGCATGATGCGCGCTGCGGCCTGAGTTGGAATCGGGAACGGCGACGGCATGCGGAAGTCGTCGATGCCGTGATAGCGCGCGCTACGAAGGAAATCGCGCTTCGAGTAGTCCCCCTTCAGCGGAATCATTGTCAACGGCGCGCCCCCGGTTTGCTTGAATACCGCGCCCAGCAGCATGGGGCGCCAGTCGACTGTGCGGCCGTGTTTCGCCGCGAGTTGGTCGACCTTGTGCGAAGCAAGATAGCCGTACGGCGACGAAAAATCAAAATAGAACTCGATCGCTGCGTTCATATGCTGACCTCACACTTACCGAGAGACGACCCGGCGCGCGCTCATTGTTCTATTGCGTGAGCGCTCGTCCGATGACGAGCCGCTGGATTTCGCTCGTGCCTTCGTAGATCTGGCAGACGCGAACGTCGCGGTAGATCCGCTCGACGGCAAAGTCCGTCACGTAACCGTACCCGCCGTGAATCTGCAGCGCCGCCGAGCACACGCGCTCCGCCATTTCCGATGCGAAGAGCTTCGCCATCGATGCCTCCTTGAGACACGGTTCGCCCGCATCGCGCAGTGCCGCCGCATGCCATATCAATTGGCGCGCGGCCTCGATTTCAACCGCCATGTCGGCCAGCTTGAAGTTCACCGCCTGATGCTCCACGATCGCTTTGCCGAACGATTTGCGTTCGCGCGCGTAGGCGAGCGCCGCATCGAACGCCGCGCGAGCCATTCCAACCGCTTGCGCCGCAATACCGATCCGACCCGCCTCCAGATTGGCGAGGGCGATGCGATAACCCTCGCCTTCGCGGCCGAGCCGGTTGGCCGCGGGCACCTCGCAATTATCGAATACGATTTGCGCCGTATCCGACGCCCGCTGGCCGAGCTTGTCCTCAACGCGCGCAACGATGTAACCCCGCGTCTTCGTGTCGACGATGAAGCCGGAGATTCCTTTCTTTCCTGCGGATTTATCCGTTACTGCGAAGACGATCGCGACGTCGGCATTCTTGCCCGACGTAATGAACTGCTTGATCCCATTCAACAGATAGCAATCACCGCGCTTGTCGGCGCGCGTGGTGATCGTCGCGGCGTCTGAACCTGCTTGCGGCTCCGATAGACAAAAGCAACCGAGCCATTCGCCGCGCGCCAGCGGCCGCAGATATTTGTCCTTTTGAGCATCGCTTCCGAATGCGGCGATCGGACCGCACACGACGGAGTTCTGCACGCTGACGATCGTCGATGTCGCGCCGTCTCCTGCGGCGATTTCCTCGAGGGCGACGGCGAGCGACAAATAGTCCATGCCGGCGCCATCCCAACATTCAGGGATGACGACACCGAGCGCACCGAGCTTGCCGAGCGCGTGCAACGCATCGCGCGGGAACGCATGCTCGCGGTCCCACTGCGCCGCATGGGGCGCGAGCTCGTCGCGCGCGAATGCGCGCAGCGTGTCGCGCAACAACTGCTGTTCTTCGTTGAGCAGCATGGGATCAGGGCTTCTGTTCCCACGCAAGACGCGCAGCGAGCGCGGCGAACACGCCGGCAAGCGCTCGCTTCGACCAGCGTCCCCAACCGGGGCGAGCCGCGAAAAAGCGGCGTGTGTGTGCGGCCGCGAGCACAAACAGCGAATCGCCGGCGATGGCGAGCGCCAGCTGCGTCGCCGCGAGAACGAGGCTTTGCGCCAACACGCTGCCGTGCGAAGGCGACACGAATTGGGGAAACAGCGCGAGCTCGAATAGCGCCACCTTCGGATTCAGCAGAGACGTCAACAGCCCCTGGCGAAACAACGTTCCCGCGTGAAGTCGAGCGGGTCCCGTCAATGGCGCTTTGTCGCCTTGCGAACGCCATGTCGCCCACGCGAGCCAGGCGAGATAAATCGCGCCCGCCCATCGAACGGCATCGTAGGCAACCGGAACCGCCGCGAGCAGCGCCGACAAACCGAGCGCCGCAGCGAGCGCGTGCATCGCGACTCCTGCAGACGTCCCGGCAAGCGACACGAATCCGGCCGCACGACCTTGCGCGAGCGTTCGCGAAACGAGATACAAGACATTCGGCCCCGGCGTCGCGACCAGCGCGATGCAAGCAAGGCAGAACAGCAGCCAGGTATCGAGCGGCAGCACGCGGGCGTCTACGGCAATTCGATCGCCATCGCTGTCGCTTCGCCGCCCCCGATGCAAAGCGCCGCGACGCCGCGCTTCTTGTTCTGTTTGCGAAGCGCGCCGATCAACGTAACGACGATCCGCGCACCAGACGCGCCGATCGGATGGCCTATCGCGCACGCCCCTCCGTGTACGTTGACGCGCTCGTGTGGAATTCCGTGCTCCTTCATCGCCGCCATCGTCACCACCGCGAAGGCCTCGTTGATCTCGAACAGATCGACGTCTTTCGCCGACCAGCCCACATTGCGCAGGAGCTTGGCGATCGCCGCGACCGGCGCCGTGGTGAACTGTGCCGACTCCTGGGCGTGCGTCGCGTGCCCGACAATCACCGCGAGAGGCGTGAGTCCCCGCCGTTCCGCATTCGATCGCGTCATCAGGACGAGCGCCGCTGCGCCGTCGGAAATCGAGCTCGAATTCGCCGCCGTCACGGTTCCATCTTTGCGAAACGCCGGTTTCAGCAACGGAATCTTGTCGGGAGAGGCCTTGGCCGGCTGCTCATCCTTGTCGACGACGCGTTCGCCGCTCTTGCCCGTCACCGTAACAGGCGCAATTTCCCAAGCGAACGTGCCATCGTTGTTGGCATTGAGCGCCCGAGAGAGCGACGTCAGCGCGAACTGGTCCTGCGCCTCGCGCGTGAAGCCGAATTTCGCCGCGCAATCCTCGGCGAACGTTCCCATCAAGCGGCCTTTCTCATACGCATCCTCGAGGCCGTCAAGGAACATGTGATCCTGTACGACCTGATGTCCCATCCGATAACCGCTGCGCGCTTTGGGCATCAGATACGGGGCATTCGTCATGCTTTCCATTCCGCCGGCGACGATGATGTCGCTCGTTCCCGCCGCGATCTGATCGTGCGCGAGCATCGCGGCTTTCATTGCCGACCCGCACATCTTGTTGACCGTCGTGCAGCCTGTCGCCAGCGGCAGGCCGGCTTTGAGCGCCGCTTGTCGCGCCGGCGCCTGGCCTTGTCCGGCGGGCAGCACGTTGCCCATGATCGCCTCCTGTACGTCGTCCGGGCGAACGCCGGCACGCTCCACGGCTGCTTTGATTGCGACAGCACCAAGATCGCTCGCAGACAATGACGCGAAGTCGCCTTGCATCGCGCCCATCGGCGTGCGAGCCGCGCCGACGATGACGATTGGATCATTCAACATTGGAACCCCCTTGACGTCTTGGCCTAGGGACCAACTCGCCGGCGCAGTTCGGACAGCGTCCCGCGAGCGCATCGGCGCACGCCGCACAAAATGTACATTCGTAGGTACAGATACGCGCATTCGCGGCATCCGGCGGGAGCGTCGCGTTGCACCGTTCGCATGAAGGCTTCATTGCGAGCGCCATTGTCATGCCGCCCACGGGAGACGGAAGTCGACGGCGTGCGCGAGCGCACGTTCCTTGACCTCTTCGGGAATCGCGCTTGCCTTGCGTGTCTCCGTGTCGAGATACACGCCGGTCAGCATGGTGACGGCGGCGACATCGCCGGACGCGCCATTGCGCATCTCGTGGACAAAACGGATCACGCGATCGCGAACTTCGAGCGCGCCGGTGCCAACGGTGACCACGTCACCGGCGTAGAGCTCACGCTGGTAGGCGATGCGCTGTTCGACTGCCGCCATGCCGCGGCGGTTGCGGCGCAAAAACTCGGGCGTCAGTCCGAGCAGCGTAAAGAACTGCCACGTCGCCTCGTCGAACTTGCCGACGTACCACATCACGTTCATGTGCCCCATATGATCGCAGTGCCACGGATAGACGGCGCCGCGGTAGGTGTCGATTAGAGCCGCCATGATGACCGTCTACTTCGTTTCGTTGAAAAGCTCGCGGCCGATCAGCATCCGACGTATCTCGGATGTTCCAGCGCCGATCTCGTAGAGCTTGGCGTCGCGCCACAGCCGGCCGGTCGGATACTCGTTGATATAGCCGTTGCCGCCCAGACACTGGATCGCTTCGCCCGCCATCCACGTCGCCTTTTCGGCGGCATAGAGAATCGCTCCCGCGGCATCTTTGCGCGCCGTTTCACCGCGGTCGCATGCTCGGCCAACGGCATAGACATAAGCGCGACACGCATTTTGAGTCGTATACATGTCGGCGACCTTGCCTTGAATCAACTGGAACTCGCCGATCGGCTGGCCGAACTGCTGCCGTTCGTGCACGTACGGCAGCACGACATCCATGCACGCGGCCATGATGCCGAGCGAGCCGCCGGCCAACACGACGCGCTCGTAGTCGAGGCCGCTCATCAATATTTTGACGCCTTCGCCTTCGCGGCCAAGGACATTCTCCATCGGCACTTCGCAGCCGTCGAACACGAGCTCGCAGGTGTTCGAGCCCCGCATGCCCAGCTTGTCGAGCTTCTGCGCGGTCGAGAAACCCTTCATTCCTTTTTCGACCAGCAAAGCCGTGATGCCGCGCGAACCCGCGCGCGGATCGGTTTTCGCGTAGACGACTAGCGTATCGGCATCCGGACCGTTGGTGATCCACATCTTGCTACCGGTCAGGACGTAACGATCTCCCTTGCGGTCCGCGCGTAACCGCATCGATACGACGTCGGAGCCGGCGCCCGGTTCGCTCATCGCGAGCGCGCCGACGTGCTCGCCGGAGATCAGCTTCGGCAAATATTTTCGCTTCAGCGCTTCGCTGCCATTACGCCGAATCTGGTTCACGCAAAGGTTCGAGTGCGCGCCATACGAGAGTCCTATCGACGCCGACGCACGCGAGATCTCCTCCATCGCGACGATGTGCGCGAGATATCCCATCTGCGTCCCGCCATATATTTCTTCGACGGTAATGCCAAGGAGTCCGAGGTCGCCCATCTTCCGCCACAGATCCGGGGGGAACTCGTTCGTACGATCGATATCGGCCGAGCGCGGCGCGATTTCGTTCGCGGCAAATTGCTGGATCGTTGCGCGCAGCATGTCGACGTCTTCGCCGAGCGCGAAATTGAGCGAGGGGAAATTCAGCATGTTGGTTCCTCATTCGCGCCGAAGAGCGTTCATCAGCTATCCGCTTTGCCATGCATGACGATCAACGTCTGCTGCATCAGCGCGACGAGCGTCCGCTGGTCGCCTGTCTGTGCATGCACTTCGCCGCGAGTGATCGCAAGCGTCCGCCCCATCTTGACAACGTGGCCTTCGGCCAACACGCGCTCGCCAGCCGCCGGCGCGAGCAAGTTCAGCTTGAATTCGACGGTCAGCACGGAACTATCCTCAGGAAACAGCGAGAAGCCCGCGTAACCGCCCGCCGCATCGACGATTGCGCTGATAATGCCGGCGTGCACGTAGCCGTGCTGCTGCGAAATTTCCGGCCGCGGCTCGATCGCAATCGCGCAATAGCCCGGACGCACGTCGACGATATGCGCGCCGATCAGCGTCATCGCGCCCTGTCGCGCAAAGCTCGATCGCACCCGTTCGGCGTACCCGGCGAATGTCGGCGTGAACGAGGCGGCAGGGCTGTTCGACATGGATCTCCCGCTTGGGGCGGCACTGCTTGCGTGCACCGACGCCCCGAAAAAGGGATTTTGGCTTACGTTTACGTAAACGTCAATTAGGGATTCGCGCCGCAGGGCTGCCGCAAGGCCGCGCATTGCAGTTTGCCTCTGAGGGTAGCGTAGCGGCGAAGCCGCAAGCGCGGGGGTCCACCATCATGCCCCGGCGGCGCTACGTCCGCGGCGAAGCGTCGCCGTACGAGGGGCGCTCTTGGCAACGCCGTCGCGGTTGCCGGCCTCCTCATCCTTCAACCTACGCCGGCAATCTCGCTCGATTCCGTCGATTTCGGCGAGCACGGCATCGATGTCGTCTTTTTGTTGCAGCAGTCGGGCTCGACGATCGGAAAGCAACGCGAGGAATTTGGAAATCTGCGCCCGCTCGTTCCGCGCAACCTCGTAGAGATCGAGCAACTCACGGATTTCCGACAACGCAAGTCCGAGGCGCTTCCCACGCAGGATCAACTTAATTCGCACGCGCTCGCGCTCGCCGTAGATGCGTGCCCGGCCGTTGCGGCGCGGCGAAACGAGCCCGGAGTCTTCGTAGAAGCGGATCGCCCGCGTCGTCAGCGCGAACTCGCGTGCGAGATCCGAAATGGAATACGTTGCGTCGCGGCCGGAATTATCCGGCGGAGCGGAACGACGACTCGTTGGCATATGCGAAGCGAAAGAACGCGGCGTGCGATCGCGGCGGTTGCGTGATCGACAATCAACCCAAGATACCATACCGTCTTTCCATTCGGATGAATGCTGGATGATGAGCGCGCCATGAGCACCGAAGGGCCGTCCCGAGGTGCGAATTACCCCCCTCAGGGGGCAGCGAGGCGGCGCCGGCCGCGAGCGAGGGGGATCACGATGAGCGTCGTTCTCGATTACCCGTTTGACGTGCCACCGGCGCCGGGTGAGGCGTGCGAGGTCGCGCCGCAGATTCACTGGCTGCGAATGCCGCTGCCGTTCGCGCTCGACCACATCAATATCTGGTCGCTTCGCGAAACGCACGGCTTTACGCAAGTCGATTCCGGCTACGGCGACGCCGCCACGCGCGAATTGTGGTCGCGTCATTTCGACACGACGCTTCGAGGCGAACCGATAACGCGCATCGTCGCAACGCATTGCCACCCCGACCACCTAGGCAACGCGAAGTGGCTGTCCGATCGTTTTGGCTCGCCCGTCGCGATGACCGAATCCGAGTACCTCGCCGCCCATGCAATCATCGATCAACGCGCAACGCATGCCGTAAACGACACGTGCGCACTCTTCCGGCGCCATGGTATGACGGAGGAGCATCTCGCAGCGCTCGCCGCCAGGGGCAACCAATACAAGCGCGGCGTTCCGGAAGCGCCCGCACACTTCCAGCGCCTGATCGCCGGCGATCGGTTCACAGCCGGAAGAACGACATGGCAAGTCATCGCAGGCTTCGGCCATTCGCCGGAGCACGCCGCGCTTTACTCCGAGAACGCAGGCGTCCTCGTGTCGGGCGACATGCTGCTTCCCAAGATCACGACCAACGTCGCGGTTTGGCCGGTCGAGCCCGACGGCGATCCGTTGGCGCGATTCCTAAGCTCGCTCGCGGCGTTCGAAACGTTGCCGCCGGACACGCTGGTCTTGCCGTCGCACGGTTTGCCGTTTCGCGGCATCGCGCTTCGCGTTGCACAATTGCGCGCGCATCACGCCGTGCGCTTGAACGAGCTTTCGACTGCCGTCGCCGCCGCGCAGGCACCAC
The DNA here is from genome assembly GCA_036505865.1 of Casimicrobiaceae bacterium. Taxonomy (GTDB): domain Bacteria; phylum Pseudomonadota; class Gammaproteobacteria; order Burkholderiales; family Casimicrobiaceae; genus VBCG01. The sequence goes on from DASXSP010000144.1 coordinate 27,417, forward strand.
AGTCGGCCGCTGATGTGATCCCTGTGTTGTTTCGACGGCCGCTCGACCTGCAACAACGGTTCTTCGCAATGGGCGAAGCGATCGCGCATCTCAACCATTTATGGCACGCGCGCCGCATCAACCGCGTGTCCGGCGCCGACGACGCAATCCGGTTCGCCGCGTAAAATGGACCCCCACGAGAACGACCAGGGAGAGCGATGTCTATTCAGTCCGCAGCGGAAGCAAGAGCCGCCGAGCCGGAACACGATCCTGCAGCGCTAGCCGAATCGCTGGCATCGGCCGCGGACAAAAGCGCCAAGCTGCTGGGCGAGTTCGCCGCGCGCAACGCGAGTGGCCCTCGATCCGTGTTCACAGACGAGCTCGGCGTCGGCAAGGCGTTCTTCGAGCTCGCGGCGAAGATGCTCGCGAACCCGTATCGACTCGCCGAGGCGCAACTCAACCTGTGGTGGGACTACATGAGCCTGTGGCAGTCGTCGATGCTGCGGATGATCGGTGCGCCGGTGGAACCGGTCGCCGAACCCGCCAAGGGCGACAAGCGCTTCAGACACGAGGATTGGCAGGAGCACTTCCTGTTCGACTTCATCAAGCAGTCGTATCTAATCGCGGCGCGCTGGCTGCACGAGCAGGTCGGCAGCGTCGAAGGGCTTCCCGATCATACGAAGAAGAAAGTAGATTTCTTCACGCGCCAATACATTGATGCGCTGGCACCGTCCAATTTCGCGTTGACCAATCCCGAGGTCTTTCGCGAGACGATCGCGACCGGCGGTCAGAACCTAGTCCGCGGAATGCACAATCTGCTGGACGACATCGAGCGCGGCAACGGACAGCTCAAGATCTCGATGACCGACTCGAAAGCATTCGAGCTCGGCGTCAACATCGCGACCACGCCGGGCAAGATCGTGTTTCAAAACGACCTGATGCAACTGATCCAATACGAGCCTGCGACCAAGAAACAATGGCAGCGGCCGCTATTGATCATTCCGCCATGGATCAACAAGTACTACATCCTCGATCTGCGCGAAAAAAATTCGTTCATCCGCTGGGCGGCGAGCGAGGGAATGACGGTGTTCGTGATCTCGTGGGTCAACCCCGACCGCAAACTCGCGCACAAGGATTTCGAGGACTATTTGCGCGAGGGCACGCTCGCCGCGCTGAACGCGATTGAAAAGGCCACCGGCGAAAAGTCGGTGAACGCGATTGGCTACTGCCTCGGCGGCACGCTGCTCGCCGCGACGCTCGGCCACATGGCGGCACGCAAGGACAAGCGCATCGTCAGCGCAACGTTTATGGCGGCGCTGATCGACTTTACCGCGGCCGGCGAGCTCGAGGTCTTCATCGATGAAGCACAGGTTGCGTCGCTCGAAAAGAAAATGGCGGAGCGGGGCTATCTCGAAGGCGGCGAGATGGCGAACACGTTCAACATGCTGCGCGCGAACGATTTGATCTGGACGTTCGTCATCAACAACTACCTGCTCGGCCGTGACCCGTTCCCGTTCGACCTCTTGCACTGGAACTGCGATTCGACGCGGATGCCCGCGAAGATGCACAGCTTTTATTTGCGCAACATGTATATGCAGAACCTTCTTCGCGAACCCGGCGGCTTGACGCTCGACGGGGTGAAGATCGATCTATCCAAAGTGAAAGTTCCGACGTATTTCGTCTCGGCGATGGAGGATCACATCGCACCGTGGAAGACCACGTACGCCGGACCGAGAATCCTCTCGGGCCCGTCGCGGTTCGTGTTGTCCGGATCGGGCCACATTGCCGGCATGATCAATCCACCAAGCGCAAACAAATACGGTTATTGGCTGAACGACAAGATGCCTGAAGACGCGAAAGAATGGTTCGCAGGCGCCGTGCAGCACCCGAGCTCGTGGTGGGCCGATTGGCGCAAATGGGTCGAACCGTATCTTGGTGGCGAAATCCCGGCGCGCATTCCGGGCAAGGGCAAGCTCAAAGTGATCGAGGCGGCGCCCGGCAGCTACGCGCGCGTTCGCACCGATGCGTGAATGAAATGGCACGGAAACCGGCACTCGCGCCGCGCAATCCGGTCGAACCGGATGACAAACGTCAGGAGATCGCCATGACACGAACGTTTCGGCACAGCATCGCCGCGGCTTTCGCGATGATGCTGTTGAGCTCGTCGCAAGTAGCGCTAGCACAGTCGAAATGCACGAGCACGACGTGCGGTGTTATCGATAGGGTAGAGCTCGTCGAGAAAAAAGGGCAGGGATCGGGACTTGGTCTGATCGCCGGCGGCGTCGTCGGCGGCGTGCTCGGACATCAGATCGGCAGCGGCCGCGGCAACACCGCCGCGACGATACTTGGCGCCGGCGCAGGCGCGTATGCCGGCAACGAAGTGGAAAAGAACGCGAAGAAATCCAGCTATTGGTCCGTCGCGATCCGAATGGACAACGGACAGATGCGCAATTTCACGTATACCAACCAGCCTCCTGTGCACGAAGGCGAGCGGGTACGTTTGATCGATAGCGGACGGCGGCTCGCCCGCGTAAGCGGCTGACTGTGGACCCCCACGCTTGCGACTTCGCCGCTGCGCTGCCCCCAAAAGGGGGAGTATTCGCGCCTTGGGACGGCCCGGCGGCGCTCACGAGCTAGTTTGCTGCGGGTTGCGGCCGACCAGGCGCCGGCTTCTCGATCGCCTGCGGCGCCGGATGTTCGCCACGCGGCGGCGCGGGTGCGCGCGGCGGCGGCACGGCCACTTGCTGTGGTGGGACAGGGACGGCTTGCGGCGCCGGACGAGGCGCCGCGGGTACGACTTGAGGAGCCGGTCGCGGCATCGGGATCCCTTGCGCGATCGGTGCCGGCGGCGGCCTGCCTTCACGTTGAGCGATCGGCGGTTGCCCGCGGGAGATTTCCTGTCCTGTTTGCGGCAGAACGCGCCCAGGCGGTGCGCTGGTCACAGCAGCGGGCGCAGCAGGGACAGCGGACGGTGCCGGTCGCGCGTAACGTTGTAGGGGTTCAGCGGCGTTATAGCTAGGTTTGCCGCTTGGCGGTGCCGCCGTGATCGCACCCGTCGCAGGCGCAGGCATTGGGCGCACTGCATTGGGCGGCGATACCTGCAGTGGCTTCGTCCGCGCTTGGATCGTCGATGCCGGCGGCGGTACACCGTTACCCGGACGCAGCGCATTCACTGTGACGGGCGCCGGCTTTAGCATCGGCGCCGCAGACAGCACCGGCGCGGTCGCAACCATGTTTGGCGGAACGTGGATGACGTTCGGCGCGACCGGGTTTCCGCTTGCGAAGGCTGCTCCGCCGACAGCCGTAATTGCGCCCGGCACGCCGCGATTGACGTAGGCGGTCGGCTGCCGAGTCCGCTCGGCGACATTGACTGCATAGGGTCGGTTATAGGCGGTCCAGCAGCGCGAGCCGCAATTGCGCCACGACGGAATATACGGATCGCGCCAACCGAGTGGCACCCAGCCATACACCGGCCCGCCGCCCGCCACCGATACACCCCAGTTGTTGCCGCCGTACCACGCGACGAGCGCGGGCGCCCATGCAGGCCGCCGAACATAGGCGCCTGGACACCAGCCCCAACGGCCGCCGACATACGCCCACCGGCCATAATGAAACGGTGCATAGCCCCAAGGCGCGTAATCGACCCAAGTCCAGCCCCAAGCGGGTCTTGAGACCCAATGCCCGTGTCGATAGGGGGCCCAATCGACGGCCACCGCAGTCGGAAACCAGACGGCGCCATAGTCGGGCAAAGTCTGCCACGTGCCGTATTGCTCGAGGTCCGCGTAACCGACCATTTGGTTGGAGACGTAGGCGAGCGAACGCCCAACGCGGGCGTAATAGCGGTCGCGATTCGCGCTCCACGTGTCGAAACCGTCGAGCCCGCTGCCGTTGCGAACGTCGACCTGCACGTCGGTTGTTCCTGCGAGCCGCGCCGTTTGTCCCTGCAGCACCTGCTGGAATCCGCCAGCGGCTGCGACATTCGCTTCGCCCTCCCGTACGACAACCGTCGTCTCTTGACGATCGTCGGAGACGTCGATGCGATAGAGCCCCGGCCGTAACAACTCGATCTGGGTATTCGGCGTGTCGATGCGTGCGGAGTCGCCCTGCTCGAGCGCGCGAAGCGCAACGATCGCCTGCCCCTGCGCAACGAACAGCGACAGCGCGTGATCATCGAGGCGCGACACGTGCACGTTGGTGTTGCCCGAGACGCGCAACTGGCCCACCCCAAAATCGACCTCGGCGCGCCCCTCGCCGGAAAGCCATAGATTGTCGCCGCTGCCGATCGGATAGTTGAGCTCGATCGGCGCCCATTCGTCCGCACGATCTTCGGGCGCCAAGAAGAGCTGGCCATTCACGTCGGCGACACGTCCCACTCGGCTTGGCGCTTCGTCGACTTCCTGCGCGGCGGCGCCGAACGCTGCGGCTAAGAGCGCCAACAACGTGATCAGAAATGTCTGCATGTTTTCCACAACGTGCCAATCTCCTGCGACGTTGACGCGCGCGGTTGCCATTCGACGCACGGCGATGGATTAGAATGCGCACAGCGTCTCAACAAGAACCGGCGCGCTGTGCAACCGGCCCGCGCTTCGCCCACGAAGGAGAAACCCCATGCGGAATATCCGTGCGTCGCTTGTCGCCATCGGCATTGCGTCCCTCGTTGGGTCGGACGGAGCTGTCGCGCAATTCAGCAACGCGTTTGCATTCGGCGACAGCTTAAGCGACGCCGGTCAATACGGTTCACGCTTCACGACGAATCCGGGTCTTACGTTTCCGATGTATTTATCGGAGCGTTACGGGCTTTCGATGGGTCCGTCATTCCAGGGTGGCAATGACTACGGACAAGGCGGTGCGCGCGTCAATTCGCCGTCGCCACTGATTCCATCGAATGCGCCGAACATCTCGATCGCCCAGCAAGTCTCGCAGTTTCTTGCGAAAGGGCCGCTCGATCCCAACGCGCTTTATCAAATCCAAGGCGGCGCAAACGACATTCTCGTCCTCGCAGGTCAGGCGGCTCAGATCGGGCCGGCAGCAGTGCAGGCGGGCGTCACGCAGGCGGCTCTCGACCTCGCCACGCAAGTAGCGCGTCTCCAGGCAGCCGGCGCGCGCTATCTCGTCGTCTATAACATGCCGGACATCGGCAAGTCGCCGGCGGCCGCGGCGCAAAACGCGCAGGCCACGTTCACGTCGCTGTCGAGCCTCTTCAATTCGACGTTCAACGCAGCGCTCGCGAACGCAAATCTGCAAATCATCCAGGTCAATACGTTTGCGTTGCTAAACGAGATCGTCGCGAATCCGTCGGCGTTCGGCTTCGTCAACATCACGACGCCGGTCTGCACGACGCCGAGCGCGCTCACTTGCACACCGTCGACGCTGCGCGATCCGAACGGCAATCTGACGTGGGCGTTTGCCGACGGCGTCCATCCGACAACGGGTCTTGCTTTGATTCAGGCGCAAGCGGCCGCGTCGATGATCGAAGGTCCGGCGCAAATGTCGGTGCTGGCCGAAGCGCCGCTCGGCGTTGAAGCGGCCAACTTCCGCGCGATCGACGCACGGATGATCTCCGGCATCAATTCGCCGCGTCCGATGAGCAAATACGAAGTGTGGGGGGCATACGACTACGGCAACAACGACTTCAACGGCAATTTTCTCTCCGGCAATGCCGATCTCAACACATTGACCGTCGGCGGCGACATCAAGCTATCGCCGCAACTGCTTGTCGGCGCGATGTTCGGCTACACGGAGAACAAGGGCGACTTCGGCGGCAGCACCGGTGGCTACAAGCTGAAGGAGACCTCCGGCACCGTGTACGCGGGCTTCGGTCCTCCGCCGTGGTGGTTCGGCGCAACGCTTGGCGCCGGCGACCTCGATTACAGCGGCATTCATCGCGACATCACACTTGGAGCACTCACGCGAAGTGAAACCGCGGATGCACGCGGCTGGCACGTGATGGCAAGCGTCCTCGGCGGCTATTGGTTCATCCCGAGTCCAGATTGGCAGCATGGGCCGTGGGTACGCGTTTCCTATCAGGACATCCATGTGCACTCGTTCTCCGAAAATGGCGCTGATAGCACGGCGCTTTCATACGG
>DASXSP010000145.1:0-17322 GCA_036505865.1 Casimicrobiaceae bacterium
CGCGACCGCCGCCTGCTCGCGTTACGGCGCCACAAGGTCACGTCATCCAAGAGCGAATGAGGAGCTAAACCATGGCCGAACACCGCAAAGTGATCATCACCTGCGCTATTACCGGTTCGATCCACACACCGTCGATGTCGACGCATCTGCCGGTTACGCCGAAGCAAATCGCCGACGCCGCGGTGGCCGCAGCGGAGGCCGGCGCCGCGATCGTCCATCTGCATGCGCGCGATCCGGTCGACGGCCATCCGACGCAAGATCCGAAATATTTTCGCGAATTTGCGCCGGAAATCGCGCGCCGCAGCGACGTCGTCCTCAACTTCACGACCGGCGGCGCGGCGACGATGTCGATCGAGGAACGGCTGCAGCCGGCACTGCAATTGAAACCGGAAGTCGCATCGCTCAACATGGGCTCGATGAACTTCGGCCTGTTCCCGATGTTGAAGCGCTTCCGCGAATTCAAATACGACTGGGAGCGCACGTATCTTGAAACGTCGAACGAGCGGATCTTCCGCAACACGTTCAAGGATATCGAATATATCCTGACGTCGTGCGCCGACAACGGTACGCGCTTCGAGATCGAGTGCTACGACATCGGCCACTTGTACACGGCCGCACATTTCTTCGAGCGTGGCGTCGTGAAGCCGCCGCTGTTCATCCAAAGCGTCTTCGGGATTCTCGGGGGCATCGGTCCGCATCCGGACGATGTTGCCCATATGAAGCGCACGGCCGACCGATTGTTCGGCGATCAGTATCAATGGAGTGTGCTGGGCGCCGGCCGCAATCAGCTACCGATCGCGTCCATGGCAGCTGCAATGGGCGGCAATCTACGAGTGGGGCTTGAAGATAGCTTGTGGCTCGGCCCCGGCAAACTTGCGGAGTCCAACGCCGCGCAGGTTCGCGCCGCGCGCACGATCGTCGAAGCGTTGGGTCTCGAGATCGCGACGCCGGACGAGGCGCGCAGCATCCTGCAGCTCAAGGGGCGCAAGGCCGTGGGCTTCTGAAGGAAATCGGCGTCCAATCTAGGTATCTTCGACTCCCAAAATAGGGAGCCCTCCCGATCCGCGTTTGAAACGCACTGACGATCATTGCGCCGAAGCTCGCCTTGAGCTTGGTCGCAACGAAAGGAGATCGTCATGTCCCGTTTCATCGTCGAAAGAACGTTCCCCGGAGGTCTTGCCGTCCCGATGACCGACGACGGCGCGAAAGCGTGCGCCCGAATTGTCGGCGGCAACGCCGAAGCCGGCGTCACCTGGGTCCATTCGTACGTCAGCGTCGACAAGACGAAGACGTACTGCATCTACGACGCGCCGTCGCCCGAAGCGATCCGGCAGGTCGCGCGCCGCAACGAACTGCCGATCGATCGAATCACCGAAGTCAGCGTGCTCGATCCCTACTTCTATCACTGAGTGCACAAGGGAAAGCAACCATGAAGAGAAGGCTCATCCCACTAGCCATTTCCGAATCGGTAAGTCATCGGAAGGCCGCGTTTCTCCATGCCGGCGGCGCTTCGACATCGAAGAGCGTCCATGGGGTAGCGGATACCAACCCAACGAAAGGAGACGTCACCATGCAATCGAACACCACGAGAGCGGCATCAGCGCATTCATCAAAATCAGAGGGAGCCATGAACACTCGCAGTGTCCGGAGAGGACACGCGATACCTTGGAAGGCGCTCGCGGTCGCCGTCGCCGTCGCCGCGACCCATGCATCGAGCGCCACCGCAGCCGTTACCTATTACTCGCCACCCGCTGCCCTCGCCAGCACCCATAGCGTCACCCCAGTCGTTCGGGACGGTTACCTTGACTACGATCGAGACGATCAACTTGTGCTCGATGCGAAGCTCGATGGGGAGTTGCCAACCCTGGAGGCTCGGATCGCCACCGCGGGCGTGGCCGGAGCCTCGGGATACGCCGAATCGACCAAGAACCACTATGCGGTGAAGGTGTACACGAGCGGGACGAAAACTGGACTTGGAGGCTCCCCAGGTTACAGAAATGCAAACGCGTCGGCCACCTACCTTTTCATCCCGCACGACCCGCAAAACCGCCCCGACATCATGTTGGATCTGAAGCTCAAGATGTCGGCCAGCGCCGGAGGGACCGGTAGCGCAGGCTATGGTGTCATCGTTTGTGGAATCGGCGAACCGGGGTATGTGGAATACGACGCGTCGGGCCAGCTGAACCACTACGTGGCACCTCAGTGCGGATGGCTCGTACCGTACTCCTACTCTGCTGCGACGATGGGTGGCATCTGGACTAGGACGCTAAGCAAGTTTAGGCAGACCTATTACAACCTGACGGGGAGTGGCTGGTTCGTGGATGACGATCTCGACACGGGCGTCCATGTCGTTCCGGAGTTGCCGTATTTGATCACGGTTTTCGCCTCGTCCAACACTAACATTGGGTACGACACAGACGGTGCGGGACTTGCCACGGTGGATCCCGTTCTCGAGCCGGCTTCTGTCAACCCGGATGTCACGATCGAGTTCCCGTACCTTGCCGACAATCCGAACCCGCAGCCGCTCATGGGAGATCTCACACCGGAGGCGCTCGCGGCCATCGGCCTTGACCCGCAACCGTTCGTGGACCTTGGCTTCTTCGATCCACCGTCTGGCGTTCCACCTTCTTCGGATCCGCCGCCCCCGCCTCCGCCCGCGACGCCCAAGTACTGGTGCTCGCCCGGTTTCTGGCTCAATAACGCCGTGAGTTTCGGCGCCGGCGCGTGGCCCGTCTCCGAGCGCACGTACTACGACTACAACTCGACGGCAGGTCAACTCGCAGGTTGCCCGACGGCCAGTGGGAACGCGACGTTGCTGCAAGTGCTGCAGAACCCGAGCAGCTACTTCGGTACCCAGGTGAGAGGCGCCGGCTTTAACTGCGTCGGCGATTACCTAAGCGCGAAGTCCGGGCTCGTAGGCACCAAGGCCGATAACAACGGTGTCTGTTCGATCGACCAGTTCGGTCGGCAAATCCAGTAACGCTCGATTGGATCAAGCGCAACGGGGCTCCTCCTTCGGGAGGGGCTCCGTTTGATCGGTGAAGTCCGAAACCAGTACCGAGCGCTGCGGCAGGTGTCGGATGCTTAGAAGCGTGAAGACGCGAGCGCAATACTACGATGCGCGCGCACGCTTTCGCGCCGTCGTCGTTCATGGGCACGTTGAGAGCGATTGTCCCCTAGAAGCCGACCGCTTTTCGTCCTTTCAACTGTAGGATCCGCCGCGCGTCGTCCGGCGTCGCGATCTCGAGCCCAAGCGATTCGACGATCGTTCGCACCGCGCACACCTGCGACGCGCTCAACTCGGCGAACTTGCTGGCCCGGTCCCTTCCCGCGCCATTCAATCGAGGGCCTGCTGAAGACGCAGGCCCTTTTTCATACTGTCGTATTCGATGCGCCGTCTTGTCGCCAGCGCCCGCGGTGCCTGTGTATCGACGGCGGTGTGGAGATGTACGTCTCGATGTTCAAGACTCCGAGGCTCGACTGAACGCCTAGACAATTCAGCCGATCCGCGGCCCGGCACCCCAAATTAGGTAACCCCAGCTCCCAATATGGGGAGCGCTCCCGATTTGCGCACAGACGAGTCCGCCCACGATGGCGGCGAGCTCGAAGTACGCGATGGATTGGCAAAGAGCCGAGCAATGAAGCTTGGTGACCATCGACCGCGACGACCGAGCTTCGCCCTGTCGAAAGGAGATCGTCATGTCCCGTTTCATCGTCGAAAGAACGTTTCCCGGAGGTCTTGCAGTCCCGATGACCGACGACGGCGCGAACGCGTGCGCGCGAATCACCGTCAGCAACGCCGAATCCGGCGTCACGTGGATTCATTCATACGTCAGCGCCGACAAGGCCAAGACCTATTGCGTCTACGACGCGCCATCGCCGGAGGCGATTCGGCAGGTCGCGCGCCGCAACGACCTTCCGGTCGATCGCATCACCGAAGTGAGCGTTCTCAATCCGTACTTCCATCACTGACATCCATGCCGAAGGGAGAATTGCCATGAAAACGAAGCTCAGCAAAGTTGTCTTGATCACACTCGCGCTCGTCCTGACCACGCTGGATCCGGCCACGGCGCAGAACGCATTTAGTCCGGACACCGGCAGTCCAACCACGACCAGTCCGACGCATACGGATAGATCGATCGCGTACCACAACGGCGCGGTCTTGACCGGCACCCCGGTCATTTACTTCGTGTGGTACGGCAACTGGGCGATAAACACTTATAGACAAGTTGTCCTGGCCGACTTCGTGTCGAATCTCGCGTCGTCACCGTATTTCCAGATCAACACGGGTTATCCCAACAGCGCTGGCCAAGCGCCGAACGGTGAGACGTTCTATGGCGGCGCCGCCAACGATGCGTATTCGCACGGCGCCACGCTGACCGAGGCGGACGTTGCGGACGTCGTCGCCAACGCGATCCTGACCGGAGGAATCCCCCTCGACCCTCACGGTATCTACGTCGTCCTGACGTCAGCCGATGTCACGGTTCAGGATGGCGCGACGCAGTTTTGCCTGACCTGCTGCAATCTGCATGGAGACTCAGTCGTCGCCGGTTCGCCATTCAAGTATGTGTTTGTGGGCGACCCGCAGCGTTGTCCGAGTTCCTGCGGAGCGCAGCCGAGCGGCGCCCAGACGGCGAACGGAGATATGGCCGCCGATGCGATGGTGTCGTGGTTGACTCACGCGCTTAACGCCGTGGTGACTAATCCAACCGGTGACGGGTGGTACGACCGGTACGGCCTGGAAAACTCGGAAAAGTGCGAAGGGACATACGGCACGACCTACCCCGTCACGAATCTCTGGGGCCAGTCCGCCCAGGCTAACGTCAAGCTCGGCTATCGCGATTACCTGCTTCAGCAGAACTGGGTGAACGGCAAGAAGGGCCACTGCGCCATGTCTGTTTTCCAGTAATTCGCGGTCTTCACGTTTCGCCACCATCGGACGGGTCGGAGAGATCGAGCATCGTGAGCGAACACGCCACTCGGTCTCTCCGCATTTTTCATGCAGGGAGAGGAGAACCAGCATGCCCTACACAAAAAGCGCCGAGCGCACTGTGGCGATCTCGACGTCGCACTTCACGCCTTCCTGGGTCGATCCAATCATTGCACACGCATCGATGATTGGACTTGGGGTTTCAATGCTCGTCGCTTTCGCCGACATTGGCAGCGCGATTGCTCACGAGCATCAAGCAGCGTCAATGCTGATCGCCATAGCCGCGGTGATACTGCTGGCTGCGCTGGTCTCGAGCGTCGCGGGATTTGCGTTTTCGGCGTTGGCCGGCAGCGCGCTCGCCTACCTTGGGGTCGACAAAGTGCATGCGGTTCAGACGATGGCACTCTGTTCGATCGCGATCCAGTTGTATGCCGTATGGAAGATTCGTGAGTCGATTCGCTGGAATTCACTGTGGCCGATGCTCGCGGCAGGTGCGCTGACCGTTCCACTGGGTGTGTGGTTGCTCGTGCACGTCGACGGCGCTGTATACGCTGCGGGACTGGGCCTGTTCCTGACGATCTACGGGTGCTATACCGTGATGCGGCGCGCGATTAGGGTCGTGCGCGGCAGCGCGTGGCGAGATGCCATCGCTGGAGCGTTGGGCGGTCTCGCCGGCGGTCTCGCGGGTTTTCCGGGCTCGTTCGTAACGATCTGGTGTTCGATGCGCGGGTGGGACAAGCTTCAGCAGCGGGCGGTTTACCAGCCGTATATCTTGATCATGCAGATCGTAACGATCCTTTGTCTGCAATTGCAAACGCCCATCGACGTGCACGCGATGCAGGGTGTTCGGTTCGTCCCGTTCGCCTTGCTCGGTGCGATCGGCGGATTCGCCGTGTTCGAGCGAATGACGAACAAGCAGTTCCACGTCGTGGTTAGCGTGTTGCTCGTGGTTTCCGGAGTGGGTCTTCTCAGCCGAGCAGTATGAATAGCTGGAGGGCGCCCACGATAGCCCTACGCGCGCGCGTCGCTCATAATTGCGCCGGTCCATACTCGGGGACAGGCGCCCTTGAAGCTGCTCGAACGCGAATCCGCGCTCCAATCGCTTAGCGAGGCTTTCGCCGAGGCCCACGCCGGCCGCGGCCGCACGGTGCTCGTGAGCGGTGAGGCGGGCATTGGCAAGACGTCGCTCGTCGCTGAATTCGCGACTTTGCAATCGGACGCACGGGTGTTGTGGGGCGGTTGCGAGGCGCTGTTTTCGCCGCGGCCGCTCGGACCGTTGTACGACATCGCGCCGGCGATCGACGTCTCGATCGCGGGACTGCTCGGCCGCGCCGGTCGGCGCCCCGAGCTTTTCGCTGCGGTTCTCGCTGGCATGCAGTCCGACGCCGTCACGGTTCTCATCATCGAGGACGTTCACTGGGCCGACGCCGCGACGCTCGATCTCATCAAGTTTCTCGCGCGCCGGATTCCGCGCGCAAACGTGTTGCTCGTGGTCACCTTTCGCGACGACGAGATCGACGCACAACATCCGCTGCGGCTCGTGCTCGGCGATTTGCCGAGTGCGCATGTGACGCGGATCGTGATGCTGCCGTTGTCCAGCAATGCGGTCGCGTCGCTGGCGCGCGCGACTGACCGCGCGTCGATCGGACTCTACGAGCTGACGCACGGCAATCCGTTCTTCGTGAGCGAAATGCTGCGCGCCGGCGGATTATCGGCGACACTGCGCGACGCCGTGCTGTCGCGAGTCCTGCGGCAGCCCCACGACGTGCGTGCGCTGCTCGAGCTTGCAGCCATCGTGCCGTCGCGTGCGGAGTGCAAGTTGATCGACGCGGTTCTTGCGCCGGCGCCGGGCGTGATCGCAGCAGCGCTTTCGTCGGGGCTCCTGTCTGCCGACGGCGATTGCTACGCGTTTCGCCACGAGCTTGCGCGGATTTCCGTTGCCGACGCCATCGCAAAACCACGCTCGCAAACCCTGCATGCTCAAGCGCTCGCGGCACTCGAAGCAGGAACGGTCGGCGCGGTGCCGACGACGAGGCTCGTCCATCATGCCGCGAACGCCGGCAATTGGGAGGCCGTGCTGCGCCACGCACCGCAGGCGGCAGTAAAAGCGGCGTCGCACGGCGCGCATCGCGAAGCGGCCGCGCTGTACAAGACGGCGCTGGAGCACGCGCAAAGCGCGGACATGCAAACCCGCGCCGATCTCTTGGAAGCGCGTTCGTACCAATGCTATTTGACGGACCAGATCACCGAAGCGCTGGCGGCCCGCTTCGAAGCGCTCGATATCGCCCGCGCAATGGGTGATCGGTTGCGCGAGGGCCGCATTCTGCGCTGGTTGTCGCGCTTGCACTGGTTCAACGGTCAAAGCGAGAAGGCCAGGCGTTATGCGACGGAAGCGCTCTCGTTATTGGAAATGCTGCCGCCGAGCGTCGAGCTGGCATGGGCATGCTGCTATCGAGCGCTGCTTGACATGCTCGACGGAAAATGGGCCGAGGCAACCGCGTGCGGCGAGCGCGCGCTGGCCATCAATGCAGAATTCGGCGACCTGGAGGTCACCGCGTACGCGTTGAATACTATCGGAGCGGCCGAATACTCGGTGTCGCGCGAGGCGGGACTGGTGAAGCTCGAGCAAAGTCTCGAGCTCGCGCTCGCCAACCGTCTCGAGGAGCACGTCGCGCGTGCGTACGCGAATCTTACGGGCAACGCCGTCGGGTCTCGCGATTACGCGGTGGCGCTTCGCTATTTCGACGAAGCCGCTCAGTATTTCGTGGCACGCGACATGGATGCGTGGGCGAATCACTTGCGAGCGTGGCGCGCACGCCTCGAGCTCGAGCAAGGCAACTGGCTCGAGGCCGGCGATCATGCCGCGGGCGTGCTCGCACTGGGAAATCGCGTGGCGCCGGTTCTTCGCATTCCCGCGCTGGCCGTGCTCGGTCGGCTACGCACGCGCCGCGGCGATTCCGGAGCAGCCCAATTCCTCGGGGAGGCGGCGGCGCTCGCGGCCCAAACCGGAGAGGTGCAGCGCATCATCCCAGTCGCCGCTGCGCGCGCCGAGGCGGCCTGGACTGCGGGCACGCTCGAGACGTTCGTACACGAATTGCAAGCGACGCTGGCGCCTGCGATAGCGGGTCGGGCGATGCGAGCCGCGAGTGAGCTTGCCTACTGGCTCTGGAAGGCCGGCGCATTGGCGAGCGCGCCAACCGGCTGCGAAGCGGCTTACGCGGCGCAAATCGATGGACGCTGGGCCGAAGCTGCGGAGCTTTGGCGAGAAACGGGATGTCCGTTTGAGTGCGCGCTGGCGCTCGCCGAGGGCGATGAAGCCGCCGTGCGCGAATCGTTTGCGATCCTCGAAACACTGGGCGCGACGGCAACGCTGGCGGCGCTTCGCGAACGTTTGCGTACGGCGGGCACGCGCGGCGTTCCGCGCGGTCCGCGCACGACGACGGCCGCAAATCCGGCCGGACTCACGAAGCGCGAGATGGACGTGTTGCTGCTACTCGCCAAAGGTTTGGCGAACGCCGAGATTGCGCGCCGCCTCGTGCGTTCGGAGAAAACCGTCGATCATCACGTCTCGGCGATCTTGAGCAAGCTCGCCGTTCGCACGCGAACGGAAGCCGCGTCGACCGCGCATCGGCTTGGATTGATTCGCTAGCGGGGTGTCGTTCAGTCCGCGTGCATCACGACGGCGGCATTTGCCGGCGCCGCTTTCGCATCGCGCAACTGCGCCAGCAACGCTTTCTCTCGCATCTTCGCATCCTTCAGATGACGATCCTTGACGTGGCCGTAGCCGCGAATGTGCTCGGGGATCGACGCGAGGTCGACGGCAACCTGATAATTCTGTGGTGACAGTCGTTCGAGAACTTCCGCGATAAGCGTTTCGTACTCGCCGATCAGCGCGCGCTCCATCTTGCGCTCGGCAGTCCTGCCGAAGATATCGATCGCACTGCCGCGGTAACGCCGCATCTTGGCCAATAAACGAAACGCCGACATCATCCACGGACCGTACTTGGTCTTTTTGGGCTCGCCGTCCTTAGCCGCTGCCTTGTTGAGCGTCGGCGGCGCGAGATAGAAGTTGAGCTTGTAATCGCCTTCGAATTGCGCGGCGACCCGTTGCACGAAATCGGTCTCCGCATATAGACGCGCGACTTCGTACTCGTCCTTGATCGCGAGCAGCTTGAAGTAATACCGCGCGACCGCTTCGGTCAAGTCGGTGGCTCCCGGCTGCTTGGCCGCTTCTACGGCGCGCACCTTAGCGACCAAGTCGAGATAGCGCTTCGCATACGCGGCGTCCTGATAGTCGGTCAGGAACTTGACGCGACGGTCGATCATCTCGTCGAGCGATTCGGAAAGGCGCTGCGAATCGGGCTTCGCCGCTTGTGGAATAGCGGCGGCCGCAACGATAGCGGGAGTGACGGCAGCGAGGCGGCCCCAATTGAAGCTTTGCTTGTTCGATTCGACGGCGGCGCCGTTCAACTCGATCGCACGCAGAATCGCCGCTTCACCCACCGGCAGTAGTCCCCGCTGATAGGCATAGCCCACCATGAAGAGATTGGTCGCGATCGAATCGCCCATCAGACCCGTTGCGAGCTTCGTTGCGTCGAGAAACTCTGCGTCGCCCGGTCCGACGGCGTCTTTGATTTCCTGCTCCATCGATCCGGTCGGAAATTTGAGATCGGGATCGCGCGTGAACTGCGCGGGCATCACGAGCGCGGTGTTGATGAGCGCCTTGGTAACGCCCTTCTGCATCTTGGCGAGCGCCTCGTCGCCGACGCCGGTGAGAATGTCGCAGCCCAGCACCAGCTTCGCTTCGCCGGCGGCGATGCGCGTCGCATAAAGCTGGGGAGGCGTGTCGGCGATTCGCACATGCGAGACCACGGCGCCATTCTTTTGCGCGAGCCCCGTCATGTCGAGAACGCTCACACCTTTGCCTTCGAGATGGGCCGCCATTCCCAACAGCGCGCCAATCGTGACGACGCCGGTCCCGCCGATCCCGGTCACCAGAATTCCGTAGGGAACTTGCGTCGTCGGATGCGCGGGTTCAGGCAACGCGGAGAAATCGCCCGCTTCGGCCTTTTTCGGCTTGCGCAACTGCCCGCCTTCGACGGTGACAAAGCTGGGGCAAAAGCCATTGACGCACGAATAATCCTTGTTGCACGACGATTGGTCGATCGTGCGTTTGCGTCCGAACTCGGTTTCGACCGGGGCGACCGACACGCAATTCGATTTGACGCCACAATCGCCGCAGCCCTCGCACACCAGCTCATTGATGACGACGCGTCGCGCTGGATCGGGAAACTTGCCGCGTTTGCGGCGCCGCCGCTTCTCCGCAGCGCAGGTCTGATCGTAGAGCAGGATCGTGCAACCCGGCGTCTCGCGTAATTGGCGTTGGACGGCATCGAGATCGATGCGATGGTGGATCGCGATATCGTTGCCGAAATAGCCGGACGGATATTTCTCCGGCTCATCGGTAACGACGACGATCTTCTTGACGCCTTCCGCTGCGCATAGCTTCGCAATTTCCTGCGGCGAAATCGGGCCATCGACCGGTTGGCCGCCGGTCATGGCGACGGCGTCGTTATAGAGAATCTTGTACGTGATGTTGACGTTCGCCGCCACTGCTGCGCGAATGGCCAGACTGCCGCTGTGGTAGTACGTGCCGTCGCCCAAGTTCGCGAAGATGTGCTGCTCTTCGGTGAATGGCGCCTGACCGATCCAGGGCACGCCTTCGCCGCCCATATGCGTAAACGTCGACGTCCTGCGATCCATCCAGATCGCCATGACGTGACAACCGATGCCCGCGGTGGCGCGACTGCCCTCGGGCACGTTCGTCGACGTATTGTGCGGACAGCCGGAGCAGAAGTAGGGAAGGCGTGTCAGTGCGATCCGCGTTTTGGCGAGCGCCGCTTCCTTCTGGTTGATGAAATCAATACGATTACGGAGTTTTTCGGCGTGGCGAGGATGCAAATCGAGCCGCTCGATTCGTTGCGCGATCACGCGCGCGATCATCGCCGGCGTAAGCTCCGCATGCGGCGGCAGCAGCCAGTCGCCATGCGGCCGCACCCATTCGCCTTTTTCGTCGAATTTGCCGATGACACGCGGGCGGACGTCGTCGCGCCAGTTGTAGAGCTGCTCTTTTAGTTGATATTCGACGACTTGGCGCTTCTCCTCGACGACGAGGATTTCGTTCAGCCCTTCGGCAAAATGCCGCACGCCCTCCGGCTCCAACGGCCACGGCATCGCGACCTTGTACACGCGAATTCCGATGTCGGCGGCATCGGCTTCGGTGATGCCGAGATCGTCGAGCGCCTGCCGCACGTCGAGATAACTCTTGCCGCTTGTGATGATGCCGAGCCTTGGCTTCGGCGAATCGATGACGATGCGGTTCAGATGGTTGACACGGCAGTAATGCAGCGCCGCGTAAATCTTGTAATCCTGCATCCGTGCTTCGGTCGCCAGGAACGGGTCGGGCCAGCGAATCGACACGCCGTCGGGCGGCAGCGGAAAATCGTCGGGCACGATGATCTTCACGTCATCCGGATCGATCGATATCGACGCCGAACTTTCGACGGTGTCGGAGACGCATTTGAAACCGACCCAGCAGCCGGAATAGCGACTCATTGCCCAGCCATGCAACCCGAGCTCGATGATCTCCTGCACCGACGACGGATAAAGCACCGGGATCATCGCGGCGGAGAACTGGTGATCGGACTGATGCGGCAACGTCGAAGACTTTGCGGCATGGTCGTCGCCGGCCAGTACCAAGACGCCGCCGTGCTTCGACGTGCCGGCGAAATTCGCATGCTTGAAGACGTCGCCGCAGCGATCGACGCCGGGGCCCTTGCCGTACCACATCGCAAAAACGCCATCGACCTTCGCGCCGGGATAGAGATTCAATTGCTGCGAACCCCAGATCGCCGTCGCGGCAAGGTCTTCGTTCAGGCCCGGCTGAAACTTGATGTTGGCGCGATCGAGAAACTTCGCGGCTTTCCACAGTGAGAGATCGAGACCGCCGAGGGGCGAGCCGCGATATCCCGAAACGAAGCCCGCGGTGTTCAGCCCGGCGCGTTGGTCGCGTTGGCGCTGAAGGATCAGTAGACGAACCAGCGCCTGCACGCCGGTGACGAAAACCCGTCCCGTTTGAAGTTCGTATTTATCGTCGAGCGAGACGTCGCGCAGCGGCGCGTTGGAAGAAACAACGGCAGTGGCCATCGAAGGAAGCTCCAAGAATCGTGTTCCGGATCGCGCCGCGACGGGTAGACGCGGCCATCGGCAGGGCGATTGTGTCGCCCTCCTAAACGTGGGGCGAATTTTACGCCGTTAGCGCGAAGGCCGCGACCGGTTGGTTGTATCCCTTGAGAACGATGGGTCCGACGGTTTCGACTTTGAAGGTATCGTCCAACGCTGCGCGGGTGCGCCGATCAATCAAGATTTGCCCCGGTTTCGCCTCACCGCACAGCCGCGACGCAAGGTTGACCACACCGCCGATAGCGGAATAGTCCCAGCGGCCCTCGAAGCCGAAGGCGCCCAGCGTGGCGTAGCCCTGTGCGATACCCATGCCAAGATCGAGCTCATAACCCAGCTTGGCCCACTGGTCGCGTAACGGAGCAAAGCATTCGCGCATCGACAACGCCATCCGCGCGGCGCGCTTGCCCGGTTCGGGCGTCGGCAGCGGATCGTTGAAAAACACGAGGATTCCATCACCGGCAAAGCGGTCCAGCGTGCCTTCGTGTTCGGCGATCAGGCGACCCATTGCCGCGTGGTAATCGCGAAGCACCGTTTGGACTTCTTCAGGCTCAGCCGCATCGGTGAACGCCGTGAAGCCGCGGAGATCGACAAACACGTAGCAAATTTCGCGGCGATGTGGGGTGAGGATCGAGTTGGCGCCCACGGTAACGATCGCATCGGCGACGGCAGGCGAAAAGAATCGCTTGAGTTGCGACAGCCGCTCGAGCTCGCCAACCTGCTCGCGGACGCGTTCCTCGAGCTTCATATTCCATTCCTGGAGTGCGGCGGCCTGGCGGCGCACTTCGTCCTGCAACGTTTTCACGCGCAGCAGCGAGCGCACGCGCGCTAGAAGTTCAGGCTGGTTGATCGGCTTGGAAATGAAGTCGTCGGCGCCGGCCTCGATCCCCTTGACCCGTTCGGTATGCGGATCAAGCGACGTGACCATGACGACTGGCAGCAGCGCCGTCGCTGGATCGGCGCGAATGCGGCGACATACGTCGTACCCGGAAAGTCCCGGCATCATCACATCGAGCAGCACGACGTCCGGCGTCTCGGTTGCGAGCTTAGCGAGCGCTTCCTCGCCGTTCGTGGCGGTGGCGACCGCGTATCCCTTCACCGCGAGCAGATCGCCCAACAATTTGATGTTGAGCGGCGTGTCGTCGACGACGAGAACCTTGGCCGGAGTGCTCATCACGTTTTAGCCTCCAGCATGCCGCGCACGGCGTCCAGGAATTCCTTGAGGTTGATCGGCTTGCCGACATAAGCGTCGAAGCCCGCGTCGGTGATCAGCTTGCGGTCCTGCTGCATCACCGATGCTGTTACGGCGATGACGGGAATCGAAGCGGTCGCAGCGTCGGCGCGCAAAACACCGAGCGCCTCGATGCCGTTCATGCCCGGCAGATGGATATCCATCAAGATCAGATCAGGATTGTGTTCCTGCGCGAGCCGAATGCCGTCTTCGGCTGTAACCGCTTCGAGTGTGGTGTAACCCTTAACCTGAAGCACGTCACGGACGAGCTTCAGGTTTTTCTCGTTGTCTTCGACGATCAGGATCAGGCTCATTGGCGCGTTGGAATTGTGAACGTAAATGTCGAACCCTTGCCGAGCTCGCTTTCGAGCCAAATCTTGCCGCCGTGCAATTCGACGAATTTCTTCGTGAGCGCAAGGCCAAGGCCAGTGCCCTCCTGTTTGCGCGTGTAATCATGTCCCACTTGACGAAACTCTTCGAAGACCGCTGCCTGATCCTGCGCTGCGATGCCAACACCAGTATCGCGCACGGAGACTATCGTTTGTGCGTCTGCCCGGTTTGCCATCACATCGATCCGCCCGCCGTCCGGGGTGAATTTGACTGCATTCGACAATAGATTCAGGAGGATTTGCTTGAACTTGCGCTCGTCCGCGACGATTTCGCCGAAGGTCGCGTCGACATTGGCGGTGAGCGCGACATTGTGCTGCTGCGCGCGCTCGCGAATCAACGTCATCGCGTTGTCCACCGCTGCCGGCAAATTGAAGGACGTCGGCTCGAGCTCCATACGTCCCGCTTCGATTTTGGACAGATCGAGAATGTCGTTGATAAGCGAAAGCAAATGTTTGCCGGATGAGTGGATGTCCTTCAAATAGTCGTCTTGCTTTTCATTGACGTCGCCGAATAATCGCTCAAGCAATACTTCGGAAAATCCGATGATCGCGTTCAACGGCGTGCGGAGCTCGTGTGACATGTTGGCGAGAAAATCGGATTTATGCTGATTTGCGATTTCGAGCTGTCGGCCTTTGTCCTGGATTTCGCGGAAGAGCCGCGCGTTTTGGATGGCGATGACCGCTTGGTCTGCGAATGTCTTCAGGAGCGCGATGTCTTTCTCGGAAAAGGGACCGGCGTAATCACGCCCGACGAAGATGGCGCCGATCCCTTTCCCTTCCCACATCATGGGCGCAAAGATTGCGCCTTTGACGCCAACGGCCCTGCAGCCGGGCCGAACTCTTGGGGGAACGCCGTCGCCGTGCTCGACGTCGGGCACATGCAAAATGCTGCCCCGCAGGATCGCAGCGCCGCTCCCGGTTTCGCCGTTGATCGGCGCCGGAAAAATCTTTTCCATCTCGTCTTCTCCCCGTCCGTGAAATGCGCCAAGGCGAATAAGCCCGTCCTCACCGACAAGTGTGATCGCGACGGTCTTACCCGTGAATAACCGCCGACAGCTCTCAAGAATTTCGGTGAAGACCGGCGCGGTGTCCGAGATCGAATTGCTGATTGCGGCCAGCACTTCGCCGGACGCACGCTGCTGGTCGAGCGCTTCTTTGGTCTCGTTGAACAATCGCGCGTTTTGGATTGCAATCACTGCCTGGTCGGCGAACGTCTTCAGGAGCGCGATGTCTTTCTCGGAAAAGGGACCTACGTAATCACGGCCAACGACGATCGACCCGATCCCCTTGCCCTCCCATAGCATGGGGGCGGTCATCGCCGCTTTGAGACCCATCGCTCGCCAGGCCTTTCGAGCAATCACCGGCACGTTCTTGGCGTTCTCAACGTCGGGGTAATAGCCGACAGAGCGGGTCATGATCGCTACCCCAGTCGAGGTCGTTTCGTCCACCAAAACCGGGTACAACTTTTCTATCGTTTCCCGCCCCGGCCCATGGTATGCGCCGAGGTGTATGAGTCCGTCGTCGCCGACTACATTGATCTGCACGAGCTTGCCCGAGAAGAGCCGTTCGCAGCTTCCCAGGATTCTGTCGAACACGGGCGCCGTATCCGCGATCGAGCTGCTGATCGCGGCAAGCACTTCGCCGGAAGCGCGCTGCTGCTCGAGCGCTTCCTTGGTCTCGTTGAACAGCCGCGCGTTTTGGATAGCAATCACGGCCTGATCGGCAAAGATCTTCAGCAACGCGATTTCTTTTTCGGAGAACGGGCCGACATAGTCGCGCGCGACCCAGATCGCGCCGATCGCCTTGCCTTCCCAGAGCATCGGCGCCCCGATAGCCGCCTTGATGCCGAAAGCGCGAAACGCCACGCGCGCAGTCTCGGGTACTTCGTCGGCATTCGCGTAATGGACGATGTTACGGGTCGCGATCGCAGTGCCCGTAGCGCTCGTCGGTTCCACGGTATGCGGATAGACGCGGTTCACTTCCTCCAGATTCGGTCCGTGATACGCGCCGAGATGGACGAGCCCGTCTTCGCCGACGACATCGATCACGGCCATCTTGCCGGCGAAGAGGCGTTCGCAGCTCGCAAGGATCGTTTCGAAAACGGGCTTCGTGTCCGCGATCGAGTTGCTGATAGCGGCGAGCACCTCGCCGGACGCGCGCTGTTGCTCGAGCGCCTCTTTTGTCTCGTTGAACAGTCGCGCGTTCTGGATCGCGATCACCGCTTGCTCGGCGAATGTCTTCAGCAATGCCAGTTGCTTATCGCTGAACGCGCCCTTGAACGGGCGGCCGACCCAGAGCGTGCCTATGCCACGCCCCTCGAACAGCATGGGCGCGAACGCCATCGACCGCGTACCGATCGCGCGGGCGCCGTCGCGGGACTTCGCCGGCATATCACCGTTGTCGACATCGGCGTAGGCAAGCACTCTTCGCTCGAGGATGGCTGTTCCCGACGCGGTATCCCGCGACAACGGCTGTGGAAAGATCTTCTTCAATTCGTCGAATCCGGGGCCCGCGTTGGCGCCGGTGTCGAGCATTCCATCGTCCCGCAAGAGAGTGATGCCGACCGTTTCGCCAGCGAACAGCCTCTGGCAGCTCTGCAGGATCACGTCGAAAACGGGCTTCGTGTCGGCAATCGAGCTGCTGATCGCCGCAAGCACTTCGCCCGATGCGCGCTGCTGGTCAAGCGCTTCCTTGGTCTCGTTGAACAGACGCACGTTTTCGATCGCGATAACCGCTTGATCCGCGAACGTCGCGACGAGGTGAATGTCGCGCGAGGAAAACGGCCGCACTTCGTTGCGCCACATCACCACGACGCCGATCGGCTCGCCTTGCCGGAGCATCGGCACACCAAAAATGCTGCGAAAACCGAATCGGCGCTGCGCCTCCCTCCATTCGTAACTCGTGTCCGTCTCTGCGTCTTCGAGGTGGACGATCTGCCGGGTCAGCGCAACCCGTCCGACAACGGTCCCCTGTCCCGGACTGACGGGATGGTTTCGCATGAACTCGAGCTGATCAGGCAGCGCGCCGTGCTGCACGACCGCGTGGTAGGTATTGCCCTCGCGAAGGTAGACGAAGCCCTTTTCGGCCTTGCACAGCCGTGTGGCATTTTCGATCAGCGTTTCGAGCACTGGCTGCAATTCGAACGTCGATCGGCTTATCGTCTTGAGGACTTCGGCCGTTGCCGTCTGCTGCTCGAGCGCCTCTTTCGTTTCATTGAACAGGCGCACATTTTCCAGCGCGATTGCAGCCTGGTCGCCGAACGTACGAAGCAGTGTGACTTCGCGATCGGTAAACGGCCGGACGTCGAGGCGCCGCAGCACGATTGTTCCGAAAGGCTTGCCTTCTCGGAATAGCGGCTCGACGACCACGGTACGATGGCCGTAGCGCAGCGCGATGTCCGCGCTCAGGGGAAATTCGCCCGCCTCGGCCAGAAGATCGGGAATGTGCATCGTCTTTTGGTCGAGGATTGCGCGGCCGGAGATCGAATCGCGGTTGATGGGGAACGACTCAACGTGCGTCACGGGTTCCGCGTG
>DASXSP010000146.1:0-2409 GCA_036505865.1 Casimicrobiaceae bacterium
AACCATAGAAGGCCTGGGCACCGCCGACGAATTGCACCCGATGCAAGCGGCATTCGTTGCCTGCGACGGATACCAGTGCGGGTATTGTACGTCAGGTCAGATCATGTCGGCCGTGGCCTTGCTCAAAGAACCCTGCGGTCCTGACGATGCGGCCGTGAAGGAATTGATGAGCGGCAACATCTGCCGCTGCGGAGCCTATGCCAACATCGTGGCCGCGATCCAACAAGTTCGCAAAAACACTTAGCCGCGAGCAGGAGCGATCCCATGCATACTTTTGAATTCGTTCGACCAGCAGACCCCGCGGCGGCGGTGGCGACCGCCGCGCAGGCGAAAACCGCGCAACAGGGTGCCGACGTGCGCTTTGTCGCCGGCGGGACAACGCTGCTGGATTTGATGAAACTGAATGTCGAAACGCCGGCGCGGGTGATCGACATTAACCGTCTGCCGCTCGACAAGATCGAAGCGATGCCTGACGGCGGGCTCAAGATTGGCGCCACTGTTCGAAACTCGGATCTCGCCCACCATCCAACGGTGGAGCGAGATTATGCCGTGCTGTCTCAGGCGCTTCTCGCCGGTGCATCGGCCCAACTCCGCAACATGGCAACGACGGCTGGCAACCTGCTGCAGCGCACGCGCTGCGTGTACTTCCGCGACACCGCCATGCCGTGCAACAAGCGAGAGCCCGGCACCGGTTGCCCGGCGATCACCGGCGCCAACCGCATGCTCGCTATCCTGGGCACGAGCGAACACTGCATCGCGACCAATCCCTCGGACATGTGCATAGCGATGGCGGCATTGGAAGCGACGATCCATGTGCAGGGAACGAATGGTGCGCGCGCAATCCCCATCGGTGACTTTCATCTTCTGCCCGGCAGCACACCGAATCGCGAAACCGTGCTCGAACCAGGCGACCTCGTCACCTACGTCACACTCCCACCGCCCGTCGCGGGGAGTCGGCAAGTCTATCTGAAGCTGCGCGACCGCGCCTCGTATGAGTTCGCTCTGGCGTCGGCGGCCGTTGTAATCACGGTAGCCGGAGGGAAAGTCACTCGAGCACGCGTCGCGCTGGGCGGCGTCGGGACCAAGCCATGGCGATCTCCCGAGGCCGAAGCCACGCTCCTCGGGGAGCCGGTAAACGGGGCGAGCTTCCGCAAAGCGGCCGAGGCAGCGTTACGCGACGCCAAACCGCAGAGTGAGAATGCGTTCAAAATCGAGCTGGCCAAGCGCTGCCTCACGCACGCGCTTCAGTTGGCGACAGAGTGATTTATTAAAGGAGCGGACATGGCAGTGACACAAGAAATCCCGACGACATCACCGATTGGTCATAGCACGCCTCGTGTGGATGGCCCGTCAAAGGTGAGCGGAAAGGCGCAGTACACCTCCGACTTCCATTTTCCAGGGATGCTCTATGGCGTTCCCGTCGAGGCGACCATCGCCAACGGCCGCATTGTCAAACTCGATACGAGCGCGGCCGAGAAGATGCCTGGCGTGCGCGCGATTTTTCATCGCGAGAACATTGGCAAGATGCTCCGCTCGACCCTGGGACAGGGGATGGAAGGCATCTGCGAAGAGCGGCGCCCGCCGTTCGACGATGATGTCGTTCGCTACTACGGCCAATACATCGCGCTTGCTGTGGCGGACACGTTCGAGACTGCCAAGGCTGCTGCCGATGCGGTTCGTGTGACGTACAGCAAGGAGAAGCCGAACGTCGAGACTCACCTGGAAGCGGACGACGATCCCGACTCAGTGGTCACCACGTTCGGCATGCGCGAACGCCTGGACAGCCAGCGGGGCGATGCCGATGCCGCTTTCGCAAGCGCGCCGTTCAAGCTCGACGAAACCTATGTCACGCCGGCCGAGACGCACAACCCTATTGAGCTGCACGCGACGACCGCGATCTGGGAAGGATCGAAGTTGACGCTCTACGACTCGTCGCAAGGAGTCGTCAACTTCCGGAGCGTACTCGCGCAAATGTTCGATTTGCCGAAGGAGAACGTCCGGGTCATCACAAAGTTCGTCGGCTCGGGTTTCGGCGGCAAACTGTTTCCATGGACACATTGCTCGCTTGCGGCCGCAGCGGCGCGGCAGTTGGGCAAGCCGGTGAAGCTCGTGCTCAGCCGTAAGATGATGTTCCAGACGGTCGGTCACCGACCGCGCACCCAACAGCGCGTGCGGCTCGGCGCGACACGCGACGGAAAACTCGTCTCGCTCCAACATGACTACATCTATCACCGGTCAATGCTCGACGCGCATCACGAAGACTGCGGGGAGGCGACGCCGTTTCAATACAGCGTACCCAATCTTCGCGTGACGTTCGGTCGCGCCCGACGCAACGTTGGCGGAGCCGCCGACATGCGCGGCCCCGGCGCCGTGCCGGGCCTCTACGCGACCGAGTCGGCGATGAATGAA
>DASXSP010000147.1:0-16121 GCA_036505865.1 Casimicrobiaceae bacterium
TGCGGAATGTCCGCGGGCGTGGGACGCGTTGCGGGTACTTCGGTGCGGCTCGTCGCCACGGATTGCGCGAGCAGCTTCGTCAGCGCGTAGACAGCGTCGATGTGCGGCGTGGGTGTATGCGTGAGGCGGCCGAGCTCCACCACCGACCCCACCAGTGCTTCAATTTCCAACTCGCGCCCCGCTTCGACGTCCTGCAGCATCGACGTCTTGTGCTTGCCTATCTTCTCTGCGCCGGCGATCCGCTTGTCCAGTCCGACGCGGAACGTGATCCCGAGCTTGTGCGCGATGGTCTGCGCCTCGGTCATCATCGCTGCTGCGAGATCGCGAGTCGCCGGGTACTGGCAGATGTCGACCAGCGTCGAGCGCGTCAGCGCGCTGATGGGATTGAAGGTGAGATTGCCCCAAAGCTTAAGCCAGATTTCGCTGCGAATATCATCGAGCACCGGCGCCTTGAAACCGGCGCGCGTGAAGGATTCGGCGACGCGCGCAGCGCGCGCCGTGGTCGAGCCGTCGAGTTCGCCGATCGGAAAGCGGTCGCCCTCGATGTGCCGAACGATGCCCGGCGCGACGAGTTCGGATGCGGGATAAACAACGCAGCCGAGCACGCGTTCCGGCGCAATGCTGCGGGCGATGTGGCCTTGCGGATCGACGCTGCGCACCACGCTTCCTTCCAGCGCGCCTCCGTGACGATGAAAGTACCAGTACGGGATGCCGTTCTGCATGGTGACCACGACGGTATCGGGTCCGAAAAGCTTCGGAACGTCTTCCGCCACCGCTTCGACCTGATGCGTCTTCATCGCGAGAATCACGATGTCCTGCGGACCCGCCGCTCCGTAGTCGTTGGTCGCCGCGACGTCGTTCGCCACGTGTTCCGTACCGTCGCTCATGACGAGCTTCATGCCGTTGCGACGGATCGCCTCCAGATTGGCGCCGCGCACGATGAACGTGACGTCGTCGCCGGCCAATGCAATCTTGACGCCAACGTAGCCGCCGATGGCGCCAGCACCAATGATCGCGACTTTCATCGAATTCTCCTTTCGCTGCGATTTGGGCGCACGCGCCTCTTTGGACGCTTCGCTTGAAGGTGCGCACCGCAGATGCATGCAAGCTACGCTTCGCGTTGCATAAGCGACAGTCAAACCTTTTGATGCCTGCAATTAGTTAATACTTATACGTAAGATGATTCGATTGCGTGCCGTCAATCAGGCGCAGAGGGAAGAAGGGGAGAGGCAATACCGAAACCGCCAAGAAGGCGGTAATCGGAGGAACGGCGTGACTTTCTATCCGCGCGAGCGCGCAGCGCGTTGGATGCGGATTGCGACTAGTTCCAGTACGCGCTGTACTCGTCCGCCATCCGTTCTTCGGGCGTAACGCGGAAGTAGTTGTCCAGCCAGCGCAGAAAAGCGGATCGTTGGTCGCGCGCGTCATGTGTCGACATTTCGACCCCTTGCGTGCGTGGATACAACGGAATCGGGCACGGGGCGCTGGAAGGCAATCGGGTACTCATCGAGATGCTCCTTGTGATTGGTACGTTCAGGGCCATGATCTCGCTTGGCCCTGCAAGCATCTTTGCGGTCGGTGAGTAAAACGGCAAATCGAATGTTTGGATGCACGGCATCAGCGTTTCCGATGCTCATGCCAACCGGTCCCACGTTCCGAGCGTATGGATCTTCTCGGCGGCAACGATGAATGTCGGCCGGTCAGGCCGCGGAATAGGGCGCTCGAATAGCGCGGGCGCGATGGCCGCAAGGCCCATGCGTGCCTGTGCGTCCGCGTCGCGCAGCGCATCCGCATCGGCCCATACTGGAACGCCGCCGGCAATCCTCACGTAGATTCGACCGGTCGATGCATCGGCGAAATTGACTTCGGAAAAACGCTCGACGCATTGGCGAAAGAACGTGCCGTTGTGCTCGGGCGCGAGCTGCGATGGATCGCGGTAGAGGGCGTCCGGCGACGTCGCGTCAATGTTCACGCGCCGGTAGCGATCGATGTCCAGCAGACATTTGACGTCGAGCACATTGAGCGTGTCGTTCCATCCGAACGCCACCGTGCGCGGCCGCTCGCCGAACGCGACGCTGTTGTCGAGAAACTCGAAGTGGACGCGCTTGTCGGCGCGCTGGATCCACGTGAAGAAGAGCTGCGGCATGCCGGAGTACGCCTCGACCGCGTGCGCCAGCAGGTCGTCCACCGCCTTGTAGCGTCCCACCTCGAGACCGCGCTTCCATGCACGCTCGACAATGGATGCGGGCGGCGTGATCAGAAAGAACAAATAGACGACGTGGCCGAAACGCGTGAGGAGATTGCTCCCCGCTTCGTCGGAGTCGGGCGCGAAGCTGTCGAAACGGAAGCGGTCGATCAACAGGTGCGGTACGATGCCGCGCTCGCCCTTATGCGCCATGTAATCGTCGAGCTTGCGGTCGATGATCGCGAGCTCGTCGCCGGTGAATGCGCCGGCATACTTGTAATGCGGACCGAGCGAGCCGTAGTCGATCAGCTGCTTGCGCCAGATGTCCGGGCTGATCAATGCGAACTCGCTCCATGCAACGCCGATGTAGCCGGCGAGGGTCCGCTGCAACGGCCGGATCGTGCTCTTCCCCGACGCTGACGGACCCTTGGTGTTCATCACGACTGGCCGCTGCTGACTCGGCAGTAACCGATAGCCTTGCTCATGCGCCGCGGTGGCGATCAGCGGATCGATCAGCCTTCCAATTGCCTCTCCCGCGGCGTGATTCAAAGCGATATCGACGGCGAGCGATGCGACGAAATCGCGCGTGCCCCATAGCTGCCCATGGCGCGCGTACAGCGCCGACACGACTTTCGTGAGCCCAAGATGTGTCGCGTGCTGAACCGGGTCGTTGGCGTTATCGGACGCATGCCGCCATGCGTCGATCAGCCGCAGGCCGCGATCGACGTCGTTGTCATGGCCCTCTGGCGCTTCGCGGCGGCGCGCAAACAGCGCGCGCACACCCGTCGTCGGTTGCTTCGGCGGCGGCGAAGTCGACGATGTGAACAACGGATCGATTTCGGCCGCGACGCGCGCCACGATCTCCGTTCGCAACGCCTCATAGGTCGCGATGATGCTCGGCATGCGCGGCTCGATATAGCGGCTGAGAATCACGCGTGTCATTTCGCGGAAATTGATGCCGAGATCTTCGATCCTCTGCCCATCGGGAACCGAAAGATCGGCGGTGATTCGCACCAGCAGCTCGTGCAGCGCGAGGCGCTCTGGGCGGAACGTGACGATGTCGGTTACGTCGAGGCCGGTGAGGTCCTGCAGCTCCTCGGCGTAGCGCGGAGTGGTGAAGACGTTCTCGGGACGGAAGATCGTCGCAAGAGGTAGAAGATCGTGCGGCAGCGGCGAGCGGATTCCCGGATTCCATGGCCCGAATGCGGAGTCGGCCGAATTGTTCGTGGCGCCCAAGCTCGCACCCGTTGTTGCTGTCAGCGCGGTCGCGCTTTCGTCCGCGCGCGAACGTGGGCGCGACGCGCGCCGCTCGACCGCGTTCCGGGATGAGCACCGAAATGCGTGATCGCCTCGATCAGCGCGGCTCCTTCGTTCAACAGGAACGCCTTGAACGCGGAGGCAACCGGCGGTAACCGCTTGTTACGCCGGTGGACAACATACCAGTTGAGCATCACGGGGAATCCCTGCACGTCGAGCACGACCAGGCTGCCGACCTGACGCTCGAGCGTGACGGTGTGCGCAGAGAGAAAGCTGATGCCCATGCCGGCGATAACGGCTTGCTTGATCGTTTCGGTGCTTTTCAACTCCATCGCGACGTTGATCTTCGAAAGCCGATCGCCGAAGGCGTCGGCCATCGACGCGCGCGTGTCCGATCCGCGCTCGCGGATCAGAAACGGCTCGCGCATGATCGCGTCCATCGGAATTCGCCGCTTTTGCGCGAGCGGATGGCTCGGCGCAGCGACGATTACGTAAGGATGCGGTGAGAACGGTTCGTTCACGGTATCCATATCCTCCGGCGGCCGCACCATGATCGCGAGGTCCGTGAAGTTGTCAGCGAGCTGGTGCAGCAGCTCGGCACGGTTGTGAACCGTCAGATTGAGGAGCACTCCGCGATGGCGGCGCGCGAACTCCGCGAGCAACGTCGGAAAAAAATAATCGCCGGCGCTGATGACGGCGACGTTGAGCTTGCCCCCGGCAATGCCCTTCAACTGCTGCATCGCGGCATCCGCCTCGCGGAATAGCTCGATGATCGCGCGGCTGAAGCGGAGCATTTCGGCGCCCGCCGGCGTCAGATACGTCTTGCGTCCGAGTTGCTCGAATAGCGGCAGACCGGTGTGCGATTCAAGCTCCTTCACCTGCGTCGATACGGCCGGTTGCGTCAGATGCAGCTCCTCCGCCGCACGCGTAAAGCTCAGATGACGGGCCACCGTTTCGAACACCTTGAGCTGACGCAGCGTCGCGTTTTTCATCGGCCGATTGGCGTTAGACGAGCCATAAGCGTCAGTTTATGCCACAGATAAAAAACTTCAACTATTACTAATGGCCGTGCGCGCCTAGTATCCCGCTCACGCTGCGCGTCCCGATAACAACAAAAGGCTGTCGCAATGACGGCGAGTCGCGATAGCCCGACACATTTCCGAAACCCGGCAGGTGCGTCAACGCCTGCAATCTCCCGTGGAGGAGCCGATGTATGCGGAAACTAACGCCGGCACGTTGAACAAGCTCGCGACGCGTCCGGCATCGTATCGCTGGATGCAGCTGTTCCTGGGGATCGTCTGCATGGCGATGATCGCGAACTTGCAGTATGGCTGGACGCTGTTTGTCAATCCGATTGCCGAGAAATACGGCTGGACCAAGGCGGCGATCCAGGTCGCCTTCACCATCTTCGTATTGACGGAGACGTGGCTCGTTCCGATCGAAGGTTACCTGGTCGATCGCTTCGGCCCGAGGCCCGTCGTGATGGTCGGCGGTTTGCTGTGCGGGATCGGCTGGGTAATGAACTCGTACGCGAACTCGCTCGTGCTGCTGTACATCGCTGCAGCAGTGAGCGGCATCGGCGCCGGTGCGGTGTACGGCACGTGCGTCGGCAACGCGCTCAAGTGGTTCGCCGACCGCCGCGGTCTTGCAGCGGGTCTTACCGCAGCGGGCTTCGGCGCCGGTTCGGCGCTGACGATCCTGCCGATCACCGCAATGATCAAGACGAGTGGCTACGAGTCGGCGTTCCTGTATTTCGGCATCGGGCAGGGACTGATCGTCTTTTTGATCGCGCTCGCACTGACCGATCCTCGCCACGTCCTAAGCGCGACACTCAAGAAGAAGGCCGCGGCGCCGTCGACGCATGTGCAGCAGACGCGCCGCGACTATCGCCCGCTCGAAGTGCTGGGCAGGCCGGTGTTCTGGGTGATGTACGTGATGTTCGTCCTCGTCGCGGCCGGCGGCCTGATGGCGACCGCGCAGCTCGCGCCGATCGCGAAGGACTTCAAGATCATGGACGTCCCGGTGAGCCTGCTCGGGCTCACGCTGCCGGCGCTGACGTTCGCGCTCGCGATCGACCGCGTACTGAACGGCTTTACGCGTCCGTTCTTCGGTTGGGTGTCCGACAACATCGGACGCGAGAACACGATGTTCATCGCATTCGCGCTCGAATCGCTCGGCATCCTGGCGTTGTACAGGTTCGGCCACGATCCGGTGCTGTTCGTGATCCTCACCGGTCTCGTGTTCTTCGCGTGGGGCGAGATCTACAGCCTGTTCCCATCGACATGCGCCGACACGTTCGGCTCGAAGTACGCGGCCGCCAACGCCGGCATGCTGTACACGGCGAAAGGCACGGCGTCGCTGCTCGTTCCGCTGTCGAGCATGCTCACGGCGATGACGGGTAACTGGCATGCGGTGTTCATCGTCGCGAGCGTCATGAACGCGGTCGCCGCACTGCTCGCGTGGTTCGTGTTGAAGCCCATGCGGCGCAACCAGATCGAAGCGGCGCGCGTGCAAGCCAACGTCGCCGTCGATGCCAACCTTGTCGCGAGCTCCGCCGCCTGAGTGGAAAGAACTGAACCGCCCATTCAACGGAGCAAACATGTCTGTAATCACCGCAGCGCGGCCCGCATCGACGACCGCCGAGGACACACTGAAGCAGAAGACGCGGGACGCGAACGTCATTTCCGGCGGCCATCTTGTTGCCAAGGCGCTCAAGGCCGAAGGCGTCGACACGATCTTCACGTTGTGCGGCGGTCACATCATCGACATCTACGACGGCTGCATCGACGAAGGCATCAAGATTGTCGACGTCCGTCATGAGCAAGTCGCCGCGCACGCGGCTGACGGCTACGCGCGGCAGACCGGTCGGCTCGGTTGCGTTGTCACGACGGCGGGACCGGGCTGCACCAACGCCGTGACCGGCATCGCCACGGCGTTCCGCTCGGAGAGCCCGGTGCTGCACATCGGCGGACAAAGCGCGCTGGTGCAATGGCGTATGGGCGGTCTGCAGGATCTCCCGCACTTCGACATGATGCGGCCGCTCACCAAATTCGCGTCGACGGTGATGTCGACCGAGCGCGTCGCCGACATGGTGGCGATGGCCGCGCGCGAATGCTTCGCCGGCGCCTACGGTCCTTCGTATCTCGAAATCCCGCGCGATGTGCTGGATCGCGAGATCGACGCGACCAAGGCTGTCTTGCCGGCCCCCGGGCACTATCGCGCGTCGACCAAATCGATCGGCGATCCGGCAGAAATCGAAAAACTGGCCGATATTCTTGTCAACTCCGAACGGCCGGCGATTTTGTTCGGTCAGCAAGTGTGGGCCGCGCGCGGTGATAAGGAAGCGGTAGCGCTGCTCCGCGGCCTCGATATCCCGGGCTACTTCAACGGCGCGAGCCGTGGACTTTTGCCGCCGGGCGATCCGCATCACTTCGATCGCACGCGTAGCCAAGCGTTTGCCAAAGCCGATGTGATCGTGATCATCGGCACGCCGTTCGATTTTCGGATGGGCTACGGCAAGCGGATCTCCGTGCCGAAGCTCGTCCAGATCGACATGGACTATCGCACCGTCGGCAAGAACCGCGACATCACCTTCGGCATCGTCGGCGACCCGGGTGCGGTGTGCGCCGCGCTTCTGCAAGCGGCGTCGGGACGCATCAAGAACGACAAGCGGCAGGCGCGGCAAGCGTGGATGAAGGAGCTGATGACGGCGGAAGACGCCGCAACGCAGAAGCTCATGCCGTTGTTCAAGTCCGAGAGCACGCCGATTCATCCGTATCGCGTGGCCTACGAGATCAACGAGTTCTTGACCGACGACACGATCTACATCGGCGATGGCGGCGACGTTGTGACGATTTCCGCGCAAGCGGTGCGCCCGCGTCAACCGGGCAATTGGATGGATCCGGGGGCACTTGGCAGTTTGGGCGTCGGCACTGGCTTTGCGCTGGCGGCGAAGCTGGTGCATCCGCACAAGGAAGTGCTGTGCTACTACGGCGATGGCTCGTTCGGCATGACGGCGTTCGACGTGGAGACGGCGAACCGTTTCGGCGCCCCGTATCTCGCGGTGATCGGCAACAACTCGGCGATGAATCAGATTCGTTACGGCCAGCTCGCGAAATACGGTCCGGAGCGCGGCAACGTCGGCAACCTGCTGGGCGACGTTCCGTTCGGAAGATTTGCGGAGATGCTGGGCGGGTATGGCGAAGAGGTGAGAGATCCTTCACAAATTGCGCCAGCGCTGCAGCGCGGTCGTGAGGCGGTTGCGGAGAGCGGCCGCTCGGCGGTGATCAACATCTGGGTCGACCCGCGCGAGTACGCGCCGGGCACCAAAGCGCAAACGATGTACAAGTAAAGTCGAGCGAAATATAGGTTGTTCTATTTCGCTCGATTGAAATCGCTTCGCGTCGCCGGCGTAGCCGGTTCGCGCGAAGCAGGAAGTGCGAGCGAATGCGAGCACGACGTTACAGGGGTTACTAATGGGATCAGCGTTAGAGGGCATCCGCATTCTCGACATGACGCACGTGCAGGCGGGTCCGACTGCCTCGCAGCTGATGGCATGGCTCGGCGCGGACGTCATCAAGTTCGAGCCGCCCACCGGCGACGTGACGCGAGGCCAGCTCCGCGATCTTCCAGACGCCGACAGCCTCTATTTCACGATGCTCAACTGCAACAAGCGCTCGATCACCGTGAACATGAAAAACGCGGCGGGTAAGGACGTGTTTGTCGAGCTCCTCAAGAAGTGCGACATCGTGATGGAGAACTTCGGCCCCGGCGTGCTCGACCGCCTCGGCTTCACGTGGGAGAAGATCCACACGATCAATCGGGCGATCATTCTGGCGTCGATCAAAGGCTTTGGAAGCTCGGGCCCGTACGCCGACTTCAAGGCGTATGAGAACGTCGCGCAGGCGATGGGCGGCGCGATGAGCACGACGGGCTTCAATGACGGATCGCCGCTCGTGACCGGCGCGCAGATCGGCGACTCGGGCACGGGGTTGCATCTCGTGATCGGCATTCTCGCCGCGCTCCAGCAACGCCATCGCACGGGCAAAGGCCAGCTCGTCGAAGTCGCGATGATGGACGGTGTGATGAATCTCTGCCGCGTCAAGTTCCGTGATCACCAGCGGTTGTCGCACGGCGGCCTCGCCGAGTACTCGATTCCAACCGAAGGGTTGAAGGACACGCCGCGCTCGGGCAACGACTCGGGTGGCGGCCAGCTCGGCAACGCAATCGCGTGCAAGCCGAGCGGACCGAACGACTATATCTACGTCGTCGTGCAGGAAGCAGTGTGGGATGGCCTGGCGAAGCGCATTGGCGGCGAGCGGCTCGCGGCCGACATACGGTTCGCGACGATTGGACAGCGCAGAAAGAATCAGCAGGAGATGTGGCGGATCCTGAACGAGTTCGCATCGCAGCACACGAAGTGGGAAATGATGCAGATCCTGAACGAGCTCGACGTCCCGTGCGGTCCGATCATGGGCACCGAGGATCTGATGAACGACGAGCACGTGAAGGGTCGCGAAATGATCGTCGAGCTCGACCATCCGAAGCGCGGCAAGTGGTTCAACGTCGGCATGCCGATCAAGCTGTCCGATTCGCCGGTGACGATCGAGCGCTCGCCGCTGTTGGGCGAGCACACCGACGAGATCCTGTGCGAGGTCCTTGGCTTGGCTGACGCCGACGTGCAGGCGTTGAAAGAGGCGGGCGCGTTCACGAAGGAGCCGCCGAAGGCCAAGGATTCCGAGCCGCGTCGCGCAACGGCTTGAGCCGTTTCGCAGAAAGCCATCGATGAACGTTCACGAGCATCAGGGCAAGCAGCTGCTGCGCCAATACGGCGTCGCGACACCGCGCGGCCTTCCGTGCTTCACCGTTGCAGAAGCCGAGGCGGCGGCGCAAACGCTCGGTGGAAAGGTCTGGGTCGTCAAGGCGCAGATCCACGCCGGTGGACGTGGCAAGGGCGGCGGCGTCAAAGTCGCGAAGGCGATCGCCGACGTGCGCGAGCACGCGTCGAAAATTCTCGGCATGCGGCTCGTCACGCATCAGACCGGGCCCGAAGGCCGCATCGTCAAGCGACTGTTGGTCGAGGAAGGCGCGGACATTCGCAAGGAACTGTACGTCGGCATGGTCGTCGACCGCGTGTCCCAGCGCGTGACACTGATGGCGAGCTCCGAAGGCGGTATGGAGATCGAAGAGGTCGCCGCACATACGCCGGAGAAAATTTACAAGGTCGCGATCGATCCGAACACGGGGCTGACCGATGCGCAAGCCGAAGACGTTGCGCGCAAGATCGGCGTCCCGGAAACTTCACTGCCCGAAGCGCGTGCGTTCATGCAAGGTCTTTACCGCGCCTTCGACGAATGCGATGCCTCGCTCGCCGAGATCAACCCGCTGGTGCTGACCGGTGACGGGCGCGTGCTCGCGCTCGATGCGAAGTTGAACTTTGATTCGAACGCGCTCTACCGCCATCCCGAGATCGTCGCGATGCGCGATCTCGACGAGGAAGATCCTGCGGAGATCGAGGCGTCGAAGTTCGATCTCTCTTACATCTCGCTGGACGGCAACATCGGCTGCCTTGTCAACGGCGCCGGTCTCGCGATGGCGACGATGGACACGATCAAGCTCTACGGCGCGGAGCCGGCGAACTTCCTCGACATCGGCGGTGGCGCGACGACCGAGAAGGTTACCGAAGCATTCAAGATCATGCTGCGCAACCCGAAGGTCAAAGGCATTCTCGTCAACATCTTCGGCGGCATCATGCGCTGCGACACAATCGCCGAAGGCGTGATCGCCGCGGCGCGCGACGTCAATCTCGACGTGCCGCTCGTCGTGCGAATGAAGGGCACGAACGAGGACATCGGCAAGAAGATCCTCAAGGATTCCGGCCTTCCGATCATCAGTGCCAACAGCATGGCCGATGCAGCGCAGAAGATCGTCGCGGCGGTGGCCGAAATGACGGAGCCGGTGCTATGAGCGCCGCCGGGGCGTCCCAAGGCGCGAATTACGCCCCCTTCGGGGGCAGCGCAGCGGCGCGAGCCGCAAGCGTGGGGGTACACCCATGAGCATCATCATCGATAGGCACACGAAGGTCATCACGCAGGGGATCACCGGCAAGACCGGCGCATTTCACACGCGGATGTGCCGTGACTACGCGAACGGGCGCGACTGCTTCGTCGCCGGCGTCAATCCCAAAAAAGCGGGCGAAAACTTCGAAGGTATTCCGATCTTCGGTACGGTCGCTGAAGCGAAGGCGCGCACCGGGGCGAACGTCTCTGTCGTCTACGTTCCGCCGCCGTTCGCGGCAGCGGCGATCGATGAGGCGGTCGACGCCGAGCTCGATCTCGTCATCTGCATCACCGAGGGTGTGCCGGTACGCGACATGATTCGTACGCGCGAGAAGCTTCGCGGCAAGAAGACACTCCTGATTGGACCGAACTGCCCGGGCGTCATCACGCCGGACGAAATCAAGATCGGCATCATGCCGGGCCACATCCACAAGAAGGGACGGATCGGCGTTGTGTCGCGGTCGGGGACATTGACGTACGAAGCCGTCGGCCAGCTGATGGAATACGCGCTCGGCCAATCGACGTGCGTGGGCATCGGTGGCGATCCGGTCAACGGACTGAACCACATCGACGTGATGAAGATGTTCAACGACGACGCGGACACCGATGCGGTGATCATGGTCGGCGAAATCGGCGGCGACGCGGAAGAAACATGCGCGCGTTGGATCAAGGACAACATGCAGAAGCCTGTCGTCGGATTCATCGCCGGCGTCACCGCGCCGCCGGGGAAGCGCATGGGTCACGCCGGCGCGATCATCTCCGGCGGCAGGGGCACCGCGCAGGAAAAACTCGCGGTGATGGAAGAGTGCGGCATCAAGGTAACGCGCAATCCCGCCGACATGGGCCGACTGATGAAGTCGGTGCTGTAACGAACACCCGGAAGCGCGTTGAACGTTCGTCATCCTTCCGTGACCGTCATTCCGATCGTCGACGCCGGTCGCGCGAAGCGCAAGGTGCGCACGCAACCGAAAGGTCGCGTCGCCGATCCGCAATCGGTTGCGGAAGTGCGGGCGCTCTTGGGCGATGCACCGCGCCGGCGCGATCTGCTGATCGAATTCCTGCATCGGATCCAAGACGCGTACGGTTCGCTTTCCGCTGCGCACCTCGTCGCACTGGCGCAAGAGCTCAAGCTTGCGATGACCGAGGTCTACGAGGTGGCGACTTTTTATCACCACTTCGACGTCGTCAAGGAAGGCAAACAAGCGCCGCCGCACATCACCGTACGCGTATGCGAGACGCTGTCCTGCGCAATCGCCGGCGGTGAACAACTGCTCGACGCCGCGAAGCGCACATTCGGTCCCGACGTGCGCGTATTGCCGGCGCCGTGCATCGGCCGCTGCGAGCATGCACCTGCGGCCGTGGTGGGCCGCCACATGATCGATCAGGCGAGCGTCGCGAAACTTTCGGCGGCGGTGGCCGCGAGCGCCACCGAAGCGGTCGTCGAGCCGTACGTCGACTACGCCAGCTATCGTGCCGCCGGCGGTTATCGTTTGCTGCGCGAATGCATCGACGGGACGCGTAATGCCGACGACGTGATCGCGACGCTCGAGAATTCCGCGCTGCGTGGCTTGGGCGGCGCCGGTTTTCCGGCAGGACGCAAGTGGAAGATCGTGCGTGCCGAGCCCGCGCCGCGGCTTCTCGCGGTCAACATCGACGAAGGCGAGCCGGGAACATTCAAGGATCGCTATTACCTCGAGCGCGATCCGCATCGCTTTATCGAAGGAATGCTGATTGCCGCATGGGCGGTCGGCATCGACACGGCCTACATTTACCTGCGCGATGAATATGCCGGCTGTCGCGAGATTCTGACGCGCGAGCTCGCGGCACTTCGCGCTGATCCTCCAGCACCGCTACCCAAGATCGAGTTGCGTCGCGGCGCGGGCGCGTACATCTGCGGCGAAGAGTCGGCGATGATCGAATCGATCGAAGGCAAGCGCGGGATGCCGCGATTGCGCCCGCCATATGTCGCGCAAGTGGGTCTCTTCGGCCGGCCGACGCTCGAACACAACATGGAAACGCTCTACCGGGTGCGCGACATCGTCGAGCGCGGCGCGGACTGGTTCGCAAGCCAGGGCCGTCACGGTCGCAAAGGTTTGCGTTCATTTTCGGTCTCGGGTCGCGTTGCAAAGCCCGGTGTGCATCTTGCGTCCGCAGGCATCACGCTGCGCGAGCTCGTCGACGAATATTGCGGCGGCATGTTGCCCGGGCATGAGCTCTATGCCTATCTGCCGGGCGGCGCGTCGGGCGGCATTCTGCCAGCGTCACTCGCCGACATTCCGCTCGACTTCGACACGCTGCAACCGTACGGCTGCTTCATCGGCTCGGCCGCGGTGATCGTGCTCTCGCAGCACGACCGCGCCCGTGATGCTGCCCTCAACGTGATGCGTTTTTTCGCTGACGAATCGTGCGGCCAGTGCACGCCGTGCCGTGTGGGAACGGACAAGGCGGTTCGGCTCATGAGTGATCCGCAGTGGAATCTGCCGCTGCTCGATGAACTTTCGCGCGCGATGGCAGACGCATCGATCTGCGGGCTCGGCCAAGCGGCGCCCAATCCAATCGCGTCGGTGGTGAAGTACTTCCTGCACGAATTGCAATCATGAATGCGCCGCGTCATGTCGAAGTGACCGGTGAAGGCATCGCATTCCGTCTCGATGGCGTTGACGTCGTCGCTGCGAAGGACGAGACGATTCTGCAGGCGGCCGATCGGATGGGGCTCGGCGCCGATATCCCGCGCCTTTGCTACACACCCGACATGCGCCCCGACGGCAACTGTCGCGCGTGCGTGGTGGAGATCAAGGGTGAACGCGTGCTCGCACCTGCGTGTTGCCGCGCTCCGACGCCAGG
This sequence comes from Casimicrobiaceae bacterium, assembly GCA_036505865.1. GTDB lineage: Bacteria > Pseudomonadota > Gammaproteobacteria > Burkholderiales > Casimicrobiaceae > VBCG01. The sequence continues at coordinate 13,345 of DASXSP010000147.1, forward strand.
CATGGACGTGCACAGCGCAAGCGATCGCGCGCGTCATTCGCAGAAGATGGTGTTGGAGCTTCTAGCCTCCGACATGCCCGAGCGCGTCTACAAGACCGATTCCGAGCTCGATCAGTGGTGCGATGCGCTCGACATCGGCACGCCACGTTTTCCGGGACGCGCGCAGCCACTTTGCGACGTATCGCATCCAGCAATCGCGGTCAATCTCGACGCATGTATCCAGTGCACACGCTGCGTGCGCGCCTGCCGCGAGGAGCAGGTGAACGATGTCATCGGCTATGCGTTTCGCGGCGCGCAGTCTAAGGTCGTCTTCGATTTCGATGACCCGATGGGCGAGTCGACGTGTGTCGCCTGTGGCGAATGCGTGCAGGCGTGTCCGACCGGGGCGCTTGCGCCGGCGCGAGACGCGTATCTAAAACTGGTGGAGAAGAAAGTCGACTCGCTGTGCCCGTACTGCGGAGTGGGCTGTCAGCTCACCTATCATGTGGACGACAACAAGATCGTGCGCGTCGAAGGGCGCGACGGTCCCGCGAACGAAGGACGCCTCTGCGTCAAGGGGCGTTATGGCTTCGACTACGTCCAGCATCCACATCGACTGACGAAACCGCTGGTCCGCCGAACCGACGCGCCGAAATCGGCCGACTTTACCGTCGATCCCGAGAACTGGCGCAGCGTTTTTCGCGAAGCGACCTGGAGTGAGGCGCTCGATTTTGCGGGTGACAAGCTGCGCGAGATTCGCGACACGCGAGGACCGAATGCGCTATCGGGCTTCGGCTCGGCGAAAGGCTCGAACGAAGAGGCGTATCTCTTTCAGAAACTCGTTCGCACGGGCTTTCGCAACAACAACGTCGACCACTGTACGCGGCTGTGTCATGCGTCGAGCGTCGCGGCGCTTCTCGAAGGGATCGGCTCGGGCGCCGTATCGAATCCAGTGATGGATGTGCTGAAGGCCGACGTCGTGCTGCTGATCGGCGCGAATCCCGTCGTCAATCATCCGGTCGCTGCAACGTGGATCAAGAACGCGATCAAGAATGGCACGAAGCTCGTTATCGCCGATCCGCGCCGCTCCGAGCTCGCGCGTCACGCGTCGCACGTGCTGCAATTCAAGCCGGACACCGACGTCGCGTTGTTGAACGCGATGATGCACACGATCGTCGACGAAAGGCTCACCGCGCAGTCGTTCATCGACGATCGCACGAGCGGCTACGACGCGCTCGAGAAGAACGTCGCGAAATACAGCCCCGAAGCGATGGCGCCGATCTGCGGTATCCCCGCCGAAACGATTCGCGAAGTCGCGCGTCTGTTTGCGACATCGAAAGCGTCGATGATTCTCTGGGGCATGGGCATCTCGCAGCACGTGCACGGCACCGATAACGCGCGCTGCCTGATTGCGCTGTCGATGCTGACGGGGCAGATCGGACGTCCGGGCACGGGACTGCATCCGCTGCGCGGCCAGAACAACGTGCAAGGCGCGTCCGATTCTGGCTTGATCCCGATGGTCTTTCCCGATTATCAGCGCGTGGACAGCCCCGAGGCGCGCGCGAAGTTCGAAGCGCTGTGGGCGGCACCCCTCGATCCAAACCCCGGCTTGACGGTGGTCGAGATCATGGACGCCGTTCACGCAGGCGAGATCCGCGGCATGTACATCATGGGCGAGAATCCGGCGATGTCCGATCCCGACGTGCAGCACGCGCGCCAGGCATTGGCCGAGCTCGAGATGCTCGTCGTTCAAGACATCTTCCTCACCGAAACAGCGTATCTCGCCGACGTCGTGCTGCCTGCGTCGGCGTTTCCGGAGAAGACCGGCACGTTCACCAACACCGATCGCCTCGTTCAACTCGGTCGCCAAGCGCTGGAACCGCCGGGCGACGCGCGGCAAGACTTGTGGATTATCGTCGAGATGGCGAAACGGCTCGGCCTCGATTGGCGCTACACACATCCGAGCGAAGTGTTCGACGAGATGCGCAAGGCGATGCCGTCGATCGCGGGCATCACGTGGGAGCGGCTCGTGCGCGAGCACGCGGTGACTTATCCGTGCGAAAAAGTTGGCGATCCGGGCGAGCGTGTCGTCTTCACTGATCAATTCCCCACACCGACCGGTCGCGCGACGCTCGTGCCCGCCGACATCATTCCGGCCGCCGAGCGTCCCGACAACGATTACCCGATGGTGTTGATCACCGGACGCCAGCTCGAGCACTGGCACACCGGGAGCATGACGCGACGCGCGTCCGTGCTTGATACGATCGAGCCGGAACCCGTTGCATCGCTCAATCCCGCAGATCTCGCCGCGTTCGGCGCTGCGCCTGGCGACGTGATCACCGTGGAGTCGCGCCGCGGTCGCGTATCGCTGTACGCGCGCGCCGAGGAAGGGACGCCGAAAGGCTCGGTGTTCATTCCGTTCTGCTACTACGAAGCGGCGGCGAACATTCTGACGAACGCGGCGCTCGATCCGTTCGGCAAGATTCCCGAATTCAAGTATTGCGCGGTGCGTGTGCGCCGCGGCGGTGAACTGCTGGCGCATTCGAGCTTCGGCGGCGGGCAATTGCTCGAGCCGGCCGAAGCGTGAAGAAGCATCGAACTGATATCCAAAGGAACGCAACATGGGCGCACCCGAATTGAATCTTCACAAAGACACGACCGTAGCCGCGAAGGCCGACGTCCGCCGCATTCTCGACGAAGTCAAAGCCGAAGGGCGCACATCGCTGACGGCGCCCGAAGGCAAGCTGGTGTGCGACGCGTACGGCATTCCGGTGCCGCAAGAAGGCGTCGCGTCATCC
>DASXSP010000148.1:0-15537 GCA_036505865.1 Casimicrobiaceae bacterium
TCGGTCGAATACGGATACGCGGGAATGCCATGGTCGAACAGATATTCGGCAGCTTCTTCCACCTCGACATCTCCGGCAAGCGACGCCACCACCGGCTTGCTGATGCCCTTCGCGCGCATCTCCTCGATCACCTCGACCATCGTCTTCGCGAACACCATCGGCGGCGTGATGATCGTGTGCCAGTAACCCAGAATCAGCGCGTGGATGCGCGGATCCTCGAGCCCGAGCCGAACGGTGTTCTGGTAGGTCTTGGGCGGCTCGCCGCCGGTGATGTCGACGGGATTTCCCGCCGCACCGAAAGGCGGAATGAACTTGCGGAACGCCGCGTCCAGGTCCGGCGGCATCGCCATCAGCGAGAGGCCGTTGTCGACCACCGCGTCGGACAGCAGCACGCCCGACCCGCCGGCGCCGGTGATGATCACCACGTTTTCGCCCTTGGGTGTGGGCAACACCGGAATTGCGCGCGCAAACTCGAGCAGATCACGCAAGCTTCGGGCGCGAATCACGCCCGATTGCTTGAACACGTCCTCGTAGATCTTGTCATTGCCGGCCAGCGCGCCGGTGTGCGAGCTGGCCGCGCGCGCGCCCATCGCCGTCCGGCCGGCCTTCAGCACGACCACCGGCTTCTTCTTCGACACGCGCTTCGCGACTTCCGCGAACGCGCGGCCGTCCTTCAAGTCTTCGCAGTGCTGCGCGATGATCCGCGTGTTGTCGTCCTGCTCGAAGAACGTCAAGAGATCGTCCTCGTCGATGTCCGACTTGTTGCCGAGGCCAACGATCGCCGATACGCCCATCTTGGCCGAGCGCGAAAAGCCGATGATCGCCATGCCGATGCCGCCCGACTGCGACGATAGCGCCGCGTGACCTTTGACGTCATAGGCGGTGCAAAACGTCGCGCACAGATTCTTCCACGTGTAGTAGAAGCCGTAGATGTTCGGCCCCATCAGGCGCACACCGTACTTACGCCCGATCTCCTGGATCTCCTTCTGGCCTTCGACATTGCCGGTCTCGGCGAACCCGGAAGGAATCAGCACGGCGCCGGGAATCTTCTTCTCGCCCACCTCGACGAGTGCTTGCGCCACGAATTTCGCCGGAATCGCGAAAACCGCGACGTCGATTTTCCCGGGCACGTCCTTGACGCTCTTGTACGCCTTGCGCCCCATGATCGCGGTGGCCGAGGGATTGATCGGATAGATCTCGCCCTGATAGCCGCCGTTGATCAGGTTCTTCATCACCGAGTTGCCGATCTTGCCGTCCTCGGCCGATGCACCGATCACCGCGACCGCATCCGGCTTCATGATCCGATTCATGTCGCGGACGATGTCGGCGTGGCTGGGTCGATAGCGCGCCGGCGCGGGTGCGAAGTCAACCACGATGCGAACGTCGGCCGCGATGGCGCCCTGCGGCGTCGCGAACACCGGGTTCAAATCCATTTCGGCGATCTCGGGAAAATCGGAGACCAGTTGCGACACGTTGACGATCACGTCGGCGAGCGCCTCACGGTTGATCGGTTGCGCGCCGCGCACGCCTTTGAGGATTTCCGCCGCCGCAACGCCGTCCTGCATCGAGAAAGCATCTTCGCGCGTCGCCGGCGCCAACCGGAACGTGATGTCCTTCAGCACCTCGACCAGAACGCCGCCCAGTCCGAACGCGACCAGCTTGCCGAACGATTGATCAGTCACCGCGCCGACGATCACTTCCTGACCGCCGGCGAGCATCTGTTGCACCTGCACGCCCTGGAGGTTGGCTTTGGCGTTGTACTGCTTTGCCTTGGCGATGATCGTCGCGTAACCCTTCTCGACCTCGTCGGCGCTCTTCAACCCGACCAGTACCCCGCCGGCTTCGGTCTTATGCAGAATCTCCGGCGACACGATCTTCAGCACGACCGGAAAGCCCATCGACGTCGCCAGCTTCGCCGCCTCCGCAGAGGATGACGCGACGCCTTCTTGCGGCACCGGAATGCCGTACGCGTCGCACACCAGCTTGCCTTCGGGCGCCGTCAGCGATGTGCGCCCTTCGGCCTTTGCTTTGTCGAGAATTTTTCTGACGGCAGTTTTGTCGTGCGCCACGTTTTTTCCTTGAACGGTCTTAGATCGCGCCTTCGGAGCGCAGTGTTGCGACTTGTTCCTTGGTATAGCCCAACTCCGCGAGAATTTCTTCCGTATGTTCGCCGAGCAGCGGCGAACGCGTCACTTCGGTTGGGCTATCCGACATCTTGATCGGATTGCCGACGGTCAAGTATTTTCCGCGCGTCGGATGGTCGACTTCGACCACGGTGCCGGTCTTGCGCAGCGACGGCTCGTTAGCGATTTCTTTCATCGAGAGGATGGGCCCGCACGGAATATCGTGCTTGTTCAATATGTCCATCGCTTCGAATTTCGTCTTCGTCTTCGTCCATTCCTCGATTCGCGCGAAGATCTGCATCAGCCGCGGCAGGCGCGCCTTCGGCGTCGCGTAATCGGGATCGGTGACCCAGCCTTCTTCACCGATCACCTTGCAGATGTCTTCCCATACCGGCGCTTGCGTAATGAAATAGATGTACGCGTTGGGATCGGTCTCCCATCCTTTGCATTTCAAGATCCATCCCGGTTGGCCGCCGCCGGACGCGTTCCCCGCACGCGGGACGGCGTCGCCGAACGTCCCGTTCGGGTATTGCGGGTATTCCTCCATCACGTGCGTGCGATCGAGTCGTTGCTTATCGCGGAGCTTCACGCGGCACAGATTGAGAACACCGTCCTGCATCGCGGCGAGCACCCTTTGGCCGCGACCCGTCGTGTTCCGTTGGTAGAGCGCCGCGACGATGCCAAGCGCGAGGTGCAGCCCTGTCCCGGAATCACCGATTTGCGCGCCCGTGACAAGCGGCGGTCCATCGTCGAAGCCGGTCGTCGATGCCGATCCTCCGGCGCACTGCGCGACGTTTTCGTAGACCTTGCAATCCTCGTACGGCCCGGGGCCGAAGCCTTTTACCGACGCCACGACCATTCGCGGGTTGAGCGCCTGAATCCGTTCCCAGCTGAAACCCATGCGATCGAGCACACCGGGCGCGAAATTCTCGACGAGGACATCGCACTTTTTCACCAGTGCCTCGAGGACCGCTTTGCCTTTCGGATTTTTTGTATCGATCGTGATCGACCGCTTGTTGTGGTTCAGCATCGTGAAATAGAGGCTGTCCACATCCGGAATGTCGCGGAGCTGCCCGCGCGTGATGTCGCCGGAGCCGACGCGTTCGACCTTGACGACGTCCGCGCCCATCCATGCGAGCAGTTGGGTGCACGTGGGGCCCGATTGCACGTGCGTGAAATCGAGGATCCGGACACCGTCCAATGCTTTACCCATAAATTCCCCGTTGCGCCGCAGCTGTCATCCCGAGCGAAGCGAGGGACCTGCTGTTGTGGCGCATGAGATCCCTCGTCACTGCGCTCCTCGGGATGACGCAGCCGTTTCCAATCGCTGCGATGCTTCGCATCTGGCTCTTGGACGTCTGCGTCATTTCTTCTTTGCGGTCGGATTGAGGCTCGTGATACGGCCGCTTTCCGTGCCCGCGCCCTCATCGATGACCGCATTGATGAGCGTGGGCTTGCGCGAACGGACAGCTTCTTCCAGTGCCTCGCGCAAGTCGGCCGGCGTCGTGGCCCTGACGCCCACGCCGCCGAACGCCTCCATGAGCTTCTCGTAGCGCGCATCCTTCACGAACACCAAGGGGGACGGATCGGCTGCGCCGGTCGGATTGACCTCATCGCCCCGGTAGACGCCGTTGTTGTTCATGATCACGACGCAAACCGGCAGGTTGTAGCGGCAGATGGTCTCCACCTCCATACCGGAGAAGCCGAAGGCGCTGTCGCCCTCGACCGCGATCACCTGCTCGCCGCTCACCGCCGCAGCCGCGACGGAAAAGCCCATGCCGATGCCCATCACGCCCCAGGTGCCGACGTCCAAGCGCTTGCGCGGCTTGTACATGTCGACGATGCTGCGGGTGAAGTCGAGCGCGTTGGCACCTTCGTTCACCAGGATGGCGTCCGGGTTCGCCCTGACGATGTCGCGCACAACGTTCAGCGCACTGTGGAAGTTCATTGGCGCCGGATTCTTCGCGAGGGCCTCGGCCATCTTGCCGATGTTCTTGTTCTTGCGCTCCGCTATGGCATCGAGCCAGTCCGCCGGCGGCTTCGGCCAGTTCGGACCGATGGCGGCGAGCACAGCCGACACGCACGACCCGATGTCGCCGACCACCGGCGCGTCGATGCCCACGTTGCTGTCCGCTTCCTGAGGTGAGATGTCGAGCTGGATGAACTTCTGGCCGCCCCAGTCCTTGGCGCTCTTACCGCCCCACGTCTTGCCCTTGCCGTGCGAGAGCAGCCAGTTCAAGCGCGCGCCGATCAGCATCACCACGTCCGCCTCTGGCAGCACGTAGGAGCGCGCCGCGGCGGCGGACTGCTCATGCGTATCGGGCAATAGACCCTTGGCCATCGACATCGGCACATACGGGATCCCGGTCTTCTCGACCAGGGCGCGGATGTCCGCGTCGGCCTGAGCGTAGGCCGCACCCTTTCCCAGAACGATGAGCGGTCGCTTGGCAGTCTTGAGCAGCCCGATCGCGCGCGCAACGGCGTCCGGGGCAGGAATCTGGCGCGGCGCCGGATCGACGACCTTGATCAGCGATCTCTTGCCTACTTCCGCGTCGATCGTCTGCGGGAACAGCCTCGCCGGCAGGTCGAGGTAGACGCCTCCCGGGCGACCGGAGACGGCGGCGCGGATCGCCCGCGCGACGCCAATTCCGATGTCCTCCGCATGCAGCACGCGGAAGGCGCTCTTGCACAGCGGCTTGGCGATCGCGAGCTGGTCCAACTCCTCGTAGTCGCCTTGCTGCAGATCGACGATCTCACGCTCGCTGGACCCGCTTATCAGGATCATCGGGAAGCAATTGGTGGTGGCATTGGCCAACGCCGTCAGGCCATTAAGGAACCCCGGCGCGGACACCGTCAGGCAAATCCCTGGCTTTTGCGTCATGTAGCCGGCGATCGACGCGGCGTAACCGGCGTTCTGCTCGTGACGGAATGAAATAACGCGCATGCCCGCAGCCTGTAGCTTGCGCGTGAGATCTGTGATCGGGATGCCTGGCAGTCCGAAGATCGTATCGATGCCGTTGAGCTTGAGCGCATCGATGACGAGGTGAAAGCCGTCGGTCTCCTGGGCCTGCGAGGCAGCCTCGATGGCGGTGCCGGCGTCGCGAGTCTTCTGCTTGAGCGCGTCTTCCGCGGTCGATGCGGCGGGTCGTGCGGCCGAGCGAGTGGTAACTTCATCCATGGCGTCCTCCGCCTATGACGATTTCAATGAGTGGTTGCGTCGGCGCTGCGCCGACGAAACCACCGACGATGCGCCAGCGGAATGGGTGCGGGCTCCGGGCACAAGACGCCCAGCAGACGCGCAGCCTCAACCTCTCCTCCTTCATTCGACACCTACCTACGTAGAGGGGGCCACTCCGTCGTATCGAGCATAAGGTATGTGATATACCACGCGGCGTCAACGGGGGATTTGAGGTCGTGCGGGCATCATCCATTAGCGCGTCGAGCCAGCATCCCGCGGCGCGCGCGTCGATCGGATTCGCTTCGAGTCTTTCGCCTGGAAGTCGTTGTTGCACCGCAATAAAGCGGGCCTGTGGCAGCGACCAATTGAACAGGCTCACGACATAAGTCGGATCCACGCGGCGCTTCGCAATGAAGCGTGACCGCCGCGCGATTTCCGCTGTAAGAGCTGCGCGTATCCAGGCGGTGGTTTTTGGTATATAAGATACGTGACACCAGCGGTAATCATGAATCGAGACCACGCGACCCGCGCGATCCGCACGCGACACCGGACGCTGCGCCGCCGGGATGGAGAGATGACGTCGTGAGCGTCCTGCAAGGCGACTCTGGCAAGGTTGCGACCGAGCCATCGGAGAAGCAGCGAGCGAAGCCAGCCGACGGCAACGGCGCGACGAGCGTTCCTCCCCTCGTCTTGCAGCCGATCAACACCAACGTCAGCTTCCGCGACCAGGCGTACGTGGCGCTCAAGCAGGCGATCATGGAAGCCGACATCTACGCGCACGACAACGAGCTCCGCCTGGACGAGCGGCAGCTTTCTCAATCGTTGGGCGTCAGCCGCACGCCGATCCGCGAGGCGATGACGTTGCTAGAACAAGAAGGTTTCCTGCGCACGATCCCGCGGCGCGGCATCTTCATCGTGCGCAAGACGAAGAAGCAAATCGTCGAGATGATCGAGATGTGGGCGGCGATCGAAAGCATGGCGGCGCGCCTTGCGACGCTCAATGCGTCCGACGAAGAGATCGGCGGCCTCCGCCGCATGTTCGACGAATTCCGTAATTCGACGCCCGCCGAGCACATCGACGAATACTCGGACGCTAACATTGCGTTCCATCAAGCGATCATCCGGCTCTCCGGCTCGCACCTGATGGGCAAGACGATCGAGAATCTGTTCATTCACGTACGCGCAATCCGGCGGCTGACGATTTCGCAAAGCGATCGCGCATCGCGCTCGATCGTCGATCACATGCGGATCATCGAGGCGCTCGAGCGTCGCGACACCGAGCTCGCGGAGCGGCTTGTGCGCCAGCATTCGCTCGACCTTGCCGCGTACGTCGAAAAGCACTGCGACTTCCTCGAATAGCGTTATCGGTCGGCGATGACTGAAACCGTTGCAGTCGACGTTTCCCGCCTCGGCCGTCGGCGCGGCTTACGTACACGGCCAAAGGGTCGCGGGATTGATCCGCAGGCGCTTGCAGAAATCCGCGCACTGCTCGGCGATGCGCCGCGGCGGCGCGACTTATTGATCGAGTTCCTCCATCGAATCCAGGACGCGCATGGCTGCCTGAGCGCAGCGCATCTCGCAGCGCTCGCGCAGGAGTTGCGCCTTGCGATGACAGAGATCTATGAAGTCGCGACGTTCTACCACCATTTCGATGTCATCAAGGAAGGCGAGGCGCCGCCGCCGGCAATCACCGTGCGCGTCTGCGAGACCTTGTCGTGTCAGATGGCCGGCGCTGATCGACTGCGTGAAGCGATCGAAAAAAACGCTGGAAGCAATGTACGCGTCGTGGGCGCGCCGTGCATCGGTCGTTGTGAGCATGCCCCTGCCGCGGTCGTCGGCCGTCGCACCGTTGACGCTGCAACTGTCGAGAAAATCGACGCCGCCGTGCGCGCAAAACAGACGGAAGCCGAGCTGCCGCACGCGATCGACTTCACCGCTTATCGGAACGCCGGCGGCTATAAAACGCTGCAGTCGTGCGTCAGCGGTGAACGCGGCGTCGAGGCGGTCATCGCCGAGCTGGAAAATTCGGCATTGCGTGGATTGGGCGGCGCCGGATTTCCTGCGGGACGGAAATGGAAAATCGTTCGCGGCGAGCCGGCCCCACGCTTGATGGCGGTTAACATCGACGAGGGGGAGCCTGGAACATTCAAGGATCGTTATTACCTCGAGCGCGATCCGCACCGCTTCATCGAAGGTATGCTGATCGCCGCGTGGGCGGTCGGCATCGATGACGTCTACGTGTATCTGCGCGACGAATATGCCGCTTGCCGCGCGCTCATTACGCGCGAGCTTGCCGCGCTCGCCGCCGATCCGCCGTGCGCGTTGCCGCAGATCCATCTTCGCCGCGGAGCGGGCGCTTACATTTGCGGCGAAGAGTCGGCGATGATCGAGTCGATCGAAGGCAAGCGCGGCATGCCGCGGCTCCGTCCGCCGTACGTTGCGGAGGTAGGTCTCTTCGGAAGACCGACGCTCGAGCACAATATGGAAACGCTCTACTGGGTGCGTGACATCCTCGAGAAGGGCGCGAGCTGGTTCGCCGGCCAGGGACGTCACGAGCGCAAGGGGCTCCGCTCGTTTTCGGTGTCAGGGCGCGTGAAGAATCCGGGCGTGCATCTCGCGCCCGCGGGCATTACCGTGCGCGAGCTGATCGCCGAATACTGCGGCGGCATGCAGGATGGACACGAGCTCTATGCGTATCTGCCGGGCGGCGCGTCGGGAGGAATTCTCCCCGCATCGATGGGCGACATTCCGCTCGATTTCGATACGCTGCAACCGTACGGCTGCTTCATCGGCTCGGCGGCGGTGATCGTGCTGTCGCAACACGATCGCGCACGAGACGCCGCGTTGAACCTGATGCGGTTCTTCGCTGACGAATCCTGTGGGCAGTGCACGCCGTGCCGGGTGGGTACGGAGAAAGCCGTCACGCTGATGGCTGCGCCGCAGTGGAACGCCGCATTGCTCAACGACCTGTCGCAGGCGATGGCCGATGCCTCGATTTGCGGCCTCGGCCAGGCGGCGCCGAACCCCATCGCATGCGTGCTCAAGTATTTCCCGCACGAATTGGCATGAGAACTGATCGATGAACGCCCCTCTTGAACCCGCGCTCGCGCAAGAAATCGTGACGTTCAGGTTGAACGGCAGCGCTGTCGAAGCGCTGCCGGGCGAAACGATCATCCAGACAGCGGATCGGATCGGCATCGAAATTCCGCGGCTTTGCTACAAGCCCGGCTACCGGCCCGACGGCAATTGCCGCGCATGCATGGTCGAGATCAAGGGCGAGCGCGTGCTTGCGCCGTCATGCTGTCGACGACCGACGAAGGGAATGGAGGTCGCAACCGATAGCGCGCGTGCACTGCACTCGCAGAAAATGATCGTCGAGCTCCTCGCCTCCGACATGCCGGATCGCGTCTACAAACCGGATTCGGAGCTGGATTACTGGCGCCGCAAGCTCAACGTCGTCACGCCGCGTTTTCGACGCCGCGAGCAGCCGCCGGCCGACAATTCCCATCCGGCAATGTCGGTCAACCTGGACGCTTGCATTCAATGCACCCGGTGCGTCCGCGCCTGCCGCGAAGAACAAGTCAACGATGTGATCGGCTACGCATTTCGTGGCGCACATTCAGCGATCGTATTCGACATGGGCGATCCGATGGGCGAGTCCACGTGCGTCGCGTGCGGCGAATGCGTGCAAGCATGTCCGACCGGCGCGTTGGCGCCCGCCAAGAACGCGTATCTGCAACCGATCGACAAGAAGGTCGCGTCGGTGTGTCCGTATTGTGGCGTCGGCTGTCAGATCACGTACAACATCGCCGACAACGCAATCGCCCATGTCGAAGGACGCGACGGCCCTGCGAATCACGAGCGCTTGTGCGTCAAGGGTCGTTTCGGATTCGATTATGTCCACCATCCGCATCGGCTCACGAAACCGTTGATTCGCCGAGGGGGCTTTGCGAAAACCGCGGACTTCACCGTCGACCCTGCCAATCCGGGCGAAGTGTTCCGCGAAGCGACGTGGGCTGAAGCGCTCGCGCTCGCGGGCGGCACGCTCAAACAAATCCGCGATACGCACGGTCCACGCGCGCTCGCCGGCTTCGGCTCCGCCAAGGGTTCGAACGAAGAGGCTTACCTCTTCCAGAAGCTCGTACGCACCGGGTTCGGCTCGAACAACGTCGACCATTGCACGCGCCTGTGCCATGCGTCGAGCGTTGCAGCGCTGCTCGAAGGCATTGGCTCCGGCGCCGTCTCGAATCCGGTGATGGACGTGCTGCAGGCCGAGGTCGTTCTGCTGATCGGCGCCAATCCCGTCGTCAATCATCCAGTCGCGGCGACATGGATGAAAAACGCAACGAAGCGCGGAACGAAGCTGATTCTCGCCGATCCGCGACGCTCCGAGCTCGCGCGTCATGCCGCTTATTATTTGCAGTTCAAGCCGGACACTGATGTCGCCTTCTTGAACGCGATGATGCATACGATCATCGAGGAAGGTCTCGCGGCGGAATCGTTCATTGCCGATCGGACAAGCGGCTACGAAGCACTCAAGGACAACGTCGCGAAATTCAGTCCGGAAGCGATGGCGCCGGTGTGCGGCATCGATGCCGCAACGATCCGCGAAGTAGCAAGGCTTTTCGCGAAATCACGAGCATCGATGATCCTGTGGGGTATGGGCATCTCGCAGCACATCCACGGCACCGACAACGCACGTTGCCTGATCGCGCTCACGATGCTGACCGGTCAGGTCGGACGGCCCGGCACCGGTCTGCATCCGCTCCGCGGGCAGAACAACGTCCAAGGTGCGAGCGACGTCGGTTTGATTCCGATGATGTTTCCCGATTACGGCCGCGTCGATAACGGCGAGTTGCACGCAAAGTTCGAAGCACTGTGGGGAACGACGCTCGATTCGAAACCCGGCCTCACCGTCGTCGAAATCATGGACGCCGTGCACGCCGGCGAGATCCGCGGGATGTACATCATGGGCGAGAATCCCGCGATGTCCGATCCTGATGTTCGTCACGCGCGGCAGGCGTTGGCGGAACTGGAGATGTTGGTGGTGCAGGACATCTTTCTGACCGAGACCGCGTATCTCGCCGACGTCATCTTGCCCGCGTCCGCGTTTCCGGAAAAAACCGGGACGTTCACGAACACCGACCGTGCGGTGCAATTGGGTCGGCAAGCGCTCAATCCGCCCGGCGAAGCACGCCAGGATCTCGCGATCATCGTCGCCATGGCGCGAGAGCTCGGATTGGATTGGCATTACGAACATCCGCGCGACGTATTCGAAGAAATGCGTAAAGCAATGCCGTCGATCGCCGGCATCACGTGGGAACGGCTCGAGCGCGAAAGCGCCGTCACGTATCCGTGCGAGCACGAAGGCGATCCGGGCACGCGCGTCGTGTTCACCGAAGATTTTCCAACACCGTCAGGCAAAGCCAAGCTCGTGCCCGCGCAAATCATTCCGGCTGCCGAGCAACCGGATGCCCGCTATCCGTACGTGTTGATCACCGGACGCCAGCTCGAGCATTGGCACACCGGCAGCATGACGCGGCGCACCGAGGTGCTGGACGCGATCGAGCCGGGACCCGTGGCGTCGCTCAATCCGGCCGACATCGCGGCGCTCCGCGTCGAGCCGGGCGGCGTCATCACTGTTTCATCACGACGCGGCGGTGTGTCGCTTTACGTCCGCGCGGACGAAGGAACGCCGCGTGGCGCGGTTTTCATTCCGTTCTGTTTCTACGAAGCGGCGGCAAACCTTCTGACCAATCCGGTGCTCGATCCGTACGGCAAGATTCCCGAGTTCAAGTATTGCGCGGTGAGCGTCACCGCCGGCGGTAACGAAGCCGACCGGCTTGGCTACGATACCGTGGCGGCGGCTGCAGATGATTAGACGTGCGTCTGTCCCACGCGCTATCGTTCGGCCAACTTTTCCACGATGCGCCACTCCGCCGGCGTGACCGGCGTAATCGACAGCCGATTGCCGCGTCGCAGCGTCACCATATCTTCGAGTCCGCGCGTTTCGCGTAATTCGGCCAGCGGTACGAGGCGCGTTTTGCGGACAAGCTTGACGTCGACATTGAGCCAGCGCGGCGCTTCGCGCGTCGATTTCGGATCGTAATAGTGGCTCTTCGAGTCGAACTGGCTCGCGTCCGGATAGGCGAGGCGCGACACTTCAACGATGCCCGCGACGCCCGGCTCGGGGCAGCTCGAGTGGTAGAACAACGCGCGATCGCCGAGTTGCATATCGTCGCGCATGAAGTTGCGCGCCTGATAGCTGCGCACGCCAAACCACGCGGTTGTCTGGTGCTTGGCGCGGGCGAGGTCGTCGATCGAGAACTCGTCCGGCTCCGATTTCATCAGCCAGTAACGCATAAGTACTCCATTAAGCTCCGCAGAGCTCCGCTACACGCTTGGTTTATAACGAAAATTGTCGTTTGAGTTTCCGATGAGGTGCGTTATCATTGGACACATTCCACACCCGAATCACACACGATTCCACACCCGATAATGCCCAAGCTGACTGACGCGAAATGTAAGGCGACCAAATCGGACCCGGATTCCGACGTATTGCTAGGGGATGGCAACGGTCTTTACCTGCGAATCCGGCCCGGTGGAACCCGCGCCTGGATGATCGACTACCTGGTACGCGGCAGGCGCCGGAAGATCAACATCGGGAATTATGACCCGAGAGGGAGCAAGGCTGAAACCGTGGACGGGCTGCTTTCGGGCGGATCGCTTTCCCTTGCGCAAGCTCGATTCATCGCGGCCGCATGGAAAGAACAGCGTCGCGAAGGACGTGATCCCGCAGCAGCGCGGGAAGTTGCGAAAGCCACAGCGGACAAGGCCATGGCGGCGGCTGCCGCGCAGCCTTCTGTAACGGAAGCCATAGAGCGCTTCATGATCCAGCATATTGAGGGCAAGAAAAGCGCGGGTGCGATCCGCTATCGGTTCAAAAGGTTGGTCGGCGCACTCGGCGGCGATCTGAAGATCCGTGACGCCACTCGTCAGGATGTGATTGCCGCATTAGAGAAGATTGCCGCAGGTCAAAAGAAAGGGCGCGCGGCCAAACAACTGGCGGGGGAAGTCTTGACGACCGCCAAACGCCTTTGGCGGTTTGCCGAATCGCGCGAATGGGTGGCCGAAAGCTGTATCGAGCGGCTTACCCGTGCCAACTTTGACGCAAGGCCGAACAAGCGCGAAGTCGCGTTACGCCTGGACGAACTGGCCGAGGTGTGGCACGCGCTTGGCGACCCTGTGCAGTGTAAAGCTGATCCCGTCACCGTCGCGGCGATGCGACTCTTGATTTTGACCGGCCAGCGCGAATGTGAAGTCACCGACGCCACATGGAGTGAATTTGACCTAGAGGCGGGACTGTGGCGGATTCCGGCCGCACGCACTAAGTCTGCTCGCGCGCACCTCGTTCATCTCGCTCCGCAAGCCGTGGCGATTCTTGACGGGCTGCGAGCGGTAACCGGCCATAAGGAGCATGTGTTCGCTTCGCCATTGCGGAAGGGACAGTCGATCTACGGGCGCAGCGTGAACAACGCACTGCTGAGCATGTATAAGCGCGGCGGGTTGCCGAACGTGACGCCCTGTCATGTGGACGATTTCCGGCGCACCCTCGTTTCGCGACTGCCCGACTTAGGCGTCGAATCCTTTATCGGTCACAAAATCGCCAATCATCGATTGCCCGGCGTATTGGGTATTTACAATCACGCCGAGTATTTGCCTGAGCGCGAGATCGCGCTTAGGAAGTGGGCGGACCGCATCGAAGTGTTGGCAAATGCTAAGAACGTGATTCAAGGCACCTTCAGGCAAGCGGCCTGACGACTTCCGCAGTTTGTTGACGGCGGGCGACTGTACCCGCCGGGTCGTCCTCATGCGATAGATATTCGCACCTCCTCCCGCCCCGCTCCTCGGTATTGCTCTAGGTCGACGTCGGCGAGCTCTGGAACGCGTTTAAATTCCACGGTACCGCGTTTCCAAAGTCGCGACACTGATACTCCACCACCCTGCTCCTTCGCGTGACGGGCCAGGGCGACTAGCTGCGCCTTTGCCTCGTCTAAGTTAATCCCAAGTGCGTCGTACGCCGTTCTTAGTTCAAGGTACGCCGCGGCCGCGCTGAGCCATTCCGGATCGTCACGAACTCGTGTATCGCGCGCAGTCAACGGTGGCGCCTGCGCCTCGCTGATGCAACGCATGAACGCATCCCACGCCGCGTGAATCTGCGGCCACGCGTGCGGGTCGGGCGCGACCTCGAGTTGGATGCCCTCCGCTCCATCGAACACGAAAACGGCGGCGACCTCGGCCTTGGTCACCATCAGTTGATGTTGCACTTGCCACTGATAGTGTTCCGGCAGGCGGCCTGCTTCGACCGTTTTCCACAACGTCGAGTCGCGGCCTCTCATCGGGCATTTGATTTCGAGAATACGGTCGCCGCACAGCGTCAGACCATCCAGCGAAACCGAGTACTCACCACCGACCAGCACCAGCGGTTGCATCACCAGGCCCGTAAGCGCCTCGTAAGCCGCCCTAGCGGTTGGTTCCAGCTCCGTACCACGATGCATTGCTGATGTGACTTCTGGTTCGACCAGACCGAGCTTGTACTGCCACAGCTGATACGGTGTTTGCCACGGCGAAACGCCCAGAACCACGGGCGTCTCGCTGGCGTTGCGGTGTTTCCTTCTGTGCTCGTGCCACTCTGGACTGCCCTGCATGAGCTTGACGATGTTCATGCCGCTCTCCGTTGCTTCTCCAACGACGTGATCGCCCGGCTGGCGGTGTGGCTGCTGAGCTCGGTCAGCGCAGTCACGCCGAAGTAGTCGAGCACCTTGCCGAGATCGCTGCCGGTCTCGTCGATAAGCCGTTCGATGAAACGCAATTGCGCGGGTGAGGCACGTGAGCCGTTGATCGGTGCTACCGGAGCCTTGGGAGGTGTCGGTTTGCCGCTTTCGCCCTCGGGCAAGTCTTCGCCAGCGTAAACGTACAGCCCGAGGCCCTGCAGCGCGATCGCCTTGACCAGGCACCGCTGGATGCTGGTGTTGATCTCGAATGACGTCGGCACCTCGATCGGCTGATTCCTGCCGTCAAGGACGGGGTGGATCTGCGAAAGCGTCACGCCCTGCACCGTCACCGCAACCTCGACGAAGTAGCCGGTCTCCGTACGCAGGAACGGTAGCCCGTCGAACCGACGCACTTCCCAGCTGGCGGTCGGATCGGCCAGCCGCAGCTGTGCGACAGCAAATGGCCAACTCAGGTAACTGAAGCTGCCCTTCTTCTCGATGTGGTCCGAGACGTTGATCTGATTCAGTCGTGCGAAGTAATTGCTGTCCATCATGGCTCCTTAGAAATGAAGAGCCCCGCACGGTGGCGGGGCTCGGGTGGACGAACGCGGATACGAACTCAAGCAGCCATTGCTTCTCGGTCGGGTGGCTGTACGAGCTTGAGGACGTAGTCAGCCGCTTGTTGCGCCCTGGTAGCGGCTATGAATATCGCCCGCTTGTCGGTGCGCAGCACTTTGAGCCAGCTGGCGAGATAACCCGCGTGGTGCAGCTCGCCGTCAATCCGACAATGGGCGCACAGGAATGCCGCGCCCATCTCCGCGATCAATTCCTCCGCTGCATACGCGTCGTCACCGAAGCGCTGACCCAGCTGGCGATTGCACCGCGACGGATGCGACGACCAATGAGTGAGTTCATGGAGCGCCGTGGCGTAGTAGCGGCCCGCGTCGGGAAACGCGCGTGGCGGCGGCAGATGGATCTCGTCGTCGCCTGGACGATAGAACGCTCGCGAGCCACCGTGACGGATTGTTGCCCCAGACATCTGCAGCAGGTCTTCAGCACGAGCATCCGGATCCCAATGGTGGCGCTCGACGGCTTGCAACGCCGCAGGAACACCATCGACCTGCGCCAGATTGAACACGGTGAATGCTCGAAGCAGCGGGATCACCCGCTCGTGCAGGTCGGGCTCTCCTTCATCCGGAAACGCATTTGCCGTAGCGGACAGCTTGCGCAACCGCCAGAGCACGACCGTCGTACCGCGCTCACCGCGGCGGACTTGACCACCGAGCTCAGCGGCTTGGCGATAGGTCAACCAGCGGTTCAGCGGATACCCTTGGCTGTTCGCCTCGAGCGTCAGCAGTAACGCATTGATGCCGCGGTAAGGCCGTCGGCCGGACGCATTCATCGGCATGCTGTCGACGTCTTGCGACCACGGCCGTACCCACGGTGGTGCGCCTCGCTCCAG